>NZ_FPAQ01000045.1 GCF_900116405.1 Halomonas saccharevitans | reverse complement strand
GCCACCTTGGCCCCGATCATGGTGGGAAAGGCGTAGCCGCAGTTGCCGAAGCTCATCGGCGCGAAGAAGCTGCGCGGCTTCTCGAAGCGCAGGTAGCTGTGCGCCACGGCGTTGATGTTGCCGATGTCGGTGGACACCATCGCGTCCTCGGGCATGGCCTTCTCGAGCTCACGCAGCACCTGGCGCGGGTGCAGGTACTCGCCGCCGGAGAACGGCGTCTCGCCCTGGGCCTCGTCGATGGCGTCGAGGCTGAACGGGTCCTTCTCGTGGGTCCACTCGTCGAGCTCGCGCTCCCAGGCATCCTTCTCGCTGGCGATCTGGTCGGCACGCTTGGCCTTGGTGGCGTCGCACACCAGGTCACGGCTGGCCAGGCGCTCGGTGATCGCCTCGGCGGCGTCCTTGGCGTCGCCGCAGATGCCCACCGCGATCTTCTTCACCAGACCCAGCATCTTGTGGTCGGCGTCGATCTGGATGATCTTGGCGTCCTTCGGCCAGTAGTCCAGGCCGTGCTGCGGCAGGGTGCCGAACGGCCCCAGGCGCGTGCCCAGTGCGACGACCACATCGGCCTGGGCAATCAGCTTCATGCCGGCCTTGGAGCCCTGGTAGCCCAGCGGGCCGCACCACAGCGGGTGGCTGGCCGGGAAGGAGTCGTTGTGCTGGTAGCTGTTGACCACCGGCGCGCCGAGTCGCTCGGCCAGCGCCTGGCAGGCGTCGACGCCGTCGGCCATGACCACGCCGCCGCCGGAGACGATCACCGGGAACTTGGCGTTGGCCAGGAGCTCGGCGGCCTCGTTGAGGGTCTTGTTGCCGCCCGGGCCGCGGTCGAGGCGCGCCGGCTCGGGGATCTCGCACTCGATCTCGCCGTAGAAGTAGTCGCGCGGGATGTTGAGCTGGGTCGGGCCCATCTCGGACATCGCCCGGTCGAAGCAGCGGCCGGTGTACTCGGCCATCCGCGACGGGTGTGTCACGTGGCCCTGGTACTTGGTGAACTCCTGGAACATCGGCAGCTGATGGCACTCCTGGAAGCCGCCCAGGCCGATGCCGGTGGTGCCCGTCTCGGGGGTGACGATGACCACCGGAGTGTGCGCCCAGTAGGCCGCGGCGATGCCGGTCACGGCGTTGGAGATGCCGGGGCCGTTCTGGCCGATCACCGTGCCGTGACGGCCGGAGACGCGGGCATAGCCGTCGGCCATGTGCGCCGCGCCCTGCTCGTGGACCACCGGGATCAACCGGATGCCGGCCGGGGCGAAGATGTCCATGGCGTCCATGAAGGCCGAGCCCATGATGCCGAACATGTCGGTCACCCCGTTGGCGACCAGGGTCTCCACGAAGGCCTCCGAGGGGGTCATCGTCTGCTTGCCTGTCACGACCTGGCGGGTGTCTGCGTTGTTATCGGTGCTCATGGGAACCTCCACGGGAGCGCTGGGTATCGGATCTGGCGTCGGCGCCATCTCGTTGCGGCATTGATACCGGGACTGTGTTTTTCGGTATTTATTCGTTTTTTGAAACCAAAGATTCCGATATATGGAACCTGACCAAAACGTAGCGCTCCACCGACGGCCCGTCAACAAAATTCCATAAAACGGTACAAATTGATTTCTTTTCGGGAACAAATTACCTTGAGACCAAAGGGAGAGCCGATATGACGACCAAATCCGAGATGAGCCGCCTCGAGGGCGATACGCCGGCACAGCGCCTGCTGGCTCTGCTGGAGGTGATCGCGGGGAAGGACCAGTTCTTCACGCTGCAGGGTATGGTCGAGGAGACCGGCCTGCCCAAGCCCACCCTGCATCGCATGCTCCAGCAGCTCGAGACCTCGGGCATGCTGCAGCGCGAGGCCGACGGCCGCCACTACAGCAAGGGCAGCCGCCTTCGCCGCCTGGCCGAGTCGCTGTTGCTCAACGACACCGTGCACGGGGCCCGCCATGCGGTATTGAGGAAGCTGGTCGATGAGGTCGGCGAGAGCTGCAACATCACCGCGCTCTCCGGCGGCGAGGTGCTCTATCTCGATCGTGTGGAGACCTCAGCACCGCTGCGCTTCTATCTGCACCCCGGTTCCCGGGTGCCGGTGCACTGCTCGGCCAGCGGCAAGCTCTTCCTCGCCCAGATGGCGCCCGCCCAGCGTCGGCGACTGCTCAATGAGCTGTCGTTGGAGAGCTTCACGCGCAACACCCTCATCGATCCCGAGGCCCTCGAGGCCGAGATCGAGGCCGTGCGCCGCCAGGGCTATGCCTTCGACGACGAGGAGTTCCTGCCGGGGCTCCTGTGCATCGCGGTGCTGGCGCCCAACCCCGACGGCCCCTCGAATACCGGCCTGGCGATCCAGGCGCCGATCATGCGCATGACCCGCGACAAGGCGCTTGCGTGCCTGCCGGCCCTGCAGCGTGCCGCCGAGCAGATCGCCGCCATCAATCGCGAGGCGCTGTCCGACGCCGCCCAGGCCGCCGCCGGTGATCGCTGAGCCAATAGCCGATGGGGCGCCACTGGCTGGCCTGAGCGCGTGATTGCGAATATGCTCTGGGGCATACGCAATGGCCCGAACCACAACAGGGAGACCGCAATGGCCGGACTGCTACCCGATGTCGACCCCGATGGACTGCTCGAGTACTCGGTGGTCTATACCGATCGCGCACTGAACCACATGTCGAAGAGCTTCCAGGGCGTGATGTGCGACGTGTCCGCCACGCTGAAGGAGGTCTACCACGCGCACTCGACGGTCATCGTGCCCGGTAGCGGCACCTTCGCCATGGAAGCCGTGGCGCGCCAGTTCGCCAAGGACCGCCGCTGCCTGGTGATCCGCAACGGCTGGTTCAGCTACCGCTGGAGCCAGATCCTGTCGATGGGCAAGATCCCCTCCGACGTCAACGTGCTCAAGGCCCGCCGGCTGGACGATGACGACGTCACCTCGCCCTTCGCGCCGCCGCCCATCGAGGACGTGGTCGAGGCGATCCGCGAGCAGCAGCCGGACATCGTCTTCGCGCCCCATGTCGAGACCTCCTCGGGCATGCTGCTGCCGGACGACTACCTGCAGAAGATCGCCGACGCCATCCACGACCAGGGCGGCCTGCTGGTGCTCGACTGCATCGCCTCCGGCACCCTGTGGGTCGACATGCAGGACGTCGGCGTCGACGTGCTGGTCAGCGCCCCCCAGAAGGGCTGGAGCGGCAGCCCCTGCTGCGGCATGGTCATGCTCTCTCGCCAGGCGCGCGAGATCATCGAGGAGACCACCAGCACCAGCTTCGCCTGCGACCTGAAGAAGTGGCTCTCGATCATGGAGACCTACGAGGGCGGCGGGCACGCCTACCACGCCACCCTGCCCACCGACGGCCTGCGCCAGCTGCGCGACGTGATGAACGAGACTCGGCAGTACGGCTTCGATCGCGTCTACGAGGAGCAGCGCGAGGTCGGCCGCCTGGTGCGCGAGATGCTCGCCAAGCACGGCTACAAGAGCGTGGCCGCGCCGGGCTTCGAGGCGCCGGGCGTGGTGGTAAGCTACGCCGATGACGAGGCGATCGTCGCCAAGTTCCTCGAGGCCGGCGTTCAGGTCGCCGCCGGCGTGCCGCTGATGTGCGACGAGGGCGAACACTTCCGGACCTTCCGCATCGGCTTGTTCGGCCTCGACAAGCTCCACCACCCGGAGCGCACCCTGGAGAGCCTGGAGGCGGCGCTTGCCAAGGTGCAGGCCGCCGAGGCGTAATGCCGCGGTCCGCCGCCGCGGCACGCAGCGGATGACGTAAAAGACAGCGGGGCGGCCTCTTGGCCGCCCCGCTGGCGTTGGTATCGAGCTTGCGCGAACGACAGACGAGCTCAGAATCGAGGATCAGACCGCCCCGACGCCTCGCGGCACGAAGCCCAGGTTGTTCTCGACCTCCTTGACGCCGTCGATGTTCTCCGCGGCGACCTGCACGGCCCAGCGCTGCTCCTTGCTCTCGACGAGCCCCCACAGCTGCACCTTGCCATCGGCGACGATGACGTTGATGCGATCAACCATCACGCCGGTGTTCTCGTCGACCTCCTTGAGGATGGCATCGCGGATCGCGCGGCCATCGTCACCGCCGGCCGACTGGCGATCCAGGGAGAAGCCGCGCAGCAGGTTGGAGCGGCTGACGATGCCCACTAGCTTGCCGTCGCGCACCACCGGCACCCGCTTGATGCGGCGCTTCTCGAGCAGCGAGGCGATGTGGTGCAGCGGCTCGTTCTCGCCCACGGTGAGGGGGTTGGCGGTCATGATCTGGCCGGCCTTGCGCCCGTGGGTCTTCACGTAGTCCGCGGCATCGCCGCCGGCGCTGAAGAGCTTGAGCCACCAGGAGCGGCGCTGATCTTCCTCGGGCTCGATCCGCGCCATCAGGTCTCCTTCGCTGACGATGCCGAGGACCCGGTCGTCGGCGTCAACCACCGGCACGGCGCTGATGCCGTGCTCCAGCAGCAGGCTGGCGATCTCGCCGACATCGCTGTCGGGAGTGACGGTGATCACGTTAGTCGTCATGACATCTGCGGCTTGCATAGGGCGTGTCTCCAGACGATGGGCAGTCGTTGTTCTCGATGAGTCGCCTTACAAGTTAGCAATCCTTTGCGCGCCCTGCCTTGATGCCGGACAGCTTTCCACGCTCCCCAAGGCCATCCCCCACCTACGGCCGGGCGGGCTCACCCGCGGCGAGGCGCCGCGCACCCTCGCCGTCGCTGATGATCTCGTCGATGTCGTCGAGCCCGGCGAAGCGCATCGGGCGGATGACGCCGAGCTTGCTCTCGTCCACCACCAGCAGGCGCCTGGCCGCGGTGGCGATGGCCGCCTGCTTGGGCGCCACCTCGTGGAAGTGAAAACAGCTCAGGCCCTGGCGCTCGTGCACGCCCGCGGCGGAGAGGAAGGCCTGGTTGATGCCGAGACGGCGGATGGCGGCATCCACCTCGTCATCGGCGAAGGAGCGCGACGAGCCGTGATAGAGCCCGCCCAAGAGAATCAGGCGCACCCCCGGGAGCAGGCTCACCGCCTCGGCCACGTTGAGGGCGTAGGTCACCACGGTCAGCGACTGGTCATGCGGCAGGCCCGCGGCGAGCGGCATCAGGGTCGTCCCGCAGTCGATGAACAGCGTATCGCCGGGCGCGATGCGCTCGAGCGCCCGCCGGCAGAGTCGGCGCTTGGCCGCGGCGTGGCGGTCCTGCTGGGCATCCAGGTCGTAGACCGGCGCATAGCGCGGATCGTCGCTGCGCACCAGGTGCCCCCCCATCAGCTGCAAGCCACTCTCGGCGGCGGCCAGGTCGCGGCGGATGGTCATCGCGGAGACGCCGCACAGTACGGCGGCCTCGGAAAGCCGCAGGCTGCCGCCATGGGCAAGGGCCTCACTCAGCCGGGCGAGGCGCCGGACACTGCGTTCGTTCATCTGCTCAGGCTCTCCTGATGCCCCCTTGCCGACACGTCGTTGCCGAGCTTTCGGTAGCGGCCATGAGGGCTGAAATGAGGGCTGAAAATGTTAAAAAAATAACATCGAATGTGATAGTTTTCACCTCACACTCGCGCGTCACATTCACCCGCATGCCTGCCCTCCAGGCCGCCCCATCGGATAGGTGCCCCATGACCCTCTTCATGAGCGTGGTCGGCATGGCGACCCTGATCGCCATCGCCTTGCTGTTCTCCTCAGACCGCCGCGCGATTCGCCTGCGCACCGTGCTGGGCGCCTTCGCCATCCAGGCCGGCATCGGCGCCTTCGTGCTCTACGTGCCGGTCGGCCAGGCGGTGCTTGCCAGCGTCTCTGGCGCGGTCAGCCAGGTGGTGCTCTACGCCAACGACGGCATCGACTTCGTGTTCGGCGGCCTGGCCGACGTCGAAGCCACCGGCTTCGTCTTCGCCATCAAGGTGCTGCCGGTGATCATCTTCTTCTCCTCGCTGACCGCCGTGCTCTACTACCTGGGCATCATGCAGTGGGTGATCCGCATCCTCGGCGGCGCCCTGCAGAAGGCACTGGGCACCTCACGCACCGAATCGCTCTCCGCCACCGCCAACATCTTCGTCGGCCAGACCGAGGCGCCGCTGGTGGTGCGTCCCTTCATCGCCCGCATGACCCCGTCGCAGCTGTTCGCGGTGATGTGCGGCGGGCTCGCCTCGGTGGCCGGCTCGGTGCTGGCCGGCTACGCCGCCCTGGGCATCCCCATGGAGTATCTGGTGGCGGCCTCCTTCATGGCGGCGCCCGGAGGGCTGCTGTTCGCCAAGCTGCTGATGCCCGAGACCCAGCAGCCGGAGGACAGCGTCTCCGAGGTGGAGGAGCGCCTCGAGGAGGACGAGGACCGCCCGAGCAACGTGCTGGACGCCGCCGCGGCCGGCGCCAGCTCCGGCCTGCGCCTGGCCGCCAACGTCGGCGCCATGCTGCTCGCCTTCATCGGCCTGATCGCCCTGTTCAACGGCATGCTCGGCGGCATCGGCGGCTGGTTCGGCATGGAATCGCTGAGCCTGGAACTGATCCTCGGCTGGCTCTTCTCGCCGCTCGCCTTCCTGCTCGGTGTGCCCTGGGAGGAGGCGACGCTCGCCGGCTCGTTCATCGGCCAGAAGCTGGTGGTCAACGAGTTCGTGGCCTATATCAATCTCGCCCCCTACCTTGAGGGTGAGCAGCTGGTGGCCGCCACCGGGCAGGTCATGACGCCCCACACCATGGCGATCCTCTCCTTCGCCCTGTGCGGCTTCGCCAACCTCTCCTCGATCGCCATCCTGCTCGGGGGGCTGGGCAGCATCGCCCCGAGCCGCCGCCACGAGATCGCCCGCTTCGGCCTCAAGGCGGTGCTGGCCGGCACGCTCTCGAACCTGATGTCGGCGTCTCTGGCCGGCTTCTTCCTGGCCCTGGCCGCCGCCTGACCGCGCCGTCGTCGGCCCTCTGCGGCGGGCGACGACGGCACTATGACGCTTCCATTTTTCACGCACTCTCTCGCCATACCGGAGCCCCCATGACCGAACTGCAGCAGGCCGCACGCCAGGCCCTGGCGCTGATGGACCTCACCAGCCTCAACGACGACGACACCGACGCCACCATCGAGGCCCTCTGCCAGCGCGCCAGGACCCCGGCCGGCACCCCGGCGGCGATCTGCGTCTACCCGGACTTCGTGGTCACCGCGCAGCGCGCGCTGAAGGCCCATGGCCTCCAGGGCATCGTCAAGGTGGCCACGGTCACCAACTTCCCCGCGGGCGGCGACGACATCATGGCCGCCGCCCGAGCGACCCGCAGCGCCGCGGCGTCCGGCGCCGATGAGATCGACGTGGTCTTCCCCTGGCGCGCCCTGCTGGCCGGCGACGAGGAGACCGGTCGCGAGCTGGTTGCCTTCTGCAAGCAGGCTGCCGGCGACGCCGTGCTCAAGGTGATCCTCGAGACCGGTGAGCTCAAGGACCCGGCGCTGATCCGCCGCGCCAGCGAGCTGGCCCTCGAAGGCGGCGCCGACTTTCTCAAGACCTCCACCGGCAAGGTGGCCGTAAACGCCACCCTCGAGGCCGCCGAGATCATGCTGACCGCGATCCGCGACAGCGGCGGCGACGCGGGCTTCAAGGCGGCCGGCGGTGTGCGCACCGTCGAGGACGCCCTGGCCTACCTGAAGCTCGCGGAGCGCCTGATGGGCGTGGCCTGGCTCACCCCGGCGCACTTCCGCTTTGGCGCATCGAGCCTGCTCGACGACCTGCTCGCGACCCTAGAGGTCGATACCGGGAAAGCCGGAGGCGCCTGATGAGCGCGGCCGCCCTGCCCTCTGCGTCGCTGCCCCAGGAGCTGATCCGGGCCAAGCGCGATGGCCAGGTGCTCGATCGCACGGCGATCGGGGAACTGGTCGCCGGCATCACCGACGGCCGGCTCTCCGATGCCCAGGTGGGGGCGCTCGCCATGGCGATCTTCCTCAAGGGCATGAACGCCGACGAGACCGTGGCGCTGACCGAGGCGATCCGCGACTCCGGCGAGGTGCTCGACTGGTCCGGCCTCGACCTCCCGGGGCCGGTGCTCGACAAGCACTCCACCGGCGGCGTGGGCGACCTTGTCTCGCTGGTGCTGGGGCCCTGGATCGCCGCCTGCGGCGGCCACGTGCCGATGGTCTCCGGGCGGGGGCTGGGTCACACCGGCGGCACCCTGGACAAGCTGGAGGCGATCCCCGGCTACTCGGTGAGCCCCGACACCGCCACCTTTCGCCGCCTGGTGCGCGAGGTCGGCGTGGCGATCATCGGCCAGACCGCCGACCTCGCCCCGGCCGACCGTCGCCTCTATGCGGTGCGCGACGTCACCGCCACCGTGGAGTCGCTGCCGCTGATCGTGAGCTCGATCCTCGGCAAGAAGCTCGCCTGCGGCCTCGATGGCCTGGTGATGGACGTCAAGGTGGGCAGCGGCGCCTTCATGCCCAGCGCCGACGCCGCCCGGGAGCTCGCCGCGACCATCGCCGAGGTGGCGAGCCGCGCCGGCACCCGCACCACGGCGCTGGTCACCGACATGAGCCAGCCGCTGGCGCCCCGCGCCGGCAATGCCCTCGAGGTGCACGAGGCGATCCGCCTGCTGAACGGCGAGAAGCGCCATGGGCGTCTGCTCGAGGTGACGCGCCGGCTGGCCGCCGAGCTGTTGATGGCCGGCCGCCTGGCCGACTCTCACGAGGCCGCCCTGGCGCGCCTGGACAAAACACTCGCCTCCGGGGCAGCCGCCGAACGCTTCGCGCGCATGGTGGCGGGACTCGGCGGGCCGAGCGACCTGCTCGAGCGCCCCGCCGCCCACCTGCCGGAGGCGCCGGTGGTGCGCGCCATCTACGCCGAGCGGCCCGGGCGGGTGCAGGCGATCAACACCCGCGCGCTGGGCCTCGCCGTGGTGACCCTCGGCGGGGGACGGCGCACACCGGGCGCGGCCATCGACCCCGCCGTCGGCCTCTCTCGCATCGCCTCGCTAGGGGAATTCGTCGACGGCCACCGCCCCCTGGCGCTGGTTCATGCCGCCAGCGTGGACGATGCTGAAACCGCCGGGCGACAGCTGCGCGACGCCATGCGCGTCGGCGACGAGCGGATCGCCCTGCCCCCACTGACCCACGACGTGATCCGTCGGGAGGTGCCATGAGCCGCGCCATCGTGCTGGTCCTCGACTCCTTCGGCATCGGCGCCACGCCGGATGCCGAGCGCTTCGGCGATGCCGGCGCCGACACCCTGGGCCATATCGCCGCCGCCTGCGCCCGGGGCGAGGCCAACCTCGCCGCAGACGCAGACGGCCCGGGCCGCCAGGGCCCGCTCGCGCTGCCGAACCTCGCCCGGCTCGGGCTCCTGCATGCCCACCGCGAGAGCACCGGTAACTGGGCCGAGGGCGTCGCGGCGCCGGACGAGGTCGTTGGCGCCTACGGTCACGCCCGGGAGCTCTCCTCGGGCAAGGACACCCCCTCCGGCCACTGGGAGATCGCCGGCGTGCCGGTGCGCTTCGACTGGGGCTATTTCCCGGATCGCGAGCAGAGCTTTCCCCCCGAGCTGCTCGAGGCGCTGGTCGAGGAGGCCGAGCTGCCCGGCGTGCTCGGCGACTGCCACACCTCGGGCACCGAGGTGATCGCCCGGCTCGGCGAGGCCCACGTCGAGAGCGGCAAGCCCATCGTCTACACCTCGGCGGACTCGGTGTTCCAGATCGCCGCCCACGAGGAGGCCTTCGGCCTGGAGCGCCTCTACGAGGTATGCGAGATCGCCCGGCGACTGCTCGAGCCCTACAACATCGGCCGGGTGATCGCGCGCCCGTTCGCGGGCGCCGATGCCGCGAGCTTCGCCCGCACCGCCAACCGCCGCGACTACAGCGTCGAGCCGCCCGCCCCCACGGTGCTGCAGCGGCTTCATGACGACGGCGGCAACGTGGTGGCGATCGGCAAGATCGCCGACATCTATGCCCACTGCGGGATTACCCGCACCCTCAAGTCGAGCGGCCACGACGCCCTGATGGACGCCACCCTGGCGGCCATGAATGAGGCCGGCGAGCGCTCGCTGATCATGACCAACTTCGTCGACTTCGACATGCTCTACGGCCATCGCCGCGACGTGGCGGGCTACGCCGCGGCGCTGGAGGCCTTCGATGCCCGGCTGCCGGAGCTGCTGGAAAAGCTCGAGAAAGACGACCTGCTGATCCTCACCGCCGACCACGGCTGCGACCCCACCTGGGCCGGCACCGATCACACCCGCGAGCACATCCCGGTGCTGGCACTCGGCGCCGGGATCAAACCCGGCTCGCTGGGCGCGCGGGCGAGCTTCGCCGATATCGGCCAGAGCCTGGCGGTACACCTGGGCCTGCCGCCCATGGAAGACGGCGAGAGCTTTCTTCCCGATGCCGCGAAACGCTTTCTGCGACCCGCTGACACAGGAGCCTTGTGATGGCCACGCCCCATATCAACGCCGAACGCGGCGACTTCGCCGATACCGTGCTGATGTCCGGCGACCCGCTGCGCGCGCGCTACATCGCCGAGACCTTCCTCGAACAGGTGCGCGAGGTGAACACCGTGCGCAACATGTCCGGCTTCACCGGCACCTACCGGGGCCGACCGATCTCGGTGATGGGCCACGGCATGGGCATCCCGTCGGTGTCGATCTATGCCAAGGAGCTGATCACCGAGTACGGCGTCAAGCGGCTGATTCGGGTCGGCTCCTGCGGCGCGGTGCGCGACGACGTGGCGATGCGCGACGTGGTGATCGGCCTGGGCGCCTGCACCGATTCCGGCGTCAACCGGTCGCGCTTCGCCGGCATGGACTTCGCCGCCACCGCCGACTTCGACCTGACCCGCCATGCGGCGGACGCGGCCGCGGCGCTGGGCGTGCCGGTGAAGGTGGGCAACCTCTTCTCGGCGGATCTCTTCTACGACCCGCGCCCCGAGACCGCCGAGCTGCTCAAGCGCTACGGCATCGTCGGCGTGGAGATGGAGGCCGCCGGCCTCTATGGCGTGGCCGCCGAGTTCGGCGCCCGGGCCGCGACCATCTGCACGGTGTCCGACCACATCCTCAAGGGCGACTCGCTCTCCAGCGAGGCGCGCGCCACCACTTTCGACGAGATGATGGAGATCGCCCTGGACAGCGTGCTGCGCGACGACGCGGCCCGGGAGGGCAAGGCATGAACGGTGAGATCGAGGCGGAGATCGTCGGCGAGCTGATCGCCGTGCGCGAGCGGGCCTACGCGCCCTACTCACACCATCCGGTCGGCGCGCTGGTGATCGGGGAGAGCGGCACCCGCTACGCCGGCGCCAACGTCGAAGTCGCCCACTAATAAGGGGCTCTGCGCCGAGGCCTCGGCCATCGCCGCCCTGGTCAGCGCCGGCGAGCGCGAGCTGCGCGAGGTCTACGTGATCGGCCCGGGGGAGCATCTCTGCACGCCCTGCGGCGACTGCCGCCAGCGCATCCGCGAGTTCGCCACCCCCGCGACCCGCATCCGAGTGGTCGACGCCCAGGGCCGGCTGCTGCGCGACTACACCATGGAGGCGCTGCTGCCGGACTCCTTTGGCCCCGAAAACCTGACGCTCTAACAGCAGAGGCCTGACTCGGCACATCTCCACCCCACGATATCGGGCATGTGTCGATGGCCATCACTCAGTGCGATCAAAGCCTAAGCCGTTGAGCTATAAAATCGAGGAAGGCTCCGATCCGCCCCGACAGCGCCGTGTTGCGGTAATAGACGGCCTGGACCATTTCGCGCGGGTTGGGGCTGATCATGCGATCCGTCATCAGGGTGACCAGCCGCCCCTGGACGAGATCGTCCTGAATCATGAAGCGCGACAGACAGGCGATCCCCTCGCCGGCCAGGCACAGCTGGCGCATGACCTCCCCGCTGGAGGTGCTCAGCTGTGAGCGGATGTTGGGGCCCTCCTGGGTCAGTCCCTCCACCGGCCAGCGATTGAGGTTGTCGGCATTCAGAAACCCCAGCAGCTGATGATCGCGCAGCGCCGCGGGGCTGACCGGCACGCCATGACGCTCCAGATACGGCGGACTGGCGACCAGCTGCAGGGGAGAGCGTCCCAGCGGGCGGGCATGCAGGGTGGAATCCTCCAGGCTGCCGATGCGAATCGCGACATCCGTTCGCTGCTCGAGCAGGTTGATGATGTCATCCGAGGCCGACAGCTCCAGCTCGATCCCCGGATAGTGCGCGCGAAACGCCCCGATCAGGGGCACCAGCTGATGCAGCACGAAGGGCGTGGCGGCATCGACCCGAAGACGCCCTCCGGGTCGCTCGCGACTCAGCCGCATCGCCTCCTCGGCTTCTTCCAAGGTGTTCAGCCCGGCCCTGACCCGGTCGATGAAGATACGGCCCTCGCTAGTCAGGGTCACGCTGCGCGTGGTGCGATTAAGCAAGGGAGTGTCGAGCTGTTGCTCCAGGCGCTGCACGGCGCGTGATACCCGCGCCACCGGGACCCCCATCAGGCGTGCAGCGGCGCTGAAGCCACCGCTGTCGACCACGGCCACCAATAGCTGAAGGTCCTCGGTTCGACTCTGCATGTGTCCTCCCCATGGCCGCCACACTATTGTCGATATCGTAAAGGTGTTTTGATTTTACCCCGGTTTATCGCATAAGACAGCCGGCGCAGACTCCTCAGCGTTAGACGTTCCCTCGCTTCCCCAAGGAGATCTGCCATGCCCATTGCATTGTACGCACTGATGCTCAGTGCCTTTGCCATCGGCACCACCGAGTTCGTGATCGTCGGACTGGTGCCCACCATCGCCCAGGACCTGAGTGTCTCACTGCCCTCGGCCGGCCTGCTGGTCAGCCTGTATGCCGCCGGCGTCGCCGTCGGCGCGCCGGTATTAACCGCCCTGACCGGCCGCATGAATCGCAAGCTGGTGCTGCTGGGGCTGATGGCCCTGTTCATCGCCGGCAATCTGCTGGCCTGGCAAGCGCCCGGCTACGGCTCATTGATCACGGCCCGCATCCTGACCGGCCTGGCCCATGGCGTGTTCTTCTCCATCGGCTCGACCATCGCCACCAGCCTGGTGAGAAAGGACAAGGAAGCCAGCGCCATCGCCATCATGTTCACCGGCCTGACCGTGGCCCTGGTCACCGGTGTGCCGCTCGGCACCTGGATCGGCCAGAACTTCGGCTGGCGCGCCACCTTCCTGGTGGTCTCGGCGCTTGGCGCCCTGGCCCTGATCGGCAGCGCCCTGCTGGTGCCGAGCAACCTCAAGCAGTCCGTACCTGCCACGCTTGGCCAGCAGTTCAAGGTCCTCACCCATCCGCGCCTGCTGCTCGTCTACCTGATCACCATCCTCGGCTATGGCGGCACCTTCACCGCCTTCACCTACCTGGCGCCGATCCTTCAGGACGTCAGCGGGTTCGGCAACAACGCCGTCAGCCTGATCATGCTGGTCTACGGCATCTCGGTGGCCGTCGGCAACATCTACGGCGGCAAGCTGGCCGACCGCATGGGCCCCATTCGCGCCCTGACCCTGATCTTCTCGGGCCTGGTCGCCATCCTGCTCGTGCTGACCCTCTCCTCAAACCATCCGGTGGCTGCGGTACTGACCGTTCTGATCTGGGGTGCCTTCGCCTTCGGTAACGTGCCGGGGCTGCAGGTCTACGTGGTGCAGCAGGCCGAGCGTTTCGTGCCCGAAGCCGTCGATGTCGCCTCCGGCCTCAACATCGCCGCCTTCAATATCGGTATCGCCCTGGGTTCAGTGGTCGGCGGCTACGTCGTCGAGGGCATGGCCCTGACCGATACCGCCTGGATCGGTGCCGGCTTCGTCGTCCTGGCCCTGGGCCTGACTCGACTCTCCGGCAGCCTCGACCGTCGCGGCAACGCCGCCATGGCTCGCGCTTAATCCCCTCCACGCGCCCGACGCCTTGAACGACGCCGGGCGCGTCTTCAGGAGACTCTTGCCATGTCACTGACGCGACTCACTCAAGGACCGCTGACCCTCGGGGTAGAGCTACCGCTGGATAACGATTGGAGCCCGAGCGGCGAGCGCGCTCGTCGCGACGACGCCCGCCCCTTCGGCGTTCCCGATATGGACGCCCATGCCGAGCGCATCGCCCAGGTCGATCGCCTGGGCTTTCGTGCCGCCTGGCTGCGCGATGTCCCGCTCTATGACCCCGCCTTCGGCGACGCCGGCCAGGTCTTCGAGCTGTTCACCTATCTGGGCTACCTGGCGCGCCATACCGACCACCTGCTGCTGGGGACCGCCGCCGCGGTATTACCGTTGCGCCAGCCCTGGCTGGTCCGCAAGGCCGCGGCCACCGTGCAGGCCCTGAGCGGCAACCGGTTGCTGCTGGGGGTCGCCAGTGGCGACCGCCCCGTGGAGTATCCCTTGTTCGGAGAGGACTTTGCCCAGCGTGGCGCCCAGTTCCGCGGTGCGATCAAGATTCTCAAGGGACAGGTGGATACCCGGCTGTCATCGGGGCAGGCCGTGTTACCCCATGCCCCTCAACCACCGCTGCTGGCGGCCGGTCTCGCCCAGCAGTCGCCCCACTGGGTGGGCCGCGAGATGGACGGCTGGCTCGCCTACCCCGGCACACCGCAGGATCACATCAAGCGCGTCGGGCTGTGGCGCCAGGTCGCCGGCGACAAGCCCTATGTCAGCTTTATTCATCTGGACCTGCTCGAGCGCCCCGATGCCCCCACGACCCGGCACCGCTTTGGCATCAGCGCCGGCCGCGAGGGCCTGATCCGCGAGCTCGAGGCGATGCAGGCGGCTGGCGTCAACCATATCGGCCTGCATTTCCGCCGCAACCAGCGCCCCCTGGACGAGACCCTCGAGGAGATCGGCCGCGAGGTGCTGCCGCGCTTCCAGGGCCAGGCGCCCGTCATCGAACCCCATGCCAAGGAGACCGCCGATGTCGACTGAGTACCCAAACCTCCCCGAGACCTTCGAGGCCTGGACCCGATCCAGGCCCGGCGAGCCCGAGGACCTGAAGCGCGAACGTCTCGTGCTGGAGACCCCGGGCGATCAAGAGGTGATCGTCGCCCGTTGGCCAGCAGCTTGGGGGCCATATTTCGCCTGGCGTGCACATATCGTTGCCTGAGAGCAGACTTTTCAGACAGGTCGAGCATCCAGGTCTCGACGCCAGGGCTCAGGGTAACTGCGCCCTGGCTTGAACGGCCGACGCACATCGCCCGAACGGGCCGCCACCGAGACGCGGCTCGTTCGGAGACGGCTCACTCAGGCTTGGCTGACTCCGCCCCTTCCTCGGGCCCCTCCTCGTGCACCAGCTCCACGTCGACGATCTTCGAGCGGCTCATGACGATCTTCCAGCGCTGCAGCAGCGGCGTGCCGTTGCCCTCCACCTCGCGGATCACCAGGTTGATCAGGTGGCGCTTCTCCACCGGCTCGCGCACCACCTGCCCCTTCTCCTCGAGACGGTAGACGTGGTGGCTGCCCTTGCTCATCAGCCGCGCCAGCGGCGACAGATCCAGGGTCAGCGTCTCCCGAGTGCGGTCGTAGCCGCTGAGAAAGCGCGTCGGCGACATCCGTGAGCTCGAACGGTAGTGCAGCACCACCTCCTCGCGCTGGGCCATGTTGCGCTTGCGCACCCGGCGAATCTCCTCGTCGAGGCGCGGATAGCGCTGGTAGTCGAACCACTCGAGCTGGCGGCCCAGCACGGCGTTGCTGTTCGCATCCAGGTACTGGCGTCGCCACTTGGGTCGCCCCCGGCGCAGCAGGCGCCAGAGGGTCACGCGCAGGTCGTCCTTGAACACCTCGCGCAGCGCATAGAGCACGGCGAGCGCCAGCACGAACAGCGCGGTGATGTCCCCGAGCGCCGCCCGCGCCTCCAGCAGGCCCAGGGTGACGAAGACCATCACCACCGCCGTGGCCAGGCCCTTTACCGCCTTCTCCTCGCCGCCGCCGAGCTCTTGGCTGCGCTGCTTGAGGGTCACGGGATACTCGATCAGCCGGCGCAAGAGCCGCATCTTGTTGGACATCCGTGTCGGGTCGCGGGTGACCCGTTCGGCGTTGTACTCGCGCTTGCGGCGATGATCGTCCTCCTCCCGGCAGACCCCCAGCAGGCGCTCGCGAATCTCGCGGTAGTCGTTGCCCCGCGGCAGGTGGGCGATCAGCTCCAGCAGCCGCTGCTCGGTGAACCAGGAGAGGTAGTTGTCGATGTTGGCGTAGTAGCGGTGCAGGCTCTCGTCGCTCGGCTCCTGGCGGCGCAGACGACGCAGGATGCCGCTGGAGAGCTCCAGGGTCTCCTCGAGCTGCTCGCGCAGCCGCCCAGCCTGGGCCGTCTCGTCCTCCGAGGCGCCCGACCGAGCGGCCTCCTCGAGGGTCTCGGCCTTGTCGCCGGTCCGCTTCTCGGCCTTGTCGCCGACGCGCTTCTCAGCCTTGCGCGTGCGCCTCGCCTGATCGAGCAGCGTCTGGGTCGAGCGCTCCATGGCCACCACGTACTGGTAGGCGTAGAGGCTCAGCCCCAGGCGATACTGGTCGGCATCGAGGCGCTTACCGGCCAGGCGGCTCATCACCAGCGGCAGCCGGTGACGATCGCTGTAGTAGGTGCGCTTGACGTGGATTGCGCCGTGGTAGAACGCCTCCTCCGAGAGCACATGGGCATTGAGGCCGAGTTCGGCCGGCACGAACAGATAGACGTCGAGCCGGTGCGAACTCTCCTCGCGCAGCACCCGGGAGATCTTCAGGTGCAGGCTATCGCGACGCTCGACCGTGATCTGATGGGTCGCCACGCGCGCTTAACCCGGGTCCGGGGCGGCGCCCCGGGCGCTGGTTTCTCTGCCCGGGTCGGCGGCCTCCGCCTCGCCGGGCCGGCGGCCACTGGCGTCGCGACCCTCGGCGCCCTCGCCGGTGCCATCCAGGCGGCCACCGCCCTGGCCCTCCATGCTGACGCTGAGCCGCGGCACGCCGAGATCGACCGACAGGGCCTCCATGCGCTGCTTGAGCAGCAGGTTATAGGCGCGCGCCACGTCCCACTGCATCTCCGGCGCGGTGCGAAAGCGCATCCGCAGGATGGCGCAGCCGTCCTCGAAGCTGTCGATGCCCTGCATCTCCAACGGCGACCAGATGTGGTGGCGCATCATCGGGTCCTGGCGCAGCTGCTGGGCCGTCTCCTGGATCAGCGTGGTCGCGTCGTCGATCTTCATGTCGTAGGGGATACGGATGCGCATCAGGGCGACGCCGAACTGACGCGACATGTTATGGATCGACTCGATGCGACTGAAGGTGATGATATGCACGATGCCGTCCAGGTCGCGCAGACGCACCGTGCGCAGGGTCAGTCCCTCGACGCTGCCCATGTGGCCGTTGATCCTGACGAAGTCATCCACCGCCAGCGAATCCTCGATGAGGATGAAGATGCCGGTGATCAGATCCTGCACCAGGGTCTGGGCGCCGAAGCCGACGGCCAGGCCGATCACACCGGCACCGGCCAGCAGCGGCGTGACGTTCACCCCGAGATTGGCCAGGCCGACGATGGCGGCGATGATCACGATGGTGGCGAAGATGATGTTGCGGATCATCGGCGTGATGGTCTGCGCCCGAGCCATGTTGACGCGCCGTCCACGGGCCCGGGCCGGGCTGGTCAGGGCGCGCTGGATGGCGGTATCGGCGAAGATCCAGATCAGCCAGGCCAGCAGCAGGGTGAAACCGATGGCCAGCAGCGCCTGGCCGATGCGCACGCTGGCCACCCCCTGCTGGCCGATGCCGATCAGCGAGGCGCCCCACACCTGCAGCGAGAGTTCGGCGAAGGCGATCCAGGCCACCACGTGGGACAGCGCATAGCCGAAGCGCTCCAGACGCCGACGGTAGTCGCTCATGCGGCGGTGTGCGGAGCGGCGCTGCCCGTGGCGGCGGATCAGGCCGGTCACCACCAGGGTCAACACCAGCAGCGAGGCCGAGATGATCGAGCGCGCCAGTGCCGTGCCCACGTCGCCCACGGTGATGAAGATCGCCAGCAGGGAGCCGCCCACCAGCAGCATGGCCGGCACGTGCCACAGGCCACCGACCAGCCGCATCACCTCGCCGATGCTGCCCCGATCGCGGCGTAACCCATAGGGCCGGTTGCGGATCAGGTGCTGGATGGGGCGCTTGAAGCGGACGATGAAGCGCGCGCTGATCAGCGCCGCCAGCATATTGGACAGGATCGACATCAAACTCGCCAGATCGGTGCCGATGATGCCGGAGAGCCGCGTGGAGTTGAAGGCATCGCCCAGCGCGATCAGCGCGCCGATGACGAACAGCGTACGCAGGCTCTGGTGCTGCAGGATCTGCACCGCCGTGAAGCGATGGCCGCTGGTGAACACCGAGATCACCGTTTCCACCACCACCGACAGGGTGCGCCCGCACAGCGCCACGTAGGCGGTCACCAGGGTCGCGGTGCGCCCGGCGCTCGGCGGCACCAGCTGAGCGATGCCCAACACCAGCAGAAAGGCCAGGGTCCAGGGCAGCATGCGGCGCAGGAAGTGCACCGCCAACAGCCAGCCGCGGGGCTCGCGGGGCAGGTCCAGGGGCCAGCCGCGGCGCCTGGCCAGCTGCCGCCCGAGGGCGATCAGGATCACCAGCAGGCCGGCCCAGATCGCCAGCAGCACGGCGAACTCGATGACGAAGCGCAGAAGCTCGGCATTGCCGGTCTGGACCACCAGGTTGACCAGGTCGGTCCAGCCCTGGCGCAGCTGGCGGCGCCACTCGTCCACCGGCGAGTGGCCGGAGTCGGCCTGCTCGCCCAGTTCGGTGATGGTCTCCGCCAACGCCCCGAGCAGCCCCTGGGGGCGGGTCAGCCCGCCCTCTTCGGCGGACACATCGTGGGCCTGCTGAAGCTGGCGCAGGCTCTCGAGCAGCGCCTGGCGCTCCTCGGCGTTCTCCAGGGTGCCGATCACCTCGTCCAGCGAGGCCTGGAAGGCCTCGGGATCGTGGGTCTGAGTCGACTCGCCGCCGTTGGTCAGGCCGGACAGCGGCAGGGTCTGGGCCGACGCGACCGCCGGAAGCAGCAGCACCGACAGCAGCAGCCAGACCAGCAGGCCGCGAAAGACAACGAACATCCGGTGCGCTACAGGCAAGATTCCCTCTCCACTATTCCCTCTCCACTGGCGAAGGAACGCGACAGGCGTCGCGTCCATGATTCGTGAGGCAGTATGTTAGGCTGCCGACACCATGCCCTACAGGATGCCGACATGACGCCGCAACCGCCACCCGAACCCCGCAATGCCGACGGCGAGACGCGCCGCGTCGGGGTGGAGATCGAGTTCGCCGGCCTGCCGCCGCATCGCACGGCCGAGCTGGTGCAGACGCTGTTCGGCGGCGACATCGAGGTCCTGAGCCCCCATCGCCTCAAGGTCGTCGGCGGTCGCTGGGGAGATTTCGGCATCGAGCTCGACACCCAGTACGCCCACCCCGACCAGGAGGTGATGGCCGCCGAGGACGCCATCGACAGCGAGTGGGAGCGCATGCGTCGGGACTTCCACGCCCGCACCCGCGAGCTGATCGGCGATATGGTGACCGGCCTGGTGCCCACCGAGATCGTCTGTCCGCCGGTGCCCTGGGACGAGCTGGACGAGCTGGATGCGCTGTTCGAAGCGCTGCGCCAGCACGGTGCCAAGGGCAGCGACGCCAGCCTGCTCTACGGCTTCGGCCTGCACCTGAACCCCGAGGTGCCGAGCCTCGAGGTCGAGAGCCTGCTGGCCTATCTGCGCGCCTACATGCTCAGCGCCGCCTGGCTGCGCGAGCAGATCCACGTCGACATCACCCGGGAGGTGCTGCCGCATGCCAACCCCTTCCCCCGGGCCTATGCCCTCAAGATCCTCGACCCGGACTACGCCCCGGATCTCGAGACGCTGATCGCCGACTACCTGGCGGACAACCCGACCCGCAACCGGGAACTGGACATGCTGCCGCTGTTCGCTCACCTCGCGCCCGACTTTCCCCATGAGCTGCTGCAGAATCGGCTGGTCAAGGCGCGGCCGACCTTTCACTACCGCCTGCCCAACGCCCAGCTCTCCGAGCCTGGCTGGGGAGCCGTCACCGAGTGGAACCGCTGGCTCGAGGTCGAGCGGCTGGCCGCCACCCCCGAGACCCTGGCCGAGCGCAGCGCCCAGTTCCTCGCCCGCCACCGCCCGTCGGCCCCCCGCCGGCTATTGATTCGCCTGCGTCGCTGGATCTCCACACGATGAGTCACTCGCCACGTCCCCTGATCGGCATCACCACCTCCGATGCCAAGAGCCGTATCGCCTGGTGGTTCGACTGGTTCGCCATATGGCGCCACGGCGGCCGGCCACAGCGGCTGTCGCCCTCGCGCCCCGTCCCCTCGCACCTCGATGGCCTGATCATCGGCGGCGGCGACGACATCCAGGCCCACCTCTACGACGACGAGGTGCGCCTGGACGTGCGCGTCGACCCGCAGCGTGACGAGCTCGAGCTCGAACTGCTGAAGCGCTTCATCCCCGAGGGCACGCCGACGCTGGGGATCTGCCGGGGCGCCCAGCTGATCAACGTGCACCTGGGCGGCACCCTCGACCCGGACATCTACACCACCCACGAGGGGCTCAAGCGCCGGCGCACCGTGCTGCCGCGCAAGACCGTGGATATCGTCGCCGACAGCCAGCTCTACCGCATCCTCGAGGTCACCTGGTGTCGCATCAACAGCCTCCACCACCAGGCCGTGCAGAAGACTGGCAGAGGCATCGAGATCGTCGCCCGGGACCGCGACGGCCTGGTGCAGGGCATCGAGTCCCGCGAGCACGACTTCCTGATGGGCGTGCAGTGGCACCCAGAGTGGCTGATCTTCAACCGCCCCCAGCAGCGCCTGATCCGCGCCCTGGTGGACGCCGCCCACCGCCACCGGGACTGAGCCGGCCGGCACCCGATTGCGCCCTCGCGCCCGCACTCGCCCATACGCGCCATACGCGCCATACGCGCCATACGCGCCATACGCGCCATACGCAAAAGAGGGCCGCCCGAAGGCGGCCCTCTTGCTTGCGCTGTTTACCAATTCACTTATCACCTCGCCATCGCGCCGCTGACACCGGCCGTGGCGATAGGCTCCTCGACCCGCGCTCAGCCTTCGAGCGTGGCGTCCAGGGTGATCTCGGCGTTCAGCAGCTTGGAGATCGGGCAGTTGTCCTTGGCACCGTTGGCCGCCTCCTCGAAGGCCGCCTGATCGGCGCCCGGCACCTTGCCGCGGGTGACCAGGTGCACGGCGGTCACGGAGAGGCTGTCCGGATCCAGGGTCACGGTCGCCTCGGTATCGATGCTGTCCGCCGTGTACCCGGCCTCGCCCAGCACCAGCGAGAATGCCATGGAGAAGCAGCCAGCGTGGGCCGCCCCGATCAGCTCCTCGGGGTTGGTGCCATCGGCGCCCTCGAAGCGCTTGCGGAAATCATAGGACACGTCCTTCAGGGTGCCGCTGCCGGTAGACAGGCTGCCGCCGCCATCCTTCAGGCCGCCTTTCCACTGTGCGGTCGCGGTATTCTTGATGGTCATGTGTTCTCCTCGTCGATCTGGGGTTCGGTCAGGCAAGCCACTACACCATAGACCCGCAGGGCCGCCCGTGGCCACACCGCGCGATTGCATCGTCGACGGCGTGCCACCAGAATAAATGGAAAATACTTCCATTAACAGGAGATCCCATGTCGACCACGCCCAGCGTCACCCTCGCGGCGACCGCCCACGAGCCCGCCATCGAGCTGCCGGCCATCGGCCAGGGCACCTGGTTCCTGGGCGAGGGGCTGGCCCCGCGCCGCGATGAGGTGCATGCCCTGCAGCACGGCCTCGAATCCGGCCTTCGCCTGATCGACACCGCCGAGATGTACGGCGACGGCGGCGCCGAGGAGGTGGTGGGCGAGGCCCTCAAGGGTCGACGCGACGAGGCCTTCCTGGTCTCCAAGGTCTATCCCTGGAACGCCGGGCGCGACAGCGCCATCGCCGCCTGCGAGGCGAGCCTCAAGCGCCTGGGCACCGACCACCTCGACCTCTACCTGCTGCACTGGCCCGGCGGTATCCCGCTGGAGGAGACCCTCGAGGCCTTCGAGCGGCTGCGCGAGGCGGGCAAGATCCGCCGCTTCGGGGTCTCGAACTTCGACGTCGACGAGATGGCCACGCTCTCAAGCCTGCCCGGCGGCGACGCCTGCGCGATCAACCAGGTGCTCTACCACCTGGGCTCGCGGGGCATCGAGCACTCGCTGCTGCCGTGGCAGCGCAAGCAGGGCATTCCCACCATGGCCTACTGCCCGCTGGCCCAGGCCGGCAGCCTGCGCCGCGACCTGCTCACCCACCCCGAGGTGACGGACATCGCCGCGGCGCTTGGCATCACGCCGGCCCAGCTGCTGCTGGCCTGGGCGATCCGCCCGGTCGGCGCGAACGGTGGCGCCCCCCAGCGCGACGTGATCGCCATCCCCAAGGCCACCGGCCTGGATCACGTGGCCCAGAACGCCGCCGCCCTGGCGGTCGAGCTGGATGACGCGAGCCTTGAGCGCCTCAACGCCGCCTTCTCGGCGCCGAGCCGCAAGCCGCCGCTGGATATCGTCTAGCCCAAGCGCTCAATCCCGGGGCAGGAAAACCTAGCCGCGCAGCCTGGCCAGCGCCTCGGCGAGCGCCTCATGGCCCAGCTCGCGCATCGCCTCGACGTTGCGCGCGGGGATGCCCTCGGGGTCGGGATGATGCTCGAGGGCCCGCTCCAGGCCCGCCTCGCGCAGCAGGTGCCACATCGGATAGGGCGAGCGGTTGGTGAAGTTGGCGGGATCGTCCGGCTCGGCGTCGGCGAAGACGTAGTCCGGATGGAAGCTCGCCAGCTGGAAGGTGCCCTCGTAGCCCTGATCGGCCAGCAGCGCCTCGGCAATCTCCAGCAGGTCCAGGTAGTCGTCGAAGTCCTCGAGCCCCTCGGTGAGCACCAGCAGGGTCGTCTCCACCTCGGGATTCGCCTCCAGGTGGCGGCACTCGTCGAAGAGCGCCAGCAGCGCCGCCTCACGGTCGTGGGCCGGCACCGCCACGCTGCGGATGCTGTCGCGAGCCACCTCGCGGCCGGCGAAGGGGCAGACGTCGTGGGCGACCACGAAGGTCTCCACCCAGGCGCGGGTGGCCGCGAGGGGGTCGGGGCGATTGGCGGTCATGGGCGCTCATCCAGGCTGGAAAGGGGCCGCCATGGTCCGCCGAAGCGGGCCAGCAGGCAAGTAGACCGAGCAGGCTAATCCCAGTTGGGCTTAACGAGGGGCGCCGGGGACAGGTCGAAGAGGGGGTCCTGGTATGGATTGACCTGTCAAGGGCTCGGTTGTCTCTTCAGTGCATGCGGTTGTCCTCAATGCCTACGGGTCAGGAAGCGAGGGGCTATCAGCGACGGTGGATCTCTCTGGTATTCGTGGGTTGGGTACCGACCTGTCATCACTTCGTCGCGGAGCTACCCTGCTCTACGCTCGAGGGTCACCCTGCCCCGGAGGGCGGGAGCCTCATAGGACCGCCAGGGGTTCTCCTACCGGCCCGACGCTCCCTGACCCGCAGGCACTGGGACACTGCCGTCATGTCGTGGCCCGGCTGCCGTGTGGCTTGCCCATTGCCTCGCAGGCGAGGGCCCACAGG
>NZ_FPAQ01000073.1 GCF_900116405.1 Halomonas saccharevitans | reverse complement strand
GAAACCTCGTCGGGGCGCGGTCCAGACCATCACGCTGGACAATGGCTCCGAATTCGCCGAGCACCAAGCCGTGTCCAAGGCAGTGACAGCAGCGACATACTTCTGTGATCCCTACTGCTCCGGGCAGCGTGGGACCAACGAGAACACCAATGGCCTGATACGGCAGTACTTTCCCAAGGGAACGGACTTCCGCCAGGTCACCGATGCCGAGCTTCGCAGGGTGCTCAGGAAGCTGAATGACCGCCCTCGAAAACGGCTCGGCTATCGGACACCGGCACAGGTATTCCTGGGGGAATACTCAGGAGCCCTGGATACCGCAGGTGCTGCACTTATTGCTTGAATTCAGGTTTTTTCCTGAAAAGCGGGTGAACGGCAAGTCGAGATACTTCGCATATCAAACTTTTCGGAAATTTTTCGGGATGAAATTCAGAGCCCTCTAAGCTGTGTCCGCTGTATTCTTCCAGCGGCAGCCTTTTTTGTGGATGGTTGTTAGACCTGTCAATGATGACCACTCTCAAGCAGCCGGCATCTATGTTGCTCGATTTGTGCTGAAGAAGGCATAATATAGAGTTTTGATCATGCGTATCTTTTTCTAGTGGACTGCTAGTCTTCTCCCCTATCTCATAATGCAGCTCTTCATGGAAAACCGCATGCCGAAGAGCAAAAGCCCGTTCCTTTTGTTCTGGGGTGTGGGCGATGATCAATCTGAAATGGTCGAGAAGCTGGTCGGGGTCGATATCGTTTCCAGAGGGGGCGGGCATGGCCCGTCGCTGGTCTTTTGTTGTGTCGTCTCTCACCGGCTACCTCCTTTTAGCCCGCACTGCGTAGCAGTGCTGTGTGTTTGCTCGAATGTTTCTCTGAGTAGCGACGGCCTGCCCAGATGAAAACCTTGGCCGTAGGCGATTCCGTAGGACTCCAACACCGGCAGCAGGGCTTCCTGGTCGACGAATTCGGCAATCGCTTGCTTGCCGAACCCGGCGGCGATATCCGCGATGGCCTGAACGATCACTCGGCTCTCTGGGCTGATCAACAGGCTGCGAATGAATGAACCGTCGATCTTGATGTAGTCCACCGGCAGCTGTCCGAGATAGTGGAAACTACTGAACCCTACCCCGAAGTCGTCCAGGGCGGTCCGGCATCCGAGGTCGCGAAGTGCCTGCAGCACGCCGCGCGCCGTGGAGAAGTCGGTCACGGCGGCGGTTTCGGTAACTTCGAGGATAAGGTGGTGGGGGTCGGCACCACTGGCGGCCAGTTCATCGGCCAGGAACTGCTTCAAGCCTTCATCGTGCAGGGACTGGCCGGACAGGTTGACTGCCAGGCAGATGCCACGATCCTGTATCTCGCTGAGCAGCTGCAGGCTGTGACGCAGCACCCAGCGATCGATCTGCACGATCTGTCCGCTGCGCTCCGCGACCGGGATGAACGCGGCGGGAGAGATCAGGCTGCCGTCGGCATCGCGCATGCGCAGCAGCACCTCGTAGTGCTTCACGTCGCGATCCTCCAGCCGCATGATCGGCTGCACCACTAGTTCGAAGCTGTCCTCTGCCAGGGCGCTGCGTACTTGTTCGACCCAGTAGACACGCTTCTGCAGTTCGTCCTTGGCATTCTCGGATCGCGAGAGCAGGTGCCAGTGCTGGATGCCGCTCTCCTTGGCCTTGTACATGGCCACGTCGGCGCTGGCCATCATGTCGGCCGGCGTCGCGCCGTGAGAGGGGAAGAGGGCGATGCCAATACTCGCGGTGACCCGATGGCGTCGTCCAGCGGCGGTGAATCCCAGGCTGTCGAGCAGCTGATAGATGTGCTGGGCCACCTGGATCGCCTGGTCCGCATCGGCATGTTCCAGAAGCAGCGAGAACTCGTCGCCTCCCAGGCGGGCGATGATCCCGCGGTACCCCAGGTTTAGTACGAGGGTCTCGGCCACCTCACGCAGCAGACGGTCGCCGACGTGGTGGCCGCTCAGCTCGTTGACCTCCTTGAACTGATCCAGGTCGAGCAGCAGCACGGCCCCGCGTGACTCGCGCCACAGCGCCTGCTGCAGAGCGTCCTGGAAGTAGCGTCGGTTATGGAGCTCGGTGAGGGGGTCGCGTTCGGCCAGCCAGGTCAGGCGCGCCTCCGCTGCCTTGCGTTCGGTGATGTCGAGCCCCACCGAGATCCGTGCCTTGCCGTCGTCGCTGCCCGATGGCAGCGGGGCATGGTACCAGGCGATGGTATGGAGGCGCTGGTCCGGGGTATGCAACGTCCGCTCTTCTTGGTGGGGAATGTCGAATGTGCTCAACGGCGAGGGACGGCCGGCCTCGAACACGTCGACGAAATGGCGGCCCAGCAGCGAGGAATCATCCAGGTCCAGCATCGCACGGGTATAGTCGTTGACCAGGCTGATCCGTCCACTGCTGTCCTGGGCGATGATGAAGACGCGAGCGGTATCCAGCAGACTGTTGACGAAGTCCCGCTCCTTGGCCAGCTCGTTGACGCGTGTCGCTAGCTGGTCGCCGCGTTCCTCTACTTCCCCTTCGAGCTTCTCGAGCTGACGAGAGAGTGACAGGGTGGTGCTCTCTAGTACGTCAATCTCGTCCGGCAGTCGATGACGGCTAGCGGGAATTGCAGCCCTGACATCCTCGAAGCCCCCGCTGGCAAGCGTCGGCAGCAGGCTGGCTATGCGGCGCAGGCGCGCCATGGGGCGCAGCAGGATCATCAGCAGCAGCAGCTCGGCGGCCAGCCAGCCGGCCATTCCAACCGCCATCAGGGTGCGCGTGTCCTCGTTGATGGCCTGGATCTGGGAGGTTATATCGGAGATCAGCAGAAAATAGCCGTTACCGCGACCGTCCGCATCCTCATCCATGCGAACCGCGCTGAGCTCGAGATGCTGCCCCTGGTCCTTCAGCTGCACAGGGCGTTGCAGTAATGCGCCGATGGGCCCGAGATGCGAAGCCCGCTGCAGCAGGGGCAGGCTCTCTTCCTGGCGCGTCAGGGCCAGCAGATAACCGTTCCAGGCTGTAATCCTGCGCTTCTCTACAAGGCTCTGGTTCACCAGTGGACCGGTAACCAGCAGGGCGACCTCGGCGTTGGAGACCTCTCTAGCCTGGCGCGTAACGTCGGCGAGCGAGCGCGATAGCATGACCATGCCGACGCTTTCCCCATCCACCAGCACTGGGACGGCGGCCACCTGCTGACAGTTCGTCTTGCAGCGCAGCGTCGTGATAGGAGTCTCGGTGCTCATGACCCGCTGCGCCCAGGCCTGGATCGGTAGGCTGCCGTCGGACTGGCCGGAGCCCCAGTGTCCGAGAAGCCGCCCTCGAGCGTCGGCCACCAGGATCTCGTCGATACCCGCGTCGAGCTGCAGGGTTGGCCACTGGGAGGCCAGCGCTTTCTCGACGTCGTCCGCATCGCCGGCCTCGAGTGGCGGGCCGAGGCGAGGCGAGGCCGCGGCCAGGCCCGCCATCTGACGAAGGTTCTCCGCCGAGCGCTGCAGGGCCAGGCGGATTTCGCGCTGCTGGCGCTCATGATGCTCGTAACGGCTCTCCTGAAACTGACGCGTCAGATTCTCGTGGCCCATCCAGGTGAACAGCACCACGAGCCCGACCAGAAGCAGGCTGCTCAGGGCAATGACCCGCCACGTCAGGCTGAGCCGGTGGCGGGACTGGTGGGACGAGGAGAGTGTCATCTCATTGGGTTCCGGGCCAAAAACATAGAGTCGTCAGAAACGCAGCGAGAGCTGAAACAGCAGCATGTTCCAGCGACGGCTGGTTTCCGAGGAGACCGGATTATCCTGAATGGGCAGCCAGGCCGTACCATCGACATGGTGATATTCGGCCGCAAGAAGGATCCGTGGATGCACGCTCCACTGCAATCCCATGGTGATGTCTTCTGCGAATCGTGAATGGGCCGGTCCGAGCCCCTGCTTTTCATACGCTTTACCCGACCGGTCTTTCTTATCGCTGATTAAGCTGTCATAGCGGATCAACCACTGCCAGTTCTCATAGAAGCGATTCGAATACTGAATGTACCAGCTCTCGCCTGTAACGTCTGATTCGCGTATGGCGCCGTGACCCGACACGGCGAGATTGCGGATGGCATATTCACTGGTGAGCGCCCAGCTGCCGGTGTCGTACTGCAGGGATAGGATCCATGGCTGAAAATTCAATGTGCCATGCTGTGAGCCGGTGTTGAGGTCGAGGTTTACATCAGCGGTGCTTAGAGCGGCAGTGAAGCGCCCATCGTCATGCTCGTACATCAGCTGAGCGATCGAGGAGGTGTCGCCATCCACGCTGGAGTCGAGGTCGGGCGGGAATAGCTGTGTCGCGAGATCTCGAGTCGTCGGTGTGCCTATGCCGCCTTGGAAACGCACTATACCGTTTTCGAATCGCTCTTCGGCATAAACGCTGGCTCCGTCGGCGGACAGGCCTAGTGATCGAGTGCGATCGAAATAGATCGACTGTGGCAACAAGATACTGGGTCGAGTAAAGGCCACGTCTCGAGTCCGGTTGTAGAAGCCGAAAGGGTTCTTGAAGCGCCCTAGCCCGGAAATTGCACCAGACATGAAAAAGGCGGCTGAAAATCGGTTATAATTCAAGAGCCTAACCAAGAATCAACCGCATCAGCCGCCATGACAAAATGTACCACGCCGACTGCCTCCTTTCCACGCTGTAAAGGCCGCCAGGTCACCGCCGGTTTCGACGGGGGCGAGATCACCTCCGATGGCGGTGTCCTGCTGCTTCGCCAGCTGGATCGCGAGATGGGGCTGACCCGTACCATCGCGCGCCGCCTCGATGATGCTCGGGCCACTCGCCGTTGCCAGCACCGCGCCGAGACCA
>NZ_FPAQ01000043.1 GCF_900116405.1 Halomonas saccharevitans | reverse complement strand
AATTACCTGATCGATTGTTAAAGAGCGTCTCGCTGTTGCCGTCGTGTCCGGCCGCATCATTGAAGCGGCGGTCTCGCCGGCGCCCTGCGAGGAAGGCGTATTCTACATGACCGGCGTTTCTTGTCAACCCGGCGAGGCGTTCCGAAGAAGCGAAGCGGGTGACCGAAACCTCATCTCGCCAGAGCGAAGTGAGTGCCGATCTAGTGGTGTGCATTCTACCGAATGCGGCGAGTTCGTCAAGCGGGAATTTTCAAAGCGACTTCGAAAAACCCAAATGGAAACAAGCACTTCCACCACTGTCACCGCCTGCAACGTTTGCCCGTTGCCGGCAGCGGATGCGTACTTTACGGCTTTCCCCGGCACCGCGCAAGGCCTCGATGAAGAAAAATGTCAGGGCCGTGTCGCGGCGGTGACCGAAAGCTTATCCACACCGCCCTATCTCGCCTCTACAGCACGACCGGCTGTGGATAGATAAAGCCGCTGGCCGGACACACGAACGCCCGCACAGGGCGGGCGTTCGGACAGGGCAGCTGGAGAAGCCAAGCGGCTCTCGAACCTTCACTTTCTGCTACCGACTTACCTATCGATGATCTCAGCCGCCGATGGCCAGGCGCACTCGTCCATCGCTGCTACCGTAGCCACTCACCTCGATCTCGTAGGTGCCGGGCTCGAGATAGCGATGGATCCGTGACCCGTAGCCCAGATCACCGGCGTCGTCGTTCTGTTCGTTGACCCCGTTGCCCCTCAGGTCGAGGACGGTATCCACCGAGCCCGAGGTGCTTTCGATAACGACATCCCGAGCCGCCTCCAGAACCAGCCGATAGGTCAGGCTACGACCGGGACTCAGCTGACCATAGATCACCTCGCCGGGCGCCACCTCACCTCCGTTGCCGATACGCCCCTCGAAGGCACGCTGCTCGGTGCGCAGGCGGTAGGTGCCGGTGCCGCTATAGCTCTCCACATCCAGACGATACTCGCCGGGTTGGAGCACGGTGGTAATGAGGGAGTTGCGGTCGCCGCCGCCGTCGTCGTCGCGCAGTTCGATACCGTTGCCGTAGAGCCGCAGCACGGGGTCGAAGGCGCCGGAGTCGAGAGCCAGCTCTACCTCGCTGACTGCGTCGACCTCGAAGCGATAGGTATTGCTGACACCATTCCCGGAGAGATTGCCACCGAGGCTCTCGCCGAGCGTCAGCGCGCCGCCGTTGTGCAGCTCACCGTCAAAGGCATCGAGGGAAACATCCAGCGCGTACTCGCCTTGCTCCTCACCGTAGCCGCTCACCTCGACGCGATATTCGCCGGGCATCAGCACAGTCTGCAGCCGCGAATCGGTATCGTTGCCGCCGTCGTCATCGACCAGCTCATTGCCTTCTCCCACGACGCGCAGCACCGTATCGAAGGCCGAGGAGCGCAGCGCCAGCGTAATGCTGCTGGGCTCGTCGATCGCCAGCGTGTAGACATTGCTGGATGCCGACTCGAGACTGCCGGTGATGCGATCGCCATCGCGCAACGGTCCAGCATTGCGACGGCCATCGGCCAGATCGTTGCGCTTGGCCTCGAGACGATAGATGCCGCCGGTGCCCAGCATGCGGCGCTCGCACGCCTCGCCCGAGACCTCGGCCGCCGTGTCACCGCGCTCGACCTCGACGCGGTACTCTCCGGCATCGAGATAGGCGTCCAGGCGCAGCTCGCCGGGCGCGCAGGCGCTGGCCTGCTGGCTGACGCCGTCGCCGACCAGGCGCAGGCCTACGTTAGCGTCACCGGAGAGGGACAGGTCGATCCAGGCGGGCGCCTCCAGCGTCAGGGGGTGTTCCGCTCGACCGTCCTCCAGCCGCCCGACCAGCGGCCGGTCGGTCTCGAACTCGGTCGCGAGGGAGACCGACTCGGCCTCCAGGCGATAGGGCCCGAAGGCGCCATCGTCTTGCCCGCTGATGGCCACCAGGGTGCACGCCTCGGCGGAGGCCGTCAGCGCCGCGCGCTCACCCTCGGGCTCGCTTGTGACGCTACCCAGCCACTGCCCCTGCTCGCCGAAGGCCGACAGGCGGGCGGCGAAGGGCGCCTCTAGCTCGTAGCGCACCATCGATGACGCCGAGCCGTCCGCCTCGCTGCACAGCCAGTGGGCGGCCACGCGCGTGCCGTCGCTGAGATTGACGTCGCTCGCGGAGGTGAGCTCGCCGGCGATGTCGCTGCCGAGGGTGGCCTCGGGAGCCGAGACGAAGCGTGCCTCTTCCTCGGCGCAGCCGGCCAGCAGGACCAGGCCGGCGGCGCCGATCAGCAGACGATGGGGGCGGAGAACCGCATGACCGGACGCCTTCCGGATTGCTTGTACTACCACTCGAAGTCTCCCTACGTGAGTATCTGCCTCTGTCGCACCCATGCGACGAGACGCAATACTTTAGCGGAAAACGGTTAAGAAAGGACAACCTCAACAGCAGCAAAAGCGCGCCCTCGAGGCCCCGGAGCGCGCAAGCGCTCCGGGGGCGCCACTCACGGCGCGCCGCTGGCCCGATCGAGCAGCGAGAGGATCGAGCGATAGGGGATGCCGCCATGCTCGGTCAGGCCGATCTCGCAGGTGCGCGAGTTGGAATAGCCGGCGCTGCAGCCGGCCACCTGTTCGGCCAGCCCCGCCAGCGCAGAGGCATTCAGCTCCGGCGTATTGAAGCCCTTGTCACCGGCGAAACCGCAGCAGGTGATCTCCGCCGGCACCACGACGTCGCGGGCACAGGCCCTCGCCAGGCCGACGAACTTGTCGGCGAGCCCCATGCGAGTGCTCGAGCAGGTCACATGCACAGCGACCCGCTCGTCCACCGGCGTGACGTCGAGCCGGGGCAGCAGGTGATCGTGGGCGAAGGCGACCGGCTCCAGCATCTCGAGTCGCTCATCGAGGTACTCCCGCATCTGCAGGGTGCAGGGGCTGGTGTCGCTGAGCACCGGATAGCGACCGTTCTGGCTCGCCACCAGCAGTTCGCGGTTGAGCTCACGTCCCTTGTGGGTCGCTTCCTCGAACTGCCCCTTGGACTGGAAGGCCATCCCGCAGCAGAGGTGGCCGATCATCTCCGGGAGGATGACCTCGAAGCCGGCCTTGTCGAGCAGCGCCAGGGTGATCTCCATCACCGAGCGCTTCTCGGCCGCGTCGTCATGGTCGGCGCCGAAGATGCGGGTGGCACAGGAGGGCAGGTAGACCACCTTGTCCCGCGAGGCATCGCCCGACGACACCCGCTCCAATACCCGAATCGACGCCGCCCCGGGCAGGGCCGGGCTCCACTGGGGAAGGCGATCACCGCTCAGCCGGCGCGCCCCGGCACTGGCTTTGGCCATCAGGTCGATGCCGAGCAGGGTCCTGGCCGCGCCGGCCGCGTTGAGCCCGCCCCGCGCCACACGGGTCACACCCGAGAAGTGGCGCCCGATGCGCCGCGCGACCCCAGCCGTGCCAGCGGCCCGCTCGTGGCGCATGCCGCGCACCAGGTCGCCGGTATTGATGCCCACCGGGCACTGGGTGGAGCAGAGGCCATCGGCGGCGCAGGTCTCGTCACCCGCGTAGCGGTAGTCCTCACGCAGGGCGGCCAGCCGCGTCTCGTCCTCGAAGCTGCGTGACGCGCCCAGCGCCTCTAGCCGCGCCAGCTCCCGGGCGATCACGATGCGCTGGCGCGGGGTCAGCGTCAGGTCCTTCGACGGGCAGACCGCCTCGCAGAAGCCACACTCGATGCACTTGTCGACGATCTCATCGGCCGCCGGCAGGGGCTTGAGGTTCTCCAGGTGCAGGGTCGGGTTGCGGCTCAGGATCACCTCGGGATTGAGCAGGTTCTCCGGGTCGAAGAGCGCCTTGATCTCCCACATCAGCGCGTAGGCGTCGGGGCCCCACTCCAGCTCCACATAGGGCGCCATGTTGCGCCCGGTACCGTGCTCAGCCTTGAGCGAGCCGCCGTACTCCACGCCGACCAGCTCGGCCACCTCGTCCATCAGCGCCTGATAGCGCTCCACCTCGCCGGGCTTCTCGAACCCCTGAGGGAAGACGAAGTGCAGGTTCCCCTCCAGGGCGTGGCCGAAGAGGATGGCGTCGCGGTAGCCGTGGCGATGGAAGATGTTGGTGAGCGCCAGCACACCCTCGTCAAGCCGCTCGATGGGAAAGGCCACGTCCTCGATGATTACCGTGGTGCCGATCTCACGCACCGCCCCCACCGCCGGGAAAAGCCCCTTGCGGATCTTCCAGTAGAGGGCGTAGGTCTCGGCCTCGCGGGTGAAGGTGACGGGCTCCAGGGTCTGGATGCCCTCGAGGGTCGCCTGCACCGCCTGCATGCGCGCCTCGAGTTCGTCCTCGTCGTTGCCGCGCACGTCGACCAGCAGCGCCGCCGCCCCCTCGGGCAGCGTCTTCAGCACCGCGGGCATGCCCGACTGGTCCTGTACCGAGCGCAGCGCGGCGCGGTCCATCAGCTCCACGGCGGAGACCGGCGCCTGCTTGAGCGCGATGGTCGCGCGGCAGGTCGTGCCCATGTCGGGAAAGAAGGCCAGGGCAGCGGCCTTGAGGGGCTCGTCGACCACGGTGTCGTAGGTGATGGTGCTGATGAAGCCCAGGGTACCCTCGGAACCGATCATCAGGTGCTTGAGGATCTCGATGCCGTCGTCGAAGTCGACCAGGCTGTTGAGGGCATAGCCGGTGGTGTTCTTGAGCCGATACTTGTGGCGGATCTTCTCGGCCAGCGCCGCGCTGCCTTGCGTCTGGGCGGCGAGGCGTTCGAGACTGGCCAGCAGCTCGCCGTGGGAGGCCCGGAAGTCAGCGATGCTGTCGGCGTCGGCGGTATCGAGCAGGCTGCCGTCGGCCAGGATCACGCGAATGTCGCGCATCGTGCGGTAGCTGTTATGGGCGGTGCCGCAGCACATCCCAGAGGCGTTGTTGGCGGCGATGCCGCCGATCATGCAGCTGGCGATCGAGGCCGGATCGGGCCCGATCTTGCGACCGAAGGGGGCCAGCAACTGGTTGGCCCGGGCGCCGATGACCCCGGGCTGCAGGCGGATCGCCCGCCCGTCGTCGAGCACCGCATGATCCCGCCAACCGCGGCCGAACTGGATCAGCACCGAGTCGGTCACCGCCTGGCCGGAGAGCGAGGTGCCGGCGGCGCGAAAGGTCACCGGGAGTTGCCGGGCCCGACACTCGGCCAGGACCCGCTGCAGCTCCGCCTCGCTCTGGGGACGCACCACCAGCCTCGGGATCAGCCGGTAGAAGCTGGCGTCGGTACCGTAGGCCAGGGTGCGCAGCGGATCGTCGATCAGCCGCTCGGCGGGCAGCACGTCGCTCAGTGCCTCGCGCAGCGCCTCGAAGGGCGCCGTCACGCCGCCGGTCTCGGTTCCCCGTGCAGTCTCATCACCCATCTCACCCTCCTCTCTCATGCCGACACGCCGAGTCATTATTCAGTGCGGCTCGCGCTGTGCACCAGCGAATCCGATCCGAGATCGGCGATGGTGCGCGCCCCGGTGAGCGTCATCGCCACGCGCATTTCCTTGTCGATCAGCTCGAGCAAATGCGCCACGCCCGCTTCTCCAGCGGTGGCCAGCGCGTAGATGAAGGCACGTCCCAGCAGGACGGTGTCGGCACCCATCGCGATCATGCGCACCACGTCGAGGCCATTACGCACGCCGGAATCGGCCAGGATGGCCAGGTCGCCCTTGACCGCATCGGCGATGGCCGGCAAGGCATGTGCCGTCGAGGGCACCCCATCGAGCTGGCGGCCACCATGGTTGGAGACGACGATGCCATCCGCGCCGAAGCGCACGGCATCGCGGGCGTCCTCGGGGTCGAGGATGCCCTTGATGATCATCGGCCCGTCCCAGAACTCACGGATCCATTCCAGATCCTTCCAGGAGATGGAGGGATCGAAGTTGTCGCCGAGCCAGGCGATGTAGTCCTCTAGCTCGGTGGGGTGGCCGCGATAGTCTGAGACATTACCCAGGTCATGAGGGCGCCCATGAATGCCCACGTCCCAGGCCCAGCGCGGATGAGTCGCCGCCTGCAGCATGCGGCGAATCCCACCGTACTTGCCGCTCATCCCGGAGTGGGCGTCGCGATAGCGCGCCCCGGGCACGGGCATGTCGACCGTGAAGACGAGCGTCTTGACGCCTGCGGCCTTGGCACGCTCCAGCACATGCTTCATGAAGCCCCGGTCCTTCAGCACGTAGAGCTGGAACCAGAGGGGACGATCCACGGCCGAGGCGACTTCATTAATGGGGCAGACCGACACCGTGGACAGCGTGAACGGAATGCCCTTCCCGGCCGCCGCTCTCGCCGCCTGCACCTCGCCTCGCCGGGCGTACATGCCCGTCAGGCCCACCGGTGCCAGCGCCACCGGCATGGCCAGCGACTCGCCGAACAGCTCGGTCTCAAGCGACAGGGAGGACATGTCCTTCAGTACCCGCTGGCGCAGGGCGACACCGGCCAGATCCTCGACATTGCGTCGCAGCGTATGCTCGGCGTAGGCTCCGCCGTCGGCGTAGTGGAAGAGGAAAGGCGGAATACGGCGCTCGGCGGCCCGGCGGTAGTCCGTGGAAGCTGAAATGATCATGGCGAGTCCCGTGCAATGGGTGGACGATCCAAGGGTGGCTGGCGACGACCTCGTGTCGAGTGCGGGGGCGTCTCACCCCTGGCATGCGAGCGACCGCCTCATACCGAGCCCGACCCCGAAACCGGATATCGATCAAACGCGCCCTCGGGCCTATCCCTGTGCAGGCCTGAGGAGTCGCGTCTGGTGGCGATCAAGCACGGCCACTCCTCATGACGAATGACCGGACTAGCCACTGGCTATTGGTAAAACCAATTTACAACTGACGTGAAGCGCACTCTAGAAGTGCCTGGCGATCGGTGTCAAACCGCGCACCCCAGGACCTGCTTATACTTTAGTGTCGTCTCTCCCAGGATCACCATAACTCTTTGAACGCCTGAGCCTTTGCCCATCGAAGCCGACTTGCCAGGCAGGCGCCTCATCGCCTAATATTGGTCTTACCAATTCCATCTCCATCCTTCTTTTCCAATGGTGCTCCATGGCCTACCAACCCGTTCAGCATCCGCGCCTCGCCGACGTCATCACCGAGCGCCTGGAGGCGCTGATCCTCGAGGGCAGCCTGCGGCCCGGCCAGCGCCTGCCGCCGGAGCGCGAGCTGGCCGAGCGCTTCGGCGTTTCACGGCCTTCGCTGCGCGAGGCCATCCAGAAGCTCTCGGCTCGCGGGCTTTTGACCAGCCGCCAGGGCGGCGGCACCTTCATCAGCGAGGAGCTCAACAGCGGCTACAGCGACCCGCTGCTGGAGATGCTCTCCCGTCACGGCGAGTTCCACCTCGACCTGCTGGAGTTCCGCGATGCCATGGAGGGCATCTCCGCCTACTACGCTGCACTGCGCTCCACGCCCACCGACAAGGCGCTTTTGATCTCGCGTTTCGAGGAGCTCGAAGCCTGCTTCAAGGGCCACGACCCGGTGCTCGAGGCGCGCGCCGACGCGGCCTTCCACATGGCCATCGCCGAATCGGCCCACAACGTCCTGCTGCTGCACACCATCCGCGGGATCTTCCACCTGCTGGAAAAGAGCATCGTCGACAACCTGGCCCACCTGTTCGAGAAGCCCGAGTCACGGCCGCTGCTGATGGAACAGCACCGTGCCCTGCTCGACGCAATCCTCGAGGGGCGCGCCGAGGACGCCCGAGCCCGGGCCCACGAGCACCTGGTGTTCGTCGAGGAGAGCCTGCTCGAGGTCGAGCGCGCCGAGACCCGGGCCCAGCGCGCCCTGCGCCGCTCCCAGGTCATGCCCGCCGACGCCCACTGAGGCCTCTTCATGCCGACATCACCCCGCGGCCGCGGCGTGCGCCGCCTGCTCTGGGTGCTGGCTCCGCTGGGGCTCGCGCTCGCCATGTGGCAGGCCTCCCAGCTGGCCCGCGACCAGGCCCTCGAGCAGCTGCGCCAGGACGCCGAGAACGAGCTGCGACTCTCCGCCGAGGGCCTGGTCGGCCATCTGTCGCGTCACGACTACCTGCCCGAGCTGCTCGCCTCCCGCGAGATGGTCAAGCGCTTCCTGGCCGCCCCCGACGCTCAGGACGCGATGCCGCTCAACCGACTGCTGGACCGCTTTCGCGCCACGGCCGGGGTCTCCGACATCTACCTGCTCGACCGCGAAGGCGACACCCTGGCGGCCAGCAACTGGCATCGCCCCAGGACCTTCATCGGCCAGAACTACGCCTTTCGCCGCTACTATCAGGAGGCGATCTCCGGGCGTCCCGGGCGCTTCTACGGCCTCGGCGTGCAGTCCCGTGAGCGCGGCTACTACTTCTCGGCCCCGGTGTGGCTGGAGGACACCGACCCCGACGCCACGGCCGATGGCGTCATGGTGGTGAAGGTGCTGCTCGACACCGTGGAGGCGGGCTGGGCCGAGCAGGACGCCGAGCTGCTGGTCATCGACGGCGACGACATCATCTTCATGGCCAGCCGCCCGGAGCTGCGCATGAAGGCCCTGCGGCCGCTCTCCGACGCGTCGCGCGAGGCGCTGCTGGCGACCCGCCGCTACGCCGACGAACCCCTCGCCGCCTCCGGGATCACGTTTCTCGACAGCCGCGAGGACGTCGGCCAGCGAATCGGCTTCCAGCATGGGCCGCTGGCCGACACCGAGTACCTGGGGCTGTCGCGTGCCATGCCGGCCTTCGGCTGGCGGATGCAGATCCTCACCTCGCTGGCCCCGGTGACCCGAGCCCAGTGGCTCGCCGCCCTGCTGGTCGGTGGCCTCTACGGCGTGGTGGTGCTGGCCGGCGGCATCGGCTGGCAGCGTCTGCGGCTGCGCCGCGAGCGCGAACAGTTCGCCGAGCGCGAGCGCCGCACCCTGGCCCGGGCCCGCGACGAGCTGGAGCGCAACGTCCAGCGCCGCACCCGCGACCTGGTCGAGACCAACGAGCGCCTCTCCGGCGAGATCGAGGAGCGTCGCCTGGCCGAGGAGCGCCTCCGCCAGACCCGTGACGAACTCATCCAGGCGGCCAAGCTCGCCGTGCTCGGCCAGCTCGCCGCGGGCATCAACCACGAGCTCAACCAGCCGCTGGCGGCGATCCGCGCCTACGCCGAGAACGCCAGCGCCTTCCTCGAGCGCGGTCGCACCGAGGCGACCCGCGGCAACCTGGCGCAGATCATCGAGCTCACCGATCGCATGGCGGAGATCAGCGCCCAGCTGCGCCAGTTCTCGCGCAAGAGCGGCGACCGACCCACCGGCGTGTCGGTTCCGGCCTGCTTCGACTATGCCCTGCGCCTCTTCCAGTCGCGTCTGCGCGAGAGCGGCGTCGCGGTCGAACGCGACTGGCCCGAGGCCGAGACCTGGGTGCGCGCCGACCTGGTGCGCCTGGAGCAGGTGCTGGTCAACCTGATCGGCAACGCCCTACAGGCCATGAGCCAGACGCCGGCACCTGAGCTGCGCCTGATCATCGAGCCGGGCGAAGAGAGGGTACGCATCCGCGTGGTCGACAACGGCCCCGGCATCGCCGCCGAGCACCTCGGGCAGATCTTCGAGCCCTTCTTCACCACCAAGTCGCCGGGCAACGGCCTGGGACTGGGCCTCTCGATATCGGCGCGCATCATCGACGACCTCGGCGGCGAGCTGACGGCGGACCGAGCCCCCGGCGGCGGCGCCCGCTTCACCATTACCCTGCCCCCCGCCTCCGGTACCGACACCACCGTCGAGCCGCGGACCAAGGAGCACGATACCCATGCATGACCCGGCGACCCTCCCGGTGATGATCATCGACGACGAGGCGCACCTGCGCATCACCGCCGGCCAGACCCTCGAGCTTGCCGGCTACGCCCCCCAGGCCTTCGACAGTGCCGAGGCGGCCCTGGCGGCCCTCACCCCGGACTTTCCCGGAGTGATCGTGAGCGACATCCGCATGCCCGGCATGGACGGCATGGCGCTGCTGCGTGAGGTGAGAAACCGTGATCCCGATCTGCCGGTGATCCTGATCACCGGTCACGGCGACATCTCCACCGCCGTGGAGGCGATGCGCGAGGGCGCCTGGGACTTCCTCGAGAAGCCCTTCCCCGGCGAACGGCTGGTGGAGATGGTGCGCCGCGGCGTCGACAAGCGCCGCCTGAGCCTGGAAAACCGCGCACTCAAGGCCGAGCTGGAGGCCCAGCAGTCGGCGCCGGGGCCGCGCCTGGTGGGTCGCACCGCGGCCATCCAGCGCCTCGCCTCGATGGTCCAGCGCATCAGCCAGGTCGAGACCGACGTGCTGCTGTTCGGCGAGACCGGGGCCGGCAAGGACCTGGTGGCCCGCGCCATCCACGAGCGCAGCCGCCGCAGCGGCCGCCCCTTCGTGGCCATCAACTGCGGCGCCGTGCCCGAAAGCATCATCGAGTCGGAGCTGTTCGGCCACGAGAAGGGCGCCTTCACCGGGGCCGTGGAGCGGCGCATCGGCAAGTTCGAGCACGCCGAGGGCGGCACGGTGTTCCTCGACGAGATCGAGTCGATGCCGCTGGCCCTGCAGGTCAAGCTGCTGCGCGTGCTCCAGGAGCGCTCCGTCGAGCGCCTCGGGGCCAACGTGCCGGTGCCGCTGGATATCCGCGTGATCGCCGCCACCAAGGTCGACCTCAAGGCCGCGGCCGAGGCCGGGCGCTTCCGCGAGGACCTCTACTACCGGCTCGAGGTGGTCACCCTGCCGATCCCGCCGCTGCGCGAGCGCCGCGAGGACATCCCGCTGCTGTTCCAGCATTTCGCGGTGGTGGCCGCCAACCGCAGTGGGCTCGAGGCGCCACCGGTGGATGCCGGCGGCGTCTCGGCACTGCTCGCCCACGACTGGCCGGGCAACGTGCGCGAGCTCAGGAACCTCGCCGAGCGCTACGTGCTGCTCGGCGCCACCTGCGACTATCGCCTCGACGCCCTGCTGCGGGGCGTGGGAAGCGATGCCGGCGATCTGGCGCTGCCCCGCCAGGTGGAGCTGTTCGAGAAGAGCCTGATCGATCAGGCCCTGGCCCGGCATCGCGGCCGCGTCAGTGAGGCCTGCGAGCAGCTCGGCCTGCCGCGCAAGACCCTCTACGACAAGCTCAGGAAGTACGACCTCAAGGCCGAGGACTATCGCCAGAGCGAGGCGCCCTGACGCAACAGCTCGCGCAGCGGCGCCCAGGGCGGTAGCCAGGGGGCGAGGCTCACCGCCACCATCAGCATCGCCAGGGAGTTGCCCGGCTCGCGCCAGTCGAAGGGCTTGAAGGCGGTGCCGAAGGAGCGCTTCAGGCGCGCGCCGGTGAGATCGACGCTGTAGAGCTCGTCGAGCAGCAGGTGGATGACGAAGCCGAGCGCCAGGGCGGCGCCCTGGGCCCAGGCGAGGTGGTCGGGCTGACCGAACAGCCGGTGGCTCAGCGCGGTGGTGGAGAGCCCGCACAGCGCGGCCGCCAGCAGCGAGTGCCAGAGGCCGCGATGGACGGTGAAGCGGGCGAACAGCGCCCCGGCCAGGTAGCGCACGGCGAGATAGATCGCCCCGCACACCATCAGCAGGGTGCCGATGGGCAGCCGCGCCTGCAGCAGCAGGGCGCTGACCACCACCGCGGGCACCGCCAGCAGGTGGAAGATCAGGCGGATTGCCCTGGAGCGGTCGGCATCGATGTCGGGCAGGATGCCGCCGAGGGTCACCAGCGCCAGCAGCGGCAGGCTCTCCACGGCGCCCCAGAGGCCCGCCTGCCAGCCGCCATGGGCCAGCACGGCGCCGCCGGCGGCGGCCACGCCGAGGTGAGTGCGAAAGTTGGCCATGCCGGGGCGCGCCCCTCGATTACTGGATAAATGACCAGATTATCGCGCGCCCCGACAATGGAAAACAATGGGTTAGAGAATCATTGTGCGGCGGCCAGGTACTCGTCCTTCAACTTTACATAGTTGCCGGCGGTGTAGGGGAAGAAGGCGCGCTCCTTCTCCTTGATCGGCCGCAACGCCTTGGCAGGGTTGCCGGCGTAGACGTGGCCGCTTTCCAGGTGCTTGCCGGGGGTCACCACAGCCCCGGCGGCGATGATCACCTCGTCCTCGACCACCGCGCCGTCCATGACGATGGCGCCCATGCCGACCAGGATGCGGTTGCCCAGAGTGCAGCCGTGCAGGATTGCCTTGTGGCCGATGGTCACGTCGTCGCCGATGGTCAGCGGGAAGCCGTCCGGGTTGAAGTCGCTGGCGTGGGTGATGTGCAGCACGCTGCCGTCCTGCACGCTGACTCGCGCGCCGATGCGGATGCGATGCATGTCGCCGCGGATCACCGTCATCGGCCATACCGAGCAGTCGTCGCCCAGCACCACGTCGCCCAGCACCATGCAGTCCGGGTCGATGTATACCCGCTCGCCCAGCCGGGGCTCATGGCCCTGCCAAGACCGCAGACACGTCGCCTCGCTCATCGTTCACCTCGTCTCGTTGGTTCGGGCCTGTCGCCTCAGGTGTAGCGACATCGAAGCGGGCCGATCAGATCAGCCCGGCTCCCAATACTACCAGCGTCAGCGGGATCGACACCCAGCGCAGCAGCGCGCGCCAGAAGCGAAAGCCGTTGGGGCCGGCGTCTAGCGCCCGCAGCGCCTCCTGCTCGGGCATCACCCAGGCGGCGAAGATCGCGATCAGCAGCCCGCCCAGCGGCAGGAAGATCTCCGGCGGGATGGTGCTGACCAGCTCGAAGGGGTTCATGCCGAACAGCACCCGGGTCTCGGCCAGGCTCGAGAAGGAGAGCACCGAGAGCATGCCCAGCCCCCAGACCGCGATCCCCACCGCGGCCGAGGCCTGGCCGCGCTTGAGGCCCCAGCCCTGCAGGGTGGCGACCATCGGCTCGGCGAGGTTGATCGAGGAGGTCCAGGTCGCCAGCAGCAGCAGCAGGAAGAACAGCGACAGCCACAGCGGCCCGCCGGGCAGCTCGGCGAAGGCCACCGGCAGCGTCACAAACATCAGTCCCGGTCCCTCGCCCGGATCCATGCCCTGGGCGAACACCACCGAGAAGATGGCGATGCCGGCGAGCAGCGCCACCGCCACGTCGAGCACCGCCACCGCCGCTGCGGCGCGCGGCAGGCTCTGGTGGTCCGGCATGTAAGCGCCGTAGGCCATCAGCGCGCAGGCGCCCACCGCCAGGGTGAAGAAGGCGTGGCCCATGGCCTGCAGCATCACCAGCGGCGTCACCGCCGAGACGTCGGGCAGGAACAGCCAGGAAAGCGCCGGGCCGAAGCCCTCGGTGGTGGCGGCGTAGCCCGCCAGCACCAGCAGCAGCGCGTAGAGCATCGGCATCAGCAGGTTGTTGAGCTTCTCGAGACCCTTGGTCACCCCGGCGGCGACCACCAGCATCGTCATCACCAGGAACAGGGTGTGGTTGAAGGTCAGCCGCCCGGGGTCGGCGAGGAAGGCGTCGAAACCGGCGCCGATCTCGGCCGCGCTGCGCCCGACGAAGTCGCCGTTGATGGAGGCCACCAGGAATTCGATGGACCAGCCCGACACGACCGAGTAGAAGGAGAGAATGCAGAAGACCGTGAAGGCGCCGAACAGCCCCAGCCAGCGCCAGTGACGCGACGCCCCGGCCTGACTGGCCAGGTGGGCAATCGACTGCATGGGACTGCGCCGCCCGGCTCGACCGACCATGATCTCGGCCATCATCATCGGCAGCCCCAGCAACAGCACGAAGGCCACGTAGAGCAGCAGGAAGACGGCGCCGCCGTTCTCTCCGGTGATGTAGGGGAAGCGCCAGATATTGCCCAGCCCCACCGCCGCTCCGGTCACCGCCAGGATAAAGGCGCGCCTCGTGCCCCAGCGTTCCAGCGTCTCGTTCATCGGTCACACCCTGCGAGCCTGAAAAGGGCGCAAGCCTAGCATATTGAAAGCCGGCACGACCGCCCACATCTACAACACATCCTTCATTCCCGATCCGAGGTGCGCATGCCCCGCAACCCCCTGCTCGACTCCCACGACCTGCCCCCCTTCGACGCGATCCGGCCCGAGCATGTGGTGCCGGCCATGGAGGAGCTGCTGGAGGAGAATCGCGCCGCCATCGAGGCGCTCGTGGCGAGCGCCGAGCAGGCTCCCCCTACCTGGGAGAGCCTGGCCGCGCCCCTGGAGGCCCTCAACGACCGGCTGGCTCGCGCCTGGTCGCCGGTCTCGCACCTCAACGGCACCATGAACAGCCCGGAGCTGCGCGAGGCCTACCAGGCCTGCCTGGGCAAGCTCTCCGACTACAGCACCTGGATCGGCCAGCACGAGGGGCTGTTCCGCGCCTGGCAGGCCCTGAAGGGCGGCCCGGCCTGGGCCGCGCTCGACGAGGGCCAGCGGCGCACCGTGGAGAACGCTCTGCGCGACTTCCGCCTGGCCGGCGTCGACCTCCCCGCCGAGCAGAAGCGGCGCTACGGCGAGATCAAGGCGCGCCTCTCCGAGCTCTCCAACACCTTCTCCAACCAGCTGCTGGACGCCACCCAGGCCTGGCATCTTGACCTCGCCGACGACAGCCGGCTGGCCGGGCTGCCCGAGAGCGCCATGGCGACCCTCAAGGCCAACGCCGAGGCCAAGGGTCTCGACGGCTATCGCATCACCCTGGACTTCCCGAGCTTCTTCCCCGTGATGACCTACGCCGAGGATCGCGCGCTGCGACGCGAGGTCTACACCGCCTTCGTCACCCGCGCATCAAACCAGGGCCCCCACGCCGGCGAGTACGACAACGCCCCGGTGATGGAGGAGATCCTCGCCCTGCGTCACGAGCTCGCCGAGCTGCTGGGCTTCGCCGACTACGCCGACTACTCGCTCTCCACCAAGATGGCCGAGTCTCCCGAGCAGGTGATCACCTTCCTCGAGGACCTGGCCGCGCGTGCCGTGCCCCAGGCGCGCGAGGAGTACGCCGAGCTCGCCGCCTTCGCCCGCGACGAGCTGGGCATGGAGGCGCTCGAGCCCTGGGACGTGGGCTTCGCCAGCGAGAAGCTGCGCGAGGCGCGCTACGCCATCTCCGATGAGCAGCTGCGCCCCTACTTCCCGGCGCCCCAGGTGGTCGACGGCCTGTTCCGCGTGGTCGAGCGCCTCTACGAGGTCAGCTTCGTGGAGGACGAGACGGCGCCCCGCTATCACCCCGACGTGCGCTACTTCCAGATCCTGGAGCAGGGCACGCCTATCGCGGGCTTCTACCTCGACCTCTACGCCCGCGAAGGCAAGCGCGGCGGCGCCTGGATGGACGAGTGCCGGGTGCGGCGCCTGGAGGCCGGCGAGGTCCAGCTGCCGGTGGCCTACCTGACCTGCAACTTCACGCGCCCGGTGGGCGACGCCCCGGCCCTGCTGACCCACGACGAGGTCACCACCCTCTTCCACGAGTTCGGCCACGGCCTGCACCACATGCTGACGCGGCAGACCGTCGCCGACATCTCCGGCATCAACGGCGTGGCCTGGGACGCCGTGGAGCTGCCCAGCCAGTTCATGGAGAACTTCTGCTGGGAGCGCGAGGGCCTGGACCTGATCGCCGCTCACGTGGACACCGGCGAGCCGCTGCCCGAGGCGCTCTTCGAGAAGCTGATCGCGGCCAAGAACTTCCAGTCCGCCATGGGCATGGCGCGCCAGCTGGAGTTCTCGCTGTTCGACTTCCGCCTGCACCGGGAGCATGTCGCCCCCTCGGCCGCCGAGATCCAAGCGCTGCTCGACGCGGTGCGCGACGCCGTCTCGGTGGTGCCGCGGGCCGACTTCAACCGCTTCCAGAACGGCTTCGGGCACATCTTCGCCGGCGGCTATGCGGCGGGCTACTACAGCTATAAGTGGGCCGAGGTGCTCTCGGCGGATGCCTGGAGCGCCTTCGAGGAGGCCGGCATCTTCGACCCCGAGACCGGGCGGCGCTTCCGCACCGAGATCCTCGAGCGCGGCGGCTCCCGCGACGCCGCCGAGCTGTTCCGCGCCTTCCGCGGCCGCGAACCCAGCGTCGAGCCGCTGCTGCGCCATTGCGGCATCAGGGCCGCCTGACAAAGCCACCTGCGCGACCCGGCCGCCGGGGCCTCCCGGCGGTCATCCCCGTGGAGACGATGCGAGCGTCGTCTCCCGCTCTTTACCGGCGCCATTGCCCGCGCTTTCTGCCCAAGCTGCGCCGAGGCAGAATGGCAGCGCACCCGCGCCGCCTGAACGCGCCCCCATCGACCGGAGCCCTTCATGACCGTCCAGAAACGCTTTATCGCCGGCGCCATCTGCCCGCGCTGCGCCGAGATGGATCGCATCCGCGCCTGGGAGCAGAACGGCGTGCGCTACCGCGACTGCGTCAGCTGCGACTTCTTCGAGCAGCTGCCCATCGAGGACGAATCGCTCCCCGAGCTCGAGACCCGGGTCAATCGCGAGCGCGAGGAGCAGCAGGCCTCCGACCTGCAGACCGTCAAGATCCTCGACCCCAAGGGACGCTGAGGCGCGCATGGGCCAGGGAGCGGCGGTCGCCCTGCTACCGCAGCGCCGCCTGCTCGAACTGCTCGGGTTCGGCGCCGCGGCGGCCCTACTGGTCGCGCGGCTGGACATCGCCACCCTAGCCGCCGGGCTGGGGCTCTTCCTGTGGGGCATGACTCACCTGGAGGAGGCCATCAAGCGCCTCTCCGGCGGCACTCTGGATCGCTGGCTGCACACCGCTACCCGACGCCCCTCGCGGGCCATCGCGGTCGGCGCCAACATCGGCACCACCGTGACCGCGGTGATCGGCGCCTTCGGCGCCAGCACCGCCGGCCGCCGCCTGGCCGGGGCCCATGTGATCTTCAACCTGGTCACCGCGGCCGTGGCCCTGGCCCTGCTGCTGCCGATGGCCGGGCTGGTGGACCGCATCGCCCAGCTGATCGGGCTCGCCCCCGACGCCTGGCCGCTGAAGCTGGCGCTCTTCCACACCCTCTTCAACGGCCTGGGCATCGCGCTGATGCTGCCCTTCATCCCGCGACTTTCGGCGCGCCTGGAGCGCCTCTTCCCCGAACCGGCGCGGCTCTCGCCGTCCCAGGCGCGCTACCTGGACGCCACCGCCCTGCAGCACGCGGACACGGCGCTCGCGGCCATCGAGCAGGAGTGCCGGCGACTGGAGCGGCGCACCTACCACCTGCTCGCCTCGGCGCTGCTGGTGCCGAGCGGCGAGGTGATCGGCCACCCACCCAGCCGCGCCGTGATCGCCGCGCCCATCGATCCCGAGGCCTGGCCGCCGGTGAACACGCGCTACCACGAGCGCATCAAGCCGCTGATGGCGGAGATCCTCGACTTCTACTCGCGTATCGACATGCCGCTCACCGACGCCCAGGAGGCGCGCCTCGAGGCCCTCTATGCGCGCACGCTGCGCCTGGTCGAGGCGGTGCGCTTCGGCGAGGTGCTGCAGCGCAGCCTGCTGCGCCATGCCGCGGCGGGAAGCCCCCTGCGCGAGGCCCACGACGACCTGCGCCTGGCCGTCGCCGAGGGCCTCAACCGGCTGGCCAACGAGCCCGCCGCCGATATCGGCACGCCCCTCGAGGAGGTGCGCCGCCACTGGCAGCACGAGCTGGCCGAGCGGCTGCGCCACCAGCGCCTGGATCCCTGGCTGGCCTCCTCGCTGATGAACGACCTCCACCAGGCCAGCCGCCTGACCGCGGCACTGGCCTCGCCCCCCGCCGTCGCGGCCTGAGGCCCGCCGCGCCCTGCCGTGCGGATATCCGCACACCCCGCGCCCCGCTGCGTGCGGGATCCCGGCCCCGGCACGCCTTCCTCGTTTCGACCAAGGTCGAACGACATCTCCCTAAGCGACTGAAAAAAAAGGAAGAAACCCACTCTGGCGCGGCGCTTGCTGCTTTAAGGGCGTTGATGCCACTCCGGCCTGGATCACGGCAGGTCACCCTCCCGGTGACCATACTGAGGCCGACGGCATGCAGCCCCGGACACCGTCACCCGGGCACACGACAAGACCAACGCATAACAGGAGAGACGCCATGCGCAACGCCACCTCACGGATCCTCATCGGCACGCTGACCGGCACCTTGGCCGGCACCCTGCTGGTCGCCGCCTCGGCCTCGGCCCAGGACCGCAGCGACTGGCCCGAGAGCTTCACCGTGGGCACCGCCAGCCAGGGCGGCACCTACTTCGTCTACGGCTCCGGCTGGGCCAACCTGATCGCCGACGAGCTCGGCATCTCCGGCGGCGGCGAGGTCACCGGCGGCCCGACCCAGAACATGGCGCTGGTGCACGGCGGCGACGTCGCCCTGGGCCTGACCACCATGGGACCGGCCGCCGAGGCGCTGGCCGGCGAGAGCCCGCTCGCCCCCGGCCTGTCCATGGACAACGTCTGTGCGCTCTTCCCGATGTACGAGACGCCCTTCTCGATCACGGCGCTTTCCGACAGCGGCATCACCTCGATCGAGGACATCCCGGACGGCGCGCGCATCGGCTTCGGCCCGGCGGCCTCCACCTCCGACACCTACTTCCCGGCCATGCTCGAGACCCTGGGCGTGGAGTTCGATCGCCGCAACGGCGGCTGGTCCGACCTCGGCGGCCAGCTGCAGGACGGCCTGATCGACGTCATCGCCTTCGCCGCCGGCATCCCGATCCCCGCCGTCAGCCAGCTCGAGGTGCAGACCGACGTCAATATCATCGAGTTCACCGAGGAGGAGCAGCAGACGGTGCTCGAAGCCTTCCCGGTCTCCGCGTTCCAGATCCCGGCCAGCACCTACCAGACCCTCGAGGAGGATGCCCGCGCCGTCTCCATGTGGAACTTCACCATCGCCAACTGCGACCTGCCGGAGGACTTCGTCTACGAAGTCACCAAGCTGAGCATGGAGAACAACGACCGCATGCGCGACGTCCACCGCAGCGCCGCGACCAGCATCCCGGAGAACATCGAGTACAACACCGTACTGCCCTTCCACCCGGGCGCCGTGCGCTGGTACGAGGAGAACGGTTACGAGATCCCGGAAGACCTGAAGCTCTGATCCGCTGATCCGACCGAGCGCCTCCCGTCGCGCCACGAGCGCGTGGCGGGAGGCCGCTTTCGTGCCCCTCCGACAACCCCTCAAGGGTGCCATCCATGTCCCATACCCCCGAATCCCGTGACGGCGCGCCGCATGACGACGTCGTCGAGACGGTCAACGCCGAGGGCGTCGACGACGCCGCCGTGGAGTCCAACCGACGGCTCTATACCGGCTGGCAGTGGCTGCTCTTCGGTGCCCTGGCCATCGCCTACTCCAGCTTTCACCTGATCTCGCTGAACCTCTATCCGCTGGAGACCTGGTCGTTTCGCATCGTGCACATCGCCGGCGCGCTGATCCTCGGCTACGGCCTCTACGCCGGCACGCGCTTCGCCGACGAGGAGCACCGTCGCTCCTCCGCCTGGCTCTCCTGGGCAAGCTATGCGCTGCTGATCCCGGCCGTCTATGCCCTGGTGCGGGTGGTGATGATGTACCAGGCGATGAGCGGCGGTGCCATGCGCATCGACCCGGCCATCGAGACCTGGCACTACGGCTACCCGCTGATACTGGCCACCGTGGCCGGCATCCTGCTCTCCTGGAGCTATCGCCAGTTCCGCGACCGCCTGTCGCCGGCCGACCTGGTACTGATGGTCTGTGCGCTGGCCGTGGCCGGCTACCTGCTGGTGATGTTCAACAGCCCCCTGCGCGCCGCCACCGGCACCTCCTTCGCGCCGATGGGCATCTCCTACGCCGCCATCGCCGGCTCGCTGCTGATCCTCGAGCTGACGCGCCGCGTCGCCGGCCTGGCGCTGGTGGTGATCTCGGCCATCTTCCTGGTCTACGTGTTCGCCGGCCCCTACCTGCCGGGCTTTCTCGGTTATCCGGGGCTCTCGGTGGGCCGCTTCTTCAGCCAGGTCTACACCGACGCTGGCATCCTCGGGCCGACCACCGCGGTCTCCTCGACCTACATCATCCTGTTCATCATCTTCGCCGCCTTCCTGCAGGCCTCGAAGGTCGGTGACTACTTCGTCAACTTCGCCTTCGCCGCCGCCGGCCGGGCGCGTGGCGGCCCCGCCAAGGTGTCAATCTTCGCTTCGGGCCTGATGGGCATGATCAACGGCACCAGCGCCGGCAACGTGGTCTCCACCGGCTCGCTGACCATCCCGCTGATGAAGAAGGTCGGCTACCCGGCCAGAAGCGCCGGGGCCATCGAGGCCGCCGCCTCCACCGGCGGGCAGATCATGCCGCCGATCATGGGCGCCGGCGCCTTCATCATGGCCGAGATCACCGGCATCCCCTACACCGAGATCGCCGTGGCGGCGCTGATCCCCGCCATCCTCTACTTCCTGTCGATCTACTGCATGGTCGACTTCGAGGCGGCCCGCAAGGGCATGCGCGGCATGCGCAAAGAGGAGATCCCGCTGTTCTCCAGGCTGATCAAGCAGGTCTACCTGTTCGCGCCGATCATCATCCTGATCGCCGCGCTGTTCATGGGCTACTCGGTGATCCGCGCCGGCACCCTGGCCACCGCCTCGGCGGCCGTGGTGAGCTGGTTCTCGCCCCACAAGATGGGCATCCCGGCGATACTGCGGGCACTGCAGCTGGCCGGCACCATGGCCATCCAGATCATCGCCGTGTGCGCCTGCGCCGGCCTGATCGTCGGGGTGATCTCGCTGACCGGGGTCGGCGCGCGCTTCTCCTCGCTGCTGCTGGGTCTAGCCGGCGTCAGCCAGCTGCTGGCGCTGATCTTCGCCATGTGCATCTCGATCCTGCTGGGCATGGGCATGCCGACCACGGCGGCCTACGCGGTGGCCGCCTCGGTGGTCGCCCCGGGCCTGATCAACATCGGCATCCAGCCGCTGGTGGCGCACTTCTTCGTGTTCTACTTCGCGGTGGTCTCGGCGATCACCCCGCCGGTGGCGCTGGCCTCCTACGCGGCGGCAGGCATCTCCGGCGACAACGCCATGGGCACCTCGGTGGCCTCGTTCAAGATCGGCCTGGCGGCCTTCATCGTGCCCTTCATGTTCTTCTACAGCCCGGCGATGCTGATGGAAGGGTCCTGGATGCAGATCCTGCGCGTGGGCGTGACCGCCACGCTCGGCATCGTGATGCTGGCCGCCACCGTCCAGGCCTGGTTCTTCGGGCCGGTCAAGGCCTGGCAGCGGCTGGTGATGCTGATCGGCGCCGTCTGCATGATCTACGGCGGCATCTACTCGGACGTCGCCGGGCTCGCCATCGGCGCGCTGATGTTCATCCTGCAGCGCGGCCGCCACGGCGGGGGCGACAAGGCCGTCGCCACCGGCTGATCACAGCCCGGCTGACCAAGAGAGCCCCTGCAACGCAACGGGCCCCGCCACTGGCGGGGCCCGTTGCGTTCATGACGAGGCCGGATTGGTTGGGCTGCGCTCAGCCGGTGATATTGTCGAGGATACGCAGGCAGGGAGTCGCCTGGTTGAGGGTATAGAAGTGCAGGCCCGGCGCGCCGCCGTCTAGAAGGCGCTGACAGAGCCGCGAGATCACCTCCTCGCCGAAGGCGGCGATCGCCTCGCTGTCGTCGCCATAGGCCTCAAGCTGCTTGCGGATCCAGCGCGGGATCTCGGCGCCGCAGGCGTCGGAGAAACGCGCCAGCTTGGCGTAGTTGGTGATCGGCATGATGCCCGGCACGATAGGCGCCTCGACGCCCAGGGCGCGGGCCCGCTCGACGAAGTGGAAGTAGGCCTCGGCGGTGAAGAAGTACTGGGTGATGGCGAGGTTGGCACCGGCCTGCATCTTGCGGGCGAAGTTCGCGAGGTCGCGCTCGAAGTTCGGCGCCTGGGGATGGGACTCGGGGTAGGCGGCCACGGCAATCTCGAAGTGGTCGCCGGTCTCCTCGCGGATGAACTCGACCAGCTCGTTGGCGTAACGCAGCTGGCCGACGCCGCCCCCGCCCATGCCGGAGGGCAGGTCGCCGCGCAGCGCCACCAGGCTGTCGATGCCGTCCTCCCGGTAGCGCGTCAGCAGCTCGCGCAGCTCGCCCTTGTCGCTGCCGATGCAGGAGAGGTGCGGCGCGGTGGTGAAACCCGACTCGCGCACCATGTTCACGGTGTTCAGGGTGCGGGCCTGGGTGGAGCCCCCGGCGCCGTAAGTGACCGAGAAGAAGCGCGGCGCGCGGCCGGCCAGGGCATCGCGGACGCCAACCAGCTTCTCGCGCCCGGCGTCGGTGTTGGGCGGGAAGAATTCGAAGCTGATTCCCAGCGGATGTTCCAGCGTGCTCATCGGTCGACCTCATGAAAGCGGTGCATATTGAGGCTATTCTGACCGGCGACGTATCCGTCGACTAATGAAAGATACGCGACGCAACATCAATCCTTTTCATACAGAGACGCGACGGCAACCGCCGCGAGCCAAGGAAGGACATGACCTCGATCGACCCCGGCACCCTGATGGGGCCCCTCTGGACCCTGCTCGCCTACATCGGCCTGGGCTGGCTGGCCGCCCGCCGCCTGGCGGTGGACCCGCGCCCCGTGGCCACCCTGCTGATCTACCTGGTCGCCCCGCTGACCTTCTTCCGCGGCCTGGTGCTGGGCGACCCCACGCCCGACTACCTGCTGCTGACCGCCGCACTGTTCGCGGTGTCGAGCCTGATCGCCGTGGTCGTGCACCGGCTGGCACGACACGGCTTCGCCCCCCAGGAGAGCGCCCTGCTGGCCTTCTCCTCCGGCACCGGCAACACCGGCTACTTCGGCCTGCCGGTGGCGCTGGTGCTGCTGCCGCCCCAGGGGGTGACGCTCTATCTCTTCGGCGTGCTGGGGGTGACCCTCTACGAGTTCACGGTGGGCTTCTACCTGAGCGCCCGGGGACAGTTCTCGGTGCGCCAGAGCCTGACCAAGATCGCCCGGCTGCCGCTGATCTACGCCTTCCTCGCCGCGCTGCTGGTGAGCGGGGCGGACATCACCCTGCCCGGCGCGGTGATGGAGGGCCTGGCGGCCTTCCCCGCCACCTACACCCTGCTGGGCATGATGATCATCGGCATGACGCTGGGGCGGGTAAGCATTCGCCAGCTCGACTGGCGCTTCATCGGCGCCTGCGTGGTGATCCGCTACGCCTTCTGGCCGCTGCTGGCGCTCGCCGGGGTGATGGGGCTCCAGGCGCTCGTCCCCCTTTCCAGCGAGCTGGCTCTGGCGCTGCTGCTGATCGGCGTGGTGCCCATGGCCGCCAACGTGGTGGTGGTGGCCATGGAGCTCGGCATCGCCCCGGAGAAGGGCGCCCTGGCGGTGCTGATCACGACCCTCGCCGCGCCGCTACTGATCCCGCTCTACCTGACGCTGATGATGCGAGCCGCCGGGATCTAACGAATGCAACTTGGCAATGCACAACGAGAGGCGCCGAAGAGGGGGTCCTATGCCAGGGATGGCATCGGTAGCGCCCAGGGAAGGGTTCACAGCGCCCCCTCGCCGGTCCGGCGCTCCGGGGCCTGTCGCCGGATCAGCCTCGAGTAATGTCCCATGCGTTAAACAAGGCTGTATCAGAAATCAGTAGCGGTAGGCGTCGGGCTTGTAGGGGCCGTCGACGGCCACGCCGGTGTAGTCGGACTGCTCCTCGGTGAGGCGGGTGAGCACGCCGCCGAAGCCCTCGACCATGTAGCGCGCCACCTCCTCGTCGAGGTGGCGCGGCAGCACCGAGACACCCAGGGCATCGCGGCGATCCCCCTCGGGAAGCTCGGCGAAGCGCCCGTCGTAGAGATGGATCTGCGCCAGCACCTGGTTGGCGAAGGAGCCGTCCATCACCCGTGAGGGGTGGCCGGTGGCGTTGCCCAGGTTCACCAGGCGTCCCTCGGCGAGCAGGATCAGGTAGTCGCGGCTATCGGGATCGAAGTTCCCCGGCTTGCTGTCGCGATAGATCTGGTGCACCTGGGGCTTCACCTCCTCCCAGTGCCAGTGGCGACGCATGTAGGCGGTGTCGATCTCGCTGTCGAAGTGGCCGATGTTGCAGACCACCGCCCCCCGCTTGAGGGCCTGGAGCATGGCCGCGTCGCAGGCGTGGATATTGCCGGTGGCGGTCACCACCAGGTCGATGCGCGAGAGCAGCTCGCCATCGACGCTCGCCTCGCCCCGGTTGATCCCCTCCCGGTAGGGCGAGACCACCTCGAAGCCGTCCATGCAGGCCTGCATGGCGCAGATCGGGTCGATCTCGACGATGCGCACGATCATCCCTTCCTGGCGCAGTGAGGCGGCCGAGCCCTTGCCCACGTCGCCATAGCCCACCACCAGCGCCTGCTTGCCGGCCAGCAGATGGTCGGTGGCGCGCTTGATGGCGTCGTTCAGCGAGTGGCGGCAGCCGTACTTGTTGTCGTTCTTGGACTTGGTGACGGCATCGTTGACGTTGATCGCCGGTACCCTGAGCAGACCGTCGCCCAGCATCTCCTGCAGGCGATGCACGCCGGTGGTGGTCTCCTCGGAGATGCCGTGGATGGCGTCCAGCAGCTCCGGGCGCTTCTCGTGGAGCAGCGCCGTCAGGTCGCCGCCGTCGTCGAGCACCAGGTTGGGCGTCCAGCCATCGGGGCCCTCCACGGTCTGCTCGATGCACCACCAGAACTCCTCCTCGGTCTCGCCCTTCCAGGCGAACACCGGGATGCCGGCGGCGGCGATGGCGGCGGCGGCGTGGTCCTGGGTGGAGAAGATGTTGCACGACGACCAGCGCACCGAGGCGCCCAGCGCCACCAGGGTTTCGATCAGCACCGCGGTCTGGATGGTCATGTGGATGCAGCCGGCGATGCGCGCCTCGGCCAGCGGCTGCCGGTCGCGATACTGCTCACGCAGGGTCATCAGTGCCGGCATCTCGGTCTCGGCGATGCGGATCTCGCGGCGGCCCCAGTCGGCGAGCGCAAGGTCGGCGACCTTGCAGTCGTTGGTGAGGGGAGCGGATACGGCGGGGTGGTTCATGCGTCACCTCTTTCCCGGTAAAGAGCGTGACCTTCACTATAGGCAGTGAGCGGAATCCCGGACAACCAACGCAGGGCCTCCTCCTGGCGCCCCTGAAAGGGACCCGGCTAGAAACCGTCCCACCCTAGAAACCATCAGTGCCGGCCTCGCCCAGCCGTCGTGCCAGCGCCCGCACCTCGGGATGGGCGAAGAAGTCGACCAGCGCCGCGGCGCGATCGGGTCCCACGCCGGGTAGCGCTCGCCAGTCGCGGCGGCTTCGCTCGGAAAGCGTCGTCCAGTCCGCCGGCAGGGCGGCTTCGACGCCGGGCGGCGCGCCCAGCGCCTCGAGCCAGCGGGAAAACGGCGACGCATGCGTGCCCGTGAAGGCCGCCACCAGGGCCGCGGCTCGCTTCTCGCCGATGCCGTGGGCGCGACGCAGCGCCGGAGCGCCCAGGGCCCGCCAGTCCAGCAGGTCGCCGATCAGCCCCGCGTCGACCAGGGCGGCCCAGGTGCCGGGCCCAACGCCCGGCAGGTCGAGCCCCTCGGGACCGCCCAGCCAGGCGAGGCGCTCGAGGAACTGCGCCTCGCAGCCCGGCGTGAGCCGCAGGCAGCTCAGCGCATGATAGTCCGCCGCCGCGGGCGGGGAGAGGGCCGGGCGCGTGGCGGCGCGCCACACCACGCCGTCGAGTCGGGGGATGGTCAGGCCGGCCAGGACGATGGCCACCCGATCCCCGGGGCGGATGTCGAGCTCGCGCCAGCGATCCAGCGAGCCGGCGCTGACCCGGCGGATCACCCGGCCGTCCAGGGCGACGGGCATCAGGTGCAATAGCGGCGTGATTCTTCCGGTGCGCCCGATGCGAAACTCCACGCCGCGCACCTCGGCCAGGGCCTCCCGCGGCGGATGCTTCCAGGCCGCGGCCCAGTCCGGCGGCTCGGCCTGCCAGCCCTCTCCCGCCGGGCGACGCCCCTGGCGCAGCACCACGCCGTCGGTGGCGAAGGGCAGCGGGCCGCGATACCAGCGCTCGCGAAAGCGTTCGACTTTCTCAAGCGTCGCGACGGGGTGCGTCAGCGCGGCGCTCTCGGCAAACCCCAGACGCGCGAGCCCCGCGAGGCGCTCGCGCATGGCGGGCGGGCCATCCGGCCAGTCCCAGACGAAGAGCCCGACGCGCGCCGCCGCCTCACTGGACAACACCTCGCGGGCCAGCCACCCGGCCACCTCGCTGCGCGCCCCGACGCCGCCGGACTCGGCCTGGACATGATCCTCGAGGCGCCGATAGAGCTCGCCCTGCAGCAGCGCATCGACCGCCTCCGGCAGCCGCGCGGGCACGGCGGGAAGGCGCCGTGCCGCCGCCGTCCAGTCCTGGCCGTGGCGACCATCGCCGCGGCTGATCGCCCGAACCAGCCGGCCATCGCGATAGACCAGCGTCACCGCCACGCCGTCCACCTTGGGCTGCAGCCAGACGTCATTGCGGCGCGCCAGCCAGCGGCGCACCGTGGCCGCATCCTCGAGCTTGGCGAGCCCGGTCTGGTAGATCGGATGGCTCGCCTCGCCCTCGAGATGGTTCGGCATTGAGGCCTCGGGGGCCCGCGCGGGAAAGCAGCGTCGCCAGGCCTCGAACTGCCGGCGGGCCTGATCGTAGAGGGCATCGCTGACCGGGGACTCGCCGCGGCGGTAGTAGGCGTCGTCCCACTCGGCCAGCCGCCGGGCCAGGGCATTGAGCTCGGATTCGGACGGCGCCTCGGCCCCGCCCGGGCAAGTCGCGGCCCGCGCCGGAAGGCTCGTCAGAAGGAGGGGAAGGGCCAGGGAAAGGGCCAGGGAGAAAACCAGCAGACCGGCCGATACTCGGGAGGCCATGGCGGCTCCTGCTAATGGACTGACTTGACCATAGCACTCGAAACAGCACTCGAAACGCAACGGGCCCCGCCGGCAGCGCCAACGGGGCCCGTCATCGCCTCAGGCGATCGCCTAGAGGCCGGCGGCCTGACGCAGGGCGGCGGCCCGGTCGGTCTTCTCCCAGGGGAAGGCCGTGAAGGTCTCGGTGTGCTCCTCACCCTGGGTATCGGTCCAGGTATAGCTCGATTCGAAGGGCTCGCGACCGAAGTGGCCGTAGGCCGCGGTCAGCTGATACATGGGGTGCAGCAGATCGAGCATGCGGGTGATGGCGTTGGGGCGCAGATCGAAGTGCTGGCGCACCAGCTCGATGATCCGGGCGTCCTCCACCCTGCCGGTGCCGAAGGTGTTGATCGAGACCGAGGTGGGCTCGGCCACGCCGATGGCGTAGGAGACCTGGATCTCGCACTTGTCGGCGAGCCCGGCGGCAACCAGGTTCTTGGCCACGTAGCGGCCCGCATAGGCGGCGCTGCGATCGACCTTGGACGGGTCCTTGCCGGAGAAGGCGCCGCCGCCGTGGCGGGCAGTGCCGCCATAGGTATCGACGATGATCTTGCGCCCGGTCAGGCCGCAGTCGCCCACCGGACCGCCGATCACGAACTTGCCGGTGGGGTTGATGTGGTACTGGGTGGTCGCGGTCAGCCACTCGGCGGGGATCACCTGCTCGATGATCTCGCGGCGCACCATCTTGCGCAGCTCCTCCTGGTCGATCTCCGGGTCGTGCTGGGTGGAGAGCACCACGGCATCCACGGCGCAGGGCTTGCCCGCCTCGTCGTAGCGGAAGGTCAGCTGGCTCTTGGCGTCGGGACGCAGCCAGGGCAGCAGGCCGTGCTTGCGCAGCTCGGCCTGGCGCTCCACCAGCCGGTGCGCGTAGTG
>NZ_FPAQ01000010.1 GCF_900116405.1 Halomonas saccharevitans | reverse complement strand
CCTACTGAAACCTCGTCGGGGCGCGGTCCAGACCATCACGCTGGACAATGGCTCCGAATTCGCCGAGCACCAAGCCGTGTCCAAGGCAGTGACAGCAGCGACATACTTCTGTGATCCCTACTGCTCCGGGCAGCGTGGGACCAACGAGAACACCAATGGCCTGATACGGCAGTACTTTCCCAAGGGAACGGACTTCCGCCAGGTCACCGATGCCGAGCTTCGCAGGGTGCTCAGGAAGCTGAATGACCGCCCTCGAAAACGGCTCGGCTATCGGACACCGGCACAGGTATTCCTGGGGGAATACTCAGGAGCCCTGGATACCGCAGGTGCTGCACTTATTGCTTGAATTCAGGATACAAGCCTTAGCCAAGCGGCCAACCCGCCCGGCTCAGGCGCTCGAAGCGCGTCATCGCTTCTGCCATAATCGATGTCCTTGCCGTGACCGCACCGCGCGCGTCCATCCAAATCAACAACACCCGAGGGGAACGCAGTGAGCCTGGCCATCTTCGACCTGGACAACACGCTGCTGTCGATCGACAGCGACCATGCCTGGGGCGAGTTCCTGCTGGAACAGGGAGCCGTCGACCCGGTCGCCTACCGGGAGGCCAACGACCGCTTCATGGCCGACTACGAGGCGGGCACCCTGGACATGCAGGCCTTCCTCGAGGTAGCGCTGCAGCCGCTGGCGGCAAACAGTCCCGAGCAGCTCGCCTCCTGGCACCAGCAGTTCATGGCGAGCAAGATCGAGCCGCACATCCTCTCCCGGGGCGAGGAGCTGGTGGCACGCCACCGCTCGCGCGGCGACACCCTGATGATCATCACCGCCACCAATCGCTTCATCACCGGCCCCATCGCCGAGCGCCTGGGCATCGACGAGCTGATCGCCGTGGAGCCCGAGAAGGTCGACGGCCGCTATACCGGTCGCGCGCTGGGCATCCCCAGCTACCGCGAGGGCAAGGTCCAGCGGCTCGAGGCATGGCTCGCCGACCGCGACTTGACCCTGGACGGCAGCTGGTTCTACAGCGATTCCCATAACGACCTGGCACTGCTCGAGGAGGTCGAGCACCCGGTGGCGGTGGACCCCGACCCGAGCCTTCGCGAGGTGGCCGAGGCCCGCGGCTGGCGCATCATCAGCCTGCGCGACTGAGCCGCTCGCCTCGACCATCCAGGCAATGCCCAGACGCAAAAAACCCCGCCGGCCGGCGGGGTTTTTCGTGTCGCGACAGAGGCGATGCTTAGCCCAGCAGGTGCTCGACGGCGGCGCGCTCTTCGCGCAGCTCGTTCTCGGTCGCCTGCATGCGGCCGCGGCTGAACTCGTCGATCGAAAGGCCCTGAACGATCTCGTACTGACCGTTCTTGCAGACCACCGGGTAGGAGTACATGATGCCCGGTTCGACGCCGTAGCTGCCGTCGGCGGGAATGCCCATGCTGACCACTTCGTCGGTGCCCAGCGCCCAGTCACGCATGTGATCGATGGCGGCGGAGGCGGCAGACGCCGCGGAGGAGGCCCCGCGCGCCTTGATGATGGCGGCGCCGCGCTGCTGCACGGTGGGGATGAAGTCGTTCTCGTACCACTCGCGGTCGACCAGCTCGAGGGCCGGGGTACCGGCGACCTTGCAGTGCGCCAGATCCGGGTACTGGGTCGCGCTGTGGTTGCCCCACACCACCATGGACTCGACGTCGGTGACGTGCTTGTCGGCCTTCTGGGCCAGCTGCGTCTTGGCGCGGTTGTGATCCAGGCGCATCATCGCGGTGAACTGACCCGCATCCAGGTCCGGCGCATTGCAGGAGGCGATCAGGGCGTTGGTGTTGGCCGGGTTGCCGACCACCAGCACCCGCACGTCGCGGCTGGCGTGGTCGTTCAGCGCCTTGCCCTGAACGGAGAAGATCGCGGCGTTGGCCTCGAGCAGGTCCTTGCGCTCCATGCCCGGACCGCGCGGACGCGCGCCGACCAGCAGGGCGAAATCGGCATCCTTGAAGGCAACGTTGGCGTCGTCGGTGGCCACGATGTCCTGCACCAGCGGGAAGGCACAGTCGTTGAGCTCCATCACCACGCCGTTGAGGGCGTCCATGGCCGGGGTGATCTCCAGCAGCTGCAGGATGACCGGCTGGTCCTTGCCGAGCATGTCGCCGGAGGCGATGCGGAAGGCGAGGGAGTAGCTGATCTGGCCGGCAGCACCGGTGATGGCAATACGGACGGGGTCTTTCATGGTGGCTCCTTGGGTTGTCAACGCGCGGGTTGTCGCCGTGAGGATAAGCCCGGTGGACCGGCTGCCCACCCTGGCCGGAATGCGAACCGCCAAGATGTTATGCCTGCACTGCACAAAACTCAATTCGACCTGCGGCTAGGCCCGCCGAGTGAGCCTTACCGCCGAGAAACGACAAGACCCCATGGGACACGACATCCCATGGGGTCTTTTGGTGCCACGCACCGGCAACGCCATCGAGCCGCTCAGGCCCGGGAGTCGGCCTCGGTGCGAATGGCATCGGGCGAGTGGGCCGCGTGCAGCCGGGCGATCAACTGATCCTCGAGCTCGAAGCGTTCGCCGAGCCCCTTGGTGAGGCGATCGATCCAGGCCGGCAACCGCGCGAGGTGCTGTTCGCAGCGCGCCGAGGAGGCGTAGTCCTCGTCGAAGGCGAGCACCAGCTCGGTGGACATCTCGAGCCGCTCCATCAGCCGGTCGGCCAGCGCCAGGGCGGGCTCGTCGTCGAAGGCACGGGCCTCCTCGCGCAGCTGCGGATAGATCTCGAAGTGGCCGGCGCTGATGTAGTCCATCAGCAGCTCGCTGAAGGCATCGATATGGGCCTTTGACACCGCCTCCAACTCGGCATCGCAGGATGCCTTGAGATCGACGAAGTGGACCAGCAGCGCACGACGCGCCTCGAGCCAACGATCGATCAGCTGGTGGACACCACCCCAGCGTTCCTGGGCATTCGTGCAATCTTCCAGCATGGACACCTCCCTTGCTCGACGGCCGGTAGCGACGGCATGCGCGGCCCGCGAGACACCAGACTCGCGCCTGCCGATGACGGTGTCAATCCTGGGGCGTCGGTCGAGGCGATCCTTGTGGCGCCCCCGGCAGCCCGCCGGCGCAGAAGCGCGGTGGCAAAGCGATAGCACAGCGTGGAGAGGCCGCCGGCGCTTTCATAGTACGGTACCGAGACGAGCGACAGGGTATCGACCTAAACGACAAAGCGGCGAGATATTGCCGGCACCGGCGCAGCGAGCTCGCGGTGCGGCCTCTTCCGGCATGAACCCATCAGGACACCAGAGGGCATTTCCATGAACAAGCTGACCCGCGCCGGCCTCGGCCTGCTGATGACGACCGCCGTGGCCACGGTCCAGGCCGAGGAAGTCCGGATCGGCATGATCACCACGCTCTCGGGCGGCGGCTCGCATCTCGGCGTCGACGTGCGCGACGGCTTCATGCTCGCCATCGACCAGGCGGCGCGCGACGACATCGAGGTGCTGATCCAGGACGACGCCCGTCGCCCGGACCTCGCCAAGACGCTCTCCAACGAGTTCATGCAGCGCGATGAGGTCGACATCATGACCGGCATCATCTGGTCCAACCTGGCCATGGCCGTGGTGCCCTCGGTGGTGCGACAGGGCACCTTCTACCTCTCGCCCAATGCCGGCCCCTCGGCGCTGGCCGGTCGCCTGTGCCACGAGAACTACTTCAACGTGGCCTACCAGAACGACAACCTGCACGGCGCCATGGGCGCCTACATGCGCGAGCAGGGCTTCGAGCGCCCGCTGCTGATGGCCCCCAACTACCCCGCCGGCACCGACGCCCTGGCCGGCTTCAAGCACCTCTATGAGGGCGAGGTGGATGGCGGCGAGGTGGTCGACGAGCTCTACACCCAGCTCGGCCAGACCGACTACGCCGCCGAGATCGCCCAGATCCGCGCCAGCGAGGCCGACAGCCTGTTCTTCTTCCTGCCCGGCGGCATGGGCATCTCCTTCATGAAGCAGTGGCAGAACTCGGGCGTCGAGATGCCGGTGTTCGGCGCGGCCTTCTCCTTCGACGAGATCATCATCCAGGCGGTCGGCCAGGCGGCGATCGGCGCCATGAACACCTCAGAGTGGGCCTACGATCTGGACAACGCGGCCAACCGGGCCTTCGTCGAGGCCTTCCGGGCGGCCCACGAGCGCACCCCGACCCTCTACGCGGCCCAGGGCTACGACACCGCGCGCCTGATCCTGAGCGCCCTGGACGAGGCGCACCCCGACGACCAGGACGCCTTCCGCGAGGCCCTGCGCGCGGCCGATTTCGCCTCGGTGCGCGGCGACTTCCGCTTCGGCCCCAACCAGCACCCGATCCAGGACATCTACGTCCGCGAGGTGGTCGAGGGCACGGACGGCAAGCCCACCAACCGCCTGGTCGGCCTCGCCATCGAGGACATCCAGGACGTCTACGCCGAGCAGTGCCGGATGTGATCCCGCCCCCGGGCCGCTCGCGGCCCGGCTCCCCCGCTTCCCGACCCTGGACCTTTTGACGTGAGCGCGACCCTGCTGATCGAGCAACTCATCAACGGCCTGCAGCTCGGCACCATGCTGTTCCTGATGGCCAGCGGCCTGACGCTGGTGTTCGGCGTCATGGGGCTGATCAACCTGGCCCACGGCTCCTTCTACATGGTCGGCGCCTACGTGACCGCCCTCACTACCGCCTCGACCGGCTCCTTCCTGCTGGGCCTAGCCGCCGGCAGCCTCGCGGCCGCCGCCGCGGGCGCCGTGGTGGAGCTGCTGGTGATACGTCGCCTCTATCACCGTTCGCACCTGGATCAGGTGCTCGCCACCTTCGCGCTGATCCTGATCTTCTCCGAGGGCACGCGCTGGCTGTTCGGCTCCTCGCCGCTCTGGCTCAGCCCGCCGGAATGGCTTGCGGGCTCGGTGGCCCTGCCCGGCGGCGCCCGCTATCCGGTCTATCGGCTGATGATCATCGCCGTGGGGGTGCTCATCGCCGCCGGCCTCTACCTGCTGATCTCGCGCACGCGCCTGGGCATGCGCATCCGCGCCGGCGAGAGCGATCGCGAGATGATCGGCGCCCTGGGCATCGACATCCGCCGGCTCTACACCCTGGTGTTCGCCCTGGGAGCCGCCCTAGCGGGGCTCGCCGGCTCCCTGGTGGGGGCGCTGCAATCGGTGCAGGTGGGCATGGGCGAGCCGGTGCTGATCCTGGCCTTCGTGGTGATCGTGATCGGCGGCATCGGCTCCATCAAGGGCGCGCTGCTGGGGGCGATCCTGGTCGGCGTGGTGGATACCCTGGGACGCATCTTCCTGCCGGCGCTGTTCGGCCTCTTCATGAGCCCCTCCGAGGCCGCCGGGGTGGGCACCGCCCTCGCCGCCATGCTGATCTACATCCTCATGGCCGTCATCCTCGCCTTCAAGCCGCAGGGACTCTTCGCCGCCCATGACTGAGCACTCGACCGAGCGTCCCCACGACACCGCCGCCGCTCCCATGGGCGCCCCCCGCCTCGGCCGCCAGGGGCTGGTCCACGTCGCTCTGCTGACGCTGACCCTGCTGGCTCCGCTAGTGGCCCATCTGCTGGGCGAAGCCTACTACGTCAACCTGGCCACCCGCATCGTGCTGGTGGCGATGGCGGGGGTGGGGCTCAACCTGGCGCTCGGCCATGGCGGCATGATCAGCTTCGGGCATGCCGCCTACTTCGGCGTGGGCGGCTACGTGGCGGGCATCAGTGCCTATCACGCCTTCGACGGCAGCCTGCTGATGGGCCTGCCCGGCAGCGACGACATGCTGGTGATATGGGCGGTGGCGCTACTCGCCTGCGGCCTGCTGGCGCTCGCCATCGGCGCCGTCTCGCTGCGTACCTCCGGGGTCTACTTCATCATGATCACCCTGGCCTTCGCCCAGATGGTCTACTACTTCGCCAACTCCTGGCCGAGCTACGGCGGCCAGGACGGCCTGCCGATCTACCTGCGCAACGGCCTGCCGCTGATCGACAGCCAGGATCCGCTGAGCTTCTTCCTGGTCTGCTTCGCCCTGCTGCTTGCCGCCATGGCGATCACCGCGCGGCTGATGGGGTCGCGCTTCGGCGCCGCCCTGACCATGGCGCGGCTCAACGAGACGCGCCTGGCGACCGCCGGCATCTCGCCCTACCCCATCCGCCTCACGGCCTTCGTCATCTCGGCCATGATCACCGGGCTCGCCGGCGCCCTCTACGCCGACCTCAACGGCTTCGTCAGCCCCGCCATGCTCAGCTGGCATTTCTCCGGCGAGCTGATGGTGATCGTCATCCTCGGCGGGGTCGGTCGCCTCTTCGGGCCGCTGGCCGGCGCCATCGTCTACGTGCTGATGGAAACCCTGCTGGGCGGGCTGACCGAATACTGGCTCTTCTTCCTCGGCCTGGTGCTGCTCGGCGTGGTGCTCTTCGCCCGGCAGGGCGTGATCGGCTGGCTCGCCGGGGGGACGCCGCATGGCTGAGACGGTGCTGTCGATCGAGGGCCTGCACAAGCGCTTCGGCGCCCTTCAGGCCACCCATGATGTCTCGCTGACGCTGCGCGCCGGCGAGATCCATGCCTTGATCGGCCCCAACGGGGCCGGCAAGTCGACCCTGATCGCCCAGATCGCCGGCAGCCTCAGGCCCGACGCGGGGCGCATTCGCCTCGCGGGGCGCGACATCACCGGCCTGGGCGTCGCCGCGCGGGCCCGCCTCGGCCTGGGTCGGAGCTTCCAGGTCTCGTCGCTGGCCGAGCCGCTCAGCGCCCTGCGCAACGTGATGATCGGCGCCCAGGCGCGGGCGGGCCACAGCTTCCGCTTCTGGCGGCCGGTCGCCCGCGATGCTCTCCTGCTGGCCCCCGCCCGCGAGGCGCTCGAACGGGTGCACCTGGGCCACCGCGCCGACACCCCGGTCGCGGCGCTCTCCCATGGCGAGCGCCGCCAGGTGGAGGTGGCCTGTGCGCTGGTGCTCGAGCCCCGCGCGCTGCTGCTCGACGAGCCGATGGCCGGCCTCGGGCCCGAGGGCTCGGCGCGGCTCACCGAGCTACTCGAGACCCTCAAGCGCGAGGTGCCCATCCTGCTGATCGAGCACGACATGGACGCGGTCTTCCGGCTGGCGGACCGGCTCTCCGTGCTGGTCGACGGCCGCGTCATCGCCCACGGCGACGTCGAGGCCATCCGCCGCGACCCGCGCGTGCAGGCGGCCTACCTGGGAGACTGAGATGCTCACGATCACCGACCTCGAGACCTGCTACGGGCCGTCCCAGGCGCTGTTCGGCGTCAGCCTCCACGTCGAGGCCGGCGAGATGGTGGCGCTGATGGGCCGCAACGGCATGGGCAAGACCACCACCATCCGCTCGCTCTTCGGCCTGACCCCAGCGCGACGAGGCCGCATCGAGTTCGAGGGGCGGGACATGCGACGCCTGCCGGCCTTTCGCATCGCCCGACGCGGCCTGGGGCTGGTGCCGGAGGGGCGCCGCTGCTTTCCCAACCTCTCGGTGCGCGAGAACCTCGTCGCCACCGCCCGACCCGGGCCCTGGGACCAGGCAGGCGTCGAGGCGCTCTTCCCGCGGCTGGCCGAGCGGCGAGCGCAGATGGCCGACACCCTGTCCGGCGGCGAGCAGCAGATGCTCGCCATCGGCCGGGCGCTGATGACCAACCCCCGCCTGCTGGTGCTCGACGAGGCCACCGAGGGCCTGGCCCCGGTGATCCGCCAGGAGATCTGGTCGGCGCTACGCCGGCTCAAGGCCGAGGGTCAGTCGATCCTGATCGTCGACAAGTCGCTCGGCGAGCTGCTGCCGGTGGCCGACCGCTGCACCATCCTGGAGAAGGGCCGCACGGCCTGGACGGGCCGGCCGGAGGCCTTGGACGAGTCGCTGCGCGCGCGCTACCTGGGGGTGTAGACCGCGCGCCATCAGCGATGGAAGGCGACGATCTCGTCGACTAAGCGCCCGCCGGGGCGATAGTGATCGAGGATCGAGAAGTGATCGTCGCCGGGCAGCAGCGCGCTGTCGACCGCGCATCCCTGCCCGCGCAGGTGCGCGGCCTGGGCTGCCATCTGGCCGGCGAACGCCTCGGGCTCCTCGCCCCCGGCGACCAGCTTCACTCTGGCCGGTGATCGGCACGGCTGGCGCACGGGGCTATAGTCGATCACGTCGCGGTCGGTGAGCCGGAGCTTGGGCTGCAGCCAGGAGCGGGGAAAGGGGGCGAGGTCGTAGAGGCCGCTGATCGACAGCGCCCCGCGGATCAGGTCGCGGGGCAGGCCGTACTCCTCCTCCCAGCGGGTGGCGAGCAGCATGGCGCAGAGGTGCCCGCCCGCGGAGTGGCCGGAGACGCTGAGCCGGCCCGGGTCCACGCCGAGCGAGGCGCCGTGGCGATGCATCCACGCCACCGCCGCGCGGCTCTGGCGGACGATTTCACCGAAGCGCACCTCGGGACAGAGCGCGTAGTTGACCACCGCCACGCTGATGCCCGCGGCCACCAGGCCGTCGGCGACGAAGCCGAACTCGTCGTGGCTCAGCGCGCGCCAATAGCCGCCATGCAAGAACAGGTGCACCGGGCCGCCCGGCTCACTGCCGGGGAAGACGTCCATGCGCTCGGCCAGCGTCGGCCCGTAGGCCACGTCGGGGATCAGGCGCAGGCGCTCGCGCGACCGGGCGCTGCGCGAGCGCCAGTCGGCGATCAGGGCCTCGCCATCGCGGCCCCGCATGGGGTCGTAGGCCCGGTCGATCTCCTCCCGGGTCGCCGGATGGCGGACGCTCACGCGGATCGCCTAGCCGGCCCAGTGGTAGCCGCCACGCGTCCGGTTGGCCGCGAGCAGCAGGCCCAGCGGGACCAGCGCGAGGATCAGAAAGCCGACCAGGGTCCAGCCGGGCAGCGAGAGGCCCAGCACCCGGATGCCGATCTCGGCGCACTCCCCGGAACCGGAAAGCACCTGGGACAGCACCTGCTGCCAGGGCAGGATCTCCATCATGTAGTCGAGCCCCGGGCCGCAGCTCGGCACCTGGTCCGCCGGCAGCGACTGCAGCCACAGATGACGCCCCGCCACGGCGATGCCGCCGCCCACGGCGGCAAGCGACAGCAGGCCGTAGAGCACCGCCCCCAGCCGCCCGACGGGGTTGTGGATCGCAGCCACCAGGAACACCGCGGCGGCGGCCAGCACCGCGAGGCGCTGGAGGATGCAGAGCGGGCAGGGCTCCAGGCCGACGACATGTTCGAGCGCGAGGGCCACGCCCATCATCAGCACGCAGAAGGCGAGCCCGGCGAGACTCCAGGCGCGCACGTCCAGGCGCCGCAGATCGTCGATCATGAGCGCTCCCCCGCCTGCAGGGGGGTGACGCTTCGGACCTCGCGGGCGCGCTCGAAGTAGCGGGCCAGGAAGGTATCGAAGTCCTCCTCGTCAGCGGCCTCGAGGTCCGCCTGCTGGTCGCGGGAACTCGCCACCAGTTCGTCGAACAGGGCCTCCCGGGCCGGGTCCATGGGAGTATCGCGAAAGCCCTCGGCCTGTTCACGAGCGAGGCCGAGCATGGCCTCGAGGAAGGACTCGCCGGTCGACTCGAGACGAGCCAGCAGCCGCCCGGAGGGCGTCAGGGCCGGATCCTCCAGCAGCGGCGTCAGGGCGGCCAGGGCCTCGCCGTGGGGCTCGCCCTCCTCCAGCCGGTCGAGCAGCTCGGCCACCGGGACCATCTCGGCGAGTATTTCTCCGCCCCAGTCGGCGATGGAGCGATGCCGGCCGTCCTGAAGCAGGCGCAGGGCCGGGTCCCGGCCGCGCTCGACCACCAGGCGACGGTTGTCGTCCAGCCGATCGCACTCGTCGTCGGGGATCCACGGGCTCTCGCTGAGCAGGCACCACATCAGGAAGGTGTCGAGGAAGCGGATCTGGGTCTCGTCGACGCCCAGCGGCAGGAAGGGATTGAGGTCCAGGCAGCGCACCTCGATGTACTCGACCCCGCGGGCCTCCAGCGCCTGGCTGGGGGTCTCGTCGTGGCGCGCCACCCGCTTGGGGCGGATATCGCTGTAGTACTCGTTCTCGATCTGCAGGATGTTGGCGTTGAGCTGGCGCCACTCGCCACCCTCGTCCACGCCCAGCCGCCGGTAATCCTGCCACGGGGTGGCGATGGCGTGACGCAGGGTGTTGACGTAGTTGGAGAGCGAGTTGAAGCAGATCTTGAGCTGCTCCTGGACCTTGTTCTGGTAGCCCAGATCCGACATGCGCAGGCTGGTGGCATGGCGCGACACCAGGGTGCTCTCGCCATGGGGCGCGAGCTTCTCGGGCACCCGGCCGTCCGGGAGGAAGCTGCGATCGAGCGCCGGCGAGGCGCCGAACAGGTAGAGCAGCAGCCAGCTGTGGCGACGGAAGTTGCGGATCAGGCCGAAGTAGCGCGCCGAGCGGTAGTCCTCGAGAGACGTGTCGGTGTTGCCCTCGAGCTCGCGCAGCAGCTGCCAGAGATCATCGGGCAGCGAGACGTTGTAGTGCACCCCGGCGATGGACTGCATGATCCGCCCGTAGCGCAGGTCCAGCCCCTTGCGATAGACGGTCTTCATCACGCCGATGTTGGAGTCGCCGTAGTCGGCGATGGGCACGCTGTCGTTGCCGTCGAGTCGCGCCGGCATGCTGGCCGGCCAAATCAGCTCAGCGCCCAGGTGGCGGTAGCTGAAGCGGTGCAGGTCGGCGAGGAAGGCCATGGCATCGCCCGGCCGACAGTAGACCGGCGTGATGTACTCCAGCAGCGCCTCGGAGTAGTCGGTGGTGATGTGCGGATGGGTCAGCTTGGACCCCAGGGCGGCCGGATGCGGCGTGGCGGCGATGCGCCCCTCGCCGTCGACGCGCAGCCCCTCCTTTTCGATGCCGCGACGCAGTCGGCCGACGCGCCCCTGGTCGGCCAGCCCCTTGAGTCGATCGACGCGGGCGATAAGCGATTCGGACAAGTTGGTCACCATATGGAAAAAAGCGGGCGCCTGGGCGCCCGACAAGCATCAGATTAGGGCGCCGCCGCATGTCGCTTCAAGGGCAGCGGCGCGTCACGCTCAGCGACCCTTCTTGGCCTTCAGGAGCGCCGCGCCCAGGGCGCCCATCTGGCCGCCCTGCTCCGGGGCCTTGTTGCCGCGCCCCCCCTTGCCGCGCGCCTCGCCGCCGCTGCGGCGGGCCTTGGTGGCGGGCCGGTCGTCGCCCTGGGCCTCTTCCGGCTGATCGCTCAGCCGCATGGTCAGGCCGATGCGCGAGCGAGGAATATCCACGCTCATCACCTTGACCCGGACGATATCGCCGGCCTTGACCACGCTGCGCGGGTCCTCGACGAAGCGCTCGGAGAGCGCCGAGATGTGCACCAGGCCGTCCTGGTGCACGCCGATGTCGACGAAGGCGCCGAAGTGGGTGACGTTGGTCACGCTGCCCTCGAGGATCATGCCCGGCTCGAGATCCTTGAGCGTCTCGACGCCCTCGCGGAACTCGGCCGCCTTGAACTCGGGGCGCGGGTCGCGGCCCGGTTTGTCGAGCTCGGCGAGGATATCGCTGACGGTGGGCACGCCGAAGCGCTCATCGGCGAACTCGGCCGGCTTGAGCGACTTGAGGGTGGCGCTGTCGCCGATCAGCCCGGCCAGCTCGCGGCCGCTGCGCTGGGCGATGCGCTCCACCAGCGGATAGGCCTCGGGGTGAACGGCGCTTGAGTCCAGCGGGTTGTCGCCGTTCATGATGCGCAGAAAGCCCGCACACTGCTCGAAGGTCTTGGGGCCCAGGCGGCTGACGTCGAGCAGCGCCCGACGGCTGGTGAAGGCGCCCTCGGCGTTACGCCGGGCAACGATGTTGTCGGCCAGCGCCGTGTTGAGGCCGGCGACCCGGGAGAGCAAGGCGCTCGAGGCGGTGTTGAGGTCCACCCCCACGGCGTTGACGCAGTCCTCGATCACCGCCTCGAGGCTCTTGGAGAGCTGCAGCTGGGAGACGTCGTGCTGGTACTGGCCCACGCCAATGGACTTGGGTTCGATCTTGACCAGCTCGGCCAGCGGGTCCTGCAGGCGCCGGGCGATGGAGACCGCGCCGCGGATGCTGACGTCGAGGTCCGGGAACTCCCGGGAGGCGTATTCCGAGGCGGAGTAGACCGAGGCGCCCGCCTCGCTGACCATCACCTTGGCCAGTCGGTGCGTCTCGGACATGCCCTTGACCAGCTCGCCGGCCAGGCGGTCGGTCTCGCGGCTGGCGGTGCCGTTGCCCACGGCGATCAGCGCCACGTCGTGCTTCTTGACGAGCCGCGAGAGCTCGGCCAGGGAGGCCGCCCAGGCGTTGCGGGGCGCATGGGGATAGATGGTGGCATGCTCGAGGAACTGGCCGGTGGCATCGACCACCGCCACCTTGCAGCCGGTACGCAGGCCCGGATCGATGGCCAGCGTCGCCTTCTGTCCCGCCGGGGCGGCCAGCAGCAGATCCTTGAGATTGGCGGCGAAGACCTCGATGGCCTCCAGCTCGGCGCGCTCGCGCAGCCGCCCCATCAGCTCGGTCTCGAGGTGGGTGTAGAGCTTGACGCGCCAGGTCCAGCGCACCACCTCGGCGAGCCAGCGGTCGGCGGGACGCCCCTGGTCGCTGATCGAGAAGTGCTTGGCAATGGCCACCTGGGCCGGATGGATCGGCGCCTCGTCCTCACCGGGCAGGCGCAGGGTCAGCGCCAGCACGCCCTCGTTGCGGCCGCGGAACATTGCCAGCGCGCGGTGCGACGGCACCTTGGCGAGCGTCTCGTCGTGCTCGTAGTAGTCGGAGAACTTGGCACCCTCCTGCTCCTTGCCGGCGATCAGCCGGGCACAGAGCTCGCCCTCGCTCCATAGCCGCTCGCGCAGGCGCCCCACCAGTTCGGGGTCCTCGGCGAAGCGTTCCATGAGGATCTGCTTGGCGCCATCCAGGGCCGCCTTGGCGTCCTCTACGGCGGGGATGTCATCCTCCGCGGCACGAAGGTACTTGGCCGCCTCGATCTCGGGGGTGAGGGTCGGGTCACCGAGCAGCGCCTCGGCCAGCGGCTCGAGGCCGGCCTCGCGGGCGATCTGGGCCTTGGTGCGACGCTTCTTCTTGTAGGGAAGGTAGAGGTCTTCCAGGCGCTGCTTGGTGTCGGCGGCGCGGATGCTGTCGGCCAGGGCGTCGGTCAGCTTTCCCTGCTCGTCGATCGCGGCGAGCACCGCCCCGCGGCGCTCCTCGAGCTCGCGCAGGTAGGCGAGCCGCTCGTGGAGCTGGCGCAGCTGGATGTCATCCAGCCCGCCGGTGACTTCCTTGCGGTAGCGGGCGATGAAGGGCACGGTGGCCCCGCCATCCAGCAGCTCCACCGTGGCCGAGACCTGCGGCGGACGGACGGCGAGTTCCTCGGCGAGGCGGGCAATGATCTTGTCGTGTGCGTCCATGAAATCCTTGGCAATCAAACGTCCAGACGATCACGACAAGGTATCACACTCGAGATTCAGGCGGGGACGAATCGCAGCGCCAGGCCGTTGTTGCACCAGCGCAGGCCCGTCGGCTCGGGGCCGTCCTCGAAGATGTGGCCCTGGTGGCCGCCGCAGCGAGCGCAGTGGTATTCGGTGCGCGGGAAGACCAGGAAATAGTCGACGCTGGTCAGCAGGTGGCCCTCGACATGCTCGAAGAAGCTCGGCCAGCCGGTGCCGGAGTCATACTTCATGTCGCTGGTAAATAGCAGCAGCTCGCAGCCGGCGCAGCGGTACTCGCCCTGGCGGGTCTCCTTGTCGAGCGGGCTCGAGTAGGCCGGCTCGGTGCCCGCCTCGCGCAGAATCTCGAAGCGGGCGTCGCTCAGCCGCTCACGCCACTCGGCCTCGGAGAGCTCCAGCACCTCGATGTCGTCGGCGCGGGTGAGGTCGGGCTTGGGACGCGCCAGTGCAAAGCCGGGCACCAGGCTCGCGATGCCGCCTGCACCGACCAGTCCGAGGAATTGACGTCGCTTCATGTGGGTCTCCGTCTGGCTACGAAAAGGGGGAAGGACTTGTGCCCTTCCCCCTTCAGACCGCCGGCCAGGCCAACGGTTCGCGATGGTCGGCCGTCAGATCAGGCTGGGGCCGGCCTTGACGATGGCCTCGTTGACGCCGTCGAACTTCTTGAAGTTGTCGACGAACTTGGCGACCAGTTCGCCCAGGTGGCGATCGTAGGCGGCCTGATCTTCCCAGGTCTCACGCGGGTCGAGCAGGCTGGAGTCGACGCCCGGCACGGCGGTAGGCACGGCCAGGTTCAGGCCCTCGACCATGCGCGTCTCGACGTCGCGTAGCACGCCGGACTGGATGGCGCTGATGATGGCGCGGGTGGTCGGAATGGAGAAGCGCGCGCCGCCCTCGCCGTAGGCGCCGCCGGTCCAGCCGGTGTTGACCAGGTAGACCTGGGCATCCTGCTCGGCCACGCGGCGGATCAGCAGATCGGCGTACTCGCGTGCCGGGCGCGGGAAGAACGGCGCGCCAAAGCAGGTGGAGAAGGTCGCCTCGAGGCCGGCCGAGGAGCCGACCTCGGTGGAGCCGACCTTGGCGGTGTAGCCGGAGAGGAAGTGGTAGGCCGCGGCTTCCTTGGAGAGCACGGAGACCGGTGGCAGCACGCCGCTCATGTCGCAGGTCAGGAAGACGATGGCGTTGGGCTCGTCGGCGCGGTTCTCGGCCACGCGCTTCTCGACGTGCTCCAGCGGGTAGGCGGCGCGGGAGTTCTGGGTCAGGCTGTCGTCGGCGAAGTCCGGCTGGCGACGGTCGTCGAGGACCACGTTCTCCAGCACGGTGCCGAACTTGATGGCGTTCCAGATGATCGGCTCGTTCTTCTCGGAGAGGTCGATGCACTTGGCATAGCAGCCGCCCTCGAAGTTGAAGACGGTGCCCGGGCCCCAGCCGTGCTCGTCATCGCCGATCAGGAAACGCGCCGGATCGGCGGACAGGGTGGTCTTGCCGGTGCCGGAGAGGCCAAAGAACAGCGTGGTGTTGCCGTCCTCGCCCACGTTGGCGGAGCAGTGCATCGGCAGCACGTCGGCGGCCGGCAGCAGGAAGTTAAGCACCGAGAACATCGCCTTCTTCATCTCACCGGCGTAGCGCATGCCGGCGATCAGCACCTTCTTCTGGGCGAAGTTGAGGATCACGCAGCCCTCGGAGTTGGTGCCGTCCCGTGCCGGGTCGCATACGAAGAAGGGGGCGTTGAGGATGGTCCACTCGTCCTTGGCCGAGGGATTGAAGGCCTCGGGGCGCACGAACATGGTGCGGCCGAACAGGTTGTGCCAGGCGGTCTCGGTGGTGACGCGCACCGGCAGATGGTGGACCGGATCGCTGCCCACGTGCAGCTCGGAGACATAGGACTCGCCGCTGCCCAGGTACTCTTCGACGCGAGTCCAGAGCGCATCGAAACGCTCCGCCGGGAAGGGGCGGTTGACGCTGCCCCAGTCGATCTGACCGCTGGTGCTCGGCTCGTCGACGATGTAGCGATCCTTGGGGGAGCGACCGGTGCGCGCGCCGGTATTCACCACCAGGGCACCGTTGGCGGCCAGGCGACCTTCCCCGCTGGCCACCGCCCGCTCGATCAGCTCGGCGCTGCTGAGGTTGACGTGGGAAGTGGCGGCTTGCTGGGGGGCGGCTTGAGTCGTGGTCATGTCATTTCCTGGGCCTTGCGGCCGCTTCTCTCTCGTGTGCCGGGCGTCGGTGACGCAACGTGGGTCGTGCCAGATCGCCGCGTGCGGGGTGTGCCCGTCTGTTCGCTGGACGATCGAACCGGAAAATCGGCGTCATTATGGCAAAAAGCCGGCCGCCAGGAAACGCCGTTCTTGGGCGGAGTTCTTGTAGTTTTACTACTACATCGGCGCCGTTCACTACATCTCACTCCAATATTCCGTACTGCAGCGCAGCACGGAATGCGCCGACGGACGCCTGTTCAGTGCAGCGTGGGCGATGCTCCCTCGGGATCGTCCAGCATCGCCTCGATCTCGGCGGCGGTGAACGGATAGCGGGTGTGGCAGAAGTGGCACTGGGTCTCGATGCCGCCCTGCTCGGCCAGCACCTCGCGGAGCTCCTGCGCCCCCAGCCCCAGCAGGGCGCCGGCGATACGCTCTCGAGAGCAGGTACAGCCGAAGTAGAGCGCCTTGGGATCGAAGACCCGCACTTCCTCCTCGTGATACAGCCGACGCAGCACCTCGAGCGGCTCGAGGCCCAGCAGTTCCTCGTTCTTGAGCGTCTCGGCCAGGTGCACGGTGCGCTCCCAGGCATCGTCGTCCTGGTTGAGCGATTCGTCGGGCAGGCGCTGCAGCAGGAGCCCGCCGGCCCGCTTTCCGTCGGCGCAGAGCCACAGCCGGGTGGGCAGCTGCTCGGACTGGGCGAAGTAGGCGCCCAGGCAGCCCGCCAGGCTGTCGTGCTCCAGGGCCACGATCCCCTGATAGCGCTGGCCATCGGTGGGGTCCAGGGTGATCACGATCTGCCCCTCGCCCACCAGCTGGCGGAAATCAGCGGCGTCGCCGGGAATCGCGGCCTCCTCGTCCAGGCGGGCGATGGCGCGCAGCTCGCCGCCGGGATTGGATTCGGCCATCAGCAGAGAGAGCGCTCCCTGGCCGCGCACCTCGATGCTAAGGGTGCCGTCGAGCTTGACGGTGTCGGTGAGCAGCGCCACCGCACAGAGCAACTCGCCCAGCAGGTGGTTCACCGAACCCGGGTAGTCGTGACGCTCGAGCACCTCGGCATAGGCGCGCTCGAGGGTGACGATCTCGCCGCGCACGTTGGTGCGCTCGAAGAGAAAACGCTGAATCTGGTCGTTCATGTCGTCTGACACCTGAAAGATGAATAGCAAGGACGGGCGTGTGCAAATCGGGGTGGCCGGAGCCTGGAATGCCGAGACCGGGGCCTTCCGGTCATGGCGAGCGCCGGCCCCGGCGCGGCGGCTCACTCGCCGGAGCGTTCCTGGAAGCGCTTGATCTCGCGGCGCTGCTTCTTGTCGGGTCGCTTGAGCGGGTGCTGCATGGCCTGATTGGTCAGGCGTCGGGCCTCGGCTTCACGCTCGCGACGGGCGGCGCTCTCGGCGGTCTCGCGGTAGAGCGCGCGCGCCTCGGGGGCGCCGCGCCGCTGGCCGGAGAGATCCACCACCTCGACCTCCAGGGTGTCCCAGCCCTGGGGGACGCGGATCAGCGCGCCGACCTCGACGCCCTTGCTGGTCTTGGCCCGGGCGCCGTTGTACTGGACCTTGCCGCCCTCGATGGCCTTCTTGGCAAGCGCCCGGGTCTTGAAGAAGCGCGCCGCCCAGAGCCACTTGTCGAGCCGCACGCTATCCATGGCGCTCTCCAGGACCTGCTTCAGGATCTGCGTCAGGGCGCTCTCCCGAGACGGGCGGTCGCTCCTCGGGCAGCAGGTTGGCGAAGCGATCCAGGGCGATGAACTCCTCGAGCTCCTTCTCGGGCCGGCGGCTGTCGGGCTGCTTGATGCCCAGCAGGTGGCGGATGCCGAACTCGCGGGCGCTCTCGAGCACCGAGGCGTTGTCGTCGATGAACAGCGTCCGCTCGGGATCGAAGGGTTCCTGCTCCTGGAGGGCGAACCAGAAGGCCTGCTCTTCCTTGGGAACGCCCAGGTCCGCCGAGGAGACGATGGCGTCGAGGTACTCTTCCAGCCCGGTCAGCGGCAGTTTGAGCGCCAGGCTCTCGCGGTCGGCGTTGGTGGCCAGCACGACCCGGGGGTGAGCCGCCTTCAACCACTGCAGGAAATCCAGGGCGTCGCTGCGCAGGCCGATCAGGTGCTGCACCTCGCGCTTGAGGGCGACCACGTCGACCCCCAGCTCGCGGCTCCAGTAGGCCAGGCTGTACCAGTTGAGGGTGCCCTGCTCACGGATGATCCGCGCGCGAATCTCCTCCTGGGTCGATTCGTCCAGGCGGTGCAGCTCGACGTAGCGCCGCGGCAGGTGCTCGAGCCAGAAGTGGCTGTCGAAGTGCAGGTCCAGCAGGGTGCCGTCCATGTCCAACAGGACGGTATCGATGGCGCGCCAGTCGATCATCGCTACTCCGGGAGTGAGTCGGGGGCGGTTGAGACGTAGTATTGTATCGAATCGCCAGGCATGACGCATATCGACCTCCCAGCCCTCGGGCCTTGGATATCGCGCGTCATCGCCGCTGCCACACGCTCCCGCCACACGGAGTCTTGCCATGTCAGACCCGCACGATACCTCCCGGCCCTGGCCCACCCGGCCGCAGATCCTCGACCGGCGCAGCGTGGCGCGCAGTCGCCTGTTCCACGTGGAGGAGCTGGACCTGCGCTTCGCCAACGGCGCCGAGCGCACCTTCGAGCGGCTGATCGGGACCGGCCAGGGCGTCGGCGCCGTGATGATCGTGGCCATGCCGGACCCGGAGCACGTGCTGCTGATTCGCGAATACGCCGCCGGCTTCGAGGACTATGTGCTGACCCTGCCAAAGGGGCTGGTCGACCCCGGCGAGGATCTCGTCACCGCGGCCAACCGCGAGCTGATGGAGGAGTGCGGCTTCGGCGCCCATCGCATCGAGCCGCTGATCGAGCTGTCGCTGGCGCCCAACTACATGCGCCATCGCATGCAGGTGCTGCTGGCCACCGACCTCTATCCGAAGCGCCTGCCCGGCGACGAGCCGGAGCCGCTGATCGTCGAGACCCACGCCATCGACGAGCTCTCGGGGCTGCTGGCGCGGGAGGACTTCCACGAGGCGCGCGCCATCGCGGCGCTCTACATCGCCAGGGACAAGCTGCGCAGCGACGCCCCGGACGACACCGGGCTCTGGTGAGCCCGGAAGGTCCTCGAGCAAGACCGCCCGGCCGGAACGACCGGGTGGTTCCGGACCTTCCCCGCTAGCGGCTGTGCAGCCGGCGCAGCTTGCTGCCGCTCTCCTTGAGCTTCACCCAGCGGCCCTGTCGATAGCTGTCTAGCCCGGTCTCCAGCAGGGTCATCACCTCCAGGGCCGATTCTCCGGTCACCGGCGGCGGCGCTCCCTCGAGCAGCGCGCGGACGATACCGGCGTAGTAGGTGCCGTAGTCGCCCGGCACGGCCGGCGCCTCGCGGCTCGCCAGGGTGACCGTCTCGCGATTGCCACCGCCCTCCCCTGGCGCCTCGTCCAGGGTGAGGGTGCCGGGCGAGGGATCCACGCCCCAACCCGGTGTCGGCGACTGCCCCGCCTTGAGCCACCCCTCCTGAGGGTCCAGGCCGTACTTCACGAAGCTGCCGCGGGTGCCATGCACCCGGAAGCGCGGCGTCGGATCGGCCACCAGGGAGCTGGCCTGCAGGGTCACCCGCAGGTGGTCGTACTCCAGCAGTGCCAGGAAGTCGTCGTCGACCTCGGCTCCCTCGCGGGCGGTGGCGAGCTCCAGCAGGATCGCCCTGGGCATGCCGAAGAGCTCATGGACCTGATCGAGCAGGTGCGGCCCCAGATCGTACCAGATGCCGCTGCCGGGCTTGTGGCGATCACGCCAGCGGTCGGTGACCCGGGGACGGAAGCGATCGAAGCGCGACTCCAGGGCCACCACCCGCCCCAGGGTGCCCTCGTCGATCAGCGCCTTGAGGGTCAGGAAGTCGCTGTCCCAGCGGCGATTGTGGAAGACGCTGAGCAGGCGATTCGCCCCGTCGGCCTGCGCCTTGAGCAGGCGCGCCTCGGAGGCGGTGACGCAGAAGGGCTGGTCGATCACCACGTGCTTGCCGGCGTTGAGGGCGGCCTTGGCCAGCGGGAAGTGGGTCTCGTTGGGGGTGGCGATCACCACCAGGTCGATGTCGCGGCGCGCCAGCAGCTGGGCGAGCTTGGGTAGCACCTCGACCGCCGGATGATCGGCCTGGACCCGCTCGGGATGCGTGCTGACCACGCTTGCGAGCTCCAGCCCCGGCGCCGCCTGGATGAGCGGCGCATGGAAGGTGCGTCCGGCCGTGCCGTAACCCACCAGACCAACGCTTACCGTCTGTGTCTTCATGGTGCTGGCTTCCCTGCTGATGACACGGGCCCCAGCGCCGGCCGGGGTGCGCATGCGGGCTAGGCTGATTCCAGCCCAGTCCTTCCAGCTTAGTACTTCCAGCTTAGTCCAGCTTCGTCAGATCGCGCACCGCCCCCTTGTCGGCGGAGGTCGCCAGCAGCGCATAGGCCTTGAGGGCGGCCGACACGCGACGGGGTCGCTCGAGGCTCGGCTTCCAGGCCTCGATGCCTCGCGCCTCCTCGGCCGCCCGGCGTGACGCCAGGGTGGCGTCGTCCAGGAGCACGTCGATGGTGCGGTTGGGGATATCGATGCGGATGCGATCGCCACTCTCGACCAGCCCGATGGCGCCGCCCGCGGCCGCCTCCGGCGAGACGTGGCCGATGGAGAGCCCCGAGGTGCCGCCGGAGAAGCGCCCGTCGGTGAGCAGCGCGCACGCCTTCCCGAGCCCCTTGGACTTCAGGTAGCTGGTCGGATAGAGCATCTCCTGCATGCCCGGGCCGCCCTTGGGACCCTCGTAGCGGATCACCACCACGTCGCCCTCGCTGACCTTGTCGGCGAGGATATGCTCGACCGCCTGGTCCTGGGACTCCACCACGTGGGCGCGCCCCTCGAAGACCAGGATCGAATCATCGACGCCGGCGGTCTTCACCACGCAGCCGTCGACGGCGATGTTGCCCTTGAGCACGGCGAGGCCGCCCTGCAGGGAGAAGGCGTGCTCGAGATCGCGGATGCAGCCGGTGGCGCGATCGCCATCTAGGCTCGGCCAGCGCGCGCTCTGGGAAAAGGCGGTCTGGGTGGGAATGCCGCCGGGGCCGGCGCGGAAGAACTCCACCACCTCGGGGCTCGGCGAGCGCATGATGTCCCACTCCTCGAGCGCCGCGGCCAGGCTGTCGCCGTAGACGGTGGGCACCCGGGTATCGAGCACCCCGGCGTGGTCGAGCTCGCCGAGGATCGCCATGATGCCGCCGGCTCGGTGCACGTCCTCGATATGGTACTTCTGGGTGTTGGGCGCGACCTTGCACAGCTGCGGGACTTCGCGGGACAACCGATCGATGTCGGTCATGGTGAAGTCGACTTCGGCCTCCTGGGCCGCGGCCAGCAGGTGCAGGATGGTGTTGGTGGAGCCGCCCATGGCGATATCCAGGGTCATGGCATTGCGAAACGCCGCCTTGGAGCCGATGGCGCGAGGCAGCAGGTGCGCCTCGTCACCCTCGTAGACGCGCTTGGCCAGCTCGACGATACGGTGGCCGGCGTTCTCGAACAGCCGGCGGCGATCGGCATGGGTGGCCAGCACCGTGCCGTTGCCGGGCAGCGCCAGGCCCAGCGCCTCCATCAGGCAGTTCATGGAGTTGGCGGTGAACATGCCCGAGCAGCTGCCGCAGGTCGGGCAGGCGCTGCGCTCGACCTCGTTGAGGGTCGCCTCGTCGACGCTGTCGTCGGCGGCCATGACCATGGCATCGACCAGATCCAGGCCGTGATCCAGCAGCTTGGTCTTGCCCGCCTCCATGGGCCCGCCGGAGACGAAGATCACCGGCACGTTGAGGCGCATCGCGGCCATCAGCATCCCGGGAGTGATCTTGTCGCAGTTGGAGATGCACACCAGCGCATCGGCGCAGTGGGCATTGACCATGTACTCGACGCTATCGGCGATCAGGTCGCGGCTCGGCAGCGAATAGAGCATGCCGTCATGGCCCATGGCGATGCCGTCGTCCACGGCGATGGTGTTGAACTCCTTGGCCACCCCGCCGGCCTTCTCGATCTCCCGGGCCACCAGCTGGCCCATGTCCTTCAGGTGCACGTGGCCGGGCACGAACTGGGTGAAGGAGTTGGCCACGGCGATGATCGGCTTATGGAAGTCCTCGTCCTTCATGCCGGTGGCACGCCACAGGGCGCGAGCACCGGCCATGTTACGACCGGCAGTGGTGGTGCGGGAGCGATATTCGGGCATGGTGTCCTCTTCTCTTATCTTCATGCATGCCACCCTCGCCTCCTCGCTCGCGCGAGGAGTCCGGGGCGGTTCTCGTGTCCAGGAAAAAAAGATTCTGTCACGCGCCCGGCGCTCAGGCCAGCGCTCCGGGCCCGTTAGGCGCCGCCTAAGAGCCGGCCGCCCTCGAGCCGGGCGCGACGGTCGGCCAGCGCCTCGATGTCGTCGCGATCGTGGCTGACCAGCAGCACCGCGGCGCCCGCCGCCTTCTGGCGGCGCACCAGGTCCCAGAGACTCGCGCGGGTCGCCTCGTCGAGCCCCGAGAAGGGCTCGTCGAGCAGCAGGATCCTTGATCCGCGCAGCAGCGCCCTCAGCAGCGCCACGCGCTGGCGCTGGCCGCCGGAGAGCTCCGCCGGCAGGCGATCGTGCAGCCCCGCGAGCCCCACCTCGGCGAGTCCCTCGCGGACACGGGCCTGATGCTCGCTGGTGAGGCGCATGTCCGGCGCCAGCCCCAGACCCACGTTGAGCCACACCGGCAGCTGATCGAAGAGGTTGTGCTCCTGGAAGACGGTGGTGATGCCGCGCTCCCAGGGCGGGCGCGCCAGCAGGTCCTGGCCCTGCCAGGTGAGGCTGCCGCCGGCCGGCTCGAGAAAGCCCGCCAGCAGCCCCAGCAGGGTGCTCTTGCCAGCGCCCGACGGCCCCGCCACCGACAGGCACTCGCCGGGGGCGAGCTTAAAGCCGAAGCAGAAGTCCGGGGTCTCGCCGGGCTCAGCGCGATCGTAGTGGAAGATCAGGTCACGGCACTCGAGCATGACGCTCCTCGCGGACGAAACGGTTCCAGGGATAGCGGGGCGGGCGGCGGGTCAAAAGCCCCAGCAGCACGAATACCAGCACCACCAGCGACAGCAGCAGCAGCGCCGTGGCGGCGGCGCCCTGCCAGCGGTAGCCGCCGAGCTGCTGGTAGAGCAGCATCGGCAGGGTCGGCGCCGAGGGGCTGCCGAACAGGGCGATCACGCTGAAGTCGCCGAGCGACAGGGTCATGGCGTAGGCCAGCGCCAGCGCCAGGGGACGACGCAGTCGCGGCCAGACCAGCCAGCGCAGCCGGACCCGCCCGCGGATGCCGAACTGGTCGGCCAGGCGCTCCTCGGGGGCGGATAGTCCGGGCAGCGCCCCGCGTACCACCTGCATGGCGAAGGGCAGCGCCATGAAGGCGTTGACCAGCACCACCAGGCCATAGCCCTGCCAGCCGCTGCCGAGCGTCGGGCGCAGCAGCAGGAAGAGCCCGGTGCCAAGCACCAGGGCGGGGATCACCAGAATCAGCTGGCCGCCGCCCTCCATCGCGAGCGCCGCCACGCCGTGCCGCCGGGCCTTGAGCCAGCGACTGCCCGTGAGCAAAGACAGCGCGAGAGTCAGCGCCCCGGCCGCCGCACCGAGAGCCATGATCAGGCTGCGCGCCGCCGCGGCCCACAGGCTCGCCTGGCGAGGCAGTTCCGGCAGCCCGGCCAGGCCCGCCAGCACCACGGCGACGAGGGGCGGCAGCAGCAGTGCCGCCAGCGCGGTGAGCCAGAAGGCATCGGTGACGCGCGACACCCCCAGGGCATCGCGGCGCCGCCAGCGCCCACCGGTCGGCAGCGAGACACTGCCCACCACCAGCGAGGGCGTCCCGCCCCGGGAGAGCGCCAGCAGCCACAGCGAGAGGCAGATGGTCAGCTGGGTCAGGGCCAGCAGGGCCGCCAGCGCCAGGTCGTGATCGAACTTCAGCGCCTGATAGAGCGCCACTTCCAGGGTCGAGGAGCGCGGGCCGCCGCCGAGCGTCATGACGATGGCGAAACTGGTGAAGCAGAGCGTGAACACCAGCGCCGCGAGCCGCGGCAGCAAGGGCGCGAGGCGCGGCCACTCCAGGGTTCGCCAGAGCGCCGTGCGGGTCAGGCCCAGCTGTGAGGCGAGCCGCCAGTGCGCCGCGGGCGCCGTCTCCAGCGCCTGCAGCATAAGCCGGGCCGCGAGCGGCAGGTTATAGAAGACATGGGCCAGCACGATGCCCGAGAGGCCGTAGAGGTAACCCGACTCCGACCCGACGAGCCCCTCCCAGAGCGGCGCCGCCCAGCCGCGCCGGCCGTGCACCGCCACCAGGCCGAACAGGCCGATCAGCGTGGGCAGCACCAACGAGAGCTCCATGGCCCGCAGCAGCAGGCCGCGCCCCGGGAAGCGCGGGCGCCGCGCCAGGGCCAGCGCCACCGGCACGGCGAGTCCAACGGCGAGCAGCGTCGAGAGGGTCGCCTGCCAGAGGGTGAAGCGCAGCACCGCGGCGAGCCAGGGCTCCTGCCACAGGGCCGCCGGTTGCATGCCACGGGCCTGCCACAAGAGCGCGCCGAGGCTGCCGAGCCCCAGCCCCGCCACCGCCGTCAGGGCGGCGAGGCCGAGGCCCGGCGGCCAGCGCGAACGGCTGGCCCAGCGCAGAGAGGTAGTCGCGCCGCTCACCGGACGCTGGCGTTGAGCCACTCGCGGATCCACTCGCGACGATGCGCGCGGACCTCCTCGGGCGTGAAGGTGAGGCTCTCGGGCTCGATCAGCCGGTCGAAGACCTCGGGCCGCTCGTCACCCAGGTCGATGGCCGGGTTCATGACGTTGCCCAGCGGAATGTGGCGCTGGAAGTCCGGTTTCAGGATGAAGGCCAGAAAGTCCCGGGCCAGCTCGGGCTGCTCGGTGGTGCGCAGCATCGCCGCGGTCTCGACCTGCAGGTAGTGGCCCTCCTCGAATTCGGCGGCCTGGTAGCGGTCGGTCTCCTCCACCGCCATGTGGTAGGCCGGCGAGGTGGCATACGACAGCACCATGGGCGCCTCGCCGTTCATGAACAGCGAGAAGTAGGCCTGGCTCCAGCCGTTGGTGACGGCCAGCACCCGCTCGTTGAGCCGGGCCCAGACCTCGGGCGCCCGATCGCCGTAGAGCTTCTTGATCCACAGCATCAGCCCCTGGCCGGTAACGCTGGTGCGCGGGTCCTGGAGGATCACCTTGACGTCGTCGGGTGCCTCGAGCAGCTCGGCGAAGCTGCCCGGCGGCGTCTCGAGCTGTTCGGTGTCGTAGACGAAGGCAAAGTGCCCCCAGTCGTAGGGCAGGAAGGTCTCGTCGGTCCAGTCGATGGGCAAGTCGAGCGGCGCCAGGTCGGCCCCGTGGGGCGCCAGCAGGTCCAGCGCCCGCGCCTCGGCCATCAGGTTCATGTCCAGGCCCAGCACCAGATCCGCCCGGCTGCCCTCCCCCTCCAGGCGCAGGCGCTGGAGGATGTCGACGCCGCCGGGCAGGGCCACGAACTCCAGGTCACAGTCGCCGCAGCGCGCCTCGAAGGCCTCCTCGATGCCGGGGCCGGGGCCCCACTCGGAGACGAAGGAGTCGTAGGTGTAGACGGTCAGGGTCTCGTCGGCCTGGAGCGAGCCGGCGGCCAGCAGCGCCGCGAGCGAGGCGCCGGCGGCATGAACCTTGGAGGGCATGGGCGTTCCTTGTTGTTCGCACACTTTTTTGCAAAACCAAACGACGCACCCGCCATTATGCCATCGGCGGGTGCGTGCGGGAGGCTCGAGACGGGGTCGGCCTTAGCCGAAGACGACCTTGGCCACGTCGCGATAGCGGCCGGCGAAGTGCACCGTCAGCCCCTCCTTGAGGTAGTCGGGCAGCTCGTCGTAGTCGCGGCGATTGGCCTCGGGCAGGATCAGCTCGAAGATGTCGCTGCGCCTAGCGGCGATCACCTTCTCGCGGATGCCGCCCACCGGCAGCACCTGGCCGGTCAGGGTGAGCTCGCCGGTCATCGCCAGGGGCCGGTCGATGGCGTGATGCCGGGCCAGCGAGAGCAGCGCCGTGGCGATGGTCACGCCGGCCGAGGGGCCGTCCTTGGGCGTGGCGCCCTCCGGCACGTGCAGGTGCACGAAGGCCGAGTCGAAGAAGTCCGTATCGGCGCCGTAGTCGCCGAGGTGGCCCAGCACATAGCTGTAGGCGATGTTGGCCGACTCCTTCATGACGTCGCCGAGCTGGCCGGTGAGCTTGAAGCCGCGATCCAGGGCGTGCACCTTGCCGGCCTCCACGGAGAGGGTGGCGCCGCCCATGGACGTCCAGGCAAGCCCGGTAACCACGCCCTCGCCCTTCATCACCTGCTCCTTGCGGAAGATCGGCGGGCCGAGGTAGGTCTCGAGATTGTTGACCGAGACTCGCACCGACTGCTGGTCGCTCTCCAGGAGTTTGACCGCCGCCTTGCGCACGATGCGGTGCAGCTGCTTCTCGAGCTGGCGCACCCCGGCCTCCCGGGCGTAGCCCTCGATGACCTGGCGCAGCGCGGCGTCGGTCAGGTTGATGCGCTTCTTGGGGATCCGGTCACGCTTGAGCAGCTTAGGCCAGAGGAAGTGCTTGGCGATGGCCACCTTCTCCTCGGCGATATAGCCCGAGAGGCGAATCTGCTCCATGCGGTCGAGCAGCGCCGGGGGAAGCGAGTCCAGGGTGTTGGCGGTGCAGACGAAGAGCACCTTGGAAAGATCCAGGCGCACGTCGAGGTAGTGGTCGAGGAAGTCGACGTTCTGCTCCGGGTCGAGCACCTCGAGCAGCGCCGAGGCCGGGTCGCCCTGGAAGGACTGCCCCATCTTGTCGATCTCGTCGAGCATGATCACGGGGTTCTCGACCTCGACCTCCTTGAGGGCCTGGACCAGCTTGCCGGGCATGGCGCCGATGTAGGTGCGGCGGTGGCCCTTGATCTCGGCCTCGTCGCGCATGCCGCCCACCGAGAAGCGGTAGAACTCGCGACCCAGGGCCTCGGCGATGGAGCGCCCCACCGAGGTCTTGCCGACGCCCGGCGGGCCGACCAGCAGCAGTATCGAGCCGCCCACGTCGCCCTTGAAGGTGCCCTCGGCGAGGAACTCGACGATACGCTCCTTGACGTCGTTCAGGCCGTCGTGGTCGCGGTCGAGCACCGTGCGGGCGTGGGCCAGGTCGAGCTGGTCCTGGCTGTTGACGCCCCAGGGCATGGCGGTGAGCCAATCGAGGTAGTTGCGGGTGGTGCCGTACTCCGGCGAACCGGTCTCCAGCACCGAGAGCTTGTCGAGCTCGTCGTCGATGCGCTCCATGACCCGCTCGGGTACCACGCATCCCTCGAGGCGCGCCCGGAAGGTGTCGACGTCGTTCTCGCGATCGTCCTTGGAGATACCCAGTTCGCGCTGAATCACCTTGAGCTGCTCGCGCAGGAAGAACTCGCGCTGGCGCTCCTGCATCTGAGCGTTGACCTGCTCGCTGATCTCGCTCTGCAGCTGGGCGACGTCGATCTCCTTGCGCAGCAGCGGCAGCACCTTCTGCATGCGCTCCATCACCGGCAGGGTCGCCAGCACGTCCTGCAGCTCCGGCCCCTTGGCCGAGGTGATGGCCGCGGCGAAGTCGGTCAGCGGCCCCGGCTCGTGGGGGCTGAAGCGGTTCAGATAGTGCTTGAGCTCCTCGCCGTAGAGCGGGTTGATCGGCAGCAGCTCCTTGATGCCGTTGATCAGCGCCATGGCGTAGGCGCGGGTCTCGTCGTCCTCGGCATCCACCGGCTCGCGGGGGTAGCTCACCTCCACGAGGTAGGGCGGCTCCTTGGAGAGCCAGCGAGTGATGCGAAAGCGCCGCATGCCCTGGGCGATGAACTGGATCTGCTGATCCTCGCTCTGCAGCTTGTGGACCCGCACCGCGGTGCCGATCTCGGGGAAGTCCTCGCCGCCGAGATCCTCGACGCCGGTCTCGCCGACGAAGGCCAGCCCGACGGCACGATGCGGCGTGTCGCCGACACGGCGGATGGTCTCCTCCCAGCGCTCGCGATTGATCACCAGCGGCTGAACCTGGGCGGGGAAAAAGGGCCGGTTGTGGATCGGCAGCAGATAGATGCGCTCGGGCAGGGAATCGCTGGCGGGCACCACCGAGCGGTGGTCCTCGGCGCCGGGCAACTCGTCGTCGAAAGCGTCGTCGTCGTTGGCATGGATCCAGTCCAGGCCATCCTGCATCTCGTGGTCGTCGCTCATGCGGTCCTCGTCCTGAATCGTCGGGAAGCTTCCCGGGGCTGACTTGAGGGATGCGGGCAGCGAAGCCCGACTTCAAGTCATTGACGCCGTTCGAGGATCGGCGACAGCGGCCGGCCGTTGATCCTGACCCGCCCGCGCACCACGTCGATCGCCAGGTCGTCGGTGGCGAGCGGCAGGCCGAGCCACAGCGCCACCACCGGGGGCACCTGGTCCCAGGTCGCGTCGCCGTAGAGCCGCTCGCGCCAGCGGGCCTGCTCCTCGGGCTCGTCCAGCGCGGTCGGGTCCAGCGCTTCAAGCGCCTCGGCGTCGAAGAACAGGGCGCCGTCGCCGCGTGCATCCAGCCCCAGCATCGGGCTGTCGAGGTCGACGGCATGGAGGTCCAGCCGCGGCGAATCCGCGAGCAGGCCGAGCAGGTCGGGCTCCAGGCGCGCCAGCAGCGCCCTGCCCCCACGGTCGGTCTCGCCACGGGCCGCCTCGTCGCGCAGCGTGGCGAGCACCCGGCGCAGCGCATCGGCGTTGATCCGCGACAGCTCCACGGCGAGGCGGCCGTTGAGCAACACCTCGTCGGCCGCCATCAGGCGATCGAGGGTCAGTTCGCTCCGGATGCGCAGCTCCGCCTCGTCGAGGGTGGTGCGGCTGTGCAGCACCAGCCCGCTGGCATCCAGCGCGAGGTCCGGCTGGCGCCAGGCGAGCCCTGCCACCTTGAGCAGGTCCTGCTGGGTGAAGTGGTAGGCGTCCTCGGTGTAGGCGTAGCGGCTCTCAAGGGTGATCGGGCCGGTCTCAAGCGTGGTCGAACCATCGCTGAGCCGCCAGGGCGCGAGGTCGGCCTGCAGCCGCCAGTCCCCGTAGACCCCGCTGAAGGTGACCTCGCCGCCGCGAAACTCGAGCGCGCGCTCCTGCTGGCTGACGATGAAGGGCGCCAGTTTCAGGCGCCCTCTCAGGGTGGCCCCCAGGGTATGGTAGCGCGCCTGCCAGCGCGGCGCTGAGGAGGGCAGCAAATCGCCGAACAGCCGACGACCGTCGGCGCCGACGTAAGGCTTGAGGGTGCCGTCGATGCGGGTATTGATCACTCCGTGACGCGCCTCGTAGGGCAGCGCCAGGTGCCAGGCCCGGCCGAAACGGGGCGTCAGATGGAGGGTACCGCTGGATTCGAGCCAGCCCCGCTCGACGTCGCTGCGCTCGACCAGCAGGTCGCCCCGGGCGGCGAGATCCTCGAGGGCCCGGGCCAGTTCACGCTCGAAGAGCAGGCTGGCGATGGCCTGCGCCAGCGCCCAGGCAAGCGCCAGCCCCACCACCACCGGGACGATCAGTCGTTCCTTGCGCATCATGGCCTTCCTTGTCCGCGCCGTATCCGGGCCACTGCGGCGCGCCGCGAGTAAGGAGCCCTCGAGCGCGTCGACTCAGTGGAGCCAGAACCACAGGTGCATGGTACTCCATGCGTAGGCCGCGGCGAGGACATCGTCGATCATGATGCCGAAGCCGCCGGCGACCCGGCGATCCGCCCAGCGGATCGGCCAGGGCTTGAAGACGTCGAAGACGCGAAACACCGCGAACCCCCACAGCGCCGCCTCCCAGGAGAAGGGCACGGCGGCCATGGTCAGCCAGTAGCCGACGAACTCGTCCCAGACGATGCCGGAGTGATCGTGGACGCCCAGGTCGTGGGACGTCTTGTCGCAGAGCCAGATGCCCCACAGGAAGGTCACCGCCACCAGGCCCAGGTACCAGCCCAGCGGCAGCTCGGACATCAGCCAGTAGAAGGGGATGGCGGCCAGGGTGCCGAAGGTGCCGGGGGCGAAGGGTACGGTGCCACTGCCCAGGCCAAAGGCCAGGAAGTGCACCGGGCGTCGCCAGACGCTGGCAGGAGCCTGGTTCATGAGGTACCGCCCGTCGAAAAGTGCTGCCAGCCGCGCTCGCCATTGAGGGCCACGCCGCGAATGCCCGGCGTCTCGACCAGCCGGCCGATCTCGGTCAGCGCCAGGCCCCGCTCGGCCAGTCGGCCATGCGCCGTGGCGAAATGCTCCGGCGGCAGGGCCACCAGCAGCTCGTAGTCGTCGCCGCCGTGAAGCCCTGCCGCCAGGGCGTCCCGCTCGCCGAGCGCGGCCACCAGCCCCTCGGCCAGCGGCAGCGCCTCTGGCGTCAGTTCGGCGCCGACGCCGGAGCACTCGAGCACGTGACCCAGGTCGGCCAGCAGGCCGTCGGAGACGTCGATGGCGGCGCTCGCCAGGCCACGCAGGGCGTGACCCGCCGCGAGACGCGGCAGCGGATGCAGGTAGCGGACGAGCAGCGGATGGGCGAGATCCCGCTCGCCGCGCTGCCACAGGGCCAACCCACCGGCACCGCCGCCCAGCGCTCCGGTGACCGCCAGCACGTCGCCCGACCGCGCGCCGCTGCGGGTCAGCGCCTGCTCGGGCGGCACCTCCCCCATCACCGTCACGCCGATGGAAAGCTCGCCGCGGGTGACGTCGCCGCCCACCAGGGCGGTGTCGGTGGCGTCGCAGAGCGCATGGAAGCCGCGGGCGAAATCCGCCAGCCAGGGGCCGTCGTCCGCTGCCGGCAGGGTCAGCGACATCAGGCACCAGCGGGCGCGGGCGCCCATGGCGGCGAGATCACTCAGGCTGACCGCCAGCGCCCGGTGACCGATCGCCGCGGCCGGGGCCGCCTCGGGGAAGTGGATCCCGGCGACCGACGTATCGACGCTGACCGCCAGCCGCTCGCCCGGGGTCGGCGCCAGCAGCGTGCAGTCGTCACCCACGCCCAGGCTCACGCCGGCTTCCGGGCCGGGCGGGTCGGGCGTGAAGTAGCGGGTGATGAGTTCGAATTCGCTGTGCATCGGGCAGGCCTTCAGCGGCGGCGAGCGGTGACCTCGGCGGACCGCAGCCGCCCGGCAAGCTTGTCGAGGATGCCGTTGACGTACTTGTGTCCGTCCGTGGCCCCGAAGGACTTGGCGAGTTCGACACCCTCGGTGATCACCGCGCGGTACGGCACCTCGGGGCGCTTGGAGAGCTCGTAGGCGCCCAGGCGCAGGATCGCAAGCTCAATGGGATCGAGATCCTCGAGGCGGCGATCGAGCAGCGGCGCGATGGAGGCATCGAGGGCCTGGCGGTCGCGGGCCACGTTGTGCAGCAGCTCATGGAAGAGCGCCAGGTCGGCGATCTCCATGACCTTGTGCCAGTTCTCGTGATCCTCGAGGTCGTCATCGGCCACCTGGCTGCGGAACTCCGCCTCCACGGCGGTGATCGACTTGCCGGTCATCTGCCACTGGTAGAGACCCTGGACGGCCAGCTCACGGGCCGCATGGCGCGACTGCTGCGCCTTCGAGGGCGCCCGCGTCCGCTCGCCGCTCATGCCTCACCCCCGGCGTCGGCATCGTCGCCGAAGCAGCGCAGCAGCGAGACCATCTCCATGGCCGCCATGGCCGCCTCGGCGCCCTTGTTGCCGGCCTTGGTGCCGGCGCGCTCGATGGCCTGTTCGATGGACTCCACGGTCAGTACGCCGTTGGCCACGGGGGTGTCGAACTCGAGCTGCAGGTTGCCCATGGCGGTGTTGCAGCCGCCGGCCACGTACTCGAAGTGAGGGGTGCCGCCGCGAATCACCGCGCCCAGGGCGAGCACCGCGTCGGGGCGGGCTACCTGCAGCACGCGCTTGATCGCCAGCGGCAGTTCCCAGGCACCGGGCACGTGGACGATGTCGATGTTCTCGCTATCCACGCCGTGGCGCACCAGGCTGTCCACGGCGCCCTCGACCAGGCTATCCACCACGTGATGGTTGAAGCGGCCGACGACGATCACGTAGCGGCCGTCGACGTCGACGAAGCTGCCTTCGACTTGGGAAATCGGTTGCATGGTTCTGTGTCCTGAAAGATCCGGTGCTAAAGGGTCCGGAGGCATGGCCGCAGCCATGCCGTCATGATGAAGGCGGGCGCGGCGTCAATCGTCGCGCTGTTCGCTGGGCACGGGCTCGCCGGGTTCCAGGCGCTCCACCACCTCGAGGTCGAAGCCGGAGAGGGCGGAGAACTTCCAGGGCGAGCTCAGCAGGCGCATCTTGCCGACGCCCAGGTGCCGCAGAATCTGCGAGCCAGTGCCGATGGTCAGGTAGTTACCGGCGCCGTCGGAATCGCTGGTGCGCGGCGCTCGACGGCGCTCGAGGAACACCTCGAGCAGGTCGTGAAGGTCCTGGTGCGGGCGGCCATCGTCGAGCAGCACGAAGACGCCGTGCTCGGCGTCGGCTACTTCGGCCAGCGCCTGCTGGGCGGTCCAGCTCGGCCGGTCGCCCTTCTGCAGGGCCAGCAGGTCGCGCATCACGTTGGCCAGGTGCACGCGCACCGTGGTCAGGGCCTCGGGATGCGGGTGCCCCTTGACCAGCGCCAGGTGATGGGCGCCCTGGATGCTGTCGCGGAAGACGTGCAGGTTGAGCTCGCCGAAGGCGGTCTCGACCGGGCTCGACTCCACCGGCTGCACGGTCTGCTCGTTGTGGATGCGATAGTGGATCAGGTCGGCGATGGTGCCCATCTTCAGGCCGTGCTCGACGGCGAAGCGCTCGAGCTCGGCGCGACGCGCCATGCTGCCGTCCTCGTTCATCACCTCGCAGATCACGCCGCTGGGATCGAGCCCGGCCAGCGCCGAGAGGTCGCAGGCCGCCTCGGTGTGGCCGGCGCGGCGCAGCACGCCGCCGGGCTCGGCCATCAGCGGGAAGATGTGGCCGGGCTGGACGATGTCGCCGGCCTTGGCGTCGCGGGCGACCGCCGCACGCACGGTGCGCGCGCGGTCGGCGGCGGAGATGCCGGTGGTCACCCCCTCGGCGGCCTCGATGGAGAGGGTGAACTTGGTCCCGAAGCCGGAGCCGTTGTCGCGCACCATCAGCGGCAGCTGGAGACGCTCGCAGCGCTCGCGGGTCATCGGCAGGCAGATCAGCCCCCTGGCGTGGCGCGCCATGAAGTTGATGTGCTCGGCCTCGACCTTCTCGGCGGCCATGATGATGTCGCCTTCGTTCTCGCGATCCTCGTCATCCATCAGGATGACCATCTTGCCCTGACGAATGTCCTCGACCAGTTCTTCGATAGGGGCCAGGCCCCCGGATGAGGAGTGCACCATGGAGTCTCCATTGATTCAGCGTGGTGGCCGTCGCGGTCCCGCGACGATCGGGTCGCCCTCCGGCGTCGCCACCTCGAAACCGCGTCAGGGTACCGTGGCGCGTCGGTGGGCGCCAGTAGATAGCAGCCGTGGCGAGTCGACGAGCGCCAGTATGGCCTAGGCGGCAGCGACGACCGAGCCGCTCGAGGCTATGCCGACAACAGGCTTCGAGGGGGCGCTGTGAATACCTCCCTGTACGCTACCTCGGCCGTCCCTGGTCCTCGGACCCCCTCTACGCCCTGCTCTCGGCGCCTCTCGCTTGGTAATTCTGCGGCGTTAGGTGCGACGCCTAGGCCTTGCGGTGATGCGCCAGTCCTGACCCACGGCACGGATGTCGAGGATCTCGAGGCCCTTCTGCTGAGCCATCAGCGACAGACCCGGCAGCGCGAAGAGCGGGCGCGCCTCGCCGCCGAGCAGGGTCGGCGCGACGAACAGCTGCATCTCGTCGATCAGGTTCGCCTCGAGCACGGCGCCGGCGAGCGTCGCCCCGGTCTCGAGCAGCACCTCGTTGGCCTGCTCCGCCTCGGCCAGGTGATGCAGCAGGGCGTCGAGGTCGACCCGGCCGTCATGGCCCGCCGGCATCGCCACCACCTCGGCGCCGGCCTCTTCGAGCCGCTCGCGCCGTTCGGCGTCGTGCTCGGCGAGGGTCGCCACCAGGGTGCGGCCGGGCTCGCGCAGGCAGGCCGCCGCCAGGGGCAGGCGCAGGCGCGAATCCACCACCACGCGCAGCGGCTGGCGGGCGGCGATCACCTCGCCATCGGGCAGCGCCAGCTGTTCGGCACGCACGGTTAGCCGGGCGTTGTCGAAGATGATTGATTCGACCCCGGTCAGCACGACGCTGGATCGCGCGCGCAGGCGCTGGACCTCGCGACGCGCCTGGGGGCCGGTGATCCACTGAGACTCGCCGGAGCGCATGGCGGTGCGGCCATCCAGGCTCATGGCCATCTTCAGGCGCACGAAGGGCCGGCCGTGGGACATGCGCATCACGAAGCCGGGATTGAGTGCCAGCGCCTCGTCCTCCAGCACACCCACCTCGACCTCGATGCCGGCGTCGCGCAGCAGGGCGATGCCCCGGCCGGCCACCTGGGGATTGGGGTCCTGCATGGCCACCATGACGCGCGCCACCCCGGCCTCGACCAGCGCCAGGGCGCAGGGGCCGGTGCGCCCCTGATGGGAGCAGGGCTCCAGGGTCACATAGGCGGTCGCACCACGGGCGGCCTCCCCCGCCGCCCGCAGGGCATGGACCTCGGCGTGGGGGTCGCCGGCCCGCTCGTGCCAGCCCTCACCGACCACCCGCTCGCCCTTGACCAGCACGCAGCCCACCCGGGGGTTGGGGTCGGTGGTGTAGCGGCCACGCTCGGCCAGTTTCAGGGCGCGCGCCATCCAGGTCTCGGCCAGGGTCGGTTCGGTCATCAGCGCCCTCCGGCAGGGTCGTCGGGAAAGCCGGGCTCCTGGGCCAGGCGATCGATCTCGGCGCGGAACTCATCGATGTCCTGGAAGCGGCGGTAGACCGAGGCGAAGCGGATATAGGCGATCTGATCGAGGCGCTTGAGGGCCTGCATGACCTCCTCGCCGATGTCCCGGGCATGGATCTCGCGCTCGCCGCGGGCCCGCAGGTGCTGGCGGATACGCTCCACGGCCGCCTCGATCGACTCGGCGCTGACCGGACGCTTCTCCAGGGCACGCAGCATGCCGGCGCGTAGCTTGCCCTGATCGAACACCTCGCGGGTGCCGTCGGACTTGATCACCCGCGGCATCACGAGCTCGGCGGTCTCGTAGGTGGTGAAGCGCTCGCTGCAGGCGGCGCACTGCCGACGCCGCCGAACCTGGTCGCCCTCGGCCACCAGGCGGGAATCGGTCACGCGCGTGTCGTTGGCGCCACAGAAGGGGCAATGCATAGGGGGAAACCCGACGTCGATAAGAGGCTGTCGCCGCATTGTAACGGTTCACGGGCAGAGCGCCCAGCGCTCCACCACGGGCGGGGCCCGGGGTCATGCACCCCGGAACGCGACGACGGCGAAGCGCCCTCACGACGCCTCAGGCGGATGGCCCGGATCCGCTCCACACGGCGATCAGGCGCCGCTCGACGGGGCGATAGTGACCCCGTCAGTGGCCCGAGTGGGCGCCCTTCTCGCCCCCCTTCATCTCCATCGGCTGCACCCGCTGGACCGGCGCCTCCAAGGTCAGGGACTCGCCGCTATCAAGGGTCAGGGTCAGCTCGACGCGCTCGCCCTCGGCCGGGGTCGCCGCCAGCTCGAACATCATCAGGTGCCAGCCTCCCGGCGCCAGCCGCACGGTCTCGCCGGCAGGCAGCGGAATCGCCTCGACCCGACGCATCTGCATCACGCCGTCGACCATTACGTGGTTGTGCAGCTCCAGGTGGCCGGCCAGCGGCGAGGCGCCCCCGACCAGCGCCAGGTCCGTCTCGCCCGGGTTGGTCAGCGTCATGAAGGCGGCGGTGGTGGGCGAGCCGGGCGGCACGGCGCGCACGTGCGCGTCCTCGACGCTGAGGGAGTCGGCCTGGGCGGCGGCGGCAAGCAGCGACAGGGAGAGCGGCAAGGAGAGAAGAGAGCGCAGCAACAACGGACGGGCGGAAAGGCGCATGGCGATGGACTCCAGCAGTCAGAAAACGGCAGTCGGGTCAGGCAACGACCCTATCCTGCCATGGCGCCGCCGGCGAGCGGGATGCGGCATCTCGCCCCGCCTGACGACCACACGATTAATTCACGGCTAATGCCGGCGTGTCAGGATGGGAACTTCGGGGGCCCGGCGCGAGTCCCCTCGTCAGCCCCAACGACATGCCCTCACGACATCATTCGAAGACAGCGCTTCACAAGGACATCGCGATGCGAACCCTCTCCCTGACGATCGGCCTGCTTTCCCTGACCGCCGCCACGACGCTTTCCGCCGACACCTCCTGGCCGGCCCCGATCCAGGCCCTGGTGGACGAGGGCCTGGAGGTCCATGCCCGCTTCGAGGCGCCGGGGGGCCTCGACGGCTTCGCCGCCAGCCACCGCGGCCGCGAGATGGCCGTCTACCTCACCCCGGACGGCGAGCACGCGGTGGTCGGCACCCTGATCGACGCCCAGGGCGAGGATCTCTCCGCCGCTCCGCTGGACAAGCACGTGCGCAGCGCCCAGGAGGCCGAGGTGTGGCAGGCGCTCGAGCAGAGCCATTGGATCGCCGATGGCGACCCGGACGCCGAGCGCATCCTCTACACCTTCACCGACCCCAACTGCCCCTACTGCGAGCGCTTCCACGCCCAGAGCCGTCCCTGGGTGGAGGCCGGCCGGGTGCAGCTGCGCCATATCATGGTCGGCATCCTGAAAAGCGACAGCCCCGCCAAGGCCGCCGCCCTGCTGGGCGCCGACGACCCCGCCCGGGCGCTACAGGCGCATCAGCAGAGCGACAGCGGCATCGAGGCCGCCGCGCAGCCGCGCGAGATCGAGGAGCAGGTGCGGGCCAACAACCAGCGCTTCGAGGGCCTGGGGCTGATGGCCACCCCGACCACCTACTATCGCCGCGACGACGGCCGCCTGGAGCAGGTGCAGGGCGCCCCCCAGGAAGACCGTCTGATCGAGATGATGGGCTCGCCGCGCCCCTGATCGGCGTCTCTAGCCCCTACTGCACTGGACGCAACGGGCCCCTGCTCTCTTAGACACAACGGGCCCCTGCTCCCTCAGACACAACGGGCCCCGCTACCATGGCAGCGGGGCCCGCTACGTTCGCGCGGTGGCTGGGTTCAGCCGTCGAGGGGCCGCGGGTTCTCGCCGAAGTCGGCGTGGTCGCCCAGGCGATGGCCGTCGATCTCGTCCCCGTAGTAGCCGTGGTGGTTATGGAAGGTCGCGTCGGTCTCCTCCAGGGTCTCCAGGGTGCGGCGACGCGGATCCTGGGGGCGCTCGTGGCTGTTGATGAATGCCGCCACGTCCCAGGCCTGCTGGTCGCTGAGCGAGTAGGGCTTGCCCAGCGGCATGTTGGCCTTAATGAAGTTGGCCGCGGTATTCACCCGGTGCATGCCGGCGCCCCAGTTATAGGCGCCGTCGCCCCACAGCGGCGGGAAGACCTGCCGCTCACCGACCTTCTGGCCCTGGCCCTCGTCGCCGTGGCAGACCGCGCACTGCGCGGCATAGACCTCGGCGCCCCGCGCGCGGTCGGGCGCCTGCTCGGCCTCCTCGAGCTTGGGATAGCCGCGGCCGGGCAGCGACTCATTGATCGGCGCGCCGGTCGACATCCAGTGCAGGTAGGTCTGCATGGCCACCAGCGGCTCGCTACCGGTCGGCGGCGGCGTGCCGTTCATGGAGTAGGTAAAGCAGCCCTGGATCCGCTCGGCCAGGGTGTTCACCTTGTCGTTCTTGCCACGATAGGCCGGGTAGACGCCGAAGGAGGCCCACATCGGCGCGGAGTTGGCCAAGCGGCCGGCGTCGAGGTGGCAGTTGGCGCAGTTCTGCTCGTTGAAGACGTACTCGCCGCGCAGCGACTGGGTGTTGAGGAAGAGATCGCGCCCCTGGCGCACCATGTCGCCGTACTGGTTATCGGGCAGGTCGCGCTCGTGGGGCGGCGTAAAGGTCACCTCGCCCTCGGGGGCCTCGGGTAGCGGAATCTGATAGTCGCGCTCGACGCCCTCATCCTGGGCCAGGGCGGCCGGCGAGAGGGCCAGGGTCGCGACCAGGGTCGCCGCTCGGGATATGCGCAGGCTCATGGGGCGTCCTCCTCGGATGACGGGGCGTCTCGCTCGGCGAGCGTTGCCGGCAGCGTGGCGTAGTAGTCGGCGATCATCGCGATCTGCGCCTCGTCGAGGCGCTCGGCGATGCCCACCATCAACTGGTTGGGGTCGTTGTGCCGCGAGCCGTCGCGCCAGGCCTCGAGCTGGGCCGCGAGGTAACCGGCATGCTGGCCGGCCAGGGGCGGGAAGACATCGCCCACGCCCTGGCCGCTGGGGCCGTGGCACTGGTTGCAGGCCGGGATCATGGCGTCCTCGGCCCAGTCGCCGCGATGGGCCAGCCACTCGGCGGCGTCCTCGGGATCGGCGGGTTGATACGCCGTGGGCAGCGTCGGCCAGGCCGTCATCTCGGCGTAGTAGGCCGAGACGTCGGCGATCTGCTGATCATCGAGCATGTTGGCGAACGGCATCATGGTGGCGCTCTCGCGGCGCCCCGCCTTGATGTCGTGCAGCTGCTTCTCGATGTAGGCCGCCGGCAGCCCCGCCAGGCGCGGCCATGACTCGCCGTTCGGATTGTCCATGCCCATGCCGTCGGCCTGGTGGCAGGCCACACAGACCCCGGCCGCCTGCTGGCCGCGCTCGGCGTCGCCCTCCAGGGCCTGGGCCTGCCCTGCCGCCAGGCCAAGGCCCAGCAGCAGGCCGAGGCCGCTCGTGATTCTTTTGGTCGTCATCTCGGGTTCCCCTCGTCATTGTCGTTGATCCCCTGCAGGGACTCTGATCGGGCCGGCGGCACCGGTCCCGTCGTCAGCGGCAGGGTCAGCCGGGCCTCGAGCCCGCCCCCCTCGGGGCTAGCGAAGGCCAGCCGGCCGCCGAAGCGCTCGGCGATGGCGGCCACGATGGCAAGCCCCAGGCCGCTGCCCTGCTGGGGACTCGCCCGCCAGAAGCGTCGGGGCAGCTGCTCGAGCTGGCCCTCCTCGACCCCGGGGCCGTGATCCCTGACGCCGAAGGTCAGCGCCCCGCCCGTCTCGTCGAGCCGGCTCGTGACCGCCACCGGGCTACCCTCGGGCCCGTGGCGCAGCGCATTGTCCACCAGGTTGCGCAGCGCCGTGATGGCCAGTTCCCGCGGCACCGCGAGCTCGCCCTCGGGCAGGGAGCCGGGCTGCGTCAAACGCGCCTGCTCGCTTGTCCGGGCGTCCCGCAGGGCCAGCTCCACCACGTCGGCGGCGCGGCTGACCTCGCCGTCCTCGAAATGCACCCGCCCCTCGACCCGCGCCAGCATCAACAGCTGGTCCAGGGTGCGGGAGAGCCGCGCCACGCCCTCCTCGGCATGATCCAGCGCCCGGCGCGCCGCCTCGCCCTCAACGCGCTGCGCCACCTGGAGGTGGGTCTTGATGGCCGTGAGCGGCGTGCGCAGCTCATGCGCCGCGTCGTTAGTGAAGCGCTGTTCGCGGACGATGGCCTGCTGGATGCGCGCCAGCAGGGCATTGAGCGCGTCCACCAGCGGCCGAATCTCGTCCGGCACGCCGTGGGTCGCCACCGGCGCCAGGGCATCCGGATGGCGTCGCGCCAGGGCGTCGCGCAGCCGCTCCAGCGGCTTGAGCCCTCTCACAACGCCGATCCACAGCGCCAGCAGGCTACCCGCCAGCGCCACCACGAAGGGCACCACCGCCACCTGCAGCACGTTGGCCATCAGCAGGTCGCGCTCGTCCATGCGATCGGCGGTGGTGATGGTCAGCCCGTTGCGCTCATAGGTGAACACCCGCCAGGTCACGCCCCCCTCCTCGCGATAGGCGTGCCCAGGCGCGCTGGCCTTCAGGATCTCCTGCATGTCGGTATGGGTGCGCGCCAGGATCTCGCCCCGGGGCGAATGCACCTGGCAGGCCAGCCCCTCGATGGGGGGAATCGAGAGCGCCCGCCGATCGGCCTGTTCCCAGACCTCGACCGGCAGCTGCGCCATCAGCCCCGAGACCATTCGCGCCGACTGGGCCAGACGCTGGTCCAGGGTCGCCTCCACCTGCTGGTAGAGATCGCGCATCAGCCAGGCGGCGGCGAGCCCCCACAGCAGCAGCAGCGTGGCCCCCAAGGTCAACACCAGGCGCGTGCGCAGGCTCATGGGCGATCCGTCCCGGGGCGCCGCGGCGCCTCGACCGCCGCGGGCTCGCCGAGTCGGTACCCCAGCCCGCGCACCGTCTCGATCACCCGGCTGCCGAGCTTGCGGCGCAGATGGTGGATGTGGACGTTGAGCGCGTTGCTCTCCACCTCCTCGTTCATGCCGTAGAGGCTGTCCTTGAGCTGCTCGGCGCTGAGCACGCTGCGTGGCGCCTGGAGGAAGGCCTCCAGCAGCACCAGCTCGCGGCGCGATAGCGCCACCGGCCATCCGGCCACCGTCACCTCCCGGGAGACGGGATCGAGACACAGCGCGCCGTGTTCGACCAGCGCCCGGGAGCGTCCGGCGGCGCGGCGCAGCAGCGCCTGCAGGCGCGCCACCAGCTCGTCGAGGTCGAAGGGCTTGACCAGATAGTCGTCGGCGCCGACGTGCAGCCCCTCGATGCGATCGCTCACCGCGTCGCGCGCGGTGAGGATCAGCACCGGGACATCGATGCCGGCCGCCCGCCACTCCTCGAGCAGCGTCATGCCGTCGCCATCGGGCAGGCCGCGATCAAGGATCACCACGTCGCTTGAGACCGTCTCCATGACCGAGCGGGCCTCACCGATGGAGCCCACGGTGTCGACGACGAAGTCGTAGACGCCGAGCCCGGCCTGGATGCCCGACGCTACCAGGGCGTCATCCTCGATGAGCAGTACGTGCATGACAGGAATCCTCGTGAACTGCGACATCTTGTCACCGGACCATTAAGCGGGCGTTAAGCCACGCCGGCCGGGCATGCCGTCCATTGGTCGATATCGCGCCTCCCCCGGGGTGAGAGAGGCTCGGGAGAGAGGGCGAGGCGATCAGCTCCGGGCGGGGATCGCCCGCGCCAGGAACCAGCCGAGCACCATCGCCAGCAGCATGGCGGCAAGCGGCGCGGAGAGCCCGGCGAAGGAGGCGAAGGCCGGCCCCGGGCAGTAGCCTGAGAGCCCCCAGCCGATGCCGAACAGGGCGGCGCCGCCGATCAGTCGGCCGTCCAGATCGGTGCGCGTGGGCAGCTGGAAGCGCTCGCCCAGCAGCGGGTGGGGGCGGCGCAGCACCAGACGGTAGCCGATGAAGTTGGTGATCACGGCGCCGCCCAGCACGAACATCAGGGTCGGGTCCCAGGCGCCGGCGAGATCCAGGAAGCCGAGGACCCGGGCCGGGTCGGTCATGCCGGAGACGGCGAGGCCGAGGCCGAAGAGCAGCCCGGCGACGTAGCCCATGAGCGTTTTCTGGGTCTCGGTCTTCATGCTCCACCTCCGATCACGTGGCGCACCACGAAGACGGTGACGATCGCCGCCACCAGGAAGATGACGGTGGCCGCCAGGGAGCGAGGCGATAGCCGCGCCAGGCCACAGACGCCGTGACCGCTGGTGCAGCCGCTGCCGAGGCCGGTGCCGAGCCCCACCAGAAGCCCCGCGGCGAGCATCAGCGGCACGCCGCCGGCGGGCGCGCCGATCACCTCGCCGGTCACGTCGACCCCGCCCCCGGCGACATTGCCCAGGCCGCCGCCCAGCATCATCAGCACGACCGGGCCGCTGATCAGCCCCAGCAGGAAGGCCAGCCGCCAGGCGCTGTCGCCCCGCGGGCGCTGGGTGATCAGGGTGCCGAGGATACCGCTGATGCCGGCGATGCGGCCCAGGGTCGCCATCAGCCAGGTGGCCGACAGGCCGATCAGGATCCCCCCGATCAGCCCCTGCAGGCTTGCCATCCCATCCACGTGTCAGCTCCTCCAGTACGCGTCGGTTGATCGTTCACTTCTGCCGCTTGCAGGTGCTGATGCCCAGCAGGCGATAGGCGGGGCAGGTATTGAGCAGGCCGGTGACCAGCGGCAGCAGGCCGATAAAGCCCCAGGCGCCGACCTGTCCGGTGATGGCCAGGCCGATCAGCACGGCGCCGATGATGATACGGGCGAGCTTGTCGATACCGCCGACATTCTGGGTCATGGTGAGTCTCCTCGATGTGCGTGAAAACGCCCGTCAACGGGGGCATTTTCCATGATGGGGCCAAGCCCCGGGTCGGATGGGCGTGGCGAGGCAGCGTCGTGGAGCCCTGCCCCGCCGCAGGCTGCCTGAGACGTCTCGGCCGTGGCCTGCTCATGCAGCGCGCGCCAGGCGTCGAAGGTACTGAGGAAGACACGGCCGGTCAGTGCCCGGCAGAAGACAGTGTGCTCCAGGCGGTCCATTACCGGTCCCTTGACCTCGGCAAGGTGCAGGGCGACGTCGGCGTCCTTCAAGCGGGCATTGATCGCCTCCAAGCTCTCCAGCGCCGAGGCGTCGATCACGTTGACCGCCTGGCAGGCCAGCACGATATGCGCCAGCCCCGGCTGGCGGGCCGCCAGTTCCATGACCGTATCCTCGAGGTAGCGCGCGTTAGCGAAGTAGAGGCTCTCGTCGACCCGCAGGATCGCCAGCCGCTCGTCGGTCTCGACCGCGTGACGCTGCACGTTGCGAAAGTGCTCGCTGCCCGGCACCCGACCCACCACGGCGCTGTGGGGGCGGCTGGTGCGATAGAGATGCAGGCCCAGCGACAGCCCCACCCCCACCAGGATGCCGCTCTCCACCCCGTGGACCAGGGTCAGCACCAGGGTGGCGAGCATGGCCGCGCCGTCAGCCCGGGAGTAGTCCCAGGTGCGCTTGATCGCGGGCAGATCGATCAGGGTGCCCACCGCGACGATGATGGTGGCGGCCAGGGTCGCCTTGGGCAGGAACGACAGCGGCGTGGTGAGAGTCAGGGTCGCCACGGCGATGCCCACCGCGGTGAAGGCGCCGGCGAGCGGCGTGGCGGCGCCGGCCTCGAAGTTGACCACCGAGCGCGAGAAGCCGCCGGAGACCGGCGAGCCGCCGCTTGTGCCCGCGCCGAGATTAGCCAGCCCCAGCGCGATCAGCTCCCGGTTGGGATCGATGCGCTGGCGGCGCTTGGCGGCCAGCGTCTGGGCCACCGAGACCGACTCCACGAAGCCCACCAGGCTGATCAGCACCGCCGCAGGAAGTAGCGTCGACCAGAGTTCGGGCTGAAGGCTCGGCAGCGCCAGCGTCGGCAGGCCGCTCGGCACCTCGCCAACCAGGGCCACGCCCCGTTCGCCGAGCCCCAGCCCCCAGGCCAGCAGGGTAGTGACGATCACCGCCGAGACCGGCGCCGCCTTGGCGAGGAGCTCCGCGGCCGTGGCCGACACTCCCAGGCGCACCAGTCCGCTCTTGAGGTGGCGCCGGCAGATCAGCAGGTACGCCCAGACGCCCAGGCCGATCGCCAGGGTGATGGCGTTGGTCTCTTTGATCCCCGCGATCAACGCCGCGCCCATCTCGACCAGGTTGTGGCCGGACGCCTCCACGCCGAGCACGTGGCGCAGCTGACTGGCGGCGATCAGGATGCCCGAGGCGGTGACGAAGCCCGAGATCACCGGGTGGCTCAGGAAGTTGGCCAGAAACCCCAGGCGCAAGAGGCCCATGCCCACCAGCACCAGCCCGGAGAGCGCGGCCAGCACCAGGGCCGCCCCAACGTACTCGGCGCTGCCCGGCGGCGCGATGCCGGAGAGCGCCGAGGCGGTCATCAATGAGGCCACGGCCACCGGCCCCACCGCCAGGGTGGCGCTGGTGCCGAAGAGGGCGTAGAGCACCAGCGGCAGCATGCTGGCGTAGAGCCCCACCTCCGGGGGCAGCCCGGCCAGCAGGGCGTAGGCCAGCGCCTGGGGCACCAGCATCAGCGTCACGATCAGCGCCGCCAGCAGGTCGCTGGCGAGCGCATCACGCCGATAGCCATGCAGCCAGCCGAACAGGGGAATCCAGCGAGAAGGAGTCATGGGCGTCTCGTCATCGGTCGTGAACCCGGTTCCGTCGCGGCGCGGGGCGTCCGCCTGTCAGACCTTGAGCATCTCGCGGATCGGCTGCGGATCGTGGCCGGCCGCGTGAGCCGCGGCCAGCAGCGCCGGAATGTCACACCCGGCCTCGCGGCTGCGCGCATGGGCCCAGAGGTGCACGGCGCGCTTGCCGGTCCGGCAGAAGGCCAGGATCGGCGCGGGCAACTCGTCCAGCGACTGACTGAAGGCGGCAATATCGGTCTCGCCATAGTCGCCCGGCGTGACGGGAATACAGCGCCACGCGAGGCCCAGCTCGGCGGCCCGGGCCTTCAGGGGGCGGTCGTCGGGGTGGTCCTCGGCCTCGCCGGGACGGCGGTTACAGATCACCGCGCGGAAGCCGCGACGGGCGATCTCGTCGAGATCGGCGGGGGTCACGGCATCGGCGATGGCGAAACCGCTTTCGAGGTGTTGAATCTGCATGGGCACTCCTGTGGGGGATGGCATGTGCATGGGACCTCTGGCGACGGGACGACCCGGCCTCAGAACTTGTCGATCGGCACCTTGAGGTAGACCTGACCGTTCTCCTCGGCCGGCGGCATATGACCGGCACGCATGTTGACCTGCACCGAGGGCAGGATCAGCCGGGGCATGCCGAGGGTCGCGTCCCGCTCGGTACGCATCGTGACGAAAGCGTCCTCGCTGACCCCCTCGTGGACGTGCACGTTGTGGGCACGCTGCTCTGCCACGCTGGTCTCGTGCTGATACTCCTCGCGCTCCGGGGCCTTGTAGTCATGGCACAGGAACAGCCGGGTCTCGCCCGGCAGGGCCAGCACCTTCTGGATGGAGCGGTAGAGGGCGCGGGCATCGCCGCCCGGGAAGTCGCAGCGTGCGGTGCCATAGTCCGGCATGAAGAGGGTATCGCCAACGAAGGCGGCATCGCCGATCACATAGGTCAAGCAGGCCGGGGTGTGGCCCGGGGTGTGCAGCACCCGCCCTTCCAGATGGCCGATGGCGAAGGTATCGCCCTCCTCGAAGAGGCGATCGAACTGGCTGCCGTCGCGGGCGAACTCGGTGCCGGCATTGAAGGCCTTGCCGAACACGTCCTGCACCACGGTGATGTTGGCGCCGATGCCGGTCTTTCCACCCAGCGTCTCGTGCAGGTAGGGCGCGGCGGAGAGGTGATCGGCGTGGACATGGGTCTCCAGGATCCACTCCACCTCTAGGCCGTGGTCGCGTACGAAGGCGATGATGGCATCGGCGGAGCGCACGTCGGTGCGACCGGCGGCGTAGTCGAAGTCGAGCACCGAATCGAGGATCGCGCAGGCAGGGCTGTCAGGGTCCTGTACCACATAGCTGAAGGTGTTGGTGGGCTCATCGAAAAAGGGGGTGACGATAGGCCGGGTCCCGTTGGGCCGGGCCACGCCTGGCCGGGATGCGCGTGATTGCTGGGACATGAGGGACGCCCTCCATCGAATGTCGCTGCCGAATGTAGGATCAGCGTAGCGCAATACAAGTTCTAAGGATAGACCGTTTTGCTATACACATTCGTCGTGAATGGCCTTTCGACGACACCCCGCCCGCCATCAGCGAGGCCCGTCGCCGCGGCGACGGGCCTCGTGGTCGAGCGAGTCGTTCGGGCGCTCGCCCGACAAACACGGCCTCAATCCCAGTCGGCGCCATCCAGGGCGTCCAGCGGGATCTTGAGGTAGCGTTTGCCGTTGGCCTCGGGCGCCGGCAGCTGGCCGCCCCGGGTATTCACCTGCAGGGCGTGCAGGATCAGCTTGGGCATCGGCAGCTCGGCATCGCGCTCGTCGCGCATGGCCGCATAGTCGTCCTCGGTGACATTGCCGGCCAGGTGCTTGTTGCGCTCGCGCTGCTCGCGAACCGTGCTCTCCCACTGGGGCTCGCGGCCATCCGGCATATAGTCATGACCGGTGAACAGACGCGTAGCGTCGGGCAGGGCCAGGATCGCCTGGATGGAGCGCCACAGCTGATGGGCGTCGCCACCGGGGAAATCCGCTCGGGCCGTGCCGAAGTCCGGCTGGAAGAGGGTGTCGTGAACGAAGGCGGCGTCGCCGATCACGTAGGTGATCGAGGCCAGGGTATGCCCCGGCGAGAACATCACCCGCGCCTCCAGCTCGCCGATGCGAAAGGTGTCGCCTTCGGCGAACAGGCGGTCCCACTGGGAGCCGTCATCCGGGAAGTCGGGCCAATGGTAGAGCTCCTTCCAGAGCGCCTGCACCTCGACCACCTTCTCGCCGATGGCGGTGGGCGCCCCCAGCTGCTCCTTCAGGTACTGCGCCGCAGAGAAGTGATCGGCATGGGGATGAGTGTCGAGGATCCACTCCACCTCGAGCCCCTGCTCCTGGATATAGGCGAGCAGCTCGTCGGCATGGTGGGTCGCCGTGGCACCGGACTTCTCGTCGAAATCATGGACCGGGTCGATGATGGCGCACTTCCGCGTGGCCGGATCGCTGACCACGTACTGCACGCTGAAGGTGCGAAGATCGAAGAAACCGGCGACATCCGGCTGACCGGCGGCGCGGCTGCGAGAGAGTTCAAAGGTCTTCATGTTGGCCTCCTGACGTTGGGAAACGTGGCGCATGGCCAGTAAGCCCCGGCGAATGCCGGGGCCTGGAGCTCGGCGTTAGAGACTCTTCCTGCAGAAGTACCAGTCGACGTAGTCGTACCCCTGACCCTGGCGTGCCTCGGCTTCGGCATCGGTGGCGGGCGGCGGCACGATCACCGGCTCGCCCTGGTGCCAGTTTTCGGGCGTGGCCACGCCGTTGGCATCGCTGGTCTGCAGCGCCTCGACCAGACGCAGGATCTCGTCGACGGAGCGGCCGTTGGACATCGGGTAGTAGACCATGGCGCGCAGCACCCCTTCCGGATCGATCACGAAGGTGGCACGCACGGCGGCGGTATCGCTGGCGCCCGGCTGGATCATGCCGTAGGCGTTGGCGACCCGCATGCTCAGATCGGCGATGATCGGGAAGGGAATCTCGATGCCGAAATTTTCCTTGATGCTGCGCGTCCAGGCGATGTGGGCGTGCACGCTGTCGATAGAGAGGCCGAGCAGCTCGGTGTTGAGGGCCTTGAACTGGTCGGCGCGGGTCGCGAAGGCCGAGAACTCGGTGGTGCAGACCGGAGTGAAGTCGGCCGGGTGCGCGAAGAGCACCAGCCACTTGCCCTTGTAGTCGCCCAGGGACTTCACTCCTTGGGTGGTCTTGGCGGTAAAGTCCGGGGCCGGACGGTTGAGCTGAGGCATAACCGGCTGCTGTGCTGGCGTTTCCATGGTCGTTCTCCTTTGCGGGCCGTGGTGAGAAGACTCACCTTGATTACAGTTATAACTTTAGACCTAAGCAACATATAAGAACAATTGAGTCCCTCCATGGAGTCGATAGGGGGCCGGAGCGATTGCCTCAACAAAAAAGCGCCCGACTCGAAAGGAGTCGGGCGCTTCGGGGACATCGAGGGTGTCGACATCAGGGCTGGCGAGGGGACTATTTCACCTTGCAGGTGCTGATGCCAAGCAGAGAATAGGCCGGGCAGACATTGAGCAGCCCTGTAGCCAGTGGCAGCACCCCGATCCATCCCCAGACGCCGATCGTGCCGGTCAGGGCCAGCAGAATCAGCACGGCGCCGATCACGACACGGGCCGCCTTGTCGATACCGCCCACGTTGCGCTTCATGACGGACTCCTTAGGTTCGCTTGAACCACTCAGAAGGTATATACGGGAATGGCGGGGTCGCGCATCATCTGCGCCATCGGTCCCGGAGCCGCCACACCGACGCCCTCGCGCAGATCGGTCTCGCCGTATTCGCTGTTGGGCAGATAGATGGCGCAGACATCCACGCCGGCCCCTTTCTCCATCAGCATGCCCAGGATACCTTCCGGCTTGACCTGCCCAGCCGGATTGCTCGGGGGCGTATTGATCGCCTCGGCGCTCGCGAAGCCCTGGACGGCCAGATCGCCGGCGGCATCGCAGAGCAGGATGTGCAGGTCGGTGCCCTGCTGCTGCATGGCGTTGGAAAGGATCATCGCCATGCCCTGCGTCTGCAGCGAGTCGCTGGTGAGAATCACCAGGGCCTGGTCCTTGGACATGTTGCCGCCGTGGCTATCGGCGGTGGCCGCCCCGGCGAACCCGATCGTGGCGGCCGCGGCGGCCAGGGTCAGAGTCTTCTTGATGGTCATGCGCTCACCTCTTTGCGTCGTTCGTCATGACGGTCGGCGCCCCTATGGCGAAAGACCGTCGGGGAAGCGTCACTCGACCGGGCGCCAGGCGACGTCGGGATCGATCTCATAGCTCCAGGGCAACCCGGAGTTGCGCCAGCCGTTCACTGCGCGCACTCCCTTGGAATCGCCCGCCTCGAGCTTTCCGCCCTCGAAGCCGTCTGTGACCGAGTAGACCCGATTGAAGCCCATCTCGGCGATCGCATCAGCGCCGGGCGCGCTGCGGGTGGAGCCGGAGCGGCACATGACGATGATCGGATCGTCCTCGGCCACGTCCAGAGCCTCCAGCTCGGCACGCACCTGAGCCTCGAAGTCGGCATTCTTGACCATCGGCCAGGTCTTGGCGTCTGCGTTGAAATGGTCGCGATCGGCCAGTACCCAGGGCACGTGGATGTCGGTCGGCTCGGCGAAGCCGGTGAACTTGATCTCCACGGGGTCACGCACGTCGATCAGGATGGCCCGATCGTTATCCTGCATCAGCTCATAGGCCTCGCTGGCGGTAACATAGAGCCCCAGCTGCGTTTCCCGATAGGCTGCGACCTCTTCGGCCAGGGCCGGACCGGCGGCCAGCATCACCGCAAGCAGGCAACCCGCTAGACCATGCGTCTTTTTCATAACAAATACCTCTAAGCAAATAACTTTATGCACAGTCGAGCCTAGACCATGCCCGGCGCGTGCGCATGAGGCATGTCGCCGCACCTTGAGCCAGATCAAGTATTCACCCCTCATGCCCATGCCGCTCACCGCCCGGCGTGCCCGCAGTGCGGCACGGAGACAGTGCGCGTCGAGGGAGGATCAACCCCTAGAGTTCGATGCGATCACCATAGGCGGGAATCTCGGCCTCGATACCGCTCTGTTCTAGGAGCATCTGCAGCGCCCGCTGGGCGCCGGGTTCGCCGTGCACCAGGTAGGCGCGCGGCCGATGGCGGAAGGCGCCGACCCAGCCCAGCAGCTGGGTCTGGCCGGCATGGGCCGAGAAGCCGCCGATGGTGTGCACCCGCGCCTTGACCGCCAGGTCCCGGCCCATCACGCGGACCCGCTCGGCGCCGTCGACGATCTGGCGGCCCAGCGTGCCCCCCGCCTGGAAGCCGACGATCACCAGCCGGGTGCTGGGCTTCTCGAGGTTGTAGCGGAAGTGTTGGAGGATGCGTCCGCCGTTGCACATCCCGGCGCCGGCGATGATGATCGCCCCGCCGTGGATGCGGTTGATGGCCATCGACTCCTCCACCGTGCGCGTCATGCGCAGTATCGGCAGGTAACGGTGGGTATCGCCGCTGGCGGCCACGTTGAGCACCTTGAGGTCATCGGGATCCAGGGACTTGCGGGCGCGGTGGTAGAGCTCGGTGACCTTGATCGCCATGGGGCTGTCGAGAAACACCAGCTGCTGGCGCAGCCGGCCCTCGTGATAGAGCACGCTCAGGTGGTAGAGGATCTCCTGGGTACGCCCCACGGCGAAGGCGGGAATCAGCACGTTGCCGCCCGCCGCATGGGCCTCCTCCAGCACCTGGGCGAACTCCTCGAGTGTCTCGTCGAGGGGACGGTGGTCGCGATCGCCGTAGGTGCTCTCCATCAGCACCAGATCCGCCTCGTAGAGCTTCTCGGGATCCTTCATCAGCACCGAGCTTGGGTTGCCCAGATCCCCCGAGAAGACCAGGCGCCGCGTCTGGCCGCCCGAGGGCACGGCCAGTTCGACGATGGCCGAGCCCAGGATGTGCCCGGCATCGTGGAACACCAGGGTAACGCCGCCAGGAAGCGAAACGGGCTGGCCATAGCCATGGGAGGTGCAGAGCGACAGGGTGCGCTCGACGTCCTTCAGCTCGTAGAGCGGCTCGATCAGCGGCTTGCCGTTGCGCTTGCGCCACTTGTTCTCCCACTCGACGTCCTTGGCCATGATGAAGGCGGCGTCCTGCAGCATGATCTCCAGCAGGTCGCGGGTGCCGCGGGTGCAGTGGATCGGCCCGTCATAGCCCTCGCGGACGAGCTTCGGCAGCAGCCCCGAGTGGTCGAGGTGGCCGTGGGAGAGCACCACCGCCTCGAGCTCGCCGGGCAGGCGGCCGAAGGAGCGGGCGTTGGCCGCGTCGGCGTCAGTGCCGCCCTGGTGCAGGCCGCACTCCAGCAGCAGCCGGTGGATACGACGATCGCCGTCTACCTCGAGGAGGTAGCGGGAACCGGTGACTTCCTTGACCGCACCCTGGAAGGTCAGTGTCGACATGGTCTCGCTCCCGGTGGCTGGCGTGACGGAAGCGTCGCCGCCTCGGCGGCACCCTCCCCTACTTCCAGCATAACGGACACGCGAGTCATCGGCGTCGACGCGGTATACCTAGCCGGCGTGACGGTGAAGGCTCGACCGGCGGCTCGCCCTCCCCGACCGAGCTCCGTCGGCGGCCGGCTCGCCCCGCCAGTAATCCATCCCCTCGGCCCAGCCGGCAGGGCCGGTGGCATCGCTGCGATAGAGCGATGCCTGATCCGGCGTGATCGCCAGGTCATGACAGCCACGAATCACCACCGCCTGGTCGACCGCCTCGAGCATGGCGATGTCGTTGGGGCCATCGCCCAGCGCCAGGGTCCGGGGCCGGCTGCCGCGCAGCGCCGCGAAGCGCTCTATCAGCCAGGCGACGGCGCTGCCTTTATGGCAGTCGCCGGTGACGTGCCAGAAGCGCCCGCCTCGCACCAGGCGCAGGCCATCGCCCTCGAGCCCCTCGCGGAAGGCCGCGAGGCGCTCGTCCGAATCTTCCCAGATCAGCGGCTCGCTGCCCTCGCGAAGACGCGCCAGGCGGGCCTGTGGTTCCGCCAGCCCGGTGAAGGCGACCAGCGCCTCCAGGGTCATTTCGCTCATGGTGGTGAAGCCAAGTCCCAGCCGCTCCCGCCAGACCGCGAGACGCTGACGGATGAGGCCGATGTCGACCCCCAGGGTGCGAATCGCCAGGCCATCGGGGCCGGGCCCCCGATCGAGCCGGGCATGACTCCAGGCGAGAGGCAGGCCGGCCAGGGCGCCGTTCTCGGCGATGAAGGGGGCGTCCTCGAGGCCCAGCTCACGACGCAGCGGCAGGATCTCGCTGCGGGTCTTGCTGGTCACCGGGATCACCGGCACGCCCTCGGCCTTCAGCCGGCCGAGCCAGGGCCGGGCCGGTCCCCAGTCGTAGCTGTGGTGGTCGAGCAGCGAGCCGTCCAGGTCGGTGAAGACCAGACGGGGCGGGCATGCTGGGGGCGAAGCGGCTGAGAGGGTCATGGCGGGTCCGGCTCCAGGGTGGTGGACACGTCATGTCCCATGCAGGGGGCGTGCCAGGGAACGAGCGACGCGCCCTGCCGCGGATGCGTGGACCCTCGAGGCGAAAAGCGGCCGCGCCGATGCACCAAGAGCGCACACGAAAACGCCTCGCCAGGGTGCATCCTGGCGAGGCGTAGAGGCGTCCGCGGAAGGCGGCGTCGACTCAGTGGCGGCGCGTGTCAGCCACGATAGACGGGCAGGCGGGCGCAGACCGCCTCAACCTTGCCCTTCACCTCGGCCTCGATGGCGGCGGTGTCGGAACCCTCGGCCATGACGTCGAGGATGTCGCAGATCCAGCCGGCGAGCTCCTGACACTCGGTCTCACCGAAGCCACGGGTGGTCACCGCCGGGGTGCCGAGGCGCAGGCCGGAGGTCACGAAGGGGCTCTGCGGATCGCCGGGCACGGCGTTCTTGTTGACGGTGATGTGGGCGCGGCCCAGGGCGGCGTCCGCGTCCTTGCCGGTCAGGCCCTGCTTGATCAGAGAGAGCAGGAAGAGGTGATCCTCGGTGCCGCCGGAGACGATATCGAAGCCACGCTCGATGAACACCCCGGCCATGACCTGAGCATTCTTGACCACCTGCTGCTGGTAGGCCTTGAACTCGGGCGCCATGGCCTCCTTGAAGCAGATCGCCTTGGCGGCGATGACGTGCTCCAGCGGGCCGCCCTGGCCGCCCGGGAAGACCGCGGACTGCAGCTTCTTCTCGATCGCCTCGTCACCCTCGGCAGAGAGGATCAGACCGCCGCGCGGGCCGCGCAGGGTCTTGTGGGTAGTGGTGGTGACCACGTGGGCGTGGGGCAGCGGCGTCGGGTAGACCCCGGCGGCCACCAGGCCGGCGACGTGCGCCATGTCGACCAGCAGGTAGGCGCCCACCTCGTCGGCGATCTCGCGGAACTTGGCCCAGTCGATGATCTGGGAGTAGGCGGAGAAGCCGGCGATGATCATCTTCGGCCGGTGCTCGCGTGCCAGACGCGCCACCTCGTCGTAATCGATCAGGCCGCTGTCGTTAAGGCCGTACTGGATCGCCTCGTAGTGCTTGCCGGAGAAGTTCGGCCGGGCGCCGTGGGTCAGGTGGCCGCCGGCGTCGAGGCTCATGCCGAGGATGGTGTCGCCCGGCTTGACCAGCGCCTGGAAGACGGCGCCGTTGGCCTGGGAGCCGGAGTGCGGCTGGACGTTGGCGTAGCTCGCCCCGAACAGCTCCTTGGCGTAGTCGATGGCCAGCTGCTCGACGATGTCGACGTACTCGCAGCCGCCGTAGTAGCGCTTGCCCGGATAGCCTTCCGCGTACTTGTTGGTCAGCTGGCTGCCCTGGGCCTCCATGACCCGCGGGCTCGCGTAGTTCTCGGAGGCAATCAGTTCGATGTGGGCCTCCTGACGAGCGACTTCCTTCTGCATCGCATCGAAAAGGGCGTCATCGAAACCGGCAATCTGCATGTCACGGCTGAACATCGGCGGGAAACCTCGCATCACGGGAGAATCTGGGGACCACATGATACCCCAGGCCTCGGCGGCTTTCACATGAAAGCCGATCACGGGCCACCATCGAATCGTTCAAGCGCCCGGCCCTCGGCTCAGCGGCTCTCCACGCGCATCTCCAGGCGCTCCGGCAGCGCCAGGGGATCGGCGGAGAGCGCCTCGAGCTCGCTCTCGGCGGGCAGGGTCAGCGCGATGGCAAGCTCGCTGGCCTCGCCCGCCATCATCGCCACCATGCCGGAGAAGAGCGCCTCGATCTCCGGGCCGAGCATCATGCCGAACCCCTGGGCCTGGGTGCGAGCCTGCGCGAGGAATTCCGCCTCGCTCACGCCCTGGCTGGCCGCCATGATCGTCGGCAGCCGCTCGAAGAGCCCCAGATCGGTGAGCGTGGCATCGATCCGACCGCCGAGCAGGGTCAGCTCCTCCAGGCTTTCCATGCCGGCCAGGAAGTCGGCGGGCGTCACGCCTTCTGGCAGGCGCACCGGCAGGTCGGCGTCCAGCGCCCAGCCGAAGGCCTCGCCGGCGGTGAGCGTCAGCTCGCCCAGCAGGCGGCTGGCCGCCTCGCCCGACTCCCAGCGCCCGGAAGAATCGGCATCGATGCGCAGCCGCCCGCTGCCGTCGGTCAGCACGTTGCTGAGCATGCGCAGCCGCGTGCGCTCCGCCTCCGGGGCCAGGGCGATCATCCGTGCCAGGTCGAGATCCAGCGCCTCGAGCCGGAAGCCGCCCTCGCCGTCGGTCATGTCGCCATCGGCCTCGAGGGATGACAGGGACGCCACGAGCCGATCGAAATCGATGGCCAGGTCGCGCACCTCGAGGCGATCCAGTTCACGATCCTCTTCTGCGCCCGCAAGGCCGCGCAGCCCCTCCACCCGGGCGAAGGCCAGGGAGAAGGTGCCGCTGCCGAACTCGTCGTCGCCCGCGGCCTTGCCCTTCACCCCGCTGACCTCCAGGGCGTCGAGGGCATCGCGGCTCACCCCCGCGGCCTGCAGGCGCTCGATGGCGATCTGACCGCGACCCTCGCCGAACTCACTGCCCAGCTCCTGCCCGGCGAACTCGGCGACGAGCGCCTCGACGCTGAGCCCCTCGAACGTGACGTCCGCCGGCCAGGTCTCCTCATGCAGAGGAAGGACCGCCCGGGACGGCGCGTCGAGCAGCAGCGTCTCGGCGGCGAGCCGCGACTGTTCGCGACCGGGTGTCTCCAGGCGAATGCCCTCGATGCGCACCTCGTCGGGGCGGTCGTAGTCGCCGCTGACCACGTAGCGATCGAGCCACAGCTGCTGGCCATCGGGGCCGGCGAAATGCAGGTCGTGGGCGGTGACTCGGTCGCGAATCAGCGCCTCCTCGACCTCGCCGATCGCAAGCGTGCCCTCATCGGCGAACAGGGCCCGAAGATCGGCCTCCAGCCGCTCGGTCGGGCCGCGTTCGGTCGGGCCCTGTTCGTCGGCCAGCGCCGGCAGGGAGATAGACAGCGACAGCGCGGCCAGCAGGGCCTGACGGGTCATCGAATGCATGGGAACACCTCTCGAACCGGGGAAAATGGAATGGAACAGGGAAACAGGGAGTAGGGAACGCTGGGTGGGAAATGCAGTAATCCGGCAGTCTAGCCGCCTCGCGCCAGCCCGGGCCAGGCTCAGCACGGCGCGGCCAGGCGCGCTTCCAGCCGGCGGTTGATCTGCTCGAACAGGGCGAGCCGCGCCCGACGCTTGTCGTCGCAGGCGATCAGCGCCCACTCGGCGCCCGGCGCCTGGGTGCGGGCGAACATCTCGTCGATGGCCTCCCGGTAGTCCTCCCAGCGCGCGCGGTTACGCCAGTCCTCCTCGGTGAGTTTGTGGCGCTTGTGGGGCGCGGCGGCTCGGGCCTCGAAGCGGCGCAGCTGCTCCTCCTGGCTGATCGAGAGAAACAGCTTGCCGAGCACGGCGCCGTGGGCCAGCAGCTGACGCTCGAACTCGCGGATCTCCGCATAGGCGCGCCGCCACGCCGTCTCCGGGGCCAGCCCCTCGACCCGCTCCACCAGCACCCGGCCGTACCAGCTGCGATCGAACAGGGCGATGCGCCCATCGGCCGGCAGGCGACGCCAGAAGCGCCAGGCCCAGGGCAGCGCCCGTTCCTCATTGCTGGGGGCGGCGATGCGATGGACTCGGTACTGGCGGGCGTCCAGCGCCGCGGTGAGGCGATGAATGCCGCCACCCTTCCCCGCCGCGTCGAGCCCCTCGAAGGCGAGCACCACCGGGATGCGCCGGCGGGCCAGCTCCCGCGCGTTGCGGGCCAGCCGGCCCTGCGCCTCGGCAAGCGCCGCGGCGTAGCTCGGCTTCTTCAGCGGCGCACTCACCCGCGGCTCGGCATGGTGGATCGAGGGGGCCTCAAGGGCCTCGTCGACCGGCGCCTGTGCCAAGGCTCGGGGCGGGGTCGGAGCCGCGGTCAGGGTCTCGTGCAGCAGGCCCGCCAGCTGCTCGAGCTGCGCCGCCGGGTCACGGAAGGCGAGCCGGCGCCAGGGCGCGTGCTCGGCGGCCGTGGCCTCGCGCACCTCGCACCCCAGGGCGTCGATGACACCATGCTGCTGATGGCGCTGCCAGTCGCTGGCACCGAGCTGCCAGGCGCGCGCCGGGTCGGCCTGCAGCGCCTGCATCTCGCGGTGCTGGACGGGCCGCTCGATGTCCATCCACAGCTTGAGCAGGACCACGCCCTCGGCGGCCAGCTCCGCCTCGAAGGCGCGGATCTCCGTCAGCCGATCCCGAAAGGCGCCCGGCGAGAGGCGTCGCTCGGCCCGGGCGAAGAGCGCATCGCCGTACCAGCCGTGGATGAAGATGCCGATGCGCCCGCGGTCGGGCAGACGACGCCAGAAGCGCCACCAGTAGGGGCGCTCCTGCTCCTCGCTGCTGGGCGCCAGGGCGTGCACCTCGGTGTGGCGGTTCTCCAGCCAGTGATCGAGCTCGTTGACCAGCCGCCCCTTGTGGGTGACGGCGTGGCCGGTCAGCAGCACGATCACCGAGCGCTCCCGGCGACGCACGAGGTCGAGCTGGGCCTCCAGCAGGCGGGCGCGCAGGGTGTGGGTCGTCATCGTCACCTCAGGCCTCGCCGAGCAGGCCGAGGCTCGCCGCCGGGGCCTGGCGACGCAGGCCCCGGGAGAGCAGGTGGCCGATGACGCCGATCAGCACGGCCCCCGCCAGCGGCAGGGTCAGCCACAGCCCCCAGTGGAAGCGCGGCGCCAGGTCGAACCAGGCGAGATAGATGCCGGCGGCGGCGAGCTCCGCCAGCAGGGCGCCCATCAGGCCGCTGGCGAAGCCGAGCACGGCGAACTCGGCCGCCTGCATCCGCGAGAGCAGCCGATTGCCGGCGCCAAACACCCGCAGCAGGCCGCTTTCGTGGGCCCGCACCGGCAGGCTCGCCGTCAGCGACGCGTAGAGCACGCTGATGCCGGCCAGCAGCACGAAGCCGAGCACCAGCTCCACCGCCCGGGTGACCTGGGTCAACACCTCGCGTACCTGGCCGAGGATCGCCTCCACGTCGAGCAGGGTGACCCCGGGGAACTCGCGCACCAGCTCACGCAGCAGGTCGCGGTCGTCGTCGCCGAGGTGGAAGGCGGTGATGAAGCTGTGGCCGAAACGCTCCAGCACCCCGGGCGGGAAGATCACGTAGAAGTTGGGCCGGAAGCTCTCCCAGTCGAGGCTGCGCAGGCTCGTCACCTCGCCAATCACCTCGTTGCTGCCGATGGTGAAGGTCACATGATCGCCGAGATCTAGGCCGAGTCGCGCGGCCAGGCCGTCTTCCACGGAGATCGGCACCGCCGAGTCGTCTGCACTCGAGGCGTCGACCGCCGGCCGCGGTTCGGCGGCGACCTCGTCGAGCCAGCCCGCCGGCTCGCCGGCCGCGAACCACTGCCCGGCCACCACCCGGTTGCCCTCGGGCAGGGTCTCGCGCCAGGTCAGGTTGAGCTCGCGGCGCAGGGCGTTGTCGCCACGCGACTCGGCCGGCACGACCTCCTGGGGGATCTCGCCGTCGATGGCGCTGATGCGCCCCCGGACCATGGGATAGAGGGCGCTGCGCGCGTCCGCCGCGCCGGCCAGGGCGGTCTCGAAGGCGTCCCGCTCCTGGGGCTGGATGTTGATGGCGAAGTGGTTGGGCGTATCCGCCGGCAGCTGGGCCTGCCAGGTGCTGAGCAAGTCGCCGCGCACCAGGGCGATCATCGCCACGGCGAAGAAGGTTACCGAGAAGGCCAGCAGCTGGCCGAGGCTCGCCCGGCGTCGCCGCGCCAGCTGCTGGCCCCCGAGGCGCACGGCCGTGATCAGCCCCTCCGCCTTGCCACCCTCCCGTGGCAGGCGCGCGGTGGCGCGCAGCACCAGGGCCAGCAGCATTCCGCCGAGCCCCCAGAGCACCGCCAGCATCAACAGGCCGCCCAGCAGCAGGCCGGCCGCGAGCCCCGGATCGCCGGAGTAGAGCCACAGCAGGCCGCCGAAGACCAGCGCGGCGAAGCCCACCACCAGCCAGGCCGAGGGCGGCAGCGGGTCGAGCTCGCGGCGCAGTACCTTGAGGGCGCTGACGCGCTTCAGGCGCAGCAGGGTGGGTCCGGCGAAACCGACCAGCACCGCCAGAGCGGTGAACACCCCGAGCCACAGCGGCAGCAGCCCCGGGGCGGGTAGGCTGAACGGCAGGAAGGCCGCGAGCAGCCGCACCAGCAGCGCCTGACCGGCCAGCCCCAGCAGCGCGCCCAGCGCCGAGGCCGCCAGCGCCAGCCAGGCCAGCTGCAGCACGAACAGCCGCAGCAGCTCCCGCTGGGTGGCGCCGAAGCAGCGCAGCAGCGCCGCGGTATCCAGGTGACGGTCGACGTAGCGGCGGGTCGACATGGCCACGGCGACCCCGGCCAGCAGCACCGCCGCGAGCCCCGCCAGGCCCAGGTACTTCTCGGCCCTCGCCAGGGCATTGCCCAGCGAGGGACGGTCGCGGCGCACGTCGCGCACCTCCACGCCTTCGCGGCGCAGCCGCTCGAGCAGCGGCTCTACCCGCGCCACCGCCTCGGCGCTGCCGGCGGCCAGCAGTTCGAACTCCACCCGCGAGCCCTCCTGCACAAGGCCGGTAGCGTCCAGGTCGTCGACGTGCATCATCAGCCGTGGATTGAAGCTGCCGAAGCCGGCCGACTGGTCGGGCTCGCGTTCGATGATCCCGCCAACCGCAAGCTCGGTCTGGCCCAGGCGGATGCGATCGCCCACCTCGAGCTCCATCAGCAGCGCCAGGCGCGGCGCCACCCAGGCCTCGCCCGGCGCCGGGCCGCGGGGCAGCGCCTCGATGCCGTCGCCGCGATCCACCCGGGCCGTGCCGTAGTGGGGATAGACGCTATCGACGACCTTGAGGCTCGCCGGCTGGAAGGCGTCGCCGCGGCTGACCATGGAGACCATGTCGACCTGGTCGGAGAGCGTCAGGCCCGCCGCCTCGAGGGCCTCGCGGATCTCGCTACCGAAGGGGCGCCCCTGCTCCAGCACCACGTCGCCGCCGGAGAGCTGGCCGGCCTGACGGGTCAGGCCGCGGTCGAGGCGATCGAGGAAGAAGCCGATCATGGTGGAGGCCGCCACGGCCAGCGCCAGCGCCAGCGCCAGGGCGCGTACGTCGGAGGCGCGCAGGTCGCGGATCAGGCCGCGCGCCGAGAGGCGCAGCAGGGTCGGCCAGGCGGTGCGACTCATGCCATCACCTCCTCGGGGGCCATCTCGACCAGCCGGCCGCCCTCCAGGCGCAGGCAGCGATCGCAGCGCCGCGCCAGGGCGTGGTCATGGGTCACCAGCACCAGGGTAGTGCCGGCTTCGCGGTTGAGGGAGAAGAGCGCCTCGATGATGCGCTCGCCGGTGACCGGGTCCAGGTTGCCGGTGGGCTCATCGGCGAATACCAGGTCGGCCCCGGTAACGAAGGCCCGGGCCAGGGCCACGCGCTGCTGCTCGCCGCCGGAGAGCTGCTTGGGGAGGTGATCCAGGCGCTCGCCGAGGCCGACGCGCTCGAGCCACTCCCGGGCCCGCGCCTCGGCACCGGGGCTCGGCGAGAGCTCCAGCGGCAGCAGCACGTTCTCCAGCGCCGTCAGGGTGGGCAGCAGCTGGAAGTTCTGGAACACGAAGCCCACCCGCCCGGCGCGCAGCGCGGCTCGGCCATCCTCGTCGAGGGCACGCAGCGACTGGCCGAACAGCGCCAGCTCCCCGCCGCTCGGCGTATCCAGCCCCGCCAGCAGTCCCAGCAGGGTCGACTTGCCGGCCCCGCTCTGGCCGAGGATCGCCACGCTTTCGCCGGGGAACACCGAGAGGCAGAGACCACTCAGAATGGTCAGCCGCCGCTCGCCGCTCTCGACCTGCTTGGAGAGCGCGTCGGCGTGTAGAATCGGGTCGATATCCGGGCGAGAGGAGATGGACATGGCGAAGGGCTTCCCTGTGAATGCGTTGGGCCGGCAGGCGGCACTGACGATCTCCGCGCTATGGCTGGCGCTTGCGCTGATGCTGGCCGGCGGGTCGGCGCTGGCGGCGTCGCAACCGGTGGTGCTGGTGATGGGCGACAGCCTGAGCGCGGCCTACGGCATCGAGCAGCGGGCCGGCTGGGTCAGTCTGCTGCAGACCCGCCTGGACGGAAAGGCGCGGGTCGTCAACGCCAGCATCAGCGGCGAGACCACAAGCGGCGCCGCCGCCCGGCTTCCCGACCTTCTCGGACAGCATCGCCCCGAGATCGTTGTCCTCGAGCTCGGCGGCAACGACGGCCTACGCGGTCTGCCGCCGGGCCAGATGCGCGCCAACCTGGCGCAGATGATCGAGCAAAGCCAGGCGGCGAACGCCGAGGTGCTGCTGCTCGGCATCGACATCCCGCCCAACTACGGCCGAGCCTACCGCGACGCCTTTACCGGGGTCTTCACGCGGCTCGCCGACGAACATGACCTGCCGCTGGTGCCCTTCCTGCTCGAGGGCATCGCGCTGGAGGACGAGCTGATGCAGGACGACGGCATCCACCCCACCGCCGCCGCCCAGCCGCGAATTCTCGAGAACGTCTGGCCCGCGCTCGCGCCGCTGCTCGAACAGAGCGGCGTGGCGCAGGCCGCGCTCGCTCAGGACTGAGCCGCGGGCGCGGGGCTCTTCTGCCACTGCTGCAGCCCCAGGCCGCCCAGTATCAGCACCAGGCCCACCAGGGTGGAGGGCAGGATCGGCTCGCCGACCACCAGGAAGAGCAGCAGCAGCGAGACCGGCGGCGAGAGGAAGATCAGGTTCGAGACCTTCGCCGTCCGCGACACCTTGTGCACCGCCAGCTGCCAGAGCACGAAGGCGATGCCCATCTCGAACAGCCCCACGTAGACCCCGGCGCCGAGCCCCGCCCAGCCGTGCCATTCGAAGCCCGGCCCGAGCACCAGCAGAAGCGTCAGCACCGGCACCCCGACGCTGAAGTTCTGCCACTGGCCGACCAGCGCCGGGCGACGATCCCGGGCGTTGAGCAGCCAGTAGAGCGCCCAGAACAGCGTCGAGGCGAGGGCCAAGCCGACCCCCAGCGGATCGGCGAAGGCCACGTCGAGCACCGCCCCGCGGGTAGCGATCACCCACACCCCCGCGTAGGCGATCAGCCCGGCGAACACGTCCATACGGGTCAGCCGCTGACCGAGAATCGGCACGGCCAAAAAGGCCATGGCCAGCGCCCAGGTGTAGTTGAGCGCCATCGCCTCCTGGCCCGGCAGGCGGTCGTAGGCGGCGAAGAGCACCAGGTAGTAGGCCACCGGGTTCATCAGCCCCGCCCAGGCCGCGGTGCGCCAGCCGCGCCTGAGTGCCTGGCGCATCAGACCCTGGCGCGCCACCAGCACGCCCATCAGCGCCCAGGAGACCAGCGAGGCGAGCCACATCAGCTCCAGCGGCGACATGTAGGCGAGCGCGACCTTGAAGGCGGTGGCCACGGTGGACCAGAGCGCCACCGCACCCAGGCCGAAGAGCATCGCCTGACGGTCTTGAGCCATGATCGACGGACTCATCGGTCGATGTGCCCGAGATCACGTTCGGGGTCGAGGCGATCGCGGACCGCCTGCTTGAGCGCCTTGACGTCGGGGAAGCCCCCGTCGCGCTTGCGCTCCCAGAGGGAGGCCTCGTCGAGGAAGATCTCGAAATAGCCCCCGTGGGCGGGCACCAGCTCGACCCCAGCCAGCTCCTCACCGAAGGTCGACAGCAGCTCCTGGGCATACCAGGCGCTGCGCAGCAGCCACTGGCACTGAGTGCAGTAGTGAATTCTGATGCGTGACATGGGACCTCGTGTGTCGCGACAATGGTGGCATCGATGATAACAGCCTGGGAGTTGTGATGGCCGGCCCCGAGATCAGCCAGACCCGCCTCTATGAGTGGCTCACCGGCGACGATGACAGCCGGATGTGCCGGGACATCCCCGACGAGGCCTGCCAGGAGCAGCCGCGCAACTTCTTCCTGCACCTCGCCGCTTCGCTGGGCAACAAGCTGGCCGATGAGCTCGCCAGCGCCAGGCTGGTGCTGCCCTGGCTCTTGGGAATGATTGGCGCGCCGTTGTGGATGGTCGGCCTGCTGGTGCCGATCCGCGAGGCCGGGGCGTTGCTGCCGCAGGTCTTCATCGCCGGCTTCATACGCCTCAAGCCCGAACGCAAGTGGGCCTGGGTGCTCGGCGGGGTGCTCCAGGCCATCGCCGCCGGGCTGCTCGCCCTGCTGGCCCTGTTCGGCCAGGGCGGCGTCGGCGGGGCGCTGGTGCTGGCGGCGCTGGTGGTACTCTCGCTGGCCCGGGGGATCTCGTCGATCGCCACCAAGGACGTGCTGGGCAAGACCATCGCCAAGCAGCGCCGCGGCACCCTGATGGGCTGGAGCGGCAGCGTGGCGGGGGGCGTCACCCTGGCCGCCGGCGGCGTGCTGGTGCTGCTCGGCGACCGCCCCGGCGAGCTGACGCTCGCCGCGCTGCTCGGCGTCGCGGCGCTGGGCTGGGCCGTCAATGCGTTCTGCGCGTCGCGCATCGAGGAGGTTCCGGGTGCCGTGGAGGGCGGCGAGAACGCCTGGGACAGCATCAAGACGGGCCTGCACCTGCTGCGCGACGACCATGACTTCCTGCACTTCAATATCGCCCGCGCCCTGCTGCTGGCCAGCGCCCTGGCGCTGCCCTACGTGGCGCTGCTGGGCCAGCAGCAGAGCGGCGCCGAGCTCGGCGGGCTGGGCATCCTGATCGTGGTCTCGGGGCTGGCCGGCATGCTGGCAAGCCCGCTGTGGGGCAAGCGCGCCGACGCCTCGAGCCGGCGGGTGATGCGTGACGGGGGCCTGGGGACCGCCGTCGGCTGCCTGCTCGGAGCGGCCTTCGCCTGGCTGCCCGGCGCCTGGAGCGAGGCCGTTTGGCCCTATGCGCTGGTCTATGCGCTGCTGGTGATCGTCCACTCTGGCGTGCGGCTGGGGCGCAAGACCTATGTCGTCGACATGGCCGGGGCCGACAACCGGGCCCTCTATGTGGCACTCTCCAATACGCTCACCGGCGTGCTGATGCTGGCCGTGGGTGGCATCGTGGGCCTGCTGGCCCAGTGGCTCGGCAGCGCCGGTCTGCTGGCCGTGCTGGCCCTGATGGGCCTGGCCGCCGCCGCCAGCGCGCAGCGCCTGCCCGAGGTGGAGTGATCATCGCGCCGAGAGGCGCGTTGAAATCCGGCCGCCGGCTAGCCATGATACTGCTAATATCCCCGCCCCCGCCGACGCCTGGATGCGCGCCGGGGCACCGCGACAGGAAGCCCCTGCATGAAACGATCCCCGCTGATCAGCCCGGAACTGCTGGAACGCATCGTCGATGCCTCTGAGGATGGCATCGTGGTCGCCGAGCAGGAGGGCGACGAGAATATCCTGATCTACGTCAACCAGGGCTTCGAGCGCCTCACCGGCTACAGCGCCGATGAGATTCTCTATCAGGATTGCCGCTTCCTGCAGAACGAGGATCGCGACCAGCCCGGGCTCGACGCCATCCGCCGCGCCATCAAGGAGGGACGCCCCTGCCGAGAGGTGCTGCGCAACTACAGGAAGGACGGCACCCTGTTCTACAACGAGCTCTCCATCACGCCGGTGCACGACGAGGACGACAATCTCAACTACTACATCGGCGTGCAGAAGGACGTGACCGAGCGCGTCGAGGCGCAGCTGGAGCTCGAGCGGATCAAGGCCGAACACGGCCTCTCCTGAGCCGCCCCGCGGTCCGCTCCCTCGGGACGCCCCACGAGCCACAAGGCGCCGGCGAAAAAAAACCGCCCGGGGCTTGCCCTCCTCCCGCCGTGACGATATATAGCCAGCAGGCAACACGCATTGCCGCTGGCGCTTCAGGTTCCACCTCGGGGACGCGAAGCGAATGATCGCTGTGCCGACGGCGCTGACCCTCGGCCCGGGCCATGGGAGGACATCGCATGAGCCATGAACCCCTTCTCGATACCCCCTTCGACGACGACCAGGACTACCTGAGCGCGGTCAACGACGAACCCGCCGACGCGCGCCCCGCGAGTCGCGCCGAGACCCTCCAGGCCCGCCGCCGCGTGGAGGCGCTGATCGAGGAGCGTCGCCTGCGACGCGCCATAGAGGATGACTGGCGGCTCGAGGAAGAGGAAGAATAACCCCGTCGCCGCGGCCCGGGGAGACTGGCCTTTGCCGCCCTCGGGCTCTATCATCGTGGCCACCGAAATCCTCCAACCAAGTGGCTCTACATGGCGCAATACGTCTACACCATGAACCGGGTGGGCAAGGTCGTGCCCCCCAAGAAGCAGATCCTCAAGGATATCTCGCTGTCGTTCTTCCCGGGCGCCAAGATCGGCGTGCTGGGCCTCAACGGCGCAGGCAAGTCGACGCTGCTGCGCATCATGGCCGGCGTCGACACCGAGTTCGAGGGTGAGGCGCGCCCCATGCCGGGCATCAACGTCGGCTACCTGCCCCAGGAACCCCAGCTCGACGACGACAAGAACGTCCGCGAGACCGTGGAAGAGGCCTTGGGCGAGATCAAGGCCGCCCAGGAGCAGCTCGACGCCGTCTACGCCGCCTATGCCGAGCCGGATGCCGACTTCGACGCCCTGGCCGCCGAGCAGGCGCGCCTGGAGAACATCATCGAGGCCTCCGACGCCCACAACCTCGACCGCAAGCTCGAGGTCGCGGCCGAGGCCCTGCGCCTGCCCGCCTGGGAGGCTCGCGTGGGTCACCTCTCCGGGGGCGAGCGTCGCCGCGTGGCGCTGTGCCGCCTGCTGCTCTCCGGTCCCGACATGCTGCTGCTCGACGAGCCGACCAACCACCTGGACGCCGAATCGGTGGCCTGGCTGGAGCGCTTCCTGCACGACTACAGCGGCACCGTGGTGGCCATCACCCACGACCGCTACTTCCTCGACAACGTGGCGGGCTGGATCCTCGAGCTCGACCGCGGCCAGGGCATCCCCTTCGAGGGCAACTACTCGGGCTGGCTGGAGGCCAAGGAGAAGCGCCTCGAGCAGGAGGCCAAGCAGGAGGCCTCCAAGAACAAGGCCATCAAGCATGAGCTGGAGTGGGTGCGCAGCAACGCCAAGGGCCGCCAGGCCAAGAGCAAGGCGCGCCTCAACCGCTTCGAGGAGATGCAGTCCGGCGACTTCCAGAAGCGCAACGAGACCAATGAGATCTACATTCCGCCCGGACCGCGCCTGGGTGACAAGGTCATCGAGTTCCACGACGTGGCCAAGGCCTTCGACGGCCAGCTGCTCTACGAGAACCTGTCGTTCAGCATCCCCAAGGGGGGCATCGTCGGCATCGTCGGCGGCAACGGCGCCGGCAAGTCGACGCTGTTCAAGCTGATCACCGGCCAGGAACGGCCCGATAGCGGCGAGGTGGTGATCGGCGAGACCGTCGACATCGCCTACGTCGAGCAGCTGCGCGATGCGCTGGACGACAAGCAGACAGTGTGGGAATCAGTCTCCGACGGCCAGGACATCCTCAACATCAACGGCTATGAGGTCTCCTCGCGGGCCTACGTGGGTCGCTTCAACTTCAAGGGCAACGACCAGCAGAAGCGTCTGAACGAGCTCTCCGGCGGCGAGCGCGGGCGCCTGCAGCTGGCCCAGACCCTCAAGCAGGGCGCCAACGTGCTGCTGCTCGATGAGCCCTCCAACGACCTGGACATCGAGACCCTGCGCGCCCTCGAGGAAGCGCTGCTGGCCTTCCCCGGCTGCGCCCTGGTGATCTCCCACGACCGCTGGTTCCTCGACCGCATCGCCACGCACATCCTCGCCTTCGAGGGCGAGTCTCACGTGGAGTTCTTCGAGGGCAATTACACCGAGTACGAGGCGGACCACAAGAAGCGCGTCGGCAACGACACGCCGCACCGCATGAAGTACAAGCGCATCGACGCCTGATCGACGCGCGAAGCGAACTCACCGCCCCCTCGCCCACCGGCAGGGGGCGGTTTGCATTGTGGGGAGCGATGGAGGGGTTGCCGAAGCCGACCTGGCGGGCCATAAGGGGACTCGTCCCGCGAGGAGTCGCCCATGAAGCGCTTGCTGTCCTGGCCCATCCGCCTGCTCAAGGCCTTCCGGCAGAGCATTGCCTACCTGCCCACCCTGCTGGCCGGGGCCTACGCCCTTGCGAGCCTGGTCGCCCTGCTGCTGCCGATCTCCGACGACCGCCTTCCGACCCTGCTCACGCTGCTCGGCCTCGAGGCGCCGGAGAACACCCAGGCGCTGCTCGCCGCGCTTCTCGGCGGCATGATCTCGCTGATGGTCTTCAGCTTCTCCATGGTGATGTCGGTGCTCTCCCAGGCCGGCGGGCAGTTCTCCCACAAGCTGGTGTTCGGGCTGATCTCGGAGCGCCCGCATCAATGGGTGCTGGGCCATTACCTGGGCACCATCCTCTTCATCCTGATGCTGCTGATGGTGCCGGACGTCGCCGAGGGCGAGGCGACCTGGCGCTCGCTGGCGATCTATCTGGCCTGCGCCATGGTCATCCACTGCCTGGGGCTGTTCGTCTACTTCATCCACAACGCCTCGCAGTCGATCCAGATCGACGCCGTGGCCACCGACCTGCACCTCACCACGCTGGCCTCCATGCATGCCCTGCAGCGACGCCAGCAGGGCCAGGAGTGGCGCATCCTCGCCGTCGCCCCGGCATCGGGCCATGATCACCATCCCGTGGCCGCCCGCCGCGCCGGCTACCTGCAGAATGCCGATCTCCCCGCGCTGGCCGAGCTGGCGCGGCGCGCCAACGGCGTAGTGCACCTGCACTTCCGCTTCGGGGACTACGTGGTCGAAGGGCTGCCGATCCTCTCGCTGGAGGCCGCGACGGCCCCGCCAGCCGCCTGGTGCGACGAGGTGCGCGCCACCCTGGTCTACATGGAAGGCGAGGCGATCACCGAGCACCACGTGTTCGGCATGACGCAGCTGATGGAGGTCGCCCTCAAGGCGCTATCGCCGGGCATCAACGATCCCGGGACCGCCCGGCTGTGCCTGCATCGCCTGACCGATCTGCTGCGCCGGCGCCTGGCGTGGCAACCCTGCGATGCGCTCTTCGACCGCGACGGCATCTGCCGGGTGACCTGGCGAGTGGAGGACTTCGAGAGCCTGCTCTATCGACTCTTCCAGCCCATCCTGCAGCACGGCAGGCAGGAGCTGAGCATCGGCCTGGGCGTGCTCAAGGCCTTGAAGACCCTGTCGCTGTTCGCCGAGCCCGAGGATCTGGCGATCCTCCAGGCCCATGCCGACCGAGTGGTGGAGACGCTCTCACAGGCGGCGCGCCATCCGCTGGATCGCCGCTTCGTCGCGGCGCGCCTGGACGACGGCCAGCATCGGCTCAGGCTACCGGCCGACCTGCCCGGCCGACAGGGCGGCTGAGCCCCGGACGTTTCCATGGCGCGTCGCCTCGGCAGGGCACTGCCTTCCCGGTAGAACCCTGCCTCAATAACGTCATACCCCGATAAAGCCCTGCCTCAGTAAAGCTTCGCCTCCCCACGCGGGCGGGTCTTGAAGCGCCGGTGCAGCCACAGGTACTGCTCCGGGTGGCGGCGGATGGCCGACTCGATCACCGCGTTGACGCGGGCGGCATCGACCGCCTCATCGCCACTGGGGAAGTCCTCGAGTGGCGGCAGGTACTCCAGGGTGTAGGTGCGATCATCGGGATTGCGGTGGAAGATCAGCGGTATCACCGGCGCTCCGGTCATGCGCGCGATGCGCGCGGTCATGCGCACCGTGGCCGCCTCGACGCCAAAGAAGGGCGCGAAGACGCTGGCATCGCGGCCGAAGTCCTGGTCCGGCGAGTACCAGACCGCATGGCCGGCCTTGATCCGTCGCACCACGCCGCGCAGGTCGTAGCGATCGAGGATCGTATCGAAATACGGGGCCCGGGCGCGCGCCATGAAGCGATCGAAGAGCGGATTGTCGTGGGGGCGCTGCACGGCGTCGGCGCGAAAGTAGAGCGCATGCAGGGCGGCCCCCAGGTCGAGGGTCGAGAAGTGCACCCCCAGGATCAAGGCGCCCCGGCCCTGCGCCTGCAGCCGCGCCCTGTGCTCCTGCCCGCGGAAGACCACCCGGTGGCGCAGGTGCTCGTGATCCCGGCACCAGCCGGTCGCCGTCTCGACCAGGCCGATGCCGTTGGCGATGAAGCTCTCCCGAACGAGCGCGGCCTGCTGGTCGGCATCGCGCTCCGGGAAGCAGAGCCGGATATTGGTCTCGGTGATGTGCCGGCGGCGCCTGGCCAGGCGCCAGGCGGCGAGGCCAATGGCCTTGCCCACCCAGAGCTTCAGCCGCCAGGGCAGCCAGGCCACCGCGTACATGGCCCCGATGCCGAGCCAGGCGGGCCAGTAGCGCGGATGGGCGAAGGAGGTCTTGGTGGTGTCTTCCGTGGACATGCGGCTTCCCGTGGTGCGGCGATCAGTCCGCCCCATGATAGCGCCTGGGCACCCTCGGCAGCACCCCGGTGAGCAGGGTATAGCTGATGGTGTCGCAGTGGCGGGCCACCTCGTCCACCGACAGCACCTCGCCGCTCGCCGCCCGTCCCCAGAGCACCACCTCGCTGCCGATATCGGCCTCGGGAATATCGGTAAGATCCACCGTCAGCATGTCCATGGAGACCTTGCCGGCGATCGCGGTGCGCTGCCCTGCTACCAGCACCGGGGTGCCGTCGACCGCGTGGCGGTCATAGCCGTCGCCATAGCCACAGGCCACCACGCCGATCCGCGAGGGGCGCGGCGCCCGCCAGCGTCCGCCGTAGCCCACCGGCTCACCCGCTTTGATCTCGCGCACGGCGATGAGCTCGGAGCGCAGGGTCATCACCGGGGCGAGTCGCCGGCTCGCCGCGTTGGCGGCCTCCAGCGGGTCGCTGCCGTAAAGCATCACGCCGGGGCGATTCCAGGCGCCGTGGGAGGCGGGCCAGGCCAGGGTCGCGGGCGAATTCGCCAGGCAGGTGGGGGCGCCGAGCCGCGTCGCCAGGGCCTCCAGCAGCCCGAGCTGCTGCTCGAAGTAGCCGCTCTCCCGGGCATCGGCGGTGGCGAAGTGGCTCATCAGGTGCAGGTCGCAGGCGTGCCCTGGAGCCGCGGCGAGCCGCGCCCAGACCGCCTCGGCCCGCTCCGGCGGAAAGCCCAGGCGGTGCATGCCCGAGTCCACCTTGACCCACACGGGAATGGGGCGGGCGGGCCGGTAGGCGAGCAGCGCCTCGAGCTGCCAGTCGCTGTGCACCGCCATCCACAGCTCGAGCGCCTCGACCCGCTCGAGCTCGGCGGCCTCGAAGATGCCCTCGAGCAGCACGATGGGCGCGGTGATGCCGCCCTCGCGCAGCGTCTCGGCCTCCTCGAGGCAGGCCACGGCGAAGGCCGGCGCCAGGTCCTCTAGGGCCCGGGCACAGCGGAGCGCGCCATGACCGTAGGCATCGGCCTTGATCACGGCCAAGGCGCGGCTGTGGGGAGCGCGATCGCGGGCGAGGCGGTAGTTATGACGCAGGGCGTCGAGGTCGATATCGGCAATCAGCGGCCGGGCCATGATCGGAATCCTGTCGCGTCGAGGGGAAATGGTAATTATCCCTCAACCGCCCCGGGAGTTCATGGCAAAAGACGCTGCATCCAGGCAATGAACCAGGCGTTCATCTGGCCAATAAACTCATGGCCAGATGAATCAACTATCCTCGGATCGAGGCCAGGCATGCAGGATACCCGAAGGCGAGAGGCGCCCCGCGTTGCGCGGGCCGCCCGGGGGATCACTCGAAAATGGCATCCAGCGAGAGGCCCTGCTTGTCGAGCATGCGACGCAGCTTCTTCAAGGCCTCTACCTGAATCTGGCGCACCCGCTCGCGGGTCAGGCCGATCTCCTCGCCGACCTGCTCGAGGGTCGCGGCCTCGTGGCCGCGCAGGCCGAAGCGGCGTACCACCACCTCCATCTGCTTCTCGGTGAGCTCGGCCAACCATTCATCGACGTGCTGGCGAACGTCGCCGTCGACCAGGGTCGACTCGGGCCCCTGATCGTTGTCGTCGGCCAGGGTCTCGATCAGCGGCTTGTCGCTCTCGCTGCCCATCGGGTAGTCGACGGAGGAGACGCGCTCATTGAGGCCCATCATCTTCTTGACGGTCTCCACCGGCTTGTCGAGATGCTCGGCGACCTCCTCGGCGGTGGCCTCGTGATCGAGCTTCTGGGTCAGCTCGCGGGCCGCCCGCAGGTAGATGTTGAGCTCCTTGACCACGTGGATCGGCAACCGGATCGTACGGGTCTGATTCATCAGCGCCCGCTCGATGGTCTGACGTATCCACCAGGTCGCGTAGGTCGAGAAGCGAAAGCCGCGCTCGGGGTCAAACTTCTCGACGGCGCGAATCAGGCCGAGGTTACCCTCCTCGATGAGGTCGAGCAGGGTGAGGCCGCGATTGAGATAGCGACGGGCGATCTTTACCACCAGTCGCAGGTTGGACTCGATCATCCGCGAGCGGCCCAGCGGATCACCCTTGCGGGCCAGCCGCCCGAAGAAGACCTCCTCCTCGGGCGTCAGCAGCGGCGAGAAGCCGATCTCGTTGAGATAAATCTGAGTGGCATCCAGGCTGTGACGAGGATGGCGATCCTCACGGTTCAAGGCCTTCTCGAAGGCGTCCTCGTCACCACTCAGCGCCTCTTCCTCGTCGACCTCCTCACGTTCGCGCTCCGCCTCGACGGTATCGTCGTCCGCCTCTTCGGCGGACGCCAGATTCACATCCTGAAGGTCCCGTTCAAGCATGCTCATCGATTCTTACCCCATGGTTGCGTCCGGGCGTCGTGAGTCCATGGCCGGACGATCGACGCACGAGATTATTATTGTTGAGTGCCCCGGAGCTTTTGCTGCGGGTTGGCCGCCGCCAACCATCGGGGTCAGCGCGTCGGCAGATACTCCAGAGGATCCTGAGGCTGGCCGTCCTTGCGCACCTCGAAGTGCAGCCTGACATCCTCGGCATCGCTGTCACCCATGGTGGCGATGACGTCGCCGGCCTCGACCACATCGTTCTCCTCGACGTTGAGGGATTGATTGTGGGCGTAGGCGCTGAGGTACTGGTCGTTGTGCTTGAGCAGGATCAGGTTGCCATAGCCCCTGACGCCGCTGCCCGCGTAGACCACGATCCCCGGCCCGGCTGCCTTGACAGACTGCCCCTTTTGACCGGCGATATCAATGCCGGCGGTGATGCTGCTTCCCTCTCCGAAACGACCGACCACCTCGCCGGGCGCGGGCCACTGCCAGGGGACTTCTTCGACCGGAGTGTAGCGACGCTCGGTGCTCGCCTGGGAGGCGGGCTCGCCGGCGACCGAGGCTCCCTCATCGGCAGCCGCCGTGGCTTCGCCGCCGTCCTTGGACGACGCCTGAGCGGGCTGCTCGGCGACCGGCTGAGCACTCTCGGCGGCCGCTGTCTCGGAGGCATCGTCCTCGGCGACCTCATCCTGGGACGCGGCATCTCGCTCGCGTCGTTCGGCCAGGTCGCGCTCGCTCAGCTCGCCATCCGCGCCGGGGCTGTCGTAGCTGTAGACCGGCCCCGGCCCCTGATCGGCGCCCGAGGCGTCATCACCGCGCGCATTGGCCGGCCCGTCGGTGGTGTTGTCGTCCGCCTGGGAGCGCTCGGCCGAGAGGCGGCGATTGCGCTCGATGGCGCTCTCGTCGGGCATCAGCCAGTCGAGGTCCTCGCCGCTGCCCGAGGACTCGCCGCCGAGGCCGGTGGCCACCACGCCACCGCCGGCGGCGGCGCCCGCCTCAGCGGCCTGGCCGGACGCCGCGGCGCCCGCCCGGTCGCCGCCGAGCGCCAGGGTCTGGCCGGGCTCGATGCGGTAGGGCGGGCTGATACGGTTGAGGCGCGCCAGGTCTCGGTAGTCCATGTCGTGGCGCCAGGCGATGCCGTAGAGCGTGTCCCCCGCCTCGACGGTGTACTGCGCGGGGCGCGAGTCGGCCCGGGCGGCCGAGAGGTCACGGACCTGGACCGGCCCGTTCTCGCCCTGCTGGGCCGCACAGCCGGCCAGCGCCAGCGTCAGCCCGGAAATCAGAAATATCTTATGCATCGGAGCCTTCCTCCTTGTCAGCACCTTGTCGGGGTCCGGCGGCCGCCGCGCGGCGGTCTGTCGGGCGGCGATCCGCCGGGCGCGCGGCCTCGGCGCCAGTGGAGCGGTTGGCCCAGCCGAGCAGCAGCACCAGGGCGGCACCGGCCAGCATCAGCGCGACCACCGCCAGCAGTCGGGCGGGGTCGCCGGTCAGCTCGGCGAAGTCGGCCGGGGTCAAATAGCGATAGTCGAGGGGAATCATCTGGCCCTCGGCGCCCAGCTGGTAGCGTACCAGCTCGCGCCACGGCCAGAGCACCGGCAACGAGCCGATGATGAAGCCGACCAGCAGCTGCAGGGTCGCGGTATGGTGGTGGCGCAACAGCCAGGAGAGCAGCCGCGAGAAGCCGAACAGGCCGATCAGGCAGCCCACGCCGAACATCGCCATCAGCCCAAGGTCGAAGCCGCGGATGCCCTCCATCACCGTGCCGTAGAGCCCCATGGTCAGCAGCAGGAAGCTGCCCGACACGCCGGGCAGCAGCAGCGCGCTGATGGCGATGGCACCGCCCACCACCAGCACCAGGTCGGGGTGGCCAAGCCCGGCGACCAGCGGCATCAGCGACGGCAGGCCGTGGGCCAGCAGCAGGCCGACGGCCAGCGGCAGCAGGTGCCACCAGCGCCAGTCCTCCGGATGGCGACTGACCACCAGAGCGGAGGCGGCCACCAGGCCGAAGAAGAAGCCGTTGAGCAGCAGAGGGTAGTCGTCGATCAGCCAGACGACCAGGTGCGCCACGCTGAACAGGCTCAGGAAGATGCCGGCCAGCAGCGGCAGCATGAAGGCCAGGTTGAGGTGCACCGCCAGGCGCGCGAGCCCCCCCTGTCGCCACGCCACGAAGGCGCCGGGCCCGAACTGCTTGATGGTATGGATCAGCTCTTCGTAGATGCCGGTGACGAAGGCGATGGTGCCGCCGGAGACGCCGGGGACGGCATCGGCGGCCCCCATGCCGGCGCCCCTGAAAAAGATACCGAGATGACGCTTCACAGCCGACTCCTTTCAACGAATGACGCCCTGTTCACCGGATGACGCCTTCCAGCAGGGGCACGAAGCGCACCGGCTCCAGCCGTTCGCTGGCGAAGCCGTCGCCGCGCCGACGCACGCGAGTCAGCCACTGCTGGCCGTCCGGCTGGGCCAGCGGCGTGATCAACACCCCCTCCTCGCCGAGCTGGGCGAGCAGCGGCTCGGGCAGCTCGCTGGCGCAGGCAGTCAGCAGGATGACGTCGAAGGGCGCCTCCTCAGACCAGCCGTGTCCGCCATCGGCCAGGCGCAGCCGGGCATTATACGCCTCGAGCCCGCGCAGCCGCTCGGCGGCGCGCCGGTGCAGGGCATTGATCCGTTCCACCGACCAGAGTTCCTCGACCAGCCGCGACAACACCAGGGTCTGGTAGCCGGAGCCGGTGCCTACCTCCAGCACCCGGCACGGCGCCTCCTGAATCACCAGCTCCGTCATCCGCGCCACCATCCAGGGCTGGGAGAGGGTCTGGCCGTGGCCGATGGGCAGCGAGGTGTCCTCGTAGGCGCGATGCGACAGGGCCTCGTCAAGGAACAGATGGCGCGGCTCGCGGGCCATGACCTCCAGCACCCGGCGATCGCTTACACCCTGATCGGCCAGGCGGCGCACCATGCGGTCCCGGGTGCGCTGCGATGTCATGCCGACACCGCGCAGCAGTTCAGATGAGGGCATCCAGCCAGTCCTGCACGTCGTCGCGCGCTGCATGCCGGGTCAGATCGGTCTGCAGCGGCGTGATGGAAACATAGCCCGCCTCGACGGCGGCGAAGTCGGTGTCCGGGCCGTCATCGGCGTTGTCGCCCGCGGCGGCGATCCAGTAGCGCAGACGCCCGCGCGGATCGCGCACCTCCAGGGGGCGCGCCGCCGGGCCGCGATAGCCCATGCGGGTGACCCGAAAGCCACGCAGCTCGTCCCAGGGCAGGTCCGGCACGTTGACGTTGAGCAGGCTGCGCGGCGGCAGCGAGAGCCGATCCGCCGCTCCCACCAGGCTCGCCGCCACCCGCCCGGCGGTCTCGAAATGGTGCCTGCCGACCAGCGACATGGCGATGGCCGCCGTGCCCAGGTTGCGCCCCTCCATGGCGGCCGCCACGGTGCCGGAGTAGAGCACGTCGTCACCCAGGTTGCCACCGTGGTTGATCCCAGAGATCACGAGGTCAGGACGCTCGTCCCAGACGCCGTTGACGCCCAGATAGACGCAGTCCGCCGGGGTGCCATCGACGCTGTAGAAGCCGTTGTCGAGCGACGACAGCGACAGCGGCCGACTCAGGGTAAGCGAGTTGCTCGCCCCGCTCTTGTCGCGATCCGGCGCCACCACGCGCAGCTTGGCGTGGGCCAGCAGGGCGTCGTAGAGGGCACGCAGCCCCGGGGCGTGAACGCCGTCGTCGTTGGAAAGCAGCAGTCGGCGCATCAGGAACTCCTGTCGGGGGACACGGGGTCGAGGGTGGGGTGGGCGATCAGCTCGCGCAGCACGGCGGTGGCGAAGGCACCCCGGGGCAGGCTGAACGAGAGCCACAGGGTGTCGTCGTCGCGGGTGAGCGACGGCTCGCCCAGGCGCAGCCGCAGGGCCCGACGGGCCAGGCGCACGCCGGCCTGCTCGAGCCCGCTGGAGAGGCCCGGATAGCGCGCGACCACTGCGGCCTCGTACGCGCCCGCCTCGCCAGCGGCGCGGGAGTCTCCCGAGCCCCACAGCGCGCCGGCGGGATGCAGGTCGAGGCGCACGGCGCGCTCACATAGCTCGGCGAGCGCCAGGGAATCATCCGGCGCGACGCCGAACTGGCTGGCGCTGCCGTCGAGCATCACCACCTCGCCGGGCAACGGCGTCGCCCAGCTACCGTCGCGGATGCGCGCGGCGAGCAGCTCGTTGTACAGGAAGCTGCGCGCCGCCGAGAGCAGCATGCCGTCGCGGTCGTCGCGCTTGCGCCAGCCCCGCGCCAGCACGGCGCGGGCGCGCTGCAGGTTGCGCCCGTGGGGGCCAAAGCGCTGGGGCCCGAAGTAGTTGGCCACCCCCTCGCGGCACAGGTGCTGCCAGCGTGAGGCGAGGCCGGGATCGCTGACCGCCGCGCCGGTGAGGCGCAGCGCGAAGCGGTTGGCGCGGTGCACACCGCGCTTGAGCTTGCGGGGATGGCGGGCCTGCTCGAGCACCCGGATGCCGCGCTCGGAGAGCCGCTCGGTCAGTTCCTCAGGAGCGTCGCGGCCCGGCAGCTGCACCGAGAGCCACTGGCGGGTCACGGCCACGCGATCCTTCATCCCGGCATACCCGACCACCCTGGGGGAGACCTCGCAGAGCCGCGCCAGCTCGCGCGCCACCATGGCGGTGGTCAGGTCGCGCTTCTCGATGAACAGCCACAGGTGCTCGCCCTCGCCCTCTGGGGCGAAGTCGAGGAGCTCCTCGACCCGGAAGTCCTCGGGCGCGGCGCGATAGTCGCCGGCCGGCGGCGGGCCGAAGGCGTCGTCCAGCACCCGCGGCCAGTCCGGCGGCCAGTCGATGGCATCCTCTGAGCGTGCCGGCGCGGGCTCACTCATCGACCGCCTCCCCAGCACGACGCATCAGCAGCACCACCGCCTCGGCAGCGATGCCCTCGCCGCGGCCGGTGAAGCCAAGCCGCTCGGTGGTGGTGGCCTTGACGTTGATCGCGGCGGCCGTGATGCCCAGATCCTCGGCGATGCGCTCGGCCATGCTGGCGACATGCGGGGCGAGCTTCGGCGCCTGGGCGAGCACCGTGGCGTCCAGGTTGCCGACCCGGTAGCCGGCCTCGGCGATCAGCCCGGCGACATGGCGCAGCAGCGCGCGACTGTCGGCCCCGGCCCAGGCCGGGTCGGTATCGGGGAAGTGACGGCCGATGTCGCCGAGGCCGCAGGCGCCCAGCAGGGCGTCGCAGATCGCGTGCAGCAGCACGTCGCCGTCGGAATGCGCCACGAAGCCGTGGTCGAAGGGGATGGCGACGCCACCGATCATCAGGTGATCGCCCTCGCCGAAGCGGTGGACGTCGAAGCCATGGCCGATTCGCATCATGTGCTGTTCGCCCCCGTCGGGGACGCCTCGGGTGTCGATGAGCCGGCCTGGAAGGCCTGCTGCTGGGCGGACAGCACCAGCTCGGCCAGGGCCAGGTCCTCGGGATGAGTGATCTTGAGATTGTCGCGACGCCCGGCCACCAGCCGCGGCGACTGCCCGACGGCCTCCACCGCCGAGGCCTCGTCCGTCACGCGCACGCCCCGCGAAAGGGCCTCATGAAGGGCGCGACGCAGCAGGCCGAAGCGGAAGCCCTGGGGAGTGAGGGCGTGCCAGAGTCCCTCGCGGGACTCAGTGGCGCCCACCCGCCCCGCGCCGTCGTCGCGCTTCATGGTATCGGCGACCGGCGCGGCCAGCAGCCCGCCCACGGGGTCTTCGGCCAGGGCGGCCACAAGCCGTACCAGGTCGTCGACGGTGACGCAGGGCCGGGCCACGTCGTGAACCAGCACCAGATCGTCGTCCGCGGCGTCGGGGGCGATGGCCGCCAGAGCAGCGATGACCGAGTCGACCCGCTCGCCGCCGCCGGGGGCTCGCCGCCAGTCGGCGAAGGGCACCCAGGAGGAGTCGAAATACGAGTCTTCCGGGTCCAGGCAGAGGCAGAGCCGAGACGTGGGCAGCGCAGCAAAGAGCCTCTCCAGGGTGCGGGCCAGCACCGGGCGGCCGCCCAACGGCAGATACTGCTTGGGGCGGTCGGCGCCCATCCGGCGTCCCTGCCCCGCCGCGGGCACCACCAGCCAAAGCCGAGCGCTCATGGGCGCGCCTCCCCGCCCGGGGCCGGCAGGCCGACCAGCCCGGCGTTGATCTGAAGGCCGCTGGCGTCCACCGCGACGCCGGGCACCCAGAAGAACTGTTCGTCGGTGCGCACCATGCCGATATCGCTGCGCGCCCGCTCCTCGATGGCGTCCAGCCCGGTCTTGAGGTCGACGACCTCGGCGGCGAGCCGAGCATTGCGATCGCGCAGCGGCTTGTTCTCGGCCTCCAGGACGTCGACGCGCGCTCGCACCTCGCGAAGCTCGAGGATACCGCCCTCCCCCAGCCACAGACGGAACTGCAGCAGGGCGATGAGCAGGGTGAGCACGATGGCCAGCCACTTCAACATGCAGGGGATTCCGTCACGAGGCGTTTGAAAGCAGCATTATGCCATCTTGTGACGCGCAGCGGCGAGGCGCTCCGCTGAGGCACGGCAGGAGCGATACTAGCGTCAAGAGGGCTGGCCGATCGCGTGGCGAGACATGGGTGCACAGATGAACATGCCGCCGAGGACGGCGGCATGGGCTGGCGTAGCGCCTCGAAGAAAGGCTACATCTGAAAGGGCATACGGAACGTCAAGCTGATGTCCGACGCATCGTCGGTCAGACCCACACCGAGACTGGTGACGATGGAGGTGCTGTCGTTCAGGGCATAGGTCCCCCCGAGATTCAGCACCCCGACATTGGCGTCGCTGCCGACAACCTCGCTAGTCACTCCATCCTGGGTGGTCTCGGACTTCTGGATATACTCGTGGGAATAGGAGAGCGAGAGGCTGAAACTCTCATTGAGCGCAAAGGCCGTCCCGAAGCCGGCACGGATGGTATCCCCCAGCTTCACATCTCCCGGCTGATCACCATCGGAAGCCGATATGTCGTCAAAACTCTCTTCAAGATTATAGGTATATCCCAAGTTGGCGAAGACAATGGCGGGGTCCAGGGTCTTCAGGACTGAGACACCCGTATTGACGCCCCACACACCATTACCGGTTGGCAACTCCGTAGGCACATTAAGGTTGGAATTGGGGTCTTCACGCACATCAACCCCGTAAGGGTCGGTGCCTGTAGGAGCTCGAACGCCAAGGTTCAAGACGACATCGGGCCGGGTCGAGGTTTCGGGCAGCAGACGATAGGACAGTGACAGGCTGATATCGCCAAGGTCAGCTTCATCCACCGATGTTTCACTGTTCTTTTCGGTGGAAAAATCGTCGCCGATAGACTGGTAGGTAGTGCTGCGATAAACGAAGGGGAGGTTCAGCCCGACTTCCAGCCGGTTGGTCAGCCCATAGCGCGTGCTGAGATCGAAGGTCGTGATATGGCTCTCAACTGCATCGACATTGATCTCTCCCAGGAAGATGGCGTCGAGCGCGAGAAAGCCTCGGAGAGCCAGCTGAGAGCGGTCGGAATAGGAGTAGTTGATGCCCGGCTCGATGGTCAGCCGATCCGAGAAGAGCGCATGCTCCTCACGTAGGACGTTCTCGACGCTCTGGCTGGGCCTCGCCTGTCGCACCACCTCCCCGTCATCAGCGCTCATCTGCGCCTGGGCCACCGTAGCGGCGCCGGGCAATGCCGCCAGCGTGGCCAGTGAAAGGAATGACATCTTGTTCCGCATGAATGATCTCGACATAGCTACACAAATCTCCTTGTGCTTGAGCAACCAGCCCGTCGGTTACCCCTGAGAGCCCTAAACGATACCCCACAGGCACGATGGCAACCGCTCTTGGACAATTCGAGTCTAGACCATCAAAACGTTGACGCTGGAACGCCTCATCTACTGAGCTGACGCGCCGACTCAACGGCACGACGGACACCGGGGGCGCCGGCATTGGCACTGCGGCGGTCCATGTAGAGCTGCAGCTTCGTCAGGTTGCGCACCTGCTGCAGGTCACTGGTCAGCTGGATCGACTGACGAAGGCCTTGAGCGGGCACGATGGCCTGGCTGACCCGCCCCATGCCGGGCACCTGCATCTCGACGCCCATTCCTCGCCCATCCTGTCGCACCACCACACGCGTACCCGAGGGAAGCCGCTGATCGAGTGCGCCGACAGCGCCGCCCTGCTGCACGCCACTGCGGGACGAGGCATCGAGTACATCGATCTGCAGGTCGTTGGCGGCGGCGTTGAAGTCGCCCCCCGCCTGGATGGTCTGCACCACTCCTCGGGCGTTGCCGGTTCCGGCATCCCGAACGACCGAACCGTTGCCACCGGGACCGGTGACTCCCTGGTCCTTCATCGAGATCATAGTGAGACGAGGTTCGAAGGTTACCTTGGGGACCCGACCGCGGAGATCACCGAGCAGATTACCCTGCACCATGAGGTGCTCGCCTTGGGAGGTTCGCCACTCGCTGGTCATCTGTACGCCGAAGAACATCAGGCTGCCCTTGTCGACGAAACGGCCTCGCATCTGCCTAAGCTCCGAATCGCTCAACTGCCTGCCCGAGGCGAAATCGGTGAAATCCGACACCGCGGCCCCTGCCGGCGGAGCCAACAAGCCAACCGTGGAGACCACCAACAGGGCGGTGATGCCACCCCTCCTTACGCTCTGTTTCCAACCGTGCTTGAACATATTCGTCACCCTCAGATCGACAGTGATCTCATCCCCCTGATGTCAGAAGAGGTCCGCATGTCGAAAGCCGAAATCGAGCAGATTCTGCCTGGGCACCGGGGCAAAGACATCCTGCATGCGGTGCGCCGTTAACGGCTGCCTCGGATCAAGCAGCGCGGTATTGCGATCGAACCCTTCGCCTACGATGGCGAAGATGATGCTGTTCCAGGAGGCCATGAACTCATCGCGAGACATGACGCGATTGCCCAGCGCCGGATCCCCCACATAGACCCGATCCCCACTGGCCTTTTTCATGACAACGAAGTGCTTGTAACCCTCGAGGTCCAGCAACACGATGACCGGGATCGACACCTCGTCCAACGTCTGCGGTGCGACCTCGTAGCCCCGGCCACGATAGCCGAGGGTTTCCACGTAGCTCTTCAGGTCCAGCAGCGAGAAGCCCCGCTCACGCACCACCTCGGGGTCCGAGACCTCCAGCATTCCGGCCAGCACGCTCTCCTCGGTGACCGAGGGCTGCCCATAGGCATACTTCAGGATGGTGGCTAGCGACGCCGCGCCGCAGGAGAAGTCCGTGCGCTGCTCAACCAGGTTCTCGAAGCGCCGCTCACGGATGGACTGTACGTCCTTCTGGATCACGGTGCCGGACATGACGTTACCCAGGCGCACGCTGGCCGCCTGGGCATCAAAAAAGGGAAGAGATAGCCCCAGGGCCAGTAATGGCATCCAGCGCTTATAGCTCGGCTTCATGGCTGACTCCTTGGCCATCTCTAGTCAGGTACTTTAATTTCCGCCAATACCCGGCCTGCCGAAGCAGGCCGGGAGTTTCGCTAGATGCAGCAGTGGCATCTCGACAAGCCCGAGTTACATCTCGCCGCCACCGCCGTTTGCGCCACCGGAAGCCGAGGCAATAGCCATCGAGTTACGCTGCAGGTTGTTGGTACCGGCGGCCACGTTCACCCCGATGTTGCCGCTGGCACCGCGCAGGGCATTACCGCCGAGGGAGGCGTTGTTCTCGTTGGCCACATAGACGGTGTTGGTTGTGGTGACGCCACCGGACAGGGTGCCCCCCATGGCCATCAAGCCAGCTTCCTGGAACTCCAGAGTACCGCTTTCGCTACCGGCGAATTGGTCGGTATTTTCACTTTCGCCATCGAAGTCCATGTGTCCCCAGTAGCTAGCAGTGGATGAGGGATGCCCTTCTCCTTGCTCACCACCAACCCAGACTTCGGGATAGACCTGATTGGTCTGCTGCCAGGTTCCGCCATAAGTGCCACTACCATGACCCGCGTAGCCGCCCACCATGATGCCGGAGACGCTGACGTCGACCGTATCGGTAAAGGTTTCTGTCAGCCCTTGGTTAGTGGTGGAGTTGTTGTAAGCAGTCTGCACGCCGCCGGCCGTGGCGTCGGCAGAGCCGCTGTTGGTGTTGGCAGAGGCCGCCAGCGAGTTCTGCTGGGCGTTGGCGACGCCCGCGGCGACGTTGACGCCGATGTTGCCGGTGGCTCCCTGAAGCGCATTGCCGCCCAGGCGCGCGTTGTTGGGGCTGCCGGAGTTTAGCACGCTGTTGTTGGAGGACGACTGCGCAGAGAAGGCCGCCGCCTGACCGAACACTTGCGCCGCATCCGAGGCGGAGAGCGCGGCATCGTTGGCCTGGCTGTTGTTGTCACCGGCGGCGACGTTCACCCCCATATTGCCGGAGGAGCCGCGCAGGGCGTTACCGCCGAGGGTGGCGTTATTGTCCGAGGCAATGTTGTCGACACCGTTATTGTTATTCAGCTGCTTGCTGTCGACCGTGGCGCCGGAATAGTGCCGAGCCGGATCCCTGACATATACATTCACATAGAAGTTCTTGTAGGTATCGGAATCATGACGGAGCTCGACATCGATCTTGTTGTCGAAATCCGAGTCGATGTAGCTGTCGGTATCAAACTTGTTATGGCTATAGCCATCAGCCAGCGCATAGGGTGCGGCCATCAGCGCGGTGATTGCCAGTGCCAGCGGTGCTTTCTGGAAAGTTTTCATTGTCTTTCTCCTGAATGAGCCGAATCGTTCTGATTGCTTCTTTACGATTTCGCTACTGCCCCAGCGCCATGTTCATGCGAAAGCTGTTGCGCGTAGCGTTCCCCGTGCCAGCTGACTGGTTGACCTGGATGACACCCCGGGCCCCTTCGAAGGTCGTCTTGTCGATTTCGACCTTTCGGGAGGGTTGGCCCGAGCCATCGCCGGTTCCATTCAGCCCCTGCTTGTCGGCCATCACCTGCTGCAACGTAGTGTCGCTGAGGTTGCTGGCCGATATGCCCAGAGCCACGCCGAAGTCGTTGCTCTGCACATTCCCTTGGCCCGCCGCCTGGTTGATCGACAGCCATCCTTCGGACTGTCGAAAGGCGCGGTCCTGAATTCTTACGCTCTCCTGGGTGTTGGCGAGTTGCTCCTCTATCCGCGACCGCTGCAGGAGGGTGTTGGTCGCATTGGCCACCTTGCCAACGGCCATGTTTCCGCTATTGCTCTGCAGGTTGCCGTCGCCGGCCGCCATATTGGTGGTGCTGACCCCGCTGACGTCGCTCAGGGCGCTGCCGCTCAGGACGGTGCTGTTACGCATGCTCGGAAACTCCTGAGCCGTTGCGCTCAGCTGCAGTCCCCCCGTCAGCAGCCAGGCTCCCATCATGGCAATGACAACTTGCTTACGATCGTGGCGACCCATGCTCATGTCGCGTCCTTCCCGATTTGTGCGGTGTTTCGCCATGTGATGGATCACCATGATCAATTCCGTCCTGTGAGGGGTGAGAGTGCCTTGCCGACGGTCCCGGAGAGCCCGGAGGTAACCGATCCGATGCTGCCTGTTGCCGAGCCTCCTCCGAGGCTTGCCGGGGCCCGATGGCTTCCACCCGCGCTTCCAGCAGTTCCCCTGGATGCCTGGGTGCCCGTTCCCAGGGCCCGATGCAGCGGTCTCATCGCTCCCCCGACGCTGCCCCGAATACCGGCCGCGCGCTCATCCGAGAGTGATATGGCCTGGATGCCGGTAAGGCGCTGCTGCAGGGCCATCGCGCTGTCACGAGCGTTGACCCTTGCCTCGATGGGGCCGTCGTGGCGATCACTTCTCCCAACGGGCACTGGCTCAACGCGGCGCAGAATCACGACGTCACCTGGACGAACACCGGGGTTCAGCTGGTGGCTAGCCCCTGTATCGGCTGCACCGATACTGGCCGAGGCGCCGACGAGAAGGCTTGTCAGGAGCGTGAGCCGAGCAAACCTGGTGACCTTGAGTCGCTGAATCGTCATGGCTATTCTCCCCGCCCGGTTGTCACCGTGGTGCTCTGATGATTGCCAAGCCCGGTCGATATGGACCTTCTAGCCCCCTGGCCATCGCTGCCGGTTCCCTTGCCAGGACGCTCATCCCAGAGAATGACGAAACCTGCGCCCCCTTCCTCCAGCGCCCGAGCATCGACGTAGCGACCGCGGATCGAGGCGAGAGAGCTGTCATCCAGGCTCTCGCCCAGGTGCATGCCGGTGACGCCAAATATCCCTGCTGCTGATCCATCGGCTTGAGTTGCCGCATCGCTTGCCTGGGCGATCTGGGTGACGGCCAAGCCCGCTGCCAGCAGGCCCACCATCGCCACCCGCTTCAGTGAAGCGTCGCCAAGGAGACGGTGACCGCCGGCGCGATGGCCTGCCTGATGGCGCGGTGCGATGGCGGTCGGTTGCATGGCGGCGTCTCCGTAACATCTCGTGACTCTTGGTTACTAAAATTAGAGCAATCGCCATGCCAAGTATTTAAATACCTGTTTTTGTTGGATATTTATTTTTACCCCTGCGGAAAAGTGTAACTTGAAGTTAACAAGGCGAATCTAAAACAGATTTCCCGGTGCTCGCGTTCGCTAAAAGGAATGACTATTCAGTGAGTTATCTGCTGTTGGAAAAGTGTCACAGTGTTGAACTGCTGGTACCGAATCCGATCGTTGAAGACAGAAAAATGCCTGACTGGAGGCCAGTCAGGCAGCGCTGAGAGCTATCAGGGGGGGGTGTGGGCAGGATAATTACGTCGGGAGCGGCTAGTCCGCCGCAGGAGCCTCATTCGCCTCGCGGACTAGCGCATGCTTTTCCATCAGCCGGTAGATGGTGACGCGAGATACGCCCAATTCCTTGGCTACCGGATGGATCTTGTGCTTGTTACGTCCCAAAGCGGCAACCAGCGCCTCTCGCTCGGCCCTCTCCTTGGCCTGCTCCAGGGTAAGTATCTGGCGGGAAATCTTACGCCGCTCGATACCCAGATCTTCTGGCTGGATAAGCCTGTTTTCACACATGATCATGGCACGACGCATGCGGTTGATGAGCTCCCGAACGTTGCCCGGCCATGAATACTGGCGCATGACCAGCAATGCCTCACGAGAGATTCCTCTCAGGTGACTGGGCTTTTCGCTGGCGAAGCGTTCGAAGAAGTAACGGGCGAGTATCTCGATGTCCTCCTGATGTTCGCGCAGTGGCGGAACATTGATCTGCAGGACATTCAAACGATGATAGAGATCTTCACGGAATCTTCCTTCCTCGACGGCCAACTCGAGATCGACGTGGGTCGCGGCGATGATACGCACGTCGACCGCAATGTCTTCCAGTCCGCCCACTCGCTGAATGCAGCGGGTTTCGAGAAATCGCAACAGATTGACCTGAAGTTCAAACGGCAGATCCCCGATCTCGTCCAGGAAAAGAGTACCGCCATCGGTGGCCTCGATCCGGCCGATTTTCCTCTGCACCGCCCCCGTGAAGGCGCCCTTCTCGTGGCCGAAGAGTTCCGACTGGATCAAATGGTCCGGCAGGGCACCACAGTTGATGGCGTGAAAGCAGGCCGTAGAGCGGGAGGAGCGCTCGTGAATCGCCTGGGCGGTCAGCTCCTTACCCGTCCCCGACTCACCGCTGATAAACACCGGCGCCTCCACGGCGGCCACCTTGCGAATCGTCTGAAATAGTTTCCACATGGCCGGGGTAGTGCCAACCATCTCGTATTCAGAGGCATCGGCTGCCACCGTGTCTGCGATATTGCGCTGTTCCGTATCGTGCTGCTGAAGCTCCGACATCCTGAAGGCATGCCCCATCAGGCAACCAAGCTCGTCATTCTCGACGGTCGGCGCAATCACCACATGACACAGCATGGCTATCAGCTTGCGGCTATCCGTCGCTTTTAGGGAGTCATCGGATGCCACGGCCAGCCAAAGGCACTGGCTGCGCAGGATGAGTGATTCGAGCTGGCATAGCTGCGCCGGCGACATGCCATCCATCTGCACTACCCCAACCCGGCACTCGCAGTCATCCTCAAGACAGCAGCCAGACAACGGCGGCGAAAGTCGTTTCACGTCCCAGCCGAGAGATTGTAGCTTCGCTTCCAGCCGCTCCGCCTTGTCTGGATCCTCGGCGATCACCCAACAGCATTGCTTGACTTCCATTACGCTTCATCCCTCCTTAATCGGCGGCGAGCCGTCGTAAAGGACGTTGTTGGTGGCAGAGCCTGTGCGCCTGATGGAGGTTCTTGCCGGGCTCTGCGTCGTTCTCTGGTGCCCGGTTCTCTGGTGCACGCAAAACGACGCCAACCCCTGGCATGTCACCCATATCAATGAATCACGATGTAACACTTTGATACATCTTGATTACAAACAGGGTTGAGTATAGCAGTCTTCCAGAATTAGCTACGAAACGGCAGCGCCGCCTCGGCTGCGGCGACGTAGGCCTCGACGTGGCGCCGCTCCTCGGCACAGAAGCGCGCGACGCCGTCGCGCAGCCGCGGGTCGGCGATGTGGTGCAGCGAGGTGAGCCGACGCGGCGCGAAGCCCCGGGCAAGCTTGTGCTCGCCCTGGGTGCCGGGATCGAAGAGGGTCAGCCCCCGCGCCAGGCAGTGCTCGATGCCCTGGTAGTAGCAGGCCTCGAAGTGCAGGCAGTCGGCGACCACCTCGCTGCCCCAGTAGCGTCCGTAGAGGGTGCGCGTGCCCTGCAGGCAGAGCGCGGCGGCCACCGGCTGGCCCTCGAGACGCGCCTGGATCAGCAGCAGCGACTCCGGCAAGGTGCGGCGCAGCCGCTCGAAAAAGTCGAGGCCGAGATAGCCGTGGCGGCCGCGCTCCAGATAGGTGATCTCGTAGCAGCGAAAGAAGTGTGCCATGGCCGCCGCGTCGATAGCCTCCCCCTCCAGGCGATGCAGGGTGAGGCCCTGCTCGGCTACCAGGCGCCGCTCGCGGCGGATCGCCTTGCGCCGCTTGGCGGTCAGCGCGGCGAGAAATCCCTCGAAGTCGCCATAGCCGCGATCCTGCCACTGGAACTGCACCCCCCGACGCGCGAGCAGCTCGGGGCGTGCCTCCCGCCAGGCCGTCACCTCGGCCTCCTCGGCGAACAGCAGGTGCCAACTCGAGAGATCTCCCCCCTCCCAGGCCCGGGCCAGCAGCCGACGCGCGGCCAGGGGATCGACATGGGACGCCAGGGCGAGGCGCGGCCCCGGCGCCGGAGTGAAGGGAATCGCCGCCAGCCCCTTGGGATAGTAGTCGCCGCCGGCGCGCTCCCAGGCCTCGGCCCAGCTCCAGTCGAAGACGTACTCCCCGTAGGAGTGAAGCTTGTGATAATGGGGCAGGATCCCGACCAGCGCCTCGCCCTGCCAGAGGGTCAGGTGACGCGGCACCCAGCCCGTGGCCGGGCTCGCCGCGCCGCTGGCCTCCAGGGCATGCAGGAACTCGTGGCGCAGGAAGGGGTGATCGTCGTCGACCAGGGCGTTCCAGCGCGCCGCCGGCACCGCCTCGATGGCAGACGCTTCGCTAAGGACCAGTTCCGGCATGAGGCCTCCCGGGGAAGAGGGGCCGGCGGCTGACAAGCCACCGGCATTGCGCCTACATTGTGCGCAGACCCACCCCCCGATGCCACCACTCACCGCCATCACTGACAGGGAGACGCGCATGGCCGACGCCCGCGCACTGCAGGCGCGCCTGGAACAGCAGCGCCACGCCTTCACCGCCGAGCCCTACCCCTCGGCGGCGGTTCGACGTGACCGCCTCAAGCGGCTTTCGACCATGACCCGCCACCATCGTGACGAGATCGTTCGCGCGATCCGCCAGGACTTCGGTCATCGCGCCGAGGCCGAGACGCGCCTGGCGGAGATCGCCACCCTGCTGCAGGCCGTGCGCCATGCCCGCCGCCGCCTCAGGCGCTGGATGAAGCCCCGCCGGACGGCCGTGCCCTGGCGCCTGGCGCCCGCCCGAGCGCGCGTGCATCGCCAGCCGCTGGGCGTGGTGGGCATCATCGCCCCGGCCAACTATCCCTGGCAGCTGGCGCTGCTGCCGGCGATGGACGCGCTGGCCGCCGGCAACCGGGTGATGATCAAGCCCAGCGAGCACGCCTCCACCACCGCCGCGCTGATGGCACGACTGGTGGCGCGCTACTTCGACCCCGCGGAGCTGACCGTGATCGAAGGCGACGCCGAGGTCGGTCGCGCCTTCGCCGCCCTGCCCTTCGACCACCTCCTCTTCACCGGACCGGCGTCGATCGGGCGCCAGGTGGCGAGCGTCGCTGCCGAGCGGCTGACGCCGGTCACTCTGGAGCTCGGCGGCAAGACGCCGGCCATCGTCGCCGATGACGCCGACCTGAGCCACGCCGCCCGTCGCATCGCCTTCGGCAAGTGGCTCAACGCCGGCCAGACCTGCATCGCCCCCGATCACGTGCTGATCGATGCCGCGCGCCTGCCGGCCTTCGTCGAGGCGCTGCGCGAGGCGATCACGGCGTTCTATCCCCAGGGCACGGCTAGCGACGACTATTCGGCGGTGCCCGGCGAGGCGGCGCGGGCCCGGCTCGAGGCGATGCTCACCGAGGCCCGCAACCACGGCTGCCGGGTGATCGAGTTCGGCGAGCGCCTGGAGTTCAGCCGGGGGATGAAGCTGCCGCCGACCCTGGTGATCGATCCCACCGCGAGCCTTTCGATCATGCGCGAAGAGATCTTCGGTCCCTGGCTGCCGGTGATCGGCCTGCGCGACTTCGATGCTGCCCTGGCCCGGGTCGCCCAGGGCCCGCGGCCACTGGCGCTCTACGCCTTCACCGACGACCCGGCGCGGCGCCGACGGCTGATGGAGGAGACCCAGTCCGGCGGCGTGGTCTTCAACGACACCCTGTGGCACAGCGCCGTACCCGGCCTGCCCTTCGGCGGCGTGGGCGAGAGCGGCATGGGCGCCTACCACGGCGAGGCCGGCTTCCTGCGCTTCAGTCACCAGCGCAGCGTTTTCGTCCAGTCGCGGCGAAGCGCCATCGGGCTGCTGAATCCGCCCCATCGGCGCTGGCTGCTCAAGCTGCTGGGGTTGTGAGGTAGAAAAACCACAAAATAGGCGGAATGGCGGCCTGAATAGGCGAAATCCCGCCGCCATTATTGGTAAAATTACCAAAAGTCAACACAGCCGAGGTGCACCATGGCCAGCGCAATCCCCGCCCTCAATGCCAGCGTCGCCGACGTGACCCGCCGTATCCGTGCGCGCTCCGCCGAGCGCCGGGCGCTCTACGAGGCGCGCATGGCCGACCAGCATCGCCGCGGCGTGCATCGCGGCGAGCTCTCCTGCGGCAACCTCGCTCACGGCTTCGCCGCCTGTGGCGCCGAGGACAAGGACGCCCTGAAGCTGATGAACGCGGCCAACCTGGGCATCATCTCGGCCTACAACGACATGCTCTCGGCCCACCAGCCGCTGGAGACCTTCCCCGATACCATCAAGGCCGCGGCGCGCGCCATGGGCGGGACCGCCCAGTTCGCCGGCGGCGTGCCGGCCATGTGCGACGGCGTCACCCAGGGCCAGCCGGGCATGGAGCTGTCGCTGTTCTCCCGCGACGTGATCGCCATGGCCACCGCCGTGGGGCTCTCCCATAACATGTTCGATGCCGCGCTGTATCTGGGCGTGTGCGACAAGATCGTCCCGGGGCTGTTCATTGCCGCGGCGCGCTTCGGTCACCTGCCGGCCATGTTCGTGCCGGCGGGCCCCATGCCGAGCGGGCTGCCCAACAAGGAGAAGGCGCGCATACGCCAGCTCTTCGCCGAGGGCAAGGCGAGCCGCCAGGACCTGCTCGAGGCCGAGTCCGCCTCCTACCACAGCCCCGGCACCTGCACCTTCTATGGCACCGCCAACTCCAACCAGCTGATGATGGAGATGATGGGCCTGCACCTGCCGGGCACCTCCTTCGTCAATCCCGGCACCGAGATGCGCGAGGCCCTGACCCGCTTCGCCACCGAGCAGGCGATCCGCAATACTGATCAGGGCGGCGACTACCGCCCCTTCTATCAACAGATCGACGAGCGCGCCTTCGTCAACGCCATCGTCGGCCTGCTGGCCTCCGGCGGCTCTACCAACCACACCCTGCATCTGGTCGCCATGGCGGCCGCGGCGGGCATCACCCTCACCTGGGACGACTTCACCGAGCTGTCCGCGGTGACGCCGAGTCTGATGCAGGTCTATCCCAACGGCCAGGCCGACATCAACCATTTCCAGGCCGCCGGGGGGATGAGCTATCTGTTCCGCGAGCTGCTCGGCGCCGGCCTGATCCACGGCGACATCCCCACGGTGTTCGGCACCGACCTGACCGCCTACACCCGGGAGCCCTTCCTCGAAGAAGGTAAGCTGGTCTGGCGCGAAGGCCCCACCGAGGGTCTCGACACCGAGGTCCTGCGCGGGGTGGCGAAACCCTTCGCCCCCACCGGCGGCCTCACCGTACTCGACGGCAACCTGGGGCGCGGCGTGATCAAGGTCTCGGCGGTGGCGCCCGAGCATCGCCTGGTCGAGGCCCCGGTGCGGATCTTCGAGGACCAGAACGACCTCAAGGCGGCCTTCGAGGCCGGCGACCTGGACCGGGACGTGATCGCCGTGGTGCGCTTCCAGGGACCCAAGGCCAACGGCATGCCCGAGCTGCACAAGCTGACCCCCTACCTCGGCGTGCTGCAGGATCGGGGCTATCGGGTGGCTCTCGTCACCGACGGGCGCATGTCGGGCGCCTCCGGCAAGGTGCCGGCGGCCATCCACATGAGCCCAGAGGCGCTGGACGGCGGCCCGCTGGCGAAGCTCAGAGACGGCGACGTCGTGCGTCTGGACGCCGACAGCGGCCGCCTCGAGGTCAAGCTCGATGACCAGGCGTGGGCCGAGCGCGAGCGGCGCGTCGGCGAGCTGGCTTCCCATCATGTGGGGCTGGGTCGCGAGCTGTTCGCCGGCTTTCGCCACCTGGCGATGCACGGCGAGCAGGGCGCCTCGGTGTTCGGCGGCTTCGAGGCCGATGACCTGGCCCGCCAGGCCGGCCAGATCCACGACGAGGACGCCTGAGACCGGCCGCGGTGAGAAGCGCCGGAGACAAAGCCATAGAGGGGGTCCTACGCCAGGGATGGCGTCGGTAGCGCCCAGGGAGGGGTTTACAGCGCCCCCTCGCAGGCTTGTCGCCGGAAAAGGCTTCGAGAAATTCAGCCCACTAACTAGTCGGGACGTAGTGACGATGACAAGACCGGCCCTGATCGGCGATATCGGCGGCACCCACGCCCGCTTCGCGCTGGTGACGCCGGGCGCCGTCGCCCCCCGCGCGATCCAGCGCCTGCCCTGTGCCGACTACCCCGACCCGATCGCGGCGATCCACGACTACCTGGCGCGGGCCGGGGCGACGGGCGACGCCGCCCCCCGCGAGGCCTGCCTGGCCGTCGCCGGCCCGCTCGACGGCGAACGGCTCACCCTGACCAACCTCGACTGGGACGTTACCCGGGGCGAGCTTCGCCAGGCGCTGGGGCTTACCCACCTCAGGCTGATCAACGACTTCATCGCCCAGGCCCTCGGCCTGCCCCACGTGGGTGAGGCGCACCGCGTCGTCCTCCAGGCCGGCGAGGCCGCCCCCCGGGGGTTGCGCCTGGTGATCGGCCCCGGCACCGGCCTCGGCATGGCCGGCCTGCTGCCGGCAGGCCGGGGCGACGGTCGCAGGCGCTGGCTCCCACTGCCAAGCGAAGGCGGCCACGCCGCCTTCGCCGCCACCGATGCCCGCGAGCGGGCGCTGCTGGAGCACTTCCGCCAGCGCTACGGCCGCGTCTCGGTGGAGCGCCTGCTCTCCGGGCCGGGGCTTGTGGAGCTCTACCTCGCCCACTGCGCCCTGGAGGGCATCGCCCCGCACTGCCAGTCGCCCGCCGAGGTCACCGCGGCGGCCGGCAGCGGCGACGGCGGGGCCCGTGATACCCTGCTGCGTTTTCTGAAGATCCTCGGCGACGTCAGTGGCGATGCCGCGCTTACCCTAGGAGCCCGCGGCGGCGTCACTCTGTGCGGCGGTATCCTGCCCCGCCTGCTCGAGTGGCTCCCACAGAGCCGCTTCCTCGAGGCCTTCGCCGCCAAGGGGCGCATGGCCGTCTACGCCGGCCGGATCCCCGTCCAGGTGGTCACCGACCCCTGGACGGGCCTGCTGGGCGCCGCCGAGGCCCTGCACCATCCAGAGATCGAATGACCATCAAGGAGGTCGCATGATTCCCGAATCGCTAGCCGCGCTGGTCGAGGAGACCCGCGGCCAACGCCGTGCCCACTGGGCCGGCCGTGAGGTCTGGCTGGCCAACGAAGCCTGGGGTGAGCTCGTGGTGTCGCTGCAGGGCGCCCAGGTCCTGCATTACCGCCCCGCAGGCGATGAGAGCGCCGGCTGGCTGTGGGTCACCCCGACGCCCCAGGAGCGGTCCGGCGCGATCCGCGGCGGCATCCCGCTCTGCTGGCCCTGGTTCGCCGACGAGAACACAGCCGACGAGTCGCCGGACCGCTCCGGCCCCATGCACGGCCCGGCCCGCAAGGCCGACTGGCGCCTCGATGCCGTGGACGAGCACGAGGAGGGCGTCGAGCTGCACCTCTCCCCGCTCGAGCGGCTGCACGGTCAGCTGGTGCCCCGCGCGGTGATCCAGGCCAACGCCCGGCGCCTGCATGTGGAGCTGATCACCGAGCACGTCGGCGAGACCCCGGTGAAGATCACCGGCGCCCTGCACAGCTACCTGGCGGTCGAGGACGCCTTCGCCTGCCGCGTGGAAGGCCTGGCCGGTGCCAGCTACCTGGACAAGCTGGCCGACTTCGCCGAGCGCGACCAGCAGGGCGAGCTCGGCGTGCGCGGCGGCCTGGATCGCATCTACCGCAGCAATGCCGAACTCGTCCTCGACGATGGCACCCGCCGACTGCGCATCGCCCGCCAGAGCAGCGACTCGGCGGTGATCTGGCACCCCGGTGACACCCCGCCCGCCGATACCTCGACCGAGGCTGCGCGCCACTTCCTGTGCGTCGAATCGGCCAATACGCGCCTCGACCCGGTGTGGCTGGTGCCCGGCGCCCAGCACCTGCTGGGCACCACCCTGAGCCGCGAGGACACCGCGTCATGACGCCCGTGATCGCCTTCGGCGAGGCGCTCGTCGACCTGCTCTCGAGCCGTGTGGACGCCGCCGACGATACGCCGGAGGCCTTCACCCCCGAAGTCTTCACCCCCTATGCCGGCGGCGCCCCGGCCAACGTGGCCGTGGCCTGCGCAAGGCTGGGCGTGCCCAGCCGCTTTCTCGGCATGCTCGGCGAGGATCATTTCGGCGACCTCGTCGCCGGGGAGCTGGCCGCCCACGGCGTCGACACCGCCGGCGTGGTGCGCACCGAGGCGGCGCGCACGGCGCTGGCCTTCGTCCATCGCGACGCCGCGGGCGAGCGCACCTTCGCGTTCTATCGCCCGCCGGCGGCCGACCTGCTCTATCGGCTGGAACACCTGCCGGCCGGCGTCTTCGCCGAGCCGGCCATCGTGCATTTTGGCAGCAACAGCCTGACCGAGCCCGAGATCGCCGACACCACCCTGGCCATGGCCGAGATGGCGCGCCGCGCCGGCTGCCTGATCAGCGTGGACGCCAACCTGCGCCACGGCCTCTGGGCCGGCGGCGTCGCCGACATCAGCCTGGTCACCCGCCTGCTCGATGCCGCCGACCTGATCCGGCTCTCGACCGAGGAGCTCGACGACCTGCGCGCCGAGCATCCGCGGGACGGCTGGCTGGCCGAGCGCTTCGCCGCCGGGGTGAAGTGCGCGGTGATCACCGATGGGCCGGGCGAGATCTTGCTCAAGACGATCGCGCTGGACGAGCGGTTCACGCCCCCCGCGGTGCCGGCCGTGGACACCACGGTCGGCGGCGACGCCTTCACCGGCGGGCTGCTCGCCGAGCTGGCCGTCGCGACGCCCACCGACGGCGCCTGGCATCGGGACGCAGACCTGCTGCGCCGCGCGGTTGCCTTCGCCAGCCGCTGCGGTGCCCACGCCGTGACCCGCCCCGGGGCCTTCGCCGCCCTGCCGGATCGCGACGACCTGGAGCGCTGATCGCGGTCGTGGTTCACCCTCCCCCGGGCCGTTTCCACCGGCATCGGGTAGGGTCCGGGGTCGCCCCCGGAGCCCTCCCACACCACCGGGCATACGGTTCCGTACCACGGCGGTTCACGAAGCACGATTGAGCCCTCTTACCGTATCGAGTACCGAGATCAGACCCAGCCAGTCGAACCACTTCCGGGGGAGGGCCTGATTCATGTGCGAGGCACCGGCATTCCACCAGGGGCCTCGCCCATTCCCCGCTGATTTCCACGCCCGAAAGCCATTCAGACCCAATGCCAGAAGCTTACGGCGCCGGGTCTTCGGGCGCTTCCATTGCCGCCAGATCACGTCGCGTAATCGGCGACGTACCCATTGATCCA
>NZ_FPAQ01000062.1 GCF_900116405.1 Halomonas saccharevitans | reverse complement strand
GGGTCCTTGCCGGAGAAGGCGCCGCCGCCGTGGCGGGCAGTGCCGCCATAGGTATCGACGATGATCTTGCGCCCGGTCAGGCCGCAGTCGCCCACCGGACCGCCGATCACGAACTTGCCGGTGGGGTTGATGTGGTACTTGGTGGTCGCGGTCAGCCACTCGGCGGGGATCACCTGCTCGATGATCTCGCGGCGCACCATCTTGCGCAGCTCCTCCTGGTCGATCTCCGGGTCGTGCTGGGTGGAGAGCACCACGGCATCCACGGCGCAGGGCTTGCCCGCCTCGTCGTAGCGGAAGGTCAGCTGGCTCTTGGCGTCGGGACGCAGCCAGGGCAGCAGGCCGTGCTTGCGCAGCTCGGCCTGGCGCTCCACCAGCCGGTGCGCGTAGTGGATCGGCGCCGGCATGTAGGAGTCGGTCTCGTTGGTGGCGTAGCCGAACATCAGGCCCTGGTCGCCGGCGCCCTGGTCCTCGGGTATGTTGCGGTCGACCCCCTGGGCGATGTCCACGCTCTGCTTGCCGATCAGGTTGAGCACGCCACAGGTCTCGCCGTCGAAGCCGACGTCCGAGGAGGTATAGCCGATGCCGGTGATCACCTCGCGGACCAGCGCCTCGAGGTCGACCCAGGCCGAGGTGGTGATCTCGCCGGCGACGATGGCCACGCCGGTCTTGACCAGAGTCTCGCAGGCCACCCGGGCGTTCTTGTCGCGGGCGATGATGGCATCGAGCGCTGCATCGGAGATCTGGTCGGCGATCTTGTCCGGATGCCCCTCGGACACGGACTCGGAGGTAAAGAGGGAGTAGTCGCTCATCGGGAATTCCAGGTGAGTGAGTGGTAACGCACTATCAGCTGACGCGGCGATAGCCGCCAAGCTTGCCCTTCTTGCTAAGCACGAACTGCCAGAGCTGGATATCGCGGGCGCGGAAGGCACCGGCACAGCTCAGCAGGTAGTAGCGCCACATGCGGTAGAAGCGCTCACCGTAGGTGTCGGCGAACTGGGGCCAGGCGGCCTCGAAGTTCTCGTGCCAAGCCATCAGGGTCCTGTCGTAGTCCGCGCCGAAGTTGTGGAGGTCCTCGACCACGAACAGTTCTTCGGCAGCATCAGTGACATGCCCCAGGGCCGGCAGCTCGCCATTGGGGAAGATGTACTTGTCGAGCCAGGGGTCCGGCGAGGTATCGCGCACGTTCTTGCCGATGGTGTGCAGCAGGAAGAGGCCATCGTCCTTGAGGCAACGATTCGCGACGTCCATGTAGGTGCGATAGTTCTTGCGACCGACGTGCTCGAACATGCCAATGCTGACGATGCGGTCGAACTGCTCGGTCTCATCGCGGTAGTCCTTGAGACGGAACTCCACCGGCAGGCCCTGCTGCATCAGGCTTTTACCGAAGTCGGCCTGTTCGCGAGAGATGGTAAGGCCCACGCACTCCACGCCGTAGTGCTCGGCAGCATAAGCCATGAAGCTGCCCCAGCCGCAGCCGATGTCGAGCACGCGCATGCCAGGCTCGAGTTCTAACTTGCGGCAGATCAGGTCGAGCTTGGCCTCCTGGGCCTGATCCAGGGTCTCCGCCGTCTTCCAGTAGCCGCAGGTGTAGGTCATGCGCGGATCGAGCATGGCGGCGTAGAAGTCGTTGCCGAGGTCATAATGGGCTTCGCCGACCTCGAAGGCGCGGCTGGCGGTCTGCAGGTTGATCAGGCGGGTGCGCAGATGATGAAAGACCAGCTTGCGCGGGTTGATCTGTTCGGGGAGGTGGGCGCGCAGCAGACGGAAGAAGAACTCGTCCAGGTGCTCGGCGTCCCAGTCACCGTTCATGTAGCTCTCGCCCAGGCCCAGGTTGCCACGGGCCAATGCCTCGTCGATGACGCCGTGGGCGTTGAACTTGATATCCCAGGGGCGGTCGCCGTTGATGCGGATATCTGCTTTCTCCAGCAGCTCAGCGACGAAGCGCTGCGAGGAAGAGGTTTCATCGAAAAAAGCCGAATGAGCAAAGGTATTGCTGTTCAAGGGTCGCTTCCTTGTTCTGCCCTCTCGCCAGGAGAGGTGATGACATCAGGGGTCCTCGGTGTGAGTGGGGCATAACGGAAGCGCGAATCAGGGCGGAAGGATCGTCAATTTTTCGGGTCCTATACAGGGCACTGGCGTGCCTGGAAAGAAAAAAACCGGCACACACCAAAAGGAGCGGTGGGCCGGTTTCGGGAACTTCAACGCAGCAGCAGCACCGGTATGCGCGAGTTGCGCAGCATCTCGCTGGTGGTACTGCCCACCAGCAGGTGGCGGATACGAGAATGTCCATAGGCGCCCATCACCAGCAGGTCGATGGCGTGCTCCTCCTGGTAGGTGTGGAGTGTCGCCTCTACCTCACCGGCGCGGATGGCGCCCTCGGCCTCATGACCCGCATCACGCAGGGTCTTGAGCGCCCAGTCGAGCTGGGAGCGGTTATCGCCGGTCTCGGCGCCGACGATCACCACGTGTACAGGCACGCCCTCGAACAGCGGGCTCTTCGCCAGCATCTCCACCCCCTTGCGGGTGGTCTTGCTGCCATCGAAGGCCAGCATCACCTTCTCCGGCCGCTTGTAGGTGGCCGGTACCATCAGGATCGGCCGGTGCAGGGTGCGCACCACCCGCTCCAGGTTGGAGCCCAGGTGGCCGCTGTCCTGGTGGGCGGTCTCGCCGCGCTTGCCCACCACCAGCAGGCGGATCTCCTCCTGAAGTTCCTCGAGGGTCTCCACCAGGGTGCCGTTGCGCTGGCGACCGGCGGGCTCGCTCACGCCATCCTCGACGGCTCGTTCGATAGCCGCCTTGATCATCAGCCGGCCCTGCTCCTGGGCTACCTTGGCGCGCTGCTCATCGAGTTGGGAGAGCTCCTGGAGCAGACGCTCCCGGGCGCCCGCCCTGAGGTTGCCGGAGAGATTGCGCTCCTCCGGCGGCAGGTGGTTGTCGTTGACGTGCAGGAAGGTCAGCGGAGCGCCCAAGGCCAGGCTGGCCCAGGCGGCGTAGTCGCAGACCCCTTCGGAAAACTGTGAGCCGTCGATGGCGGCCATTACCTGTTCTGTCATTCTATACGTATCCTTTTGATTGGCTTTTGGATTCTCGCCCCTTCCAGCTTGCCGACAGAAGCGCGGAGCTTCGAGTTCATCGGTCTCAACTTACCAAGTGGGTCACTCCCAAATACCCGACCACGGTCATCACCACCGCATAGGGGAAAGCCATGATCACCATTCTGCCGTAGGAGAGCCGCAGCAGCGGCGCGATAGCCGAAGTGAGCAGAAACAGGAAAGCGGCCTGTCCGTTGGGGGTGGCCACGCTGGGCAGGTTGGTGCCGGCATTGACGGCGATGGCCAGCAAGCGGAACTGTTCGGCGCCCAGGTCGCCGCGAAGGAAGGCCGCCTTGAGCTCGCTGATATAGACGGTGGCCACGAAGACATTATCGGAGATCGCCGAGAGCAGGCCGTTGGCGAAGAACAAGAGCCCCGCCTGCCCTTCTGCCGGTTGGGCCAACACCATCTCGATAAAGGGCTGGAAGAGGTGCTGGCTATGGATCACCGAGACCACGGTGAAGAAAACCACCAGCAGGGCGGTGAAGGGCAGCGCCTCCTGGAAGGCCTTACCAATCTGATGCTCGTCGCTGACGCCGTTGAAGCTGGTCAGCAGCACGATCACCGCCAGGCCGATCAGCCCCACCTCGGCCAGATGCAGGGCCAGGGCCGCCACCAGGAAGACGGCCACCAGGGCCTGGGCGATCAGTTGGGCACGTTCCCGGTTGGTGCGCTTGCTGGCCTTGTAGTGGTCATAGTCCTTGAGGATCTTGCGAATGGTCTTTGGCATGGCGGCGCCGTAGCCGAACCACTGCAGTTTCTCCAGGGCCAGGCAGGTGAGCAGCCCCGCCACCAGCACCGGCAGGCTCACCGGCAGCATATTGAGGTAGAAGTCGGTGAAGCCCCACTCCATCTCCTTGGCGATCAGCAGGTTCTGGGGCTCGCCCACCATGGTGGCCACGCCGCCCAGGGCGGTGCCCACGGCGCCGTGCATCAGCAGCGAGCGCAGGAAGGCGCGGAAGTCGTCCAGTTCGGTGCGCAGCTCGGCGCGCACCGGAGCATCGTCGTTGTGGTCGTGGTTATGGTCGTAGCTCTTGCCGGAGGCCACCTTGTGATAGACGGAGTAGAAGCCCACGGCGATGGCGATGATCACCGCGGTCACCGTCAGGGCATCAAGGAAGGCGCTGAGAAACGCCGCCATCACCGAGAAGAGCAGCGACAGTAGGTACTTGGAGCGCACATGGATCAGCAGCTTGGTGAAAGTGAAGAGCAGCAGGTTCTTCATGAAATAAATCCCCGCCACCATGAACATCAGCAGCAGGATCACCGCCAGGTTGTGCTCCACCTCGCCGAGCACCGACTCCGGAGAGGTCAGTCCGAGGGCAACGGCCTGCAGGGCCAGCAGACCCCCGGGCAACAGCGGGTAGCACTTCAGGGCCATGGCCAAGGTAAAGATAAACTGGCCCAGCAGCAGCCAGCCCAACAAGGTCCCGGACTGCTCCCCCAAGGACCAGTGGCAGAGGGCATTGAAGACGAGAAAGGCAAGAATGGCGATCTTGTACCAGATCGGCGAGTTGCCCAGGAAGTTGCGAAAGGCGCCCCCCAGCAACAATCGGGGGGAGGAAGGGCGTGGCGTGGCGAGGGTCGCTTGGTCGTGGGGCATGGTGATCAACATTGGCGTTGGAGGTGGGGATGGATCGGACCAGTCCAGCATCGCGCCGGGGAAGCCGGACAGGGGGAAGATCTCCTGTATGACGGGTCATCGGACGGTCCCGTCCCGGCGAGTCCACCGGGACGGAACAACCGTCGATGCGTCAGTGACCGCCCATCAGCTTCTCGACGGCTTCAGGGTCATCATGCACCGCATAGCGGTCGACGATGGTGGCGCTTGCCTCGTTGAGGCCGATCATCTCCACCTCGGTGCCCTCGCGGCGGAACTTGATCACCACCCGGTCCAGGGTCTGGACGGCGGTGATGTCCCAGAAGTGGGCACGGGAGAGGTCGATGGTGACCTTCTCCACCGTCTCCTTGAAGTCGAAGGCCTCGCCGAAGCGCTCGGAGGAGGCGAAGAACACCTGGCCCACCACCCGGTAGATCCGCCGGCTTCCCGCGTCGGCCTCCTCGCTGCCGATGTAGAGGATGTTGCCCACCTTGTTGGCGAAGAACATGGCCGCGAGCAGCACGCCGACGAAGACGCCGATGGCCAGGTTGTGAGTGCCCACGGTCACCACCACGGTGGCCACCATGACGAAGTTGGTGCTCATCGGGTGCTTCTTGAGGTCCTTGATGGAGCTCCAGCTGAAGGTGCCGATAGAGACCATGATCATCACCGCCACCAGGGCCGCCATGGGGATCTGGGAGACCCAGTCGGCCAGGAACACCACCATCAGCAGCAGTACCACGCCAGCGATAAGAGAGGACATGCGACGGCGACCGCCGGACTTGATGTTGATCACCGACTGACCAATCATCGCGCAGCCCGCCATGCCGCCGATCAGGCCGGCGCCGATGTTGGCGATGCCCTGGCCCTTGCACTCGCGGTTCTTGTTACTCCGGGTGTCGGTCAGGTCGTCGATGATGGTGGCAGTCATCATCGACTCCAGCAGGCCCACCACGGTCAGCATCAGGGAGGTGGGGAAGATGATCATCAGCGTCTCGAGGTTGAGGGGCACCTCGGGCCACAGGAAGACCGGCAGGCTGTCGGGCAGCTCGCCCATGTCACCGACGCTGCGGATCTCCATGCCGGTCAGCAGATAGACGGCGGTCAGCACCACGATGCACACCAGCGGCGAGGGGATAGACTTGCCGATCATCGGCACCAGAGGGAAGCCGTAGATGATCGCCAGACCGGCCAGCGTCATGGCGTAGACGTGCCAGGTCACCCCAGTGAGTTCCGGCAGCTGGGCCATGAAGATCAGGATCGCCAGGGCGTTGACGAAGCCGGTCACCACCGAGCGCGAGACGAAGCGCATCAGCTCGGCGAGCTTGAGATAGCCGGCGATGATCTGCAGAACCCCGGTAAGAAGGGTCGCGGCCAGCAGGTACTCCAGGCCATGCTCCTTGACCAAGAGAACCATCAGCAGCGCCATGGCGCCGGTGGCACCGGAGATCATCCCGGAGCGCCCGCCGGTGAAGGCGATGATCACGCAGATCGCGAAGGAGGCGTAGAGGCCGACCTTGGGGTCGACCCCAGCGATGATGGAGAAGGCGATGGCCTCGGGGATCAGCGCCAGGGCGACGACGATACCCGCCAGGGTGTCGCCCTTGAGGTTGGAGAACCAACTCAGTTTCATTTTTTCGTACATGCTGCAGTCCAGTCAGGGGATGAATCAGTTCAGCCTCGTGACACGATAGCGATGACGCACATAGTCACCCGACATCCAGATAGGTGCAGAGCAAAGCAATGAAATGTGAGAGTCACGCCCGTATCGGGTCAGAGATAACGCCTTTGACGTAGCGTGAGGATAGGGCGTGTCGCCTCGTTGACGGCGGGCGAGCCCAGAAGGGGGGGAGCGCTAGGGCGGAGTCATCAGCCCTGAGAAAGAGGTTGTCATGGGGTGCTTTAGCCTTCTATCGCGATGATCGACATCGTTCATAGCACCAGAGCTTGCCCGGTGAAATTGCATGTCATCCCGTGGAAAGCTAAGCACTCTACCAAAATTCATGCTGCATTGCACACTTAAGAGCGGTAAGCACAAGGCCGGATTTCTCCCATCCTGGCCAGACTCCATGTTCCGATACGGGTGAGGGGTGTCGGCGACCCCAAGCTTCAAGCGAGCGCAAAGCAGGGTCCTGAGGGCGCTGACAGAGTTCTTGATCACCTGCGCATTGAAAGCATGAAGCGACAGGACGCTTATGTGCGCTCGTTCTCCCCCGCCAGTTCCGCGCTCACGCTGCGGAACTGCTCCAGGGCGGCTTCCAGGTTCTCGACGATCTCGGTGGCCAGCACGTCCGGCTCCGGTAGGCTGTCGATATCCTCCAGGCTGTCGTCCTTGAGCCAGAAGATATCCAGGTTGAGCTTGTCGCGCTGGATCAGCTCGTCGTAGCTAAAGCGGCGGAAGCGCTCGGTCTCCTGGCGCTGGTGGTAGCAGCGCACGAAGTCATCGAGGTCGGCGTGAGTCAGCCGCTTGGTCTTCAGGGTCTTGTGGACGTTGGTGCGATAGTCGTAGACCCACAGCTCCTGGGTCTGCGCTTCCCGACTGGCCGGACGCTTGTCGAAAAACAACACGTTGGCCTTCACCCCGGGGCTATACCAGATGCCGGTGGGCAACCGCAGCAGGGTGTGGAAGTTGAAGCCCTCCAGCAGGCGCTTGCGGATGCCCTCGCCCGCCCGGCCGGCCTCGAACAGCACGTTGTCGGGCAGTACCACGCCGGCGCGGCCGTGGGTGTCGAGGATGGTCATGATGTGCTGGAGGAAGTTGAGCTGCTTGTTCGAGGTGGAGAACTTGAAGTCCTCGCGCTCGTAGCTCTCGTGCTCGGTGCTCACCGAGCCATCTTCCCCCACCACCTTGTAGCTGGACTTCTTGCCGAAGGGTGGATTGGTCAGCACCACGTCGAAGCGCTTGCCCCCGTCGCCGGAGAGGGCATCCCCCTGCTGCACGGGGCTGCCGCCGTTGCCGATGCCGTGCAGATAGAGGTTCATGGCACACAGACGCACCACCTCATCGACGATATCCACGCCGTGCAGGGCGCTGTGCTTGAGCTGACGCAGCTTCTCGCGATCCTGGCTCTGGGTCTTCATGTGCTCGAAGGCGGAGAGCAGGAAGCCCCCGGTCCCACACGCCGGATCGCACACGGTCTCGTCGATCCGCGGGTCAACACACTTCACGATGGCGTCGATTACCGGGCGCGGGGTGAAGTACTGGCCGGCACCAGAGCGCACTTCGGAGGCGTTGCGCTCCAGCAGCCCCTCGTAGATCTCGCCCTTCACGTCGACCTTCAGGCCGACCCAGGGGCCTCCCTTGTCGATCAGGCTGACCACCCGCTTGAGCTTGGCCGGGTCGGAGAGCTTGTTCTGGGACTTGCGGAAGATGGTGCCGATCAGGCCACTCTCTCGGGCCAGGCCCTCCAGGGTGTGGCGATACTGCAGCTCCAGGTCATCGCCGTCCTTCTCCGCCAGCTTGCTCCAGCGCCATTGGCTGGGAATGCAGGTCTCCTCACCCAACAGCTCCACCCGCTCCTCGTCCATCTTGAGGAACAGCAGGTAGGTGATCTGCTCGATATAGTCGCCGTAGGAGACCCCCTGGTCACGCAGCACATGGGCGTAGTTCCAGACCTTGGAGACGAGTTGTTCCTTGCTCATGCAGAAGCCTTTTTGCGGGTGCGTTTCTTGGGGGCGGCGGCATCACGTTCGGCGCGGATTCGGGCCAGCAGCTCGCTGGCAGGCTCATCGGCGGGGTCCTGAGGCACCAGCTTGCCGGCAAAGGCATCCTTGAGGATGGACTGACGTAGGGCGGCGGAACGGGTAAGTTCGGTTTGACACCAATCTTCCAGCTGGCCGATTTTTGAGAAGGCCTCATCAATAGCCGCAACAACCTGCTCCACCTCATCCAGACTCGGCAAGGGAATCACCAGCGATTCTATCTTGCTGATGCTTAGGGTATATAAGCCAGAAGTAGACGAAGCCACTTTTTCAATGTTTTGTCTTCCATAAAGAGACTGAAACCACCACATTGAATAATCGGAAATTAACTTATCAACCATCCTAACTTTGATCAGGTGATTCTGATGTACAGCTCCTGGTATTTCGTCCCTCCAGACTGCCATTCGGCCAATCTGTCCCTTGCTTCCATTTCCTTCCACCACCAATATATCACGATCCTGGAGCGTCACTCTGGATAGCTCGCCTTCAGACACGCCAGTGTCATGAACATCCTCTAAATCTAACCGATTCTGATAGACATTGGCCACTCTGAGCATTGGCTTCTTGAGCGGCAGAGTTGAACGCTTGCTATTCTTGGTTAATCCACCAATTACCTCAGCCAACTGGTCAACTGACGCCCACACCCACCCTTCCGGCAGCTCCGGCAGGTCGCCGGAATCCGGCACCACGGGCTCCTTGTACTTGCCCCGCCCCTGCCAATTCTCGCGTCGGGCCTGAAGGATGCGCTCCAGCAGGTCGCTGCCAGACTCCAGACGGTCAGCGTTCTCGGCCCGCCAGTCGGCGGTCAGCTGGCCGGTGACGGCGGCCTTGAGGACGGACTGGCGGTAGCGAGCCAGCAGCTTCTGAACGTCGCGCAGGCTGGCCTCGCCGTGGTCCAGTTGGGCGAAAAGGGATTCGATCTTGTCAACGATGCGCCTTTGCTCATTGAACGGAGGAAAAGGAAGTGTTATTCGACGAATACCATCTTGGGAGATATTCCGCATAGACTGCTGGTAAGCGCTCCACAAACCCCATCTTCTGCAACTGAATAGTGTCCATCAGACTGGTGTCACCCGATCCCAAGGAGGACACCATGACCGACCTGACCCCGACACAGGCCTTCTGGCTGGGCCATCTGTTCCATGCTTCCTCTCGGCAATTGCCGTTGAGTGAGAACGCAGCGGAGCAGGGACTGGAGCTGGCGTCACTGCTGGCGTGGGAGCAGCGCCTGGTGGTGCAGGAGGTACCAGTACCACCTCGTCATCGCCCGCAGCGCTTCGTCGCCGTGGAGGTGGCCCGATGATTCGGCCAGACACGGGACTGAGGGTCTACCTGTGCCGCGAGCCG
>NZ_FPAQ01000080.1 GCF_900116405.1 Halomonas saccharevitans | reverse complement strand
TCTTGAATCGTGTTCTGGCAGGAACATCTTGATTCTACAAGAGAAAACCACTCGCCATCTTCGTTTTCAGGACGCCCTCATGAATAAGCCGGGATCTATCCTATGCCCTTTTCCCGCGACGTTTTGACCACCATTCACCTGATTGCCAAATGTGGCAGTTTCGCTGTGGCCGCCGAGCGCCTGAACCGGGTGCCGTCATCTGTGAGTTACACGGTTAAAAAGCTAGAGGACGAGCTGGGGTTTCCGCTATTTGACCGCAGCGGCCGCCAGGCGCGCCTGACCGATGCCGGGCAGTATTTTATTGACCAGAGCCAATGGCTGGTGGATTCGTACGACGAACTGGTGCGCAATACGGCGATGATCAGCGCTGGCGCAGAGGTGTCGTTCTCGGTGGCCATCAATAACATCGTCAACCGGGAAGGGCTGGTGGATTTTATCGAGCAGCTGGACCGTCAGTTTCCCGCCACCCGTATCAGCGTGAAAACTGAGGTGTACAACGGATGTTGGGACGCGCTCTACGACCGCCGAGCTGACCTGGTGATTGGTGCGCCTCACGCTGCGCCGAAACTCGAGGGTATCGTGCACCAGTCGATTGGCCATATTGACTGGGATTTTGTGGTGTCCCGTCAGCATCCGCTGGCCCGGCGCACGGCAGTGCTCGGCGCCGAGGCGCTGCGAGCCTATCCGGCGATTGTGGTGAAAGATACCTCGCTGCATATCCTGCCGCAGGATACCTGGTCCCTGGCGGGGCAGAAAATCATTTATGCGCCGGATCTGACCGTTGCCATTAACATGATCGAGCGGGGCATTGGCATCGGCTACGTGCCCCATCACCGTATTCGCGAATGGCTGGACGAAGGCTGGCTGCTCAAAAAAGCGATCGTCGAACACAAGCAGCCTACCCAGCTGTTTTATGCCTGGCACGCCAATCGCGAAAGTCCGGTTCTGCAATGGTGCACTGACTATCTGACCCGCAGCGAGAACCGGCTGCGCTGGTGCCAGTGATCCGCTCGTGATCTGGATCAGCTTATTGCCACTGCACTAGACAAAAAAGTCGAAACCAACGATCAAAAGATTCGATGATACGGTCGAATCAAGCTCGACTCTGATCTTCCCCTGTTTCACTCCGCTCTAAGTTCCCCCCTGTTGTCAGCTTCCCTCGTCATTCATCAAATTAATTGTTCTCACCACTCAGATTTGCTCACTTTTGCCGCTGTATCGGCGGGTCTAGTATCGTTTTCAGCTCTTGACGACGAGCCGCTTTCACCCATAGCCGAAGGGGAATTGCATCATGAAGAAAACATTCCAAGCCGATCCGTTTGCCCTGGATTTTGATCCGCGAACCACCGCACTGGTGGTGATTGACATGCAGCGCGATTTCGTTGAACCAGGCGGTTTCGGAGAAGCCCTGGGTAACGACGTCTCCTTGGTACGCGGTGCCATCGAGCCCTGTGGCCGTGTTCTGCAAGCTGCCCGTGACGCCGGTCTGATGGTGATTCACACCCGTGAAGGTCATCGCCCGGATCTGACCGACTGCCCACCGGCCAAACTGACCCGAGGTGGTAAAACGTTTATCGGCGAGCAAGGCCCCAAAGGCCGCATTCTGGTGCGTGGTGAGAATGGCCACGACATCATTCCGGAGCTCTACCCGGTGGCCGGCGAGCCGATTATCGACAAGCCGGGCAAGGGCGCGTTCTATCAGACCGATCTGCATCTGATCCTGCAAAGCCGCGGCATCAAAACCCTGGTTGTCTGCGGTGTAACCACCGAGGTGTGCGTGAACACCACCGTGCGTGAAGCCAACGACCGCGGCTACGAGTGCATCATTCCGGAAGACTGCACCGGCTCCTACTTCCCGGAATTCCATAAGTACGCGCTGGAGATGATCAAGGCCCAGGGCGCCATCTGTGGCTGGGTAACCAGCGCCGACAACATCATTGCCGGACTGAAGTAGACCGATACGATGATCATCGCCCAGAGCTGCGGCTATTTGTGCCCCCGCCAGTCATTTGATGGCCAGGTGCACAGCGTATTCGAGCGCTCGGTGAATATCGTTACCGGCCTGCGCGCTACACCCTGGCTGTCGATTCTGGACACTTCGTTGCCCGCCACACCCACTGCCTTCCAGGGCGCTCTAA
>NZ_FPAQ01000041.1 GCF_900116405.1 Halomonas saccharevitans | reverse complement strand
CTACCAAGCGACCGCATGAGGTTGAAGCAGGTCGGTACCGGCAATCGATGGACTCAACACGCTCGTTCTGTGCCCTGATGAATGAGGCGGGATAACGCTTCCGATGCGGTTCAACAGAAACGGGACGATGATGGCAATCGCGAGCAACAACACGACGGCTAGGCTCGCGATGATGCGTAACTTAATGGAGTGGTTGTTTAGCTTCATTGGGTTTACCGGGAGTCGTCATAAGCATGGGCGTGACCATCTAGAATTCTTGTTGGTCGGGGAGGGGAGCTGAATGTAAGTTATTGTAAAAAGCTTATAACTTTATCGGCTTAACTAAAGTCTTCTTTAACGGAAAATGCCCGCCAAGGCGTGATCGCTCCGGCGCACGAGGGAGGCTCCCGCCCGCCACAGGTTGATAGCACGCTAACGCGTCCCCATATCAGTGTTCAGCACACGATTCGTCACCGAGGAGGGCCCATGAGCCAAGGCAACGACTACACTCCGCCGAAGGTCTGGAGCTGGGAAAAGGCCAGCGGCGGCACCTTCGCCAGCGTCAATCGCCCCGTCGCCGGGCCCACCCACGAGCAGGCGCTATCGGTCGGGGAGCACCCCTTCCAGCTCTACTCCATGGGCACGCCCAACGGCGTGAAGGTCACGGTGATGTTCGAGGAGCTGCTGGCGCTCGGTCACCAGGAGGCCGAGTACGACGCCTGGCTGATCCGCATCGGCGAGGGCGACCAGTTCGGCAGCGGCTTCGTTGCGATCAATCCCAACTCGAAGATCCCGGCGCTGGTCGATCGCAGCGGCGACGAGCCGGTGCGGGTGTTCGAGTCCGGCGCCATCCTGCTGTATCTGGCCGAGCGCTTCGGCGAGTTCCTGCCAAGCGAGCACGGCGCGCGCACCGAGACGCTCAACTGGCTGTTCTGGCAGATGGGCAGCGCACCCTTCCTGGGTGGCGGCTTCGGCCACTTCTACGCCTATGCGCCCGAGCCGCTGGAGTACCCCATCGATCGCTACGCCATGGAGGCCAAGCGCCAGCTCGACGTGCTGGATCGCCGCCTGGCCGAGACGCGCTACCTGGCCGGCGACACCTACACCATCGCCGACATGGCCGCCTGGCCCTGGTACGGCCAGCTGGTGCTGGGGCGTCTTTATGACGCCGCCGAGTTCCTGCAGGTGCAGGAGTACGAGCACGTGATGCGCTGGGCCAAGGAGATCGATGCCCGCCCGGCGGTGCAGCGCGGGCGCATGGTCAACCGCACCTTCGGCGAGCCGGCCATGCAGCTCCATGAGCGCCACGACGCCAGCGATTTCCAGCACAAGACGCAGGACGTTATAAGCTCTTAACCTTCCAGTCGTTGCACACCGAGCGCCGTGGGCCTAAGGTCCGCGGCGCTCTTACTTTTGACGAGGTCCCTATGTCGACGCTCCTGACACCCCTGTGGCACGGCTATCGCGATGCCTCGCTGATCCTGCGCGTGAGCATCGCCCTGGTGCTGGGCGTGGTGGTCGGCCTGGTCGGCGGGCCCACGGTGGCCGAATGGCTGGCCCCGCTGGGTGAGCTGCTGATGCGGCTGTTGAAGTTCATCATCCTGCCCATCGTGCTGTTCACCCTGATGGCGGGGATCAACCAGGGCCGGGCCGGCAGCCTCGGGCGGATCGGCCGCAAGGTGTTTCTCTACTACCTGGCCACCTCGGCGCTGGCCATCGCCGTGGGGCTGGCCGTCGCGACCCTGCTGTCGCCGGGGGAGGGCATGTCGCTCGAGGGCGCCGGCTCGGTCTCGGTGCCGGACAATCCCGGCATCCTCTCGGTGGTGCTTGGCATCGTGCCGAACAACATCGTCGCCGCCTTCGCCGAGCAGGATCTGCTGGGCATCATCTTCGTCGCGATGGTCTTCGGCCTGGCCGTGGCGAAGATGCGCCAGTCCGAGTCCCAGGCGGAACTCGGCGAGAAGCTCTATGGCCTGATCGAGGCCCTCAACGCCGCCACGCTCAAGGTGATGGGCGGCATCCTTCACGTGGTGCCGGTCGGCGTCTTCGCCATCGTGGTCGGCACCGTCGCCGAACAGGGCCTTGCGACCCTGCTGTCGCTGGGTGACATGGTGATGGTGCTCTACCTGGCGCTGGGCGTGCAGCTGCTGGTCTACCTGGGCCTGCTCAAGGGCTTCGGCGTGCCGGCGCGGGCCTTCTTCCGCGAGGCGCGCACGCCCATGGCCACCGCCTTCGCCACCCAGAGCAGCTCCGGTACCCTGCCGCTGACCCTGGATGCCGCGAGCCGCCTGGGCCTGCCGCGCAGCCTCTACGGCTTCAGCCTGCCGCTGGGCGCGACCCTGAACATGGACGGGGCGGCGATCCGCATCGCCATCTCGGCGGTGTTCGCCGCCAACGTGATGGGCGCGCCGCTGGACTGGTCGAGCATGCTGCAGATCGTGGTGGTGGGTACGCTGATCTCGGTGGGCACCGCCGGGGTGCCCGGCGCCGGCATCGTGATGATCGCCACGGTGTTCTCCCAGGTGGGCCTGCCCATCGAGGCCGTGGCGCTGCTCACCGCCATCGATGCGCTGGTCGGCATGGGCTGCACGGCGCTCAACGTCACCGGCGACCTGGTCGGCACCGCCGTCATCGGCCGCAGCGAGGGCGAGCGCATCGAGTCTCGCGCCGAGCAGCAGGCGGCGGTCGCCGCTGGCCAGGGCGAGTAGCCCGGCCGCGCCCCGAGGCGGGGCGCACGTCGCGCCAAGGGCCGGGTCGCTCAGGCGGCCCGGCCTTTTTTCGGGCCATCGCAGGTCAGCGTGATACGGGTGAAGTTCGCAGGAGCGCTGCCTGCAGCGCGAACCGCCGCGTAGCGGCTCGGCTCAGGCGGGGCTCGGCGCCGGGCGCGGGGCACCGAGCGAGGCCTGCACCATGCCGCTTAAGAGGATCAGCGCGCAGCCGGCCAGCGGCAGCGGCCCCAGCGCCTCGCCGAACAGCGTCCAGCCGAAGATCACCACCGCCACCGGCTCGCAGTAGGCCAGGGTGCCGTAGAGCGCCGTGGGCAGGCGGTTGATCGCCATCACCGCGCACAGCAGCGCCAAAAAGCCGGGCAGCACGCCCGCCGCCACCAGCCATGGCCACTGCCAGGGGGCCGCCGCGAGTCCCTGGGGCTGGCTTAGCGCGAAGGGCAGGATCACCAGCGCGCCGACCGTTAGCTGCCAGAAGGCGCCGGTGGCGTCGTCCATGTCGCGGGGCAGGCGGCGGTTGCAGAGGATGAAGCCGGTGTAGGCCAGCATGGCCAGCAGTGCGAAGCCCAGCCCCAGGGCGTCGCTTCCGCCGTCAAGCTCGAGGCGGAACTCCTGCATCATGGCGAAGCCCAGCAGTGCCATGCCGATCAGCGCCGTCTGGCGCGGCCCCAGCTTTTCACCGAACAGGAAGTGGGCGACCACCGAGGCGCAGACCGGGGCGAGATAGACCATCAGGATGGCGTTGGCCATGCGGGTATGGTTCATCGCCTGCACGTAGCAGAGCACGAAGGCGGCCAGCAGGGCGCCACTCACCACCACGCTGCGTGCGGGCAGCGTGCGCAGCCCGGCGACGCGGCCGGTCAGCAGCAGGTAGGCGAGCAGGCAGGCGGCGCCGAGGCCGAGCCGGTAGAAGGTGATGCTCTCCGCCGGCAGGCCGGTCACGCGCGAGATGACGCCGATGGTGGCCATGCCCACGGCGGCCACCAGGGCCAGCAGCAGGCTGGAGAGAGCCAGGGCGTCGTCGAGGGAGCGGGGGAGTGTCTGGGTCGTCATGGCGGCGGATCGCGTCGAGGGCGGAACGCGGCACGATACCGTTCCCCCCGGGACCTGCCAAGCCGCTCACTATCTAACCGGGATGGCGTTGCCGGCCGGCGCGTTCGGCCTGCGCCCTCGGCCGCGGGTGAGGATGCTATCATCGCCGCCGATCGACCAGAGCGCGCGAACAGGGCGTTCGAGAGACATTCACCACCGGGGCGAGGTCACCGTCATGAGCAGCACACCCTTCGAGGCACTGGCCTGTCCGCTGGACGGCGAGGCGCTTGAGCGCCGCGATGGCGCCTGGCGCTGCGCCGCCGGGCACAGTTTCGATATCGCCCGGCAGGGCTATGTGCACCTGCTGCCGGTGCAGCAGAAGCGCTCCCGCGATCCCGGCGACAGCAAGGCGATGATCGCGGCGCGTCAGCGCTTCCTCGAGGCCGGCTATTATCGGCCGGTCGCCGACGCGGTCAGCCGCGCCGTGCTGGATGGCGCGGAGCCGGGCACCCTGAACTGCCTCGATGCCGGCTGCGGCGAGGGCTACTACCTGCGCGAGCTGACCCGCGCTTATGAAGAGAGATGTCGCGAGAGGCGTGACGAGGGACTCGAAGGGGCGAGTGATGCGGCGACCGGCGACGCGCTGCCGCTGGGCCTGCTGGGCCTGGATATCTCCAAGTGGGCGGTGCTCGCCGCCGCCCGGCAGGGCAAGCAGGCGGGGATGCCGGCCAGCTGGGTGGTGGGCAGCAACGCCCACCTGCCCGTGCAGACGGGCACGCTGGATCGGCTGCTGTGCCTGTTCGGCTTTCCGGTGGCCGCGGAGTTCGCCCGGGTGATGAAGCCCGGCGGGGTGCTGCTGCTGGCCGAGGCCGGGCCGGATCACCTGCGCGAGCTGCGCGAGATCATCTATCCCCAGTTGAAGCCCGAGCGCACGGAACGGCCTCCGGCGCCGCAGGGCTTCACGGGCCTCGACACCGAGACCGTGCGCTACTCCCTCGCGCTCGAGGGCGCCGCGCCCATCGCCGACCTGCTGGCGATGACCCCGCACCTCTATCGCGCCAGCGTCGAGGGCCGGGAGCGGGCGGCGGCGCTCGAGACGCTCACCGTCACCGTGGAGGTGCGGCTGACGCGCTTCGTGCGTGCCGCCAGTGAGGCGCCCGGCGCGTCTGCCGATGCCGCTGATGCGACACCCTACGCGTCACCCGAGCAGGCGCCCGAGCAGGCGCCCGACCCCGGCGAGCCGGCACCGTGACGCCCATCGCGGATCACGACGCCCTAAAGGCCGCCCTGGCCGCGCGCCCGGCGGTGCTGGTGCTCTACGGCGGCCGGGCCTGCTGCGTGTGCCAGGCCATCAAGCCTCGGCTCGCGGCGATGCTGGCCGACGAGTTTCCCCACCTGGAGGCCCTCTACGTCGACTGCCAGGGCGAGGCAACGGCGCTCTGCGCCCAGCGTCGCATCTTCTCGCTGCCGGTGGTCGAGCTGTGGTTTCAGGGGCAGCTGTTCGACACCTTCGTGCGAGCCTTCTCGCTCGCCGAGGTGCGTCGCGCCATCCAGCGCCCCTATGCGGCCTTGTTCTTCGCAAATGGATCTCCGTGAACTGAGTGTCGTCGACGGATCATCGCTGACCGAGCGCCGTGGGCCTATCGGGGCCGGCCATCGGGGCCGACAGCACGCTTCGATAGTCAGGGCCGATCGGGCGTATCGAGGTCGCGGGGTTTTCGCCGTTCGCGGTAGGTGGCTATCTTGGCAGGGAGTATCGACGTCCAGATCAAGGAGCCCGTGCCCATGAACAAGCCCGTGATAGCCGCCAACTCGCCCGTGACCGTGACCCTGACCAAGGGCAAGGAGTACGCGTTCTGCCGCTGCGGACGCTCGGCCGACCAGCCCTTCTGCGACGGCTCCCACGCCGGCACCGGCTTCACGCCCAAGAGTTTCGTGGCCGAAGAGGACGGCGAGGTCACTCTGTGCCGCTGCAAGCACACCGCCGATGCGCCCTATTGCGATGGCACTCACGCGCGCTTCAGTGATGATCAGGTGGGCCAGGAAGGCCCCGGAGACGACGCCGACCAATCGAGCGCATCGGACGCGTCGGACGAGGCCGGGAGTCAGTCCGAGAGTCAGCCCGAGGCCAGGGCCACCGAGGAGGAGCCCACGGTGGCCTTCATCCATCAGCTGGCCCGCGAGGGGCTCGAGCAGATGGGGCCCCACGGGCCGACCACCGCCATGGGCGTGCCGCGCCACACCCTGCCGCACTGGGATGACCTGCAGATCATGGCCGCCCAGCTGGCGACTCAGCCGCTCGGGGAGGAGGCCGAGGTCGCCACCGAACTGGTGATCGGCCCCGAGGCCAAGAAGCCGCTGAGGCTTTCCATGCCGCTGATGGTCTCGGACATGAGCTTCGGCGCCCTCTCCGAGGAGGCCAAGATCGCCCTGGCCCGCGGGGCCGAGCGCGCCGGCACCGGCATCTGTTCCGGCGAGGGGGGCATGCTGCCCGAGGAGCAGCAGGAGAACTCGCGCTACTTCTATGAGCTCGCCAGTGCGCAGTTCGGCTACGACGAGGCGCTGCTCGAGAATGTCCAGGCCTTCCACTTCAAGGGCGGGCAGGCTGCCAAGACCGGCACCGGGGGCTTCCTGCCGGGCAACAAGAACACCGGCAAGATCGCCAAGGTGCGCGGCATCTCCGAGGGCGAGCCGGCCGTCTCGCCGCCGACCTTCGAGGATCTGCACTCGGTCGCCGACTTCCGCCACTTCGCGGATCGGGTGCGCGAGCTGAGCGGCGGCATTCCGATCGGCTTCAAGCTCAGCGCCAACCACATCGAACGGGACATCCAGTTCGCGCTCGATACCGGCGCCGACTACCTCATCCTCGACGGCCGCGGCGGCGCCACCGGGGCGGCCCCGACGCTCTTTCGCGACCACATCAGCGTGCCCACCATTCCGGCGCTGGCGCGGGCCCGGCGCTACCTCGATGAGCAGGGCGCCAGCGGCCGCGTCACCCTGATCGTCACCGGCGGGTTGCGGGTGCCGAGCGACTTCGTCAAGGCCATGGCGCTGGGTGCCGACGGCATCGCCATCGCCAACAGCGCCATCCAGTCGATCGGCTGCGTGGCCGCGCGAATCTGCAACACCAACAACTGCCCGGCGGGGATCGCCACCCAGCGCCAGGACCTGCGCCAGCGCCTCGACGTCGACAAGTCCGCCCGCCAGCTGCAGACCTTCCTCGAGTCCTCCGTCGCGCTGATGCAGGTGCTGGCGCGGGCCTGCGGCCACCACCGCCTGGATCAGTTCCATCGCGAGGACCTCGCGACCTGGCAGCGCGAGATGGCCCTGCTCAGCGGGGTCCGCTACGCCGGCGTGCTGGATCCGCGCGGCTGAGGGCCGCAAGGCCATCGAGGCAACACGACGGCCGGGTGCTGATGCACCCGGCGCTTATTTCCAGCCCATCCGCCAGGTGTCGTCGTCCTTGAGGGCTCGCCAGGGCAGGGTGGTCTCGCGGTGGGTGTAGATCGCCTCGAGGATCACCTCGACCACGGTCTCCTCCTCGTCGCGCACGAGCTTCGTCACCAGGAAGTGTTTCTCCTTGTGGCGGGGGTGCACGGCGGTCCACTTGCTGTGGTAAAGCTTCTCGGGATTGATGGCGTTCATGGCCGTCTCCTCGGGGCAGGGCCGTGCGAGCGCAGGCTAGGGCGGTCGCGTGAGCGGGGTGAGGCGCGCGGCGGGGCTGGGTGTCCGACACGTCGAGCGCTTCAGGATCTCAGCCCGAGAGAGGGAAGGCAAAAGGGGCGCCGGCTTGGCCGGCGCCCCCTCTTTGCGTCATGCGATGCGGATCAGAGCCTGACCAGCATCTTGCCGCGGTTGGCGCCCTCGAACAGCTTGAGGAAGGCGTCCGGGGTGCGCTCGAGGCCTTCCTCGACGGTCTCCTCGTAGTCGATCCAACCGTTCTCGACCTGCGGGCCGACCTCCTCGAGGAACTGCGGATAGTGCGCCCAGTGATCGAAGACGATAAAGCCTTCCATGCGAGCGCGGCGAATCAGGATCATCGCCAGGTTGCCCGGCCCGGCGCTCGGAGCGTCGTCATTGTAGCGGGCGATCATGCCGCACACGGCGATGCGCGCGCCGACCTTCAGGGTGTTCAGCGCCGCCTCGAGGCAGGTGCCGCCGACGTTCTCGTAGTAGACGTCGAAGCCCTCGGGGCAGGCCGCGTTGAGGGCCTCGGTGAGCTGGGCGGCGTTCTTGCCCTTGTAGCTGACCGCCTTGACGCCGTGCGCCTCGAGCCAGTCGAGCTTCTCCTGGGAGCCGGCGATGCCGACCACGGTGCCGCCCTTGGCCTTGGCCAGCTGCACGGCCAGCGAGCCCACCGCGCCGGCGGCGCCGCTGACCAGCACGTTATCGCCTTCCTGCATCTCGGCGATGCGGTTGAGGCCGGTCCAGGCGGTCATGCCCGGCATGCCGAGCACGCCCAGGTAGGCCTGCTCCGGCACCTCATAGGCGGGCAGGGTCTCCAGCTCGGCGCCGGGCAGCTGGGCGACGTCGCGCCAACCGCCCATGTGGCGCACCTTGGTGCCCACCGGGAAGTCCGCCGCGCGGGATTCGATGACCTCGCCGATGGCCGCGCCTTCCAGCGGCGCGTTGAGCTCGAAGGGCTCGATGTAGGTGGTCACGCCACTCATGCGGCCGCGCATGTAGGGGTCCACCGACAGCCAGCTGTTGCGGACGCGCACCTCGCCCTCGGCGAGGTCGGGCAGCGCCTGCTCGTGCAGCTCGAACAGCTCGCGGGCCGGCGTGCCCTGGGGATGATCGGTGATGGTGAAGAAGCGGGATTGCATCGTGCGACTCCTGTCGATGTGCGGGGTTGTACCGTACTAGACGACCAGTCTAATGCAGAGTGACGAGCGGGCCAAGCCGGTCGGTCTCGATGTCCCGGCGGCGAGGCTTGCCGGGATCGCTCCCCAACGAAAACACCCCATCCGGCGAGGCCGAATGGGGTGCGGTGAGCGCAGCATCGTGCTCATGGCCTCAGCGTTGAGACTGTTCCTCGAAGAGTTCCGCCTTGGCATCGCGCATGACGTTCTCGCAGGCGGCCTGATGGGCGAACTGGATCAGCAGGCCCTGGGTCACGGCGAAGCCCTTCTCCAGGCAGGTATCGACGTCCTCGCGGCTCACTTCGGGGGTCACGTTGCAGTCAATCTTCAGCGTTCTACCGCCGCCGTCCAGCTTGTCGGCGAAGGCCCTGAAGCGCCAGGCCATTCGCTGTTTCCAGCTGGCGGATTCTTCCATGCCCTCGTTGACGCTAAACGTGCACTGCCATTCAGGTTTGTAGACCTTCATGTGAACCTCCCGTGCTGGCTGGAAAGAATGCTCGATCGTGTCTGCTGCTCCCTGCGATAAATATGTTGCTCGATCATCATACAGGCTTTCGCTCGACTGACCATCGCTGCCGCCAGTCGGGCCGGGCGGGTCGTCGCCTCGGGCTCACTCGAGCGCGACTCACTCTAGCCGAACCTCGCTCAGCACCTCGGTCAGCTGCTCCAGCGCCTCGCCGCTGTGTCGCCAGAAGTGCCAGTAGAGCGGCACGGACAGCGCCCGCTCGGGGGCCAGACTGGCCAGCCGGCCTTCCGTCACCAGCGGCGCCACCTGCATGCGCGGCAGCATGCCGTAGCCCATGCCGGCCAGCGTCAGGCGCACGAACCCCTCCGACGAGGGGCAGAGGTGGTAGGGAAAGCGGCCGTGGTAGCCGCAGCTCGCCAGGAAACGATGCTGCAGCTGGTCATGGGGGCCGTAGACGATGGCCGGGGCGCGACGGAAGGCCTCGGCCGTCGGCCCCGTCGGGAAGTGGCGGGCGATGTAGCCCGGGGTGGCGTAGGGGTGGTAGACCATGGTGCCCAGCGGCACGCAGCGGGCCCCGGCGATGGGACGGTCGCTGGCGCAGAGGCAGGCCGCCACCTCCCCGTCGCGCAGCCGCTTGAGCCCCACGTCCTGATCCTCGACCACCAGGTCCAGCAGCAGGCCCCGGGCACGACAGAAGTCGCCCACGGCCTCGGCCCACCAGGTGGCCAGGCTGTCGGCATTGAGGGCAATGCGCAGGCGGGGCGCGGCCTCCTCCAGGGTCGGCAGCGTCGTGCGCAGGTCGCGCTCCAGCAGCTGCACCTGCTGAACATGGTTGAGCAGCCGCTGGCCCGCGGGGGTGGGCGCGAGCCGTGGGTGGCGGACCAGCACCGGCTGGCCCAGGCGGACCTCCAGCGCCTTGATCCGCTGGGAAATCGCCGATTGCGAGAGACCCAGCTGCTCGCCGGCGCGCTCGAAGCCGCCGCACTCGATCACCGTGGCCAGCGCCTGGAGCAGCTTGTAGTCAAGCATGGGCCCTCCTTCGGGCAGATGCAGCAGACGTTCAGTATAAGCAAAGCTGATGTGATATTAGCAGGATGATTTTTATAGATGTGGTGGCATCGCTATGCTGGCCCCTCTCGACGGGATTCAGGAGGGGAAACGCGATGCTGGAGAGCTATGTCACCGGGCTTTTGGTGAGCGGCGGTATCATCATCGCCATCGGCGCGCAGAATGCCTACGTGCTGGGCGTCGCGGTGCGCCGCGAGCACCACTGGTGGTCGGCGGGGCTCTGCATGAGTACCGATGCGCTGCTGATCCTGGCCGGGATGTTCGGGGTCAGTGCGGTGCTTTTGAGCATGCCGAGCGCCCTGGAGGCGCTGCGCTGGCTGGGCGTGGTCTTCCTGACCTGGTTGGCGGCCCAGGCCTTCCTGCGCGCCGCCACTGGCCGTCAGGGGCTCTCCGTCGACGGGGCGAGCGAGCGCAGCCCGAGGCGCGTGCTGCTGGCCACCCTCGCGGTCACCCTGCTCAATCCCCAGGTCTACCTGGATACCCTGCTGCTGATCCCCTCCATCGGCGCCCAGCAGCAGAGTTCAGCCACCTTCGTGGCCGGGGCGGTCACCGCCTCGATCCTCTGGTTCAGCCTGCTGGCCTGGGGCGGCGCGGCGCTCTCCCCCTGGCTCTCCCGGCCGCTCGCCTGGCGGGCGATCGACGGCACCATCGGCGTGATGATGGCGGTGATCGCCGTGCACCTGGCCATCAATTCCCCCGCGACGGCCTGATCGAGGACGCCTGGCCTAGCCTTGCTGGGTGAGGCTCTCGTCCTCGGCGTCCTGGGGTTCCAGGGGAAGCCATTCCACCGCGGCGCTGATGACGTCCAGGTAGTTGCGGATCCGCTGCACGTAGTGCACCGGCTCGTAGCCCCGGGCATAGCCGTAGCGGGTCTGGGGGTAGTAGCGCTTGTCGGCCTTGAGTGGCAGCACCTCCTTCATGTCGGCCCAGGAGTCCGGGTCCTTGCCGAGCTCGCGAGCCAGCTGGCGGGCGTCCAGCAGGTGGCCACGGCCGACGTTGTAGCTGGCCAGTGCCAGGTAGGTGCGGTCCGGTTCGGGGATGGTGTCGGGCAGCCGGTCATGCCGGTCGGCCAGATAGCGGGCGCCGCCGTCGATGGCCTCGGCCGGATCCAGGCGATTGGCGACGCCCAGTGACTTGGCGGTGTTCTGGGTCAGCATCATGATGCCGCGTACTCCGGTGGGTGAGACGGCGCGGGGGTCCCAGTGCGACTCCTGGTAGGCCAGGGCGGCGAGCAGGTCGGCGGGCATGCCGGTCTCGTCGGCGGCGGCGAAGAAGTACGACAGCAGCGAGGGCAGGCGCTCCTCGATGCGTCGATTCAGGGCCCGCAGGTCGACGAAATCGAAGTCGCCGATGTAGTCGTAGTAGCGGTGCTGCATCGTCTCGACGCTGGCCTCGCCCTCGGGGCTTGCCATCCACTCCCGGGCCTGCGCGGCGAGGGCCTGATGCCCGGCGGACAGGTACCAGCCCAGCCGATCGCCACGGGTCAGGTTCATGGCGACCTCCAGGTGCGGGAAGTGGCGGCGTACCACCTGCACGATGTTGGAGTCGGCCAGGGTGCAGTCGATCTGTCGCTCGGCGACCGCGGCCAGCAGCATCTCGGTGGTGCGCGGATCCTCCGCGTAGGTGATCCCGGTGTGATCGTTGGAGAGGCTATCGAGTCGTTCCGTGTAGCTGGAGTCCTCCGTGACGCGGATCTCGACGTCGGCCATCTCCTCTACCTCGCGGGGCATCGGGCGCATCTCGCGGTGGCACACCAGCTGCTCGACGACGTCGGTATGGGTCGGCCCCTGGCGGAAGCGTTCGTCACGCGAGGGCAGATGGGTCAGGCCGGCGGCGGCCAGGTCGACCGTGTTGCTCTCCAGGGCCTCCAGCACCTCGGTGGTGGAGCTGAGTGTCACCCACTCGATCTGCCAGCCGTTGGCCTCGGCGAAGCCCTCGACCAGATCGTGCTCAGGGCCGGCGGGGGCCTGACGGCGGTCGAGGTAGTAGGTGGTGGCGGCGTTGCGGGTGGCCACCCTGAGCGTCTCGCCGGAGGCGGGCGGCTCGAGCGTGGCGACCGAGGCCTCGTCCGGGCCGCAGGCCTGAAGCATGGCCAGTGGCAGGAGGGCGATCAGCAGGCGGAACCTGGGCATGGGCGATAACTCCTGATCCGCGGGGAAAACGTAAGCTGGACATCAGCTTAACAGCCTCGGCGCGGTGTCCGGTCGGCGCGAGTCAACGCTGTGCGGCGGGCGCCGGCCAACACCGCGCCACCAGGGCCGTGATGACGGCCAGCAGCGGCAGCCAGGCGCCGGGCTCGCCGAGGATGTAAAGGGTGAACCCGCTCTGCAGGCACCAGAGGGCGGGAAGGGCCAGCAGTGCCCAGGCGCGACGGGCCGGTTCGGCCATGGCCGTCACGCCCAGGGTGGCGATGGCGAGCGGGTCGGGTGTAAGCCCGAGGATTTCGGCGCCCGCGAGGCCGCGCCCCGTCGCCGGGGCGACCAGCGGGTGCAGGACCAGGGCATAGGCGAAGAGCCCGATGCCGATGCCGCGCCGCACGCTCCACCGTCGCGGCAGGTGGAGCCCTGCGCGTAGAGTGCTCAGGCCCGCCAGCAGCAGCGCCTGCAGGCCGAACAGCGGGGCGACATAGGCGATGCCCCAGTGGATGGGGGCGTAGCGCTGCCACAGGAAGGCCCAGCCCACGAAGGCCCAGGCCACGGCCAGCAGAGCGACGATCAGGCGAGTGCCCCGCGGGCCGGGGCGTAGCAGGACCGCCAGGGCGACGCCGCCCAGCGCCAGGCCGAGCAGCTGGGCGGGCCACAGGGCCTGGTTGTGCAGCTCGAAAAGCCGCGCGTAGACCCGCGGCGAGAACATCAGCAGATCCTCGGGGCGATAGGTCCACCAGGCGCTGCCGCCCATGCCCTAGAGCCCCCGCACGTGATCGGCCATGCGCCGGCGTAGCGCCTCGTCGGGCAGCGGCTCCCGGGCGGCGGCGAGGTTCTCGCGGACATGCTCGACCTGTGTGGTCGCGGGGATGGCGCAGGTGATCGCCGGGTGGGAGATGATGAACTTGAGGATGAACTGCGCCCAGGTCTCGGCGCCGATCTCGGCGGCCCAGGGCGGCAGTGGCTTGCCCGCCAGGCGCCGGATCAGGCGCTTGCGCTGGAAGGGGCGGTTGGCGATCAAGCCGATGCCGCGCTCCCGGGCCAGCGGCAGCAGGCGCCGTTCGGCCTCGCGGTCGACGATGTTGTAGGTGAGCTGGACGCTGTCCAGCGACACCCGGCGCAGGATGTGTTCCACCTCGTCGTGGCGTCGCCCGTGGGAAGTGGTGATGCCGAGATGGTGCACCTCGCCGGTCGCCTTCATCGCCTGCAGGGTCTCGAGGTGACCCTCCCAGCCCCGCAGGTTGTGGACTTGCAGCAGATCGAAGCGCGGCACCCCCCAGGCCTGGCGGGAGGCCTCGATCTGCTCAGGCCCTGCGTCGCGGCTCGAGGTCCAGACCTTGTCGGCGGCGTAGACGCGCTCGACGGCCTGGAGCTGCTTCAGGGCGTGGCCGATCGTCGCCTGGGACGTGCCGTACATCGGCGAGGAGTCGATCAGGCGCCCTCCCGCGGCGAAGAAGGCCGCCATGACCGCGGTACAGGCCTCGAGCAGCAGCGGATCGTCGCCGACGTTGAAGGTGATCCAGCTGCCCAGGCCCACCCGAGGCAGCGCCACGCCTGTGCCGGGCAGCGTGCGGGTCAGCGGCTCGGCCGACCGTGCCAGGGCGCCGGGCAGCGCCGAGGCGGCCGCCGCGGCGAGCAGGCCGCGCAGCAGCCGGCGGCGGGACAGGAGGAGTCGAGGCGGAAGCGGCAGGGCCATGGGGCGCTCCTTACGACGGCGGGGCCATCCCGGTCGGCGTTGCCTGCCACTCCTCCAACCGCTCCCTAAGCGCCTCGGCGGCGGACGCCGCCGCGATCGATGACGCGATCGATGACGCGATGGCAGAGGTGATGGCAGAGGTGATGGCAGAGGTGATGGACGAGGTGATGCCAGAGGTGAGTCGTCGTGGCGTCATGCTCAGTCTCCCGGGCCGCACTCCATGCAGCGTTCGATGATCGCCGGCCCCTGGCGCAGGCTGGCATTGAGGTCTCGCAGGGCGCTGCGCAGGCCCTCCTCCAGCACCGGATGGTAGAAGGGCATCTCGAGCAGGCGGCCGACGCTGCACTTCTGCTCCAGCATCCAGGCCAGCAGGTGCGCCAGGTGCTCGACCCGCGGCCCAAACAGCTCGGCGCCCAGGAACTGGCCCGAACCGTGCTCGGCATACAGGCGCATCAGGCCGCGATTCTGGCGCATTACCACGGCCCGCCCCTGGTCCTCGAAGGAGGCCTCGCCGGTGGCGATACAGTCGTCGCCGAACTGGCGCACGAGCTCGCCACGACTGGCGCCGACGGTGGCCATCTGCGGCTCGGTGAAGACCACCGCCAGGGGCACGTGGCGGTGGCCGGCGCGCAGCTCCGGATAGCGCCCGGCGTTGTCGCCGGCGATGCGCCCCTCGGCGTTGGCCTCGTGCAGCAGCGGCAGCGCCTGGTTGGCGTCGCCGGCGATGAAGACATGGCCCGGGCTCTCATCGGCGTTCACGCACTGCAGGGTGAAGCGGTGAAAGCGCGGCACGCCCTGGTCGTCCAGCGCCAGGCCGGCCCGCTCGAGATCGAGCCGATCGAGGTTGGGCTGTCTGCCGGTGGCGGCGAGCAGGTAGTCGAAGCGCTCGGTGAGGCGCTCGCCGGTGTCGCGCTCGAGGAAGGTAATTGCCACGGCGTCGCCGTTGCGCTCGATCCGCTCTACCTCGGCGTCGGGATCGACGTAGAACGTCTCGTTGAAGGTGCGCTCCGCGTAGGCCCGCACGGTCTCGTCGCGAAAGGGCCCCAGGGCGCCGCCGACGCCGAACACCCGCAGGCGCACGCCCAGCCGGTGCAGCGCCTGGCCGAGCTCCAGGCCGATCACCCCGGGGCCGAACACGGCCACCGACTCGGGGAGGTCCGCCCAGTCGAAGACGTCGTCGTTGACGATCAGCCGGTCGCCGGCCGCCGCGAAGAAGCCCGGCCAGGTGCCCCGCGAACCGGTGGCGATGACGATGGTGCGGGCCGTTACCCGGGTGTGCTCGCCGACGATCAGGGTGTGCGGGTCGGCGAAGCGCGCGTGGCCCTCCAGGCGGTTCGCCTCGCCGAGGCGCTCCACCGTCCCGAGCACGCCCTCCACGAAGCGGTCACGTTCGCGCCGGACGCGCTCCATCACGGCGCGCCCGTCCACCTCGACCGGGCCCATCCGGACGCCGAAGCCGTCGGCCTCGCGAGCCTGATGGGCGGCCTCGGCGGCGGCGATCAGCAACTTGGAGGGCATGCAGCCCACCCGGGCGCAGGTGGTGCCGTAGGCGCCGCCCTCGATCAGCAGCACGTTGTCGCTGTGCTTGCGGGCGGCGTGCCAGGCGCTCAAGCCCGCGCTGCCGGCCCCGATGATGGCGATCTCGACCTGTCGCTCCTGCATCTGTTCTCCCCTCTGGTGGCGACATCTCTCCAGTCACTATGGCACGCCCGAGCCGGATGGACGCCGAGGCTCGTTGTCGCGGAAGAACGCGCCGCCATGGGCTTGCGGGCGAAGGGCGGCACTTTCTGCTATGCTGGCCGACTTTCATCCTCGCTCCCGTGGTCCCGGGCGGGCGGCGCCCGCCGTCATCGCGCCCCGACCCGCTGCCCGCCTTTTCTTGCAGGTCTAATACGTGTCTGATTCCTCTGCCGATTTCGCCGCGCTGCCGCTGGCGCCGGAACTGCTGTCCAACCTCGCCACGCTTGGCTATCGCACCATGACGCCGATCCAGGCCGAGAGCCTGCCGCCGATGCTGGCGGGTCGCGACGTGATCGCCCGGGCGAAGACCGGCTCGGGCAAGACCGCGGCCTTCGGCCTGGGCCTGCTCTCGCGGCTGACCCTCACGTCCTCTCGGGTGCAGGGGCTGGTGCTCTGCCCGACCCGCGAGCTCGCCGACCAGGTGGCCGGCGAGCTGCGTCGCCTGGCGCGCAGCCTGCCCAACGTCAAGGTGCTGACCCTGTGCGGCGGCGCCCCCCTGGGGCCGCAGCGCGCCTCGCTGGAGCATGGCGCGCATCTCGTCGTCGGCACCCCGGGGCGAGTGGAGGAGCACCTGCGCAAGGGCACGCTCGATCTCTCCGAGCTCGAGACCCTGGTGCTGGACGAAGCCGATCGCATGCTCGACATGGGCTTCCAGGCCGCCATGGAGGCGATCATCGCCGAGACCCCGGCGCGCCGTCAGCTGCTGCTGTTCAGTGCCACCTATGCCGAGGCCATCCGGCCCATCGCCGAGAGGCTGATGCGCGAGCCGGTCACGGTGGAGGTCGACGAGCCCCACGACGACACCACCATCCGCCAGCACTTCTATCGGGTGGCCGACGAATCGGCGCGCTTCGAGGCGCTGCGCCGCCTGCTGCTGCAGGTTCGGCCCGAGTCCAGCGTGGTGTTCTGCAACACCAAGCGCGAGACCGACGAGGTCGCCGAGGCCCTGAACGACGCGGGCTTCAGCGCCCTGGCGCTGCACGGCGACCTGGAGCAGCGCGATCGCGATCGCCTGCTGGTGCTGTTCGCCAACGGCAGCGCCTCGATCCTGGTGGCCACCGACGTGGCCGCCCGCGGGCTCGACATCGCGTCGCTGGATGCGGTATTTAACTACCGCATCGCCCGTGAGCTCGAGGTGCACGTCCACCGCATCGGGCGCACCGGTCGCGCCGGCGGCTCCGGGGTGGCCTGTACCCTGGTGGCCGACCAGGAGGAGTACCGGCTGGCACGCCTCGCCGACTTCCTCGGCGAGACCCTCGCCCCGGAGCCGCTGCCCTCCCGCGCGGTGCTGGAGCGCTCGCCCTTCACGCCGGCCATGGCGACGCTGGAGCTCGGCGGCGGCAAGAAGCAGAAGGTGCGCCCCGGCGACATCCTTGGCGCCCTGACCGGCGAGGGCGGGATCGCCGGCGATCAGGTGGGCAAGATCAAGGTGCTGGCCAACAGTGCCTACGTGGCCGTGCGCCGCGACGTTGTCGGGGCGGCCCTCGACCAGCTGGCCAATGGCCGGATCAAGGGACGCAGCTTCCGGGCCCGTCGCATCCGCCGCTGACCGATCCTGCAACGCGATTCGCCCGGCGCATACCCAGCCGCCGGGTTCTATGCCAACGTGGTGACATGAAGATACCCAAGAGATTACAGCCGCTGGTCGAAGATGGCCTGATCGACGAGGTCGAAGGCCAGCTGATGAGTGGCAAGGAAGCCCAGGTGTTCGTGGTGCGCTCCCACGGCGAGCGGCGCTGCGCCAAGGTCTTCAAGGAGGCCAAGCAGCGTAGCTTCAAGCAGGCCGTGCAGTATCAGGAGGGGCGCCGCGAGCGCAACAGCCGCCGCTCCCGCGCCATGGCCAAGAAGACCCGCTACGGCCAGAAGGAGCAGGAGCAGGCCTGGCTCAATGCCGAGGTCGATGCCCTCTACCGGCTGGCGGCCGCCGAGGTGCGGGTGCCCAAGCCCTTTGGCTTCATTGACGGCGTGCTGTTGATGGAGATGATCACCGACGCCGAGGGGCTGACCGCCCCGCGGCTGGACGACGTGACCCTGACGGCCGACGAGGCCCGGGCCCACTACGCCAAGGTGATCGGCGACGTGGTACGCATGCTCTGCGCCGGCCTGGTGCATGGCGATCTGTCCGAGTTCAACGTGCTGCTCGCCGCCGACGGCCCGGTGATCATCGACCTGCCCCAGGCGGTGGATGCCGCCGGCAACAACAGCGCCGCCTGGATGTTCGAGCGCGACGTCGACAACATGCGCCGCTACTTCGGCCGCTTCGCCCCGGAGCTGCTGGTGACCGACTACGGCAAGGAGATCTGGTCGCTCTTTGAGGCCGGTGATCTGCATCCGGAGAGCGAGCTGACCGGCTGCTTCGAGCACGACACCCGCGAGGTCGACGTGGACGACCTGATGACGGTGATCGACGACGTGCGCGAGGAGGAGGAAGAGCGACGGGCGCTCCTCAGCGGCGAACGAGATGCCGGCGTGGCCGAGGCCGCGGCCGACTGGCGAGCCGACCACGACGAGTCGTGACGGTCGCCTGAGCGCCCGCTGTCCACGAGACCATGAAACCCGCCGCGAGGCGGGTTTCTGCTATCTTGGACGCTCATTCCCCCCCTCACTCATCTTTCACCCCTAAGGAGCCGAGCATGCCCATCGTCACCGTTCAGCAGTTTCCCCGCAGCGTGGCGCAAAAGCGTGAGCTGGCCCGGCGCATCACCGAGGCGTTCGAGGAGGTCTACGGCAACTCGGCGGAGTCCGTGCAGGTGTTCTTCAACGAGGTGGACGGCGAGCACTGGGCCCGCGGCGGCAGGCTGGGCTGCGACCGCGAGGACGGCCCGCGCTGAGCACGCTGGTGCGATGGTTTCCCTTGTCGTGTCTGCGCCGGGAATGTTCGACTAGGCTGAGTGGGCGGCAGGGCCGCCGTCCGAGCCGGAAGCCCTGCCGTTTCTCACTATCGTATGTCGATGGACAAGGAGACGCGTCATGAACAAGTGGATAGCGGGCCTGGGGCTGGCCGGCAGCCTGCTGCTGGCCTCGGCGGCCATGGCTCAGACGGAGCGCAGCGCGGCCCCCGAGGGCAGCGAGGTCTACTTCATCTCACCCGAGGCCGGGGCGAGCGTCGAGAGTCCCGTCACCGTGCGCATGGGCCTCTCGGGCATGGGCGTGGCGCCCGCCGGCACGGCGCGTGAGGGCACCGGCCACCATCACCTGCTGGTCGACACGCCGCTGGACGAGGTGGATCTCGACCAGCCGCTGCCGGCCAGTGAGACCCTGCGCCACTTCGGCGGCGGCCAGACCGAGGTCGATCTCGAGCTCGAGCCGGGCGAGCACACCCTGCAACTGCTGTTCATGGACGCCAACCATGTCAGCTTCGACCCGCCGGTGACCTCCGAGGCCATCACCATCACGGTGGAGTGATACACCGGCCGTCGGGCGCCCACCGGAGACGTCAGGTGCCCGACGGGGCCCCGCCCACGGCCCGAGTGGCGCTTTAGCCCCGGCCTTCGATCTCGGCGTTGTGGTAGACGTTCTGCACGTCGTCCAGGTCGTTCAGGGTGTCCACCAGCTTGTCGAACAGCGCCACGTCGTCGCCGGCGACCGGGGTCATGGTCTGGGGCACGAACTGGATCTCGTCGACCTCGAACTCGATTCCGTCGAAGGCGTCGAGCAGTGCCTGCTTGGCCTTGGCGTACTCGGTGTGGGGGGCGAAGACGGTGATCTGGCCCGCCTCGTTCTCGATGTCGGTGACGTCGACATCGGCCTCCATCAGCGCCTCGAGGGTGGCCTCCTCGTCATCGCCCTTGAAGGCGAGGATGGCGCAGTGATCGAACATGTGGCTGACGCTGCCCGGGGTGCCGAGCTTGCTCTTGGCCTTGGTGAAGCAGCCGCGCACGTCGCCGAAGGTGCGGTTCGGGTTGTCGGTCAGGCACTCGACGATGACCATGCAGCTGCCCGGCCCGAAGCCCTCGTAGCGGGCCGTGGAGAAGTCCTCGCCGCCCACGCCGCTGGCCTTGTCCAGGGCCTTGTCGATGACGTGGGACGGTACCTGGTCCTTCTTGGCGCGCTCGATCAGGCCGCGCAGGGCCAGGTTGCCCTCGGGGTCGATGCCGCCCTGCTTGGCGCAGACGTAGATCTCGCGACCGTACTTGCTGTACACCTTGGTCTTGGCGTCGGCCGTCTTGGCCATGGATTCCTTGCGGTTCTGGAAGGCCCTGCCCATTGCATTGTCCTATGGCGTCGAAATTCGTGGCTGGATTCTACGAAACCGACGCGGACGGTAACAGGGATATTTTGCCCATCGCGCCTCCGTTGTGACGGCCGTCATGGCTACACTGCCAGTGACCCCGCCGACCCTGGAGCCTCACCGGATGGACCACCACGCCTACCGCCATGCCCTGGCCGAGTGCCTCGCCGAGCGCGAGCTGCCCTTCGTCCCCGAGGAGTTCGATTCCCGTCGTCGCCGCGTGCGCCAGGCCATGCGGAGCGCCGGCCTCGAGGCGCTGCTGCTCACCGACCCTGCCGACATCTTCTACCTGACGGGCTACCACACCTTCGAGGTCTCGGTGCACACCTGCCTGGTGGTCTCGGCCGAGCGCCTGGTGCTGCAGGTGCCCTCCATCGAGACCGGCCCGGCGGTGGTTACCGCCCGGGTGGACGAGATACTGGGCTATCGCTGGGAGGGCATCGAGGAGGTGATCGAGCCGCTGGCCGAGGTGCTCGCGCCCTTCCAGGCCATCGGCCTGGACGCCTTCGGGGCCGGCCTGCGCCACGGCGTCATCCGTGCGCTGCAGGCCCGGCTCGGGGTCGAGCGCTTCCGCGATGACGGTGGCGAGCTGCTCGATCGCCTGCGCATCGTCAAGACGCCGGCGGAGCTCGACTGCCTGCGCGAGAGCGCGCGAATCACCTCCATCGGCCTGCGGGCGGCCATGGCGGCGATCGCTCCCGGCGTCACCGATAACGAGGTGGCGGCGGAGGGGAGCCGCGCCCTGCTGGCCGCCGGCAGCGAGTTCATGAGCCTGCAGCCCATCGTGACCAGCGGCCGGCGCATCAGCATCATCCACGTCAATCACAAGCGAAACGTGATCGCCGAGGACGAGCCGGTGTTCCTGGAGTTCGGCTCCGCCTACCACCGCTATACCGCGCCGATGATGCGCACCGCCGTGGCCGGGCGGGCCAGCGCCGAGATGCAGGCGCTGCGCGATGTCTGTCGCGGCATGTTCGAGGTGCTGGTCGCCACCATGCGGCCCGGCCGTACCTTCGACGAGGCGGCCCGGGCGGCCGAGGCCGTGCTGGCCCCCCATGCCGACCGGGCCTTCTTCTCCGGCGTGTTCGGCTATGCGGTGGGGGCCCAGTTTCCGCCCAGCTGGGTCGAGGGCACGGGCTACATCGCCCGCGGCCAGGACCGCGAGTTCGAGGCCGACATGGTCTTCCACCTGCCGCTCTGCCTGCGCCTGCCGGGCCAGTGGGGCATCGGCCTGAGCGATACCGTGCGCGTCACCCCCGACGGGGGAGCGCCGCTCACCGACAATGACTGGCAGCTTCAGGAGCAGTCTTGAGCGGCGAGCGCGGGCCTACGGCCGCGGGCACGGAACCTTATGGATATGAGCGGTCTGAGCGAAGTCACTTCATCCTCAAGGAGCAACGCATGAAACGGATTATCCAGGTATCGGGAATGCTGCTGGTGGCGCTGCTGCTGGCGGGATGTGCGGCCGCCGAGCGCACGGTCGACGAGCCGCTGGTAAACACCTACTGGAAGCTGACCCATCTCGGCGACGCACCGGTCACGGTGGTCGAGCAGCAGCGCGAGGCGCACTTCGTGCTGCATACCGACGAGCAGCGTGTGATGGGTTCCACCGGCTGCAATCGCATGACCGGCCAGTATCGGCTGGAGGGCGATGCCTTGAGCTTCGCGAAGCTGGCGAGCACTCGCATGGCCTGCCCGGAAGGCATGCAGACCGAGCAGGCCTTCCTGAACGCGCTGGGCCAAGTAGCCGAGTGGCGGGTCGAGGGCCAGCAACTCACGCTGCTCGACGCCGACGGCGAGGTGCTGGCGCGCCTCGAGGCGGTGCACCTCACCTGAGTCGACGTCATGGTCGGTCGTTCGTGGCCGCCATGGTGGTCTACCCGTCGCCGTGGGGGCGAGATGGTCGGGGGCACGCCCGAGACGATCGCTCATGCGGTGTCGAGGCGGTGTTGAGTAAGCGGTGAGGACTACACTGCAGGCGAGGGGGATGTCTCCCTCTCGCCGCGTTCCGGCACCGCCCGGTGCCGGATGCTCGCTATCCCTGTGGTGGAGGGTGTCATGACTCAGACCGTTACGGCTGCCTATGGCAGCATCGACAAGGCCGTCAATGCCTTCGATGAACTGGTCTCCGAGGGCTTTCCCCGGGAGACGCTGTTTATCGACAGGCAGAGCAGCGAGGTCAAGGTGATCGTCCCCGAGGCGTCGCAGCCGGAGGCGGAGGAGATCCTCAATCGCCACGGCCCCGATGAGGTCTCGGCCCGGCCCTACGAGGCTACCTAGCGCCCGACCCGCCGGCGAAGGTCTTCATCCCCTCCGCGCCCCGGACCATGACCAGGCACTCGAGCATGACGGAGCTTCGCTATCTCACCACCTGGTGGTTCGAGGCGCCCCTCGATCGCGTCTACCGCACGCTCGCCGATCCCGTCGACTGGCCCGTCTGGTGGAAGAGCCTGCGTGCCGTGGAGGAGCTGGCGCCGGGGGATGCCCGCGGCATCGGCCGGCGCTATCGCTATCGCTGGCGGAGTCGCCTGGGCTATCGCCTCTGCTTCGAGGTGCGCGTGACCCGCGTGGTGCCGGGGCGGCTGATCGAGGGCGTCGCCCGCGGCGACGTGCGGGGGATCGGCCGCTGGCTTGTGAGCGAGGCGCGAGGCGTCACCCGGGTGCGCTACGAGTGGCGGGTGCGCCCCGTTCGGCCCTGGATGGCCCTGATCGCGCCGCTCGCCGAGCCGATGTTCGCCTGGAACCACCATGCCGTGATGCGCGATGGCGCCGAGGGCCTGGCCCGATGGCTCGATGTGCCGCTGCTCGCGATCGATCGGCAGTGAATCGCGGGGTCGGCATCCCATGGCCGCCCGAGGGCTCGGCGTTCACGCAAGCCAGGCCAGCGCCAGGCCCACCGCCATCGAGGCGACCATCGGCAGGGCGACGCGCAGGCCGAGCCGCCGCGTGCCGAAGGCGGTGGCCAGCCCCGACTTGAAGAGGTTGTTGACCGCGGCGGCGATGATGATGCCCAGCACCGCGGTGGCGGGGGCGATCCGCTCCAGCGACATGCGGGTCAGCGAGAGGGTGATGGCGTCCACGTCGGCCACCCCAGAGGCGGCGGCCAGCAGGTAGATACCGGCCTCGCCGAGTCCATCGCGCAGCCACTCGCCGAGCAGCATGATCAGCGCGAGCAGGCCGCCAAACAGCAGCGCGGTGCGCAGCTCCAGGGGGTTCTGAATCGGGGTCGGGCTGTCGACCCTGAGGGTACGACGATGGCGGCGCCAGAGGTGCAGCGCCGGCAGGTAGAGCAGCAGGCCCATTGCCGCGATCGGCAGCAGCAGGCGGGGCAGCAGGCCCGGGCTGATCACCGCGGCATAGATCAGGATCCGCGGGAACATGGTGCCGCAGGCCACCAGGATGCCGGCGGCCAGCATCGCCTCGACCTCCTGGCTCTGGCGCGACAGCCGGGCGAAATGCAGGGTCAGCGCCGTGGAGGAGGAGAGGCCGGCGAACAGCCCGGTGAAGAGGATGCCCTTCTCGGTTCCGCCCACGCGCATGGCGAAGTAGCCGACGAAGGAGATCGCGGCGATCAGCACCACCATCCACCAGATCTCGTAGGGGTTGAGCGCCTCGCCGGGCCCGAGGCCGCGGTCGGGCAGCAGCGGAAGCATCACCACGCTGATCAGCAGCAGCTTGAGGCCGGCGTCGAGCTCGTGGGCCTGCAGCTTGTTCAGCAGGCCATGGATCTCGTGCTTGTTGTCGAGGATCACGGCGGTGATCACCGCGCCGGCGGTGGCCAGTGCCAGGTCGATCGCCACCGCCACCGCTCCGAAGCAGAAGGTCAGCAGCAGCCCCACTAGGCCGGTGATGCTGTAGTCGTGGTGCTGGCTCAGCCTCGCCCACCAGGCGACCAGGCTGGTGGCGGCCAGGGCCAGGAAGATCAGCGGGAAGGCCCAGTTGCTGACGGCCTCCGACAGCAGCGCGGCGATGCCGCCGAGCAGGCCGACCAGCGCGTGGGTGCGGATGCCGGCGATGCGCTCGCCGGATTGCTGCTCCCGGGCGACCCAGCCGCGTTCGATGCCGATCAGGGCACCCAGCAACAGCGCCACGCCCAGGCGCAGTGCGGGTTCGTTGGCGATGAGAAAGTCGCTGGCGACATCGTCCATGGCGAGGGCGTCCCCGTGTCATCCGGTGATCGACGGATGCCTTCAGGGTGGCCGCTGCGCGCCGTCGCTTCAACGTCGGGCCGCCAGCGTGCGCAGCGCGTCGAGCGCACGCCGGGGGTGGTCGGGTTGGATCGAGGGAAGACAGCCCTCCACAATCCATTACACTGGGGGTGCCTTACCGGCGTATAAGACAAGGATATCGGGCGGCATGAAGGACTCTCCACGCATGGCCGGCAGGCGACACGGCTGGCCTCGGCTGAGCGCCATCGGCACCTACCTCATGGCGCTGGTGGCGCTGGCCATTTTCCTGGCCTGGGTGCTCATCGATCATCGCCAGCGCGCGATCGACGGCGCCGAGGCGCGCGTCGAGGCGCGGGCCGACCTCGTGGCCGAGTGGGTGAGCACCACCTTCGCGGTGGGTGAGCAGGCTCTCGCCGACCTGTCGCCGCTGCTCGAGCGGCGCCTGGCGGAGGAGGAGTCGGCGTTGGCGCCGACCGATATCGAGGCCCTGCTGGCCGAGCGGCGGGATCGCTTCGCCTTCATCGACGAGCTGAGCCTGGTCGACGCCGCAGGGCGCGTCGTGGCCTCCTCGGCGTCCTACTGGCCCCCCGGCCATGACCTCAGCGGACGCGCCTTCTATCTCGCCATGCGCCGTGATGGCCGCCTCGACTCCCTGGTGACCCCGCTCTACTGGTCGCCCTTCGCTGAGACCCATCACCTCGTTCATGTGCGCCGCCTGCGCGGGCCGGACGGTCGCTTCCAGGGCCTGGCCGTACTGCGCCTCGATCCGACGATCTTCGCCACGTCGCTTTCGCGGCTGAGCATGACGCCGGGGGAGAGCATCGCCATCCTCGATACCGAGATGCAGCTGATCGCCCGCCGGCCTGCCTTCGACGGCGGCGGAGCCACGGATAGGCTCGGCGTGCGCGTCCGTGAGCCGCTGACCCAGGCCTTCCTGGCGAGCGGCGAGGCCGCGACGGTGCAGCGCATCGTCTCGCCGCTTGACGGCCACGAGCGGCTCTATGCCCAGCAGCGCGTGACCGACCTGCCGCTGCTGGTGGTGGTCGGCGAGAAGCTCGATGTGCTGCTGGCGAACTGGTGGCAGCGGCTCTGGCTGCTGGGCGGCGTCTTCCTGGTGGTGGTCGTGCTGGGCGGGTGGCTGCTGCGCCACTATCTTGGCCTGCGATGGCTCGAAAGCGAGCTGCGCTGTCGTCTCGAGGAGCGCGAGCAGGCGCGGCGCGCGGTGCTGGAGCGCGAGGCGCGGCTGCAGGCCCTGGTCGGCTCGATCCAGGACATGATCTTCGTCTTCGATGCCGAGGGACGCTTCGTCTACGTGCATGCCGTGGACCGCGACCAGCTGGTCGGCGACGCCGAGGCGCTGCTGCAGCACCACTACCGCGAGGTCCTCTCGGCGGACGTGGCAGACCAGCTCGATCGCGCCCTGGAGGCACTGCGGGCCAGCGGTGATCCGGTGGACATCGACTATCGCGTCACGCTTGCTGGCGTGCCGCGCGACTTCCACGCGATCTTGAGCCCGCTGGACGAGGGAGGCGCCTTCAGCGGCGTGCTGGCCGTGGTGCGCGAGGTCACCGACGTGCGCGCCACCGAGGCCCAGCTGCGTATCGCCGCCATGGCCTTCGAGACGCACCTGGGCATGCTGGTCACCGATGAGCGAGGCGCGATCCTGCGGGTCAACGAGACCTTCACCCGCATCACCGGCTATTCGGAGGCGGAGGTGCTGGGCCGCAATCCGGGCATGCTCCGCTCCGGTCGTCACGACGACGACTTCTATCAGGCGCTCTGGGAGAGCGTGGAGCAGCATGGTAGCTGGCAGGGCGAGATATGGAACCGTCGCAAGAACGGCGAGATATTCCCCGAGTGGCTGACCATCAGCGCGGTGCGCAACGATGCCGGCGAGCTGACCCACTACGTGGCCACCTTCAACGACATCACCCGGCGCAAGGCGGCCGAGGAGGAGATCCACCAGCTCGCCTTCTTCGATCCCCTGACCGGGCTGCCCAATCGGCGGCTGATGCTGGATCGCCTGGCCAGTGCGCTGAAGGACAGCTATCGCAGCGGCCAGTTCGGTGCGCTTTTATACCTCGACCTGGACAACTTCCAGCGAGTCAACGATACCCGAGGGCACCTGATCGGCGACGACCTGCTGCAGCAGGTCGCCATGCGGCTGGATCGGGTGCTGCGTGAGACCGACACCCTGGCGCGGCTGGGGGGCGACGAGTTCGCGCTGCTGCTGCACGACCTGGGTCACGATCAGGTTCAGGTGGCGGTGGTGGCCGAGCGCATTGCCCACAAGCTGCTCGGCGCGCTGCAGGCGCCGATGCGCCTGGCGGGCGGAGAGCTTTCGGTGACCGCGAGCCTCGGCATCACCCTCTATCGCGACCGCGAGACGACCCTGGAACAGGTCCTCCAGCAGGCCGATATGGCGCTCTACAAGGCCAAGGAGGCGGGCCGCGATACCCTGCGCTTCTTCGACCCGGCCATGCAGGCGCAGTTGCAGCGGCGCGCCCAGCTCGAGGCCGACCTGCGCCAGGCGCTGTCGAGGGACGAGTTCCGGCTTTATTATCAGCCCCAGATGGGCGCCGATGGCCAGATGATCGGTGCCGAGGCGCTGCTGCGCTGGGCACACCCCGCGCGCGGCATGGTCTCGCCCGGCGAGTTCATCCCCCTGGCCGAGGAGAACCGGCTGATCGTGCCCATCGGCGGCTGGGTGCTGGAGACCGCCTGCCGGCAGCTGGCGGCCTGGGTCAGGGATCCGGCCATGGCCGACCTGACGCTCTCGGTCAACGTCAGCCCCGAGCAGTTTCGCGAGCCGGAGTTCGCCGAGCGGACCCTGGCCATCCTGGCGCGTACCGGGGCACCGCCATCGCGCCTCAAGCTCGAGGTCACCGAGAGCCTGTTCGTCCATGATCGCGACGAGTCTCGCGAGACCATGCGGCGCCTCAAGGAGCACGGGGTAACCTTCGCCCTGGACGATTTCGGCACCGGCTACTCCTCGCTCTCCTACCTCAAGCGCCTGCCGCTGGACCAGCTCAAGATCGATCAGTCCTTCGTGCGCGACCTGCTGGAGGACGAGGCCAGCGCGGCCATCGTCGCCAGTACCATCGCGCTCTCCCGCAGCCTGCAGCTGGAGGTGCTCGCCGAGGGGGTCGAGACCGAGGCCCAGCGGGCCTGGCTGATCGCGCACGGCTGTGAGGCTTTCCAGGGCTATCTCTTCAGCCGGCCGGTGCCGCTCGAGGAGCTTGCGGCGACGTGCCAGGCCACCTGATCCGTGCCCCGCGACGCGGTGCAGCGGGCGGCCCCACCGGGCCGCCCGCTGCCGTTGGAGGCCGGCGAAGCGTCGCTCCTTCGTGTGCCGGCAGGCCTTTTCGGTGCGCTCGTCAATGTACGGGGGACTTGCCAGCGGCAGGGGAGTGGCGAATACTGTATATGAATACAGTATCAATGGAGGTGCTCATGACCTCGCCGATGTCTCCCGCCGTGCGGCCGATCGGCCGCGCGGTGGCGCTGCCGGGAGCGGCGACGCAGCCGCTGATGGGGTGTCGGGTGCGGGCCGGTTTCCCTAGCCTGAATATTGCATCAGTATCGCGAGTTTGGCCTGGCGGGTGAGCAGGCCAGCTCTTCATGCTGGATGGCGCGAGAATCGCTCACTTTTTGATCGATTTCCCGCCTTCAAGACGCACTGCCCCCTACCCCCATTGTTTATCTCGTGCCGGGGACAGCACCCTGCCGGTCATCCCGGCACCAGTTTCTTGATCAGCTTGAGGAAGAGGTCTTGGTCGGGGTAGTGGCTACTCAGCATCAGCCGGACGCGCCGGGTATTGCGGATCACCACGCCACCGATCTTCAGCAACTTCAGGCGCAGGGTGGTGACCTGGGCCGTGGCGTATACCGTGCGCTTGAG
>NZ_FPAQ01000031.1:708-41489 GCF_900116405.1 Halomonas saccharevitans | reverse complement strand
CCAAGGCGAAGGAATTCACGAGCCGCGATCAGCACCTCTTCCTGTTCGGGCGTGAGCGTGGCCAGCAGGTTGTGCCGCGTGTGCGGTCGGTCGTGGACATCGTCACGGTACCGCCAACGCCGGATAGTCGCGGTGGCGACGCCGTATTGGCGGGCCAACTCGCTATCCGTGATGCTAGAGGGGGCTGCCTGGATCTCGGCACGGATCTTCGGTGTCGTCGTAGCCTGCTTATGCAGCTTGATGTCCATGAACCTGCTCCCGAATGAATTGCTGTAGAAGCTCTCTGGCTGCTAGCAGAGGATAACTTCTATAGGCGATCTGATCATCCGGGATCCTACAGGTAGGCTTCTCTTGGACGGTATTTTTCTTCGGCTTCTTCCCGCCGATGTTTCGTGGTGATTGGAAGTGGGCAATAATCATTTTTTTGCTGGCCTTGATAACGGTAGGATTGAGCAACCTGGTTTTTATGTTTATTTATAATAAGCTTTACATCAAGGAGTTGGTGGGCTCTGGCTTCAAGGTGAAGTCAGTAGGTATGGGGACCGTCGAGCAGGTATCCAACAAGGTGGGAATGACTCTTCCTGTGGCTCAGGAGGCTTGAAATAAACTTCAAGATAAGTGCTCTTATTTCTCTTGAGGTTTGGCTCTCTGAGTCAAGTGGCTAGATATAGGGAAGAAATGGTTTGGCCCGGCATCGTCAAGTGCCGGGCCAGCGGTGTGATGCTAGAGGTTGCGAACGAAATCGAAAGGCTCTCGCGTGCCGTCGTGCAAGGTCATCTCTAGTGTGAATTCGTTGTTTTCATAAAAGACCTGCCGAAGCGACCAGATGTAAGATTGGCCGTTAAGCATGAGGCGAAAAGACACGATGCTATTGTCAAGGTCTACCTCGGTAATGGTTACCGGTACGCGCTCGCCGTTAATGGTCAGATGGCTTCGCTTTCGGTCAAGAAAGTCGACGCGTACCATGGTGCTATCTAGCTCTGATACCCAGACGCCGCTCACATCCTCTAGTTGGTAATTTTCCATCTCTTTACCGAACTCGGGTGTGAATAAAGAAGCCCCGAATAGTAGAATCAGAGCCCCAATTGGCGCGATGGCCAGTCCCCAGGGTTTGGTGAAAAAGTCGGGAGTGGCCGGCCAAGCTGTTTCATGCTTGGTGACCTTTCGGTAGTAGTCATGGTTGGCAAATTGAGCGCAGATTACGGCACTTGGAATCCAGTAGACTACACCGGGAAGGCTAAAGCCGACCGCCACTTCAAATAGGGTGAGTGCTGTCGCTAGCAACCAGGTCAAGGCTATTATTAACAGGCCCTTGCCCCACATTTTCTTGACGAAGTAGTAAAGAGGACCAAATACGAACGCCCATAAGTTGAAGGTGATTCGCTGCTTGTCGCGAAACCCCAATGCCTTGTATTCCGGCGTGCCCATGGCCTTGTAGATGGATCGGTGATCGGCGCCAACCTTCTCGAGTAAGTCGAACTTGGTTTTCCATGCTTGGCTAAGGTGCTCTTGCGGCGTGTCTTTTTCGCTATTCATTGTGTCTTCCATGCTATGTTCTCCTTTAATGAAAACGTAGTTGCTTTTCTTGTCGCTGATGTCTGCGGGCCACCATGATTTCAAGGCCTGCCCGCTAACTTTTTGAGAGGTTTTTCCCGAATAGCCTACTATCCCGGCAGGCGTTTTCTGGATGTCGGTAGCCTAGGTCGAGGGGCTTTTTCTTTCTTTTCTCATTTTAACTAGGCATATCCTGTCGAAAGTCTCTCGTTCTTTTTATTCGATGTTCAAGTGCGGTTGTGCTTTGACATTCTTTCCACATTCAGCGCAATCGACAGGATAATGATTAGACTCTCCTTTGCCAGTGACATGACAATTACCGAGAAGTAGGTGGTGATCAGGGTGCCGATCATCGACGAGATACCGCCAAACAAGCTGCCATAGTGGCTGAATGCGACGGTGAAGAAGGTTAGAAGGCTCACGATGGCGCCAATGAACCACGAAAGGAAAATCAGGCCATCCCAGGCCGCTCGCAGCCAGTCGAAAACCGGGAATTCCGACCGGCTGGAGGCGCTCATTTCGGCCTCATCGCGTTTGCGCATGTCGGCCAGACGCAGGGCTGCGCCTTTCCAGATACTCCACGGAATGGTGAAGAAGCGCACGATACAGACGATCAGGGCGCTGATGACGGCGGGTAGCAGGGCGGGGGCGATATCGTTTTTCAGTTGAGACATGTCCTATCCTTGGTTCGTTAGATTGGTATGGATTGTGTTGCGGTGCATTAAAGCGAGGTTCTCCTGCGGTACGGATCACCACGCTGCGGGTATGAGCTCATCTATCCTGAGAAAAGCTGAACTCGAAGGCTTGAGGGGAGGATGGGTCGTTGACCGTTCCTGTTCGTTTTTCGGTATTACCGTTAACTCTGATAAAGAGTTTGAAGGGAATAGGGTCGCGATCCTCGCTGCAACGCGAGTACAAGGATACGGTGGCCACATAGACGCCTTCCGGGTTATCACCGGAATCCCAGAAGATATTCTCAACGGGACTCTGGAAGTGGCCGGTGCAGCCGGCGTTGGAGTCTACGTCGAGCTGCCCACCGGAAGGGATAGAGGGATTCCTGAAATAGGCCGTGTCGCCGCTGGGGTCGGTAACGGCCAGGTCCAGGTCATCGCCTCCCTGCCAGCGCAGGGTGATCTGGATATCCCCGGTGCCCAGCACAGGCTCCCCACGCGGCGCGGTCGTCCCGGCCTCCTGCGCGGTCAGGGGATGGCTTTTCAGCCAGGGCAGCGAGTATCGGTCCCCGTGTTGAAACAGCAGCCACAGGCCGAGCAGCACCAGGCCGAGCAGCAACGGCAGGGCAACCGGAAGCAGCCAGCGCCTGCGCGGCCTGGCCGCGTGGGCAGCCGGCAAGGAGCTCGCTGCCGCTGCAGACGCTGGCGGTCTCGTTGTCGTCGTGTTCGGCTGTACCGGCACCCAGCGAATCAGCAGCGGTTCACCGCCAACCGAATAGAGGGTTTCCGGCGCCGCCGCCGTCGGCAACTGTCGTAATTCCACCGCCGCCGGGTCGCCGCGCCGCTCCAGCTCGGCGATCAGGCCTCCCAGCGCCGCCAGGCGCTGGGAAAGACGCGCCTCTAGGGCCGCTTGCTCGCTGGCCGCCAGCTCATCCAGGCGGCGAGGCTGGCCGGGCAGCTCCGACCACCATTCCAGACCTCCGTTGCGGCCTTCTCGCGGAGTGGCGAAGAGGTAGCCGATGCTGGGCGGGCAGTGGCGATGGATCAGCGCCTGCCGATGCGCAGGCTGCTGCGGATCGACAAGCACATGCCCCTCGTCACGCAGTATGCGCTGCATGTCGGCTCTCCCCGGTGGTGGCGGCGATCATGGGCGTCACGGTGTGTAGCCCAGGCTTTGCTGCAGTCGGTTGACCTGCTGCTGCAGGGCTTCCAAGCGGGCCTGGCGCTGCGCCAGTGTTTCGGGCTCAGCGTCGGATGTGCCGGGGCCCGCATCCATCTGTCGCTCCAGCTCGTTGAGTCGATGCTGCAGGCCCAGCTGATCCTGCGTGCGCTGCTGCAGTTTGGCCACCAGTGCCTGGAGGTCACGCTCCAGCTCGTAGTGCTGAGTATTAGTGACGCGCAGCTCGTTGCGAGTAGCGCGCTGCTGTTCGGTGATCTGGCGGTCGATCTTGCGAAACAGCGCATTCTCTTGCTGATCGAGCTTGACCTGCCTTTCCCCCGCGTCGACGCGGGCCCGGTAGCCGCCGCCTGCGTCGCAGGCGAGCTTGGTCACCAGGCTGGCGTCCCGGTTATAGGGATCGCAGGCCTCCGGCGAAGTGGCGCAGCCGCCCAGCATGACGAGCCCGCTCAGGGCGATGAGGAGACGTACACTCATGGTGGCCTCCTTTAACCCAGGGTGATGGCAGAACGCATGGTATAGAGGTCGTCGACCTCCTGCTGTAGCGCTACCACCCGTTCGTTCATCGTGCCGATTTCCTGCTCGATCTTGTGAATTTCCGCCGGGCTGGCTTCCTGGCGCTCCGCCTCGGCGACCTCCTCGTACTCCTCGACGGTGCGCTGCATGTTGCCGAGGTCGCGGCGAAGAATGCTGATGTTGCTGTCGATGGCGGCGAGCTCGCGCTCGGCGGCTTGCTGGTCGAGCCGCTGCTCGGCCATCTCCTGCTCGAGGTGCTCGAGGCGCGCACGGTCTTCGGCCATGACCTGGCGAGCGGTTTCGGTGCGTGCGATCACCTTCTGGGTATCTTCCTGAATGTCCTGACTCATGACGTTCAGGCGCTCCTCCGTGGAGGCGTACTCGCCACGACGCTGGTCGAGGTAGTAGTTGGCGCCCATGGCGACGCCACAGGCCGTGATGCCGGCGGTGACCGCGCAGGCGGTCTTGTTGCTGCTACCGCTGAGCACGCAGCCCATGACCCCGACGGTGGCGCCGGCCGCGCAGGCCTGAAAGCCCGACTTGCTGAAGAACTGAGCATCGTTACCCTGAGTCAGCCGCGGATCGGCCGACTGTTGGTTGCCCAGCAGGCTGCTGCCGGTGCTGGCGCAGCCGGTGAGGAGCAGCGCGCTCGCCACGGCAGTCCCCAGCAGCAGCTTCTTGAAAGAGGTGGTTGCGGTCAGCGTCATGGTGATTTCCCTTGCGTATTGCGGTTGGTGGTTATGGGGTGTTTGCCATGGCCTTGCAGCTTTCCAGCCAGGCCTGGGTAGTGATGCGCTGTTCGTCCAGGTACTGGCGCTGGTGCTGCCAGTAGGTCTGTAGGTAGGGGGCGAGCCCGCTCAAATGGGCGTTGCGCGAGAGGATCTCGCCGAATACCTCGACCTGCTGTGCGATGGACTCGCGGCCGTAGAGCGTGGCGGATTCCACCAGGCTGCTGGCGTAGTAGCGGCTCAGCCCCTGCAGGCGTTGCTCCTGTTCGGCCAGGCGTGTCTGGCGCATGGTGCAGCTGGCATCCGGGGTATCGCCTGCGCAATTGAGTCGGTAGTTGTCGGCCAGAAAGTCGAAGAAGACGCCATCGTCCTCGAGCTTGGTGCACAGGAAGGCGCCCAGGTTGAGGCTGGCGCGGATGGCCTGGTTGCGGGCCTCCTTCTGGCGCTGGTTGCTGGCGCGCAACTCGCGTTCCAACGACTGCAGCTGTTCTTGCAAGGCTTCGTCTTCGACCCCCGAAGCCAGCTCGGCCAGCTGCAACACGGTGCCCGGAGAGGCGTCGCTCTCCTCTTCACCAAGCCCCAGTTCGGCCCAGTCTTCCTCGATGGCGGCAATGCGTTCCCGGGAGGTCAGGGTCGGGGCGACCAGCGCCAAACGCATCCCGATGGCGCGGCTGCGAGTGCCCGCGTCGGCGTCGTGACTCTGATGCTCGGAGTAGTAGGGCTCCTCTCCCCGCAGAGCGGTGCGCAGGTCCTCGCGGGGCGTCAGGTAGCTGCCGCCACGAACCACGAAGCCACCGGCCTGGCCGTGTTGTCGGTCAAGCTTGTTGAGCCGGAAGGGCTCGAACATCATCTCACCGGCATTGCCCAGCATGTCGTGAAGACCCAGAGGATTCGTCGCCAGGAGGCCGGCGAGCTGAAGGCGTCCGTTGGCGGACTGAGATCCGGCGAACCATTCATGGGCATTGAGTCCCTCGGGCATGGGATAACGGGTATCGCGATACTCGGCGGTGCTGACTTCCAGCCCTCCTCGCGCGGCGAATTCCCATTCGACCTCGGTGGGCAGTCGCAGGAAGCCGCGAACGCCATCCTCGCTGGGCAGCGCCTCGGGCGCGTGTTCGCGCAGCCAAAGGTTGTAGTCGTCACTGAGCTGCATGGCGTCGAACCAGCTCAGCTCCACACGGGGAAAGCGCTTGCGGGTGGATGGCTCGGGACACTCGTCACCCATCAGGGCGTCGTACTGCAGCTCGGTGAGCTCATACTTGGCAAGCAGGTAGTGACGCGAGGCGCTGCCCTCCTCCCCGGTGAAGCTTCCGGAGATGAAGGCGGGTCGGCTTTGCTCTACATAGCCCCACCCGGTGCCGTCCTGGCCGATCTGTACCGCGAAGTCGTCGAGGGGCGCGGTGGCCGGCACGTGTACCTGACGAAAGGTCATGGCACCGCCGCAGGGCATCGGCAGGGTGATGTCGTCTTCCAGAGGCGTTGGATTGTAGAGCCGCTCATCCCATTCGGGCTGGGCGTGGGCCGCCATGGTGATGCCCAGGCCGGTGGCCAGGGTGACGAGCAGGGTGGCGACATGGAGTTCAGGCTTCACGTAGGCTCTCCGCGGGCTGGATGCTGAAGGCGCGCGCCACGCCGATGGCCGCGACCAGCAGGGCGACCCCGAGGGTCAGCGCCAGGGCGATGAGGGCATGCGCGGCGGTGATATGGCTGACCACGCCGGACGCCAGGTGGCTGGTGGCGAGGGCACGGTTGAAGACGGCGGCGCCGAGGGCGAACAGCCCCAGGCCGGCCACGAAGGCAATGAGGCTCAGCAGGCCTACCTGCACGGCTACGTAGGCCGCCACGGCCGGGCGCTTCAAGCCAAGCAGGCGAAGCACGGCATATTCACGTCGCTTGCGGTCGATATTGGCCATGAAGGCACCGGCCATGGAGGCCAGGCAGCCCACCAGGGCCGTGAGGGCGATCACCCCGAAGATCAGTCCGAGGACTCGGTTGATGGCGCGCACGTTCTCGATGTCGGCGAGCCGGCTGGCCGTCTCGATGCGTTGGGCTTCCAGTTGTTCGACCACGCCGGCCACGGCCTCTCCTTCGCTGGCGAAGATGCGCGCGCGGGCATAGCGCAGGGGATAGTCGGCGCGCTGAGCGCCGCTCGTGACGCCCAGCAGCGGGCTGGCATGGCCGTCACGGAAACGCTCCAGCTCGATCAGCAGCTCCAGATCGATGAAGGCGGCCGGGCGCGGGAAACGGGCCGCGTCGAGCACGCCGATCACCTCGACTTCCACGCGACCGCGCTCCTGTTGGCCCTCCAGCCGCCGGCTGGCGGCCAGGGTCAACCGTTCCCCAGGAGCCACGTCGAGTCGGCGCGCGGCCGGCTCGCTGAGCACCACTCCGCTCCCTTGCGGGTAGCGAGACAGATCCGCGAGCAGGGGGTCGCCGATGGCAGAAGGCACCAGCTCGACGCCTTTCAGAAAGTGTCGGCGATCCTTGAGCAGGTCTGCCTGGGTGTTGAGCGAGCGAGTCAGGCCGATGGCGAAGCCGACGCCCGGTAGTGCGCGTACGTCGTCCAACCAGGCCTCGTCGTAGCTGCCGCTGGTCAGCATGCGCACTTCCAGATTGCGCGGATCGTCGAGCAGCTCACGTTGCAGCTGGCTGACTACGCCGTGCTTGAGGCCGAAGAGCAGCAGCAGTGGTGCGATGACGGCCACCAGCGCGGCGGCGATGCACAGCGAGACCTGGCGATCATGCCAGAGATCCTGAATGGCCAGGCGCAGGATCAGTGCGGCGCGGCTAGGGCTCGGGCGCAAAACGACATCCTCCTGATGTCAGGTTGGCCGCCAACCGTGGCAGCGAGAACTGGGCGACCAGTGAACGGTCGTGGGAGACCACCAGGGCGGCCATGTCGAGCTCCTGGACCAGCGAGAGGATCAGCCCGAACAGTCGTTCGCCGGCCTGCGGGTCGAGGGCGGCCGTGGGTTCGTCTGCCAGCAGCAGGCGTGGCTCGTGGGCCATGGCACGCACGAAGGCGGTGCGTTGGCGCTCACCGATGGAGAGCGCCCCTGGGCGTTTGTCGAGAAGAGGCTCGAGGCCCAGCGTCACGCAGGCGTGGCGCACGCGTTCGCTGCTCGCCGGCAGACCGAGCAGGCGGCGAGGCAGGGTGATATTGTCGCGAACGCTCAGGAAGGGCAGCAGACCGCCGTTCTGCAGCAGGAAGCCCAACTCTCGCGAGCGGATCTCGGCGAGGGCGGACTCGTTGTTGGCCTGCAGAAGTGCCGCCAGGTCGGTTCCATCCGGGCCGAGCGTATAGCGGCCAAGCTCGCTTGGCCGGAGCAGCAGGCCGAGGGCCTCCAGCAGGGTGCTTTTACCGCAGCCGCTGGGACCCACGATGGCCAGCATGTCACCGGAAGCAAGTGCCAAACGGGGGACGTGGATCTCATGACGCCCGGCCCCTCGGCCGCGTGTAACGCGAAGATCGCTCAAGGACAGCATGGCGGTCAGGGCATCATTTCAAGGGGCACGGGATAGACGTCATCGCGAGGATCGGCGCCTTCGGCCAGTGAGACCCAGCGGTCCACGTCTTCGTTATAGCGTCGGTAGTGGCGTAGTTTGGTGGCCAGGCGACGGATGAATCGTTCCTGCTGCAGGCCATCCCAGCTCAGCCACGTCTCCTCGTCGAGGTTGAGCACCTCGCTCTGGTAGGGCAGGTCGTCCAGATACTCGCCCATCAGCCCCAGCTCACCCAGGCGCTGGGCCTCGCTCTGCTGCACCTGGTTCGGATCCGCCCCCATGGCAGCAGCCACCGAACGCAGCCGCTCGAACATGTCGGAGGGAGAGATCAGTCCGGCGTTGGCGGCATCGAGGATATTGCTGACCACGTCGCTCAGATCGCTCAGCTGGCCCTTGGTGAGCAGCACCCGGACTTCGGTGGTGGGTACGTGCTGGGCGATCAGGTCGCGATCGCTGATCCACGCCTCGAACACCGGCGGTGCCTGGCTGCCGGTGGCCTGGCCGAGATAAGCCAGGCGCATGGCATGACCGATCATGTCCAGGTCGTCCATCATCCGCTGCTGGCTGGCATCCTCCGGTTCCTCCTCGGCGTGCAACGCACTGCCGATGGCTTCCTCGCCGAGGTAGGCGGAGCGAACCTGATCGGTAATGGCGGCGGCCAAGGCATCGACACGCTGGCCGAAGAGGGCCACGTCGCCAGTTGCCACCGGGTAATAGAGGGAGGTGCCGGTTCCGCTGAAGGTGGAGAGATTTCGGTACTGCGACTCGGCGACGGCATGATCGCCACGCTGCTCGCCACCCGGTGTCTTGAGATGCAGGGTGTAGACGGCGATGCCTTGGCGAGCCGCCTCGAGGCGGATCTGATCGGCATCGAGCCCGGTTGAGGAGCGTTCGCTATCGCCTTCGATAGCACTGGCATCGGTAATCAGCACGACGTAGCGCGCGCCGAAGTTGCTCCACTCGACCTCATCGATGGCCTGCATCATGCCGGCATAGGCGTCCTCTTCCCAGCCCACGGTGGGTGCCGGGGCCTCGTGAAGGTCGGCGACGCGGGTGATGAAGTCGCTGCCATCCTCGACGTCGCCCGGGTCTGCGTACATGCGAGTCACGTAGTCGATTCCGGGCGCTGCATCGACGCTGTCACGGTAGGAAACGAGGCCGAAGCTTACCTGGTCGGCGAGGTCCTGAGCCTCGATGCGCTGATAGATCCGTTCCACCGCCTCGCGGGTACGTTCGATGTAGGGGCCCATGGAAATGGTGGAGTCGATCACGAACACGACGCCAGCGTTGAACTCGCGAAGCTGAGCGGCAACGTCGTCGGGCGCCTGGGGCGCTTCGCCCTGCTCCGCTTCACTGACCGAGGCGACTCTCAGCAGGCGGGTCATGAAGCCCGCTTCCGTCATGATCTCCTCGCCTTCCAGGATCGGCAGCAGGTAGAACTGCTCCTGGAGATCGACGAAGTACTCGGGCTCCTGGGCGACGATGCCCGGTGCGGAACCGTCGCGGCGCAGTTGGGCGCGCAGTGGGGCGACCTGACTGGAGGGCTCGAAGTCGTCGAAGACCGTCATCAGACCGTCGCGCTCGCCGAAAAACATCAGGCGGTCGCGGTTGGCCGGGTTGGTGAAGGACAGCGTGAGCTGCATCTTCCAGTCCACGGTGCAGGACTCCGGTAGCCAGCCGCTGGCGCTGCCGTAGCTGTCCGGGCCGACTTCGAGCCAGCGCTCGCCATTCTGTTCGCTGCGCTGATAGACATAGAAGCGGCTGAAGGCGGGCTGCACCTCGCCCCCTGTGCCACCGGAGTGTTCGGCGAGCCGGCAGCCTGGGGTGGTCAGCACGCGCTGATAGAGCGTCTGCTTGCCTTCCTGGAGCAGTGGGCGGGCATCGGACATGGCAGGAGTCGCGGCGAAGGCCATCGGCAGTGCCGCCGTCAGGCTCAGCAGTAGCGTGCGCGGTGTCATCCCTGCAACTCCTGCAGCCGCTGGCTGGCCTCTGCGTTGTCGGCATCGAGGCCAAGTGCGGTTTCATACCAGAAGATGGCCGTTTCCGCGTCAGGCTCGGGGAAGCAGGTGCTGGGCGAGTGCTGAGCGGGGTCGAATTCCTGGGCATAGTTCAGCGCAGCGTCGGCGTCACCGTTGAGGGCACGATGCGCATAGAGGCGTCGCGCAACGCCGCAGTGGTCGTTCGCCAGGGCTTCGTTCACCACGTTGAGCATGTCATCGCCCGAGTTCTCGGCGCCGGTGCATGCCTGAATGAACTCCAGTTCACCCATCTCACCCATGCGCTGCAGCGAGCAAGGGCCGGCGGCCGCCGTGCTGGCCTCGCTCGGGGCTGGCTCGGCCGGTGCTGGATCGTCGCTGCGACGCTCCTCGGTGGCCTGCTCGGCAGCGGTGTCCTCATTCAGCGGGTCGGGTGTCTCTTCCGGGTCCGCTATCTCGCTGTCTGCCAGGGGCTCGTCGTTGGCGGCTGTGCTTTCTGCCGGTGCGTCACTCTCGACGACGGCATCGTCCGCGTCGCGCATCGACATGCCGAACCAGGCGGCAGCGCCCAGGATGGCAATCAGCAACACGACGGCCAGTACGATCCACGGCCAGCGCTTGCCCTTGCCGGTGGTGACGGCAGGGGCAGTGGGCTCCGGGGTCGCTGCTGGCGTCGGAGTCGGCTCGGCCGGTTTCGGCTCGTCCGGTTGCGGCTCGATCGGTTCCGGCTCGGTCGGTTCCGGCTCGGTCGGGGCGGGCTCGGTCGGGGCGGGCTTGTCGGGTGTCGCCTCGGGCTCGGGTGTCGGTTCGGCGGCGTTCGGCGTGGCCACGGTATTCAGCGATGGGGTGCTGCCACCGGCACCGGAGGGCAGCAGGTCGCGCGAGAGTCGGATGCGGGCCATGCCGAGCTCGATGCCATCCGCTCCATGGAGCCTTGCCATGTTGGTGGCATGAGGATTTTCCAGCAGGGGATCGACGATCTGGCGGTCGACTATCGCGGCCAGGTTACCGTCGACGTCGGCCTGAAGCGGGGGCAGCGGGAACTGGCAGGCGTGATTGCGCCATTCGCCGTCATCCTGCAGGAAGTTCTCATCCTGGTTGCGCTGGATATCCACCGACAGTCCCTCGCTGGGTCCTTGCCAGCCGATGAGGACCAGCCGGGCGTATCCAGGCTGGTTGGTCTCCAGGGGTCGCAGTTCGACCTTACGCATTCGCCTTCTCCTTGACGGCGAACATCTCCAGCACCTCGCCGAGACGCTCGTTCTGTTCGATGGTGATTTCACGCCCCTCGGTGTGGCCGGCGTTGTCTCGGGTCATGAGGAACAGGCCCGAGAGCCAGTCGCCGAGATAGACCACGGCCTGGTTGACCGGCTGGCTCGGCAGCTGAGGCAGCTCGCCACTCGACACCTGGTGACGCTCGTAGCCGAACAGATGCGTCTTGGCGCCGACGAAACTGATCGGGCGCTGTTCCACCGGAGCGTGGTGGAAACCCAGCCAGGCAATGTAGTCCCGCAGCACCAGCTGAGCGGCCAGCACCTGACGGGCCACCAGTCGGTCGCGCCGCGCACCACTCTGTACCCGCTGCAGCAGGGCCTCCTGTAGCTTTTCGCGCACCCCCATTCTGCTCGCACCGGTGATCAGCTCGTCGGCGAGGTGCTTAGCCAGGTCGCGATCGATGCCGAGCATGCGCAGCAGCCCATGGCGCTGGGGAAGTTCTCGGACGTGACCCACCCAGGCGTTGTAGACGGCCCGAGCGAAACGGTGATCGGCGCTTTGCAAGATCGGCGTGGGTGCCTGGCTGGTAACCGGGAACGCGTCATCGGGGCCGTCACCGAAGGGCAACTCCCCGAGGCCGTCATCGAGTCCGAAGCCGCTGCTGCCATAGAGCCCGCCATCGTCGAGCGGTGAGGCCGCGTCTTCCTGGCCCCGGGGCTCGGGCGCCAAGCTGTCCTCGCTATCACTGAGATAGAGGTCGCGGACCGTCTCGTCGGACAGCTCGAGGTGATACTGCAGCTCGCCAAGCGACGCGAGGCGTGTCTGCAGCTCTTTCCAGAAGCGGGTCGCGATCTCGCGCTTCTCCGCGACTTCCCCATCGGCGTCACCGAAGTGCCAGCGGGTCAGGCGGTCGATGATCAGGGCCTGATGGGTGTCTTCGAGCTGGCGCTCGATGCGGTCCAGCTTGTACTCGAGCCCGGCGATGCGACCCAGATAGTCGCCGATGCGCGCCATGCCCCCGTCGTCCAGTGCCAGCATGGCCTGCCAGGCTTCGGCCGGCTGGCCCACATGGCGCTGCACCGAGGGACTCTCGATGAAGGTGGCCTGCATGCGCGCTAGGGCGTCGCGGGAATCCTCGTTCAAGGCGACCTCGCGACCCTGCTCGCTGGTCAGGAAGGGCACCGGCAGTCGCGGTTTGCGCACCAAGAAGGTGTTGTCGAAGGCCTGGCCGGGGGACCACTCCCGCATCCACTCGAAGCTGCCGAAGCGTTCGAGCATGGTCATCTTGATCAGGCCCTCCCAGCCCTCGTGAAGCTGACTGTCGGTCTGTGGCAGGGCGCCGACGATTCGCTTGTCGAACATGGTCAGCGCCCAGATCAGCCCCGGTGCGAGCTGGCCGCGCTCATCGGGGGTTTCGCCCTGAGTCTTCTCGATCCAGCGTGTCAGCACCGGGCCGACGCTGGTAACGTCGCTCTGCTTGTCGGCGCTGGTGCATACCACCAGGCCGTTCATCTCCTGGCTGTCGGTATAGCGCTCGAAAAGGTAGGCAACCTTGCCGCGTAGCAGCAGCTGGGAGAGACCTGCCTGACTGTCGGGTTCGCCGATGCTGCGCAGGTTCAGGCGGCCGCGATAGCCTGGGAAGTCGAGCAGATCGACCTGCTCTACCCGCGGATCACGGGTGGGCTCCACCAGAGGGAAGGTCAGTTCGGCGGTCAGGGCGGCGAGCTGGGCGACGGGTAGGCCGACGGGATCGCCGAGCTCCGCGTCCTGGACGGGACAGACATCCAGTGGCTTATCCTGAGCGCTGCCCAGCCTCTCGAGGATGTCCACGTTCATGATGCTGTCGCGCTGGCTGAACCCATCACCATCACGGGTCACCAGGCAACGAAGCGGGGCGAAGACCCGGTCGGCGTGACCCAGCGAGCCGAGCGCCTTTGCCAGCTGACGATAAAGCTGGGTCAGCTCGGGCTGCTCACCCCACAGGATGGAGAGCAAGTCCGCTCGCTGGTGGCTGTTCAGGCGCGGTGCCAGCTTCACTACCCGCGGCCAATAGCGGCTCTTCAGCTTGGCAACCGACTTGGGAAAGTTGGCCTCGAGGTAGTCCCACAGATCTACCATGTCTTCGGGCGTGACGCCGGGCTGCGGAGTATCCCTGAGTTCGCTTTCGTGGGCGGCCAGGAGGCTCGCGATCTTGCCTTCATCGATCTCGTAGACGTCTTCACGCTCGTGATCGAAGTCATTGAACCAGGCGTTGGCCAGCACCTTGGCCACCTCGATCTCGCTGAACAGCTTGAGCTCGACGGGAAAGTCCGCGGGGCCGGAGCCGGCGCTGCGGCTGAACCGGGTGACCAGGCCGGTTGCTTCCTTGCCGCCTCCCACCGGATTGACGTGCTCGATGAAGTCCAGGCGGGCGGGGCCATAGCAGGTTTCCAGCTTGCCATTCTCGCCGGCGGCGAGCGCCGAGATCAGGTAGGACTTGCCCGCTTGGGAGAGGCCGAAGAAACCCACCGTCATGGGGGTGGTGGCGGCGCGCGACAGGCTCTGCGCAAGGTTGCGAGCGCGATAGAGCGCCAGGCCGAGACTATCCGCCTCGCTGTCGAGGCTCGGAGCGCTGTCGCGTACCGCCTCGATCCATTCCAGGGCCGCCCCGGCCCCTTGATGAAAGGCCTGCCAGCCTTCGCTGAGTCGCTGTTGTTGGGGGGTCAACTGGTTCATGTGCGCTTCACGCTCCCGCTGTCCAGCCAGTAGTTGGTATCGCCCAGACCGGCATCGTTGAGGGTGTTGAGCTGCAGCTTGAGGTGACTCGACGTGAAGCCGGTGTTGCCGTCGGTCTCGACCCGGGCGACCTTGAGACGATCGCTGATCAAGCTGCCTTTTCCGGCTCGCTCATCGACGGCCAGCTGCACCCTCAGCACCGGTGCCGAATCTCCCTTGGCCTCCGCCTTGGCGAGCTTTTCGGCACCCGAGGCGGTGAAGTCCAGGGTATAGAGCGGCGATGCCGTCCAGCGCTGGGCTGCCAGCTGGCGGAAGCCTATTCTCAGCGGTCCACGCATCTCGATGCTGGGAGTGTTGCCGTCTTCGTCTTCCGGCAACTGGATGGTGGTGCCGTCCTCGCCGATGGTGATATCGCGATACGTCACGTCTGCGTCGGGAATGGTGTTGTTGTTATCGATCAGGCCGATATGACGAATGGTCGAGTAGGGTCGCAGCGCCGCTGCCCGGAAGAAGAAGTTGGAAACATTGCGCTGGGCGCACAGCAGGCAGAGCATGGCGCCCACGGAGGCAGTGCTCTTGGGGTCGTCGATGCGTCCGTTGCGATGGAAGGGGTACCAGCTGCCGGTACGATACCCCTGCAGCGGCAGGATACGCCCCGGAGGTAGCGGCAGCATCTTGCGCAGATAGGCCTGGATTCCGGGCAGACGCGACGGCCGCCCGGTGATCAGCAGGGTGTCGCAGTGGTACTGGAACACCACTTCGCACAGCGAGGCCAGGGTCTTGCAGATGTTGAAACGATCCGTCAGGAAGGCGCGGTGCACTTCGAGCAGATTGATGGTTAGCGGGATGCTCAGCAGGTCAAACTCGAGCTCTGGCCCGAGCTCGCGCCGCAGCGCGCCCTCGACGTAGCGGCGCACCGGCTCGCTGACGGCCTGGTCGCCGAGGCGTTCGCCATAGGTGAGCGTTTCGGGGCCGTCGGGGCTCTGGGGATCGAATGTCTCGTAGGCCTCCAGCAGTCTTAGTCCCAGGGGCGTGAAGACCTGCAGGTTGAGCTGCTGACGCAGCACTTGCTCCTGAGCATTGGCCCCCTCTTGACCGCAGAGCCGCGACATCATGGCATCGGGCGAGCTCACTCCGGCCTGCTTGAGGGCCGCCTCGAAGCTCGGCAGTACGAATAGCTGGATGATGTCGAGCAGGATGTCGTCGCCGGCGACGCGGAAACCGTCGCGAAAACGTTGCTCGGGAACCACGAAGACGTTGCTGCCGCCGCTCGCGGCGCCGTTGCGGTCGAGGTAGTAATCGGTAATCACCAGATCGGTGGTGCCGCCGCCGATATCGATGCTGGCGAGGGTGATGCGTTCGTCTCGAGCCTTGCCGGGCCGGGCCAGAGTGGTGAAGAACTCCTCCGGATGGCCGGCAAAGTTTTCCTTGATCTCGGTATACAGATAGACCAGCTGGCCGCAGGAGGCTTCGTCCCATTCCACGCGAAGTCGCGGCATCGGCACGCGCAGTGAGCCGTCGTTGTCCGCCTCGAACGGGTTGCTCTCATCGTCATCTTCATGCCAGCCGAGGCTTTTCCAGACCAGCGCCACCGACTGTTGAAGGCGCGACTCGAGCAGGCTTCGCTCCGCCTGCGGCATGGCCGGCGGCACGGTCAGGGTGATCGAGCGCAGCTGTCGAGGGCGATGGGTGTGTCCCTGCCGAACGCGCTGAGCGGGGCTGTTCATCTGCATCAGCGCCTGGGCGAGCACTTCGGCCAGCATGAAGGTCATCAGCGAACTGCGCGAATAGTGGGGCTTGAAGACCGGAAGCTGCTCGTCCTCCTCCAGCGTATAAAGCGCATCCCCCAGCTCGTTGATCAGGTGCGAGAAAGGTGCCGCCGTCGCATGGGGTTCGGTGTCGGTGCGCACATAGGCGCTGTTGAAGCGCCATCCATGGCGATAGATATCTTCGTCCCATAGATAGCGCTTGGGGCTCGAGAGACCGGTGGAGCCCTCGGTGCCGCGCCGGCGCCCTGCCAGGTGTCCCGCCTCGACTCCGACACGGGCGATGGTTGGCCACAGGAAGGCATCATGGCGGCCGCTCTTGACCGACAGGTGATCCTTGCCGAAGAACGTTTGGGAGAACTCGACGCGGCTCTCGAAGGGGTCGCGATAGACCCGCTCCGGGTCGACCAGGTCGCGCAGCTCCAGCAGATAGTTGTGCTTCAGGCCCATGCCCGATTGGCCGTGGTCCTCGATCAGGATGCCGCAGGTACGCGAGTTGCCCACGTCCAGCACCAGGTCGACCGGGATGGCGCCCTCCTGTTGGGCGATCACCTTGAGGTCGGGAATCTCGACGCGCGGGGTGAGCCCTCTGTGCTCCTCTTCGATGGGTCGGTGCAGCAGGCTCAGCACGTTGAGATAGTGGGCGAGGTGCTGTCGCTCCTCGAGCGCCTCGCCCATCTCCTGACTATCCAGTCCCTGATTGGCCTCCTTGAATAGTTCCTCGAGCCACTCCCTGACCCAGGGCTGATCCATAAACCAGCGCATGTTGGTGGTCGTGGTGGCCAGGCGATAGTTGGCCCCGGCCCTGACGTCGTCGTCGGTGGGGCCGAGATAGGCGGTGTTGTCCCGGCGCGGCAGGGTGCGGGTATCGAAGGCCAGCGTCAGGCGGTGAGTATGACCGTCGAGATCGGGCTCCTGGAGTGCCACGAGGCGCATGCGTGCCCAGTTAGCGGGCCCTGCATCGAATTTCCGCGGGGGGCGGAAGCGCAGGAAGGGAACCGGCAGCCAGGCGCCATCCAGTTGTTCGAGGCTGGTGCTCATGGCCATCTCGAGATCTGGCTGCTTGACCGTCTCGATCTTGTCTCTATCCGCCTCGACTTCCACCACGTGGAACAGTGAGCCGTCTTCCTCATTGACCAGCAGTCGAGTCGGCATCTTGTCGGTATTGGCGAGGTACTTGAATTCGCCAGCGGGTTCCTTGCGTGGGTCCAGTGTCAGGCCGAAGTCCATGAACTGGACTCCAGAGTGGCTGACCAGGGTGGCCACCTCTTCGAAATTGATGATCTCAGTCAACATGGTGCTTTCACTGTCCTGTTAGCTGGCTTTCCGTAGCTGCATCGGGAAGAAGGCGTCGTCGTAGCCGACGGAACAGCTGGCTCTCTGACCGTTCGCCTGAAGGCATTGCATCCGCGGCATCTCGTAGTGGCTGCCGTCCTCGCACCGGGCCTTTTGCTGTGCCTCTACCTGCAACGTTCCACCCTGCATGGTGGCGGTCACAGGGCCGGCACAGGTCACGCCGTCGCGGCCGCCCCGCTGGATGTACATATGTCCCTCGCCATGCTCGAACACGTAGGTCACCTGGAGCGGGCGGCCGTTCTGGCTATCCATCACCCCGGCCCCCCGCCAGTTCCCATCGAGAAACTCGGCCGAACCATCTGGGGCATCGGTCGGCAAGGAGAGGGGCTCCATGGCGGAGAGGTCTGCGGGAGCGGAGGCCGCGGGGAGCGGCGGCGTGGCCTGGCCTTCCAGAGGGATCTCGGGAGGCAGCACGTCATCCCGGAGCCCCGGGGCATCCGGGGTGGTGTCTGGCACCGGCACGTTCGCTGGCAGCGCCGGCTCGTTGCTCGACAAGCCAGTGTCCAGCTCCGGCATGTCCGGCAGCAGTACGGTCGGCAAGCCCGTCTCGGGAAGCCCTCCCTCACCGAGGCCAGACATGGCCATGCCACCGTTCAGCTCCAGGGAGGGGGCAACCTGCAGCGACGGTGTGTCGGAGCTCCAGAGGTTGAAGGGCCAGATATTCCGGCCACTCCATAGCGACTGGGGAAAAGAAGCGGAGGTATCACCGCCTTCCAGTGAAGGGGGCGCGAGATCGGGGGCGGCGAATGAGGTGCAGGCCTTGATGCCGAACAGCAGCAAGCCAACGGCGAGTGCCAGCAACAGCCACCACCACCAGCGGCGCCACCAGGGCAGTGCCACGGGGGCGGCGATCGAGTCGGGTTCCGGTGAGGCCTGGGAGCTTACCAGCGGTACTGGCGACACGTGGGCCGGCTCCGGTGAGGCCGAAGGGTAGAGGCACTGCAGCGGATTGGCATGGCGGTCGGTGTCCGGATGGGTGAATCCCCAAAACGTCATGACCGGTGTGCCGTCCACCAGGTAGACGAAATTCTCGTCGGGAAAGTGGCACACCCACTTGACCAGCCGGGTGAAGACCTCATGGTCGCCTGACTGCCCCTCGGCGGGTGGCTCGACGGCCAGGATTTCCTTGCGGAAGGCCTCCAGCTGGATCCGGGCGTCCTCGCGCTCGCCTTCGGTAGCGCTTCGCCAGGGCACCACGTCGCCAGGTATGCCGCTGTACCAGTCGACACCTTCCCCCTGCTGGTCGCGCTGGGGGATGGCAAGATGTCTCTCTCGGCCGCTGAGGCGACGTGAAATGACTTTGCGTAGCTGAAGCGCGGAGTGATAGGCCGGTTGGCCAGTCTCGCCCAAGGCTCGGAACTGCTCTATCTTGCCGCTATGCAGCAGAATTGCGGACATGCTGGCCTCTCCCTCTGACATGGCCACCTGCGTATCTGTCGCAGGATGTAGAGTTGCCAGGTGTCATAGGAAGAGCTCGGGCTGGCGGCATTCCTTGCGCCAGACGCTACCCGTGGGCTCCTTGCACTTGCTATGCCATCCCTTGCGTATTCATCGGCCGATGGAAGCTGGCGCGACGTTTCGTCTGTCTCTGTTTTTCTACATTTTAAATTAGATCTTATTATGCCAGTGGATACTAATGATCGGCTACTGTGGCGTATCGGCCATTACGGTAGTCTCTTTAATATTCACTGTGGCTGTTGCGTCCATCCAGGATCCGCAGAAGAGGTGCAGGAAGCGATAGTCCGGCTGCAGGCACAGAATCGTGCTTCTTTTCACCGGACGATGATCCGTTCAGAAGAGATATCATCGGCATCAGTGAAATCGCGGCGGCAGGAGTTCAAATGCAATGACACCTTCGGATCAACGCGCGTCGGCCCTCAGGCTGCTAATCTGCTTGGCCCTGACCTCCATGCTCACCGGCTGCGCTATGCTGGCGCCGGCGCCACCCGAGCGTCAGTCGAACGTCTGCGAGATATTCCGCGAGCAGCCCGACTGGTACGACTACGCCAGGGCATCACAGGAGACGTGGGGCACGCCGATCGCCACTCAGATGGCCTTCATCCAGCGCGAATCCAGCTTTCGCAGCCATGTGAAGCCGCCGCGCACGAAGCTGCTCGGCTTTATCCCCTGGACCCGGCCGTCATCGGCCTACGGTTATGCCCAGGCGCAGGACCCGGTGTGGGGCGAGTACGAGGCGGACGCCGGGCGGCTGTTCGCGCGGCGCACCCACATGAAGCACGCCACCGACTTCATCGGCTGGTACAACGCCCGCACCCGTCGGATGACGGGCGTCTCATTGCACAACCCTCGCCACCTCTACCTGGCCTACCACGAGGGGCAGGGCGGCTATCGCCGCGGCTCCTGGCGCAGCAAGCCCGCCGTCCGGCGCGCGGCCGGCCAGGTCGAGCGCACCGCCGCGCGCTATCGCAGTCAGCTGGCCGCCTGCGAGGCGGAGTTCCGCTGCGATGGGTTGCTGGAGGTCTGGCCCTTCTGCCGTTGAGGCTCGGCTGAAGGAGTGCCGAGGCGGAACGAGCCCACCGCATCCATCAGCTCGCCGGCCGCCTCGCTCAGCTTCTCGGCCGTGGCGTGGGCCTCGTCCAGCGCTCGGGACGAGTGCTGGAGGGAGCCCTGCATCTCGAGCACGCTGCTCTCCAGCTCCTCGATGCCCTGATGCTGCTGCTGGCTGGCGCCGTCGATCTCGCGCAGCCGCTGGGCGACCTGGTCGAAGGCGCCCAGTACCTGGGTCATGGCCTCGCCGGCGATGCGGGTGCGGCTGACGCCGGCCTGCACGCTGTCGTCGTTCTGGCGAATCCGTGAGCGGATCTGCTCGGCCGTCTCCCGGGTGCGCTGGGCCAGCTGACGTACCTCGCCGGCGACCACCGCGAAGCCCCGACCCTGCTCGCCGGCGCGGGCGGCTTCTACCGAGGCATTGAGGGCCAGAAGGTTGGTCTGGAAGGTGATCTCGTCGATGTCGCCCAGCAGCTCGGCGATGCCGGCGGCGTTGGTGGAGAGCTCCTGCATGGAGTGCTGCAGGGCGAGTACCTCCTGCTGTCCGCCGCGTGCATGCTCGGCGGCCTCGCCGGCGAGCTCGCGGACCCGGCTGGCCTCGGCGGCGCTCTCGCGGGTGGTGGCGCTGAGCTCGGTGGCGCTGGTTGATACGCGCTCGACCTGGGCGGCGTTGCGCTCGGCCTGACCGCGCAGTCCTGCCTGGCCGGCGAACAGCGTATCGCTCAGGTCGCTGACCTCGTGGCCGGTGGCCTGGGCCTTCAACAGGGTGGAAGCCACCCGCTGCTGCATGCTGGCGACGGCGGCCAGGGTCTCGCGGCGGCGTTCCTCGTCGCTGAACGGGATGTCCAGCCGCCCCTGGCCGGCCTGCTCGGCGAAGCGAGCGACGCGCAGGCCATCCTGGACCATGCGGTCGAGCATGCGGGCGAGATAGCCCAGTATCACGGCCTGCACCACCACGGCGCCGGCATGCTGCAGCAGGCAGACGACCAGGGCCGCCGCATCGTGATGCGCCATGCCGGCATACAGGTTCACCACGCCGAGGTATTGCAGCCAGGTGAAGAGAATATGGTGCACGGCAATGACGACGGCGCCGCAGACGATGACCCGCCAGTCGCTGTAGGGGATCAGCGCCGAGAGCATGATGAAGATGCTGAAGTGAGCCTCGATCTGGCCGTCACTCTGCTCGATGAGCAGCGCCGAGAGCCCCATGAACAGCGCCGCCATCAAGAAGCCGCCGGCGCCCTGGGGCAGCCGCCACTGCAGCAGCGCCACCAGCGGGAAGGCGGTGGCGCCAAACCCCAGGGCCAGCGGCAGCGTGCCGTTGTAGAGGCCCACGGCCAGGCAGAGCGCCAGATGCAGGCCGGCGAGCATCCACATCAGCCGGTCGATGCGCTGGCGATGATCGTTGCCGGCTTGGGAGGCGGTGGAAGAGGTCTGGTGTTGGGGCACGACGCGGTCTCCTGTCGAGTGGCGAAGCGAACGATCGTTGGACTGTTGTTGAATGCGGTTCGACCGTCACTGTCGTTATCGGCCGTCGAACGGCGATCTTTATACTTCCGGAGAGCTAAGTGAAACTTGTGTATAGCGCTGGGGCGCCATCTCTGCTCGAGGCCCCGAGTGGACCTGGCCGCTGCGGCGGCGTCATGCGTTATCTTGACGGCGAACGGTTGTATCGAAGGCGGCCTGTGCCTAAGGTTGTCGGTTTTCCGTTACCTGCCAGAGACGCGCCCGGAGGGTCAGATGATCGATGAGCACCGCGGGCGGGGTCGCCACGATGCCCTGATGCGCCCGCTGCCGGCGGATGATGACGCCAGCGGCTGGATGATCAGCTACGTCGACATCATGACCCTGCTGGTGGCCCTGCTGGTGCTGATCATCACCCTGGGCCAGCTGGGCGCCGGGGCCGCCACGCCGGAGGCCGCCGACACCGACGCGCCCACCGCGTCCACCGCGCCGACGGCGACGCTCGATCTCGGCGTGCCGCTTCCCGAGCCGCTGCGGCGAGTCGCGGACGAACGTGCGATCCAGGTCGCCGCGCCAGGGGGCATGTCGGCGCGCGCTATCACCGCCGCCCTGGGGGTGGCCGGCCTGCCGGAGGTGCGCCCCGCACCGCCGTCGCTGCTGGCGCTGCCGGGTACCGTCGAGCTTCAGGACGAGGCGCAAGGCGGCATCGACGCCGAGGGGCCGCAGTGGCTGGTAGCGGCCGGCGTCGATCTCACCAGGCCGCTGGCCGACTATCTGGTGGTGCTCGCCGACCGTCCCCCGGTGGGATTCCAGGCGGTCGACGAAGCCGCCATCGCAGGTGCCCGTTTCGTGACCGAAGCGCTGATGGAGGCCCCGTATCTGGCGGACCTGGACGGCATGGAGGTGTCGCGGATTCCCGAGGGCGTGCGGCTGCGAGTAGAGGATCGCCTGCTGTTCCCGACCGCCGAGGCGGAGCTGACCGACGAAGGGCGCGCCCTGGTGGCCAAGCGGCTCTATGAGATGGTGCGGCGCCACCCGGGCGAAGTGGCGGTGGAGGGGCACTCCGACAGCCGCGCGATCAGCACCGAGCGCTTCCCCTCCAACTGGGCGCTCTCCAGCGCTCGCGCCATCGCCATCGTCGAGGCGCTGGTCGCGGCCGGGGTCGACCCGGCGCGGCTACGCGCCGTGGGCCTGGCCGATACGCGGCCCCTGGCCAGCAACGACACCGCCGAGGGGCGCGCGCGCAACCGCCGAGTGGAGGTGGTGATCCAGGCGCGCTGATCTGGGCTCGACGCGGGGTCGGCGCAGGCTCAGCGTGGGCTCAGTACGAGCGCAGCAGCTGGCGCAGGTCGCCGTCGAGTGGCAGCGAGAGGCCGCGGCTCGCCAGCACCCGATCGGTGCGCAGCTCCACCACGCGCAGCGCCAGGAAGAGACGATCTTGTCCGAGGGCGTAGGTGCCGAGCAGCAGGGTCCGGGCGCCTTCGCCGGCCCCCCGACGCCGCACCCGGCGCGTCAGCAGACCATCGTTGCCCTCCAGCACCATCAGCTGTCCCCCGTCGAGGAGCACCTCGCGCACCGGCATGCCGCCCCTGGCCAGCCCCGCGGCCGAGAGTTCGGCGGCGATGCGATCGAACGCCGTCGAGGCGCCGGCGCCTTCCACGTTGATGAACGAGGCGGCGATCATCGGCCCCTGCTCGGCGAGCTCGGGAAACGCCTCGGTCATCTCGTGCATGGCGCTCCCGAGGGCCTCGTCGAGCCCCGGAGCGGGCGGTGCATTGTAGAGGGCGCGCTCATGATTGGCACAGCCGGTCAGGCTCAGCAGCAGGATAAGCAGCAGGCAGGCCTGTCGCAGGGGGTTGAGCATGATGGTGGCGTCTCCCGGGAGAATATCGTTCACTTTTTCGGCGGATCGCCCGGAAACTTGAAGGCGGCGTTGTATTGGCGTCATGTCGGCCTTGCGGCGGGTCCGATGAGGCGATCGGAGCTGGCGATAAAGTAATATTAGAGTATTCTCAGTCCCAAACGAACGAACGAACGAACGAACGAACGAACGAACGACACGCCAGCGAACCCCCATGCCCAGTATCGACGTGGTGATAGAACTTTCTCATGAGGCCTGCCTGGCGCACTACACGGGGCGCGTGGACCAGGTACAGACCCGCAGCCTGGACGGCCGCCGGGTGGTGTTTCCCGCCGAAGCGCTGCGGCGCGTGGTGACTCGTGACGGCGTGCACGGTCGCTTTCGGCTGACCTTCACCGAGGCTGGACGCTTCTGCGCGATTCGGCGGCTTGGACCGCCCTGAGCCCCTGCGCTGCTGAAGGGGGCGTCTTCGCCCAATGAATGAGGCCGGACACTGGTACCCCGGCGCAAATCGCCTCATCCTCTGAGTCATCAGGACAAGGCAGCGATGGCTGGCGACATGCCCGGCGCAACGCTGCCCACGTGCAGGGAGCACCGTCGTCATGCCTTTCAAGACTCGCGATATCGCCCAGGATAGCTGGCTGCTGATGGTCTCGGCGGCCTTCATGCTGATGGGGCTGGTCGGGCTGGCGCAGTGGTGGCACGCCCCCGCGCTTACCCTGCTGATGCCGGATTCCTCCCTGGCCACTCTGCTCGGCGGTGTCGGCCTGCTGGCCATGGTGCAGCGGTGGCGGCGGGTGCGCCAGATGGCCGGCGCCGCACTGCTGGCCCTGATGCTCTATACCCTCTTGCACAACGCGCTGCTCGGCGGCCATCAGACGGGCGTCTCCTGGTTGACCGGCGGCGCACGCGTCTCCTCCTGGTCGGCTTCCGTGATGACGATGGCGGCCATTTGCATCTCGGTAGGGGGCGGGCGACCCGGGCGGCGGAAGCTCTGGCGGATAGGTGGGCTATTGGTGCTGAGCTACGGGCTGCTGGTGCTTGGCGTGAGGGGTTTTGTCCCGGCGACTGATTTGGGCTTGCGGGAGATGACCGCCTCTCCCTGGCTGGTGGTGCCGTTCGCGCTGCTGTACGGCACGGCCATGCTGGCGGCCAGCGCCAGGCGACGCGCCTTGCCCCTCAAGTTGGGGCGCGCGGCGATCACGGCGGGCCTGGCCGGAGTGCTGATCAGCAGTCTGGCGTGGTATCTGCTCAGCGCGCAGCAGCAGCAGCGCATGTATCAGCAGGCGGAACATCTGCTCGACAATGTGCGGCTCAATGCCGATCAGCTGCTGCACTCTCACCTGGAGCAGATGCGACGCATGGCCGAGCGGCTGGACGCCTCCGCCGAGGGGCTTGAGGTCGTGGTGCGGAATCGGGACGTGGCCAACTATCTGCGCGATATCCCCAATCTGGAGGTCATCGGCCTGCTGGATCGCCGTCGCGACTGGTACTGGCAACAGGCGCGCAGCGACGAAGTGCGGGGCTGGCTGGCGCGTTGGACGCGTACCGAGCGGGTCGCCGACTGGTTGACCCTGCCCTTTCCCGAACCCCGCATGATGGTGCCCGACCAGGCGGCGCCGGGGCTGGCGATCATGGCGATCGCCCTGCCGCGTCGTGACCAGCAGCTGGTGGCGGTGATGGACATGGCCACCCTCCTGGATCACGAGCTGCGCGTTCAGCTGGGTGATTTCCAGCTGAGCCTCGCCCGCGACGGCGAGGTGCTTACCGCCCTGGCCGGAACGGGCCGAGTCGCGGCCGATGTGGCAGGCACGCCTGCCCTGGCGGCCCGCCACATCGGGCTGCCGGGGGGGACGATGCTCAGCCCCTCCGTGCAGGTCTGGCCCGGGATGGACCCACTGCAGGCCGGCATGATGCCCTCGGCCGTGGCGATGGGCGGGCTGACGCTGAGCTATCTGCTGGTCTTCAGCCTGGGCATGGTGCGCCTGGCGGTGGGGCGGTCTCGGGAGCTGATGGCGGCGCAGAAGCAGCTCGAGCAGCAGCAGGCCATCCAGGCGATGATCGTCGAGGAGGCGCCGCTCGATCAGACGCTCGAGGCCATCTGCCGGATGCTCGAGGCCCAGCTGACGGGCGGTATCTGCTCGATCATGCAGGCCGACGACCAGGGGCACGAGCTACGCCTGATCGCGGGCCAGCGCCTCTCGGCGGCCTATCGACAGGCGATCGCCTCGGTGGCCATCGGTGCGGATGTGGGCGCCTGCGGAAGCTCCGCGCACCGCCGTGAGCTGGTGGTCTGCACGGACCTCGCCCGCGATCCCCGCTGGGCGGGATTGGCCGACCTGGCCGCCAGGGAGGGGCTCAGGGCCTGCTGGTCCTACCCGGTGATCGCCCGCGATGGCCGTCTACTGGGGACCTTCGCCACCTACTACCGACATCCGTCAGCGCCGACCGAACACGCGTTGGAGCGCATCGTTCAGGCCGTTGACCTGGTGGCCCTGGCCATGGAGCGCGCCCAGGATCGCCGCTCGCTGTGGGAGAGCGAGCAGCGCTACCGGTCGCTGTTCACCTACAACCCGGATGCGGTGTTCTCCATGGACCTGCAGGGCCACTTCGTCACCGCCAACGATCACTGTGCCGCGCTGACGGGCTTTTCTACCGACGCGCTGATAGGAAGGCACTTCGCCGAGTTCCTGTCGCCGGAAGATCCGGCCACCGTGCAGCGCCAGTTTGCGCGCACGGGAAGCGGAAAGCCCTCCCGCTACGAGCTGCAGGTGCCGCACCAGGACGGCACGCTACGCTGGCTGGATCTCACCACGCTGCCGGTGGTGGTCGATGAGCGCATCACGGGTATCTACGGCATCGCCAAGGACGTCACCCAGCGGCGAGAGTACGAGACCCGACTGAGAATCCTGGAGCGCGGCGTGGAAGCCAGCGTCAACGGCGTGCTGATCGCCGATGCGGGCGTGCCCGACCTGCCGATCATCTACGCCAACGACGCCTTCCAGCGCATGACGGGCTATGCGCGGGCGGAGGTCATCGGCCGCAACGCGCGCTTCCTGCAGGGCGGCGAGACCGATGAGCTGGCCGTGCAGAAGATTCGTCGCGAGCTGGCGCAAGAGCGCGAGGTGCACGCCACCCTGTGCAACTACCGCAAGGACGGCACGCCGTTCTGGAACGATCTCTATATTTCCCCGGTGCGCGACGATCACGGACGGGTCACCCACTATGTGGGCATCCAGCACGATATCTCCGAGCAGAAGGCCTATGAGGCGCATCTGGCCTATCACGCCGGCCACGACGCCCTGACGGGACTGGCCAACCGCACGCTGCTCGAGGATCGGCTGGTGCACGACGTCGAGTTGACCAGACGCCAAGGCACGCGCCTGGCGGTGCTCTTCCTCGACCTCGACGAGTTCAAGCCGATCAACGACAGCCTCGGGCACGCCATCGGCGACGAGCTGCTGCGCGGGGTCTCGCAGCGCCTGTCGGCGGCCATGCGGCCGGGTGATACCCTGGCGCGACTGGGCGGTGACGAGTTCGTGGTGCTGCTGCCGGACCTGCACGATGGCGGCCAGGCGACGGAGGTGGCCGAGCGGCTGCTGTCGATCGTGAGTCGGCCCTATCGGGTCGGCGAGCATGAACTCACGCTGTCGTGCAGCATCGGTATCGCCGTCAGCACCGCCGAGACGACACAGCCCCTCGAACTCATCCAGCAGGCCGACATGGCCATGTACCGAGCCAAGCAGCAGGGGCGCAATGCCTGCCAGTGGTTCAGCCCCGAGATCATCCATCGGATGGGCGATCGCGTGGCGCTGCGTAACGAGCTTCAGGAAGCGATCGAGGCGCGAGATTTCGAGCTCCACTACCAGCCACTGATCGATCGCGAGGGACGTGTGGCGGGCGTGGAGGCGCTGTTGCGCTGGCCCCATCCCCTGCGTGGCTTCGTCTCGCCCGCTGATTTCATTCCCCTGGCCGAGGAAACCGGGCAGATCATTCCGATCAGCGAGTGGGTGCTGGCCAGGGCCTGTCGGGATCTGAGCCAGCTCGACCAGGAGGGACATGGCACCCTCAACGTCGCGGTCAACCTCTCGCCGCTGCAGTTCCATCGCGCGAGCTTTCTGGGCAACCTGCGCGAGACCCTGGCGGTCACCGGGCTGCCGGCACTCCAGCTGTCGCTGGAGCTGACCGAGGGGGTGCTGTTGGACGATACCGAAGGCGCCATCGCGACCCTGCATGCCCTCAGAGAAATGGGCGTGGGCGTCGCCATCGACGACTTCGGCACCGGCTTCTCCAGCCTCAGCTATCTCAAGAACCTGCCCATTGATCGAGTCAAGATCGATCGCAGCTTCGTCAGCGGAGTCGCCCATAGCGCCGAGGACGCGGCGATCATCCAGGGCATCATCTCCATGGCCCATCACCTCGGGCTCAAGGTGGTCGCCGAGGGCATCGAGCAGGAGCAGCAGCATCACCTGCTGTCGGCCCATGGCTGCGATCTCTTCCAGGGTTATCACTTCGCCCGGCCCATGCCGCTCGAGTCGCTTATCGACTTTCTCGCCGAGCATCGTCCGCTCTCGATCGATGACTAGCGGGGCCCGCGTCGGCGCCGCGTCATCCCCAGCGTTAACTCAGTGTCGGAGTGCGCCTCTCGGCGGCTTATGCAAGGTCGGTCATGACGCCTATGCTTAGGGGATGGCTTTCTACAATGGCGACGGTCGCCTTGCCGGGTCACCGGCCGCGATTCCCGTCGCCGCGGCAGGAGAATCGATGGTGAACGAAGCAATCAGAGGTCTAGACGGCCATGGCCGTGGCAACGTGAGCGAGCTGCGCGAGCGGATCCGCGCTCACTACGCGGCCGACGAGGCCGAGGTGCTCAGGGCACTGTTCGAGCGTATCGCCCTGCCGGACGAGGAGCGCCGGCGGGTGGCCGAGGCCGGCGCCAACTACGTGGCGCGGGTGCGCAAGGAAACCTCGCCGAGCATGATGGAGTCGTTCCTGGCCGAATACGGGCTCTCCACCGCCGAGGGCGTCGGCCTGATGTGCCTGGCCGAGGCGCTGCTGCGCGTGCCCGACGCCGAGACCATCGACGACCTGATCCACGACAAGATCGAGCCCTCCGACTGGGGCGCGCACCTCGGCAAGTCTTCCTCGTCGATGGTCAACGCCTCGACCTGGGCGCTGATGCTCACCGGCAAGGTGCTCGACGACGATCCCAAGGGCCCGGTGCGCGCGCTGCGCGGCCTGGTGCGCCGCATGGGCGAGCCGGTGGTGCGCACCGCGGTGGGACAGTCGATGAAGATCCTCGGCCGCCAGTTCGTGCTCGGCCAGACCATCGAGGAGGGTATGAAGAACGCCCGCGAGCTTGAGAAGCAGGGCTACACCTACTCCTACGACATGCTGGGCGAGGCGGCGCGCACCGACGAGGACGCGCAGCGCTATCACGACGCCTACGCCAAGGCGATCAGCGCCATCGCCAAGCAGGCCAAGGGCGACGTGCGCGGCAGCCCCGGCATCTCGGTGAAGCTCTCGGCGCTGCATCCGCGCTATGAAACCACCCACCGCGACACCGTGATGAGCGACCTCGTACCGCGCGCGCGGGAGCTCGTCAAGCAGGCGGCCAAGGCCAACATCGGCTTCAACATCGATGCCGAGGAGCAGGACCGCCTGGACCTGTCGCTGGACGTGATCGAGGAACTGCTCTGTGACCCGAGCCTCGCCGGCTGGGACGGCTTCGGGGTGGTGGTGCAGGCCTACGGGCGCCGCGCCGCGCCGATGATCGAGGCCCTGCATGAGATGGCCGAGCGCTTCGACCGCAAGATCATGGTGCGCCTGGTCAAGGGCGCTTACTGGGACACCGAGATCAAGCTGGCCCAGGAGATGGGCGTCGAGACCTTCCCGGTCTTCACCCGCAAGGTCAACACCGACGTCAGCTACATGGCCTGCGCGCAGATGCTGCTCGATCGGCGCGATCGCATCTACCCGCAGTTCGCGACCCACAACGCCCATACCTGCGCCGCCATCATCGCCATGGGGGGCGACGACAAGGACAGCTACGAGTTCCAGCGCCTGCACGGCATGGGCGAGTCGCTGCACCATATCGTCAAGCAGTCGGAGGGCACGCACTGCCGCATCTATGCCCCGGTCGGTGCGCACCGCGACCTGCTGGCCTACCTGGTGCGCCGCCTGCTGGAGAACGGGGCGAACTCCTCCTTCGTCAACCAGGTGGTAGACGACACCATCCCGCCGAGCGAGGTCGCGAAGGATCCGGTGGCCGAGATGCAGCGCCTGGGTGACACCATCGCCAGCCCGTCGATCCGCCAGCCCGGCGAGCTGTTCGCCCCGGAGCGCAAGAACTCCCGGGGCTACCGGATCAACGAGCCGGCCTCGATCCGGCCGCTGCTGGCGGCGCGGGAGACCTTCGCCGACAGCACCTGGACGGCCGGGCCGATGCTCGCTGGAGGCCCGGCACCCCAGGGCGAGGCGCGCGATGCCCTGTCGCCCGCCGATACGTCGCGGGTGGTCGGCCAGGTGCATGAGGCGACCAAGGAGGAGGTGACCGCCGCGCTGGACGCCGCCGAGGAGGGCTTCAAGGAGTGGTCGGCACGCCCGGTCGCCGAGCGCGCCGAGGTGCTGCGCCGCACCGCCGATCTCTACGAGGAGCACATCGCCGAGCTGACCGTGATCGCCACCCGCGAGGCCGGCAAGATGATGTTCGACGGCATCGCCGAGGTCCGCGAGGCGGTGGACTTCCTGCGCTACTACGCCAACGAGAGCGAGCGTCTCGAGGCCGAGGAGCCCGGCAGCGCCCGGGGCGTCTTCGTCTGCATTAGCCCGTGGAACTTCCCGCTGGCGATCTTCACCGGCCAGATCGCGGCCGCGCTGGGGGCCGGCAACGCCGTGCTCGCCAAGCCCGCCGAACAGACGCCGCTGATCGCCGCCCGTGCCGTCGAGCTGATGCGTGAGGCCGGCCTGCCCGAGGCCGCGCTGCAGCTGCTGCCCGGCGACGGTCCGACGGTGGGCGGGCCCTTGACCAGCGACCCGCGCATCGCCGGCGTCTGCTTCACCGGCTCCACCGAGGTGGCGCAGATCATCCACAAGGCGCTGGCGCAGAACGCCGGTCCGGAGGCGGTGCTGATCGCCGAGACCGGCGGGCTCAACGCCATGATCGTGGACTCCAGCGCGCTGACCGAGCAGGCGGTGCGCGACATCCTGATCTCCTCCTTCCAGTCGGCCGGCCAGCGCTGCTCGGCGCTGCGCATGCTCTACGTCCAGGAGGAGGCGCGCGAGCGGCTCTTGACCATGCTCGACGGCGCCATGGACGCGCTGGTGATCGGCGACCCCTGGAACACCGACACCGACGTCTCGCCGGTGATCGACGCCGAGGCCCAGGCCGATATCACCGCCTACGTGGCGGCGGCCCGCAAGGCCGGCAAGCTGCTGAAAACGCTGCCCGCACCGGAGGAAGGCACCTTCGTCACACCGGCGGTGGTCGAGGTCGGCGGTATCAATGACCTCGAGCGCGAGATCTTCGGGCCGGTGCTGCACGTGGCCACCTTCAAGGCGCGCGAGATCGACGAGGTGGTCGACGCGATCAACGAGCGGGGCTATGGCCTGACCTTCGGCCTGCATACCCGCATCGATGATCGCGTGCAGCAGATCGTCGAACGGATCCACGTCGGCAACGTCTACGTCAACCGCAACCAGATCGGCGCCATCGTCGGCTCCCAGCCATTCGGCGGCGAGGGGCTCTCGGGCACCGGTCCCAAGGCCGGCGGGCCGCTCTACGTCACCCGCTTTCGCCGCACCGCCGAGGCCGAGCGCCTGGATGCGCCGACAGGCGAGGCCGTGTCGCTCGGCGATCTGCAGTCGGCCCTCGACGGGCTCGATTCGCGCAACTGGGCGGCGCGGCCCGATCGGGTCGAGGTGCTGCGCCGGGCGCTCTCCGGCAAGCGCGGCGTGATCCGCAAGGCGCTGGCCGAGGCGGCGTCCCTGGACATGACGCCGCAGACGCTGCCGGGGCCGACCGGGGAGAGCAACCGGCTGGCGATGTACCCCAAGGGGCCGGTGCTCTGCCTCGGCCCGACGCTGGATATCGCCGTCGCCCAGGCGGTGCAGGCCCTTGGCGCCGGCTGTCCGGCGCTTGTCGTCGCCCCGGGGGCGGCCGAGGCCGTGCAGCCGTTACAGAGTGCCGGGGCGCCGGTCGCCGGGCTCGACGGTCGCGTCGCGGCCGATACGCTGACCGCGGTCGAGGGCATCGTGGCGGTGGCCGCCGCCGGCAGCAGCGACTGGACCCGCGAGCTGCGCCTGGCGCTGGCCGAGCGCGAGGGGGCCATCGTGCCGCTGGAGACCCAGACCATCGCGCCGGAGCGCTACGCGCTGGAGCGCCACCTCTGCATCGACACCACCGCCGCCGGCGGCAACGCCAGCCTGCTGGCCACCGCCGAGTAGGCGCGCCACCCGACGGCTAAACCGACAGGAAAGACGGATAACACCGCGAGAGAAGCACAAGGGCCTGCGACGTCGTCGCAGGCCCTTTTTTAGATGTTTCGCGGCTCCTCGTGACGCCGTCAGCCCCGCTTGAGCTTGAGCACCTCGGCCACGGCGTGGCTGCCCTGGTAGCGAGTGAATTCGCGCTCTTGCTGGTCGGCGCCGTACATCGCCATCCGGTCGGCCAGCTCGTTGCCCTCCACCCCGGCGTGGCCCTTGACGTGGGCGATGGCGACCTTCGCCTTGAGGCGCTCAAAGAGGGCATGGGTCGGCTGGATGATCTCCGGGTTCTTGATCGCCTGGCCGTCGGCCTTCTTCCAGCCGCGCTTCTTCCAGCCGCCGGCCCACTTGGTGATGGCGTTGATGGTGTAGGTGGAGTCGCAGTGGATGCGCACCGAGGCGCCCCGGGCGATCTCCTGCTCGGCGACCCGAAGCGCCTGGTGGAAGGCATTGAGCTCGGCGGTGTTGTTGGTGCCCTGGGGGTTGTGCAGCCCATACCATAGCTCGGCCAGCGCCCCCTGACGGTAGACGGCCATGCCCGAGCCGGCATCGCCGGGGTTGGGCTCGCAGGCGCCATCGCAGTAGATCTCGGTATCGAAGCGTTGGCCCGGCTCGTCGCGTGCCGGCGCCCCCTGGCGTGGGCGCGTGGCGCCGTTCGCAGTCCCCTGGGTCTTAGCCCGAGCCCCGGTCTCGCCCGAGGCCTTGGGCCGTTTGGCGGGCGCGGCGCTGCCCGGCCCCTTGGCGAAGGCGGCCTCGGCCTCCTCCCGGGAGGGGAAGGACTTATAGCGGGCCTTGGGGTAGCCCTTCACCTGGCGACTGCACTCGTCCCAGGTGCTGAAGATGCCGGTCTGTCGCCCGACCCAGACGACGTAGGACTTGGGGCCTTTCCGTGCTGCCATGCGGCGCTCCGTGATGAGGTGGCTCGGTGTCAGTAATGGCTGAGTCTGGCCGCACGCGGTCCAGAAGGACCGCCGTTCGCACTCGCTCGGCATCGACGCTCGGCACGCGGCGATGGCGCCGTCGCGACGCCGCCAATTCTACGGGAGCGGCGCGCCAGCTGCCGAGCCCGGTGCCATCGCCACGTCCCTGGCGGTGATTTTTAGGTACAAATGTCGCTCTGTGTATATTTATAGTCGCCTTGAGTCGAATCAAGAGGGCGAGATACCCCCACACTGTCGCCATTCCCATCCTAGAACCCCAGGAGGTCGATCATGAACCGCAACGTCATTCTGACCTGCGCCGTTACCGGCGCCGGCGACACCGCCGGCAAGAACCCCAATGTGCCGGTCACGCCGAAGCAGATCGCCGACAACTGCATCGAGGCCGCCCGCGCCGGCGCCAGCGTCGCCCACATCCACGTGCGCGACCCCGAGACCGGTGGCATCAGCCACTCCACCGAGCACTTCCGCGAGGTGATGGAGCGCGTTCGCGAGGCCGACGTCGACATCGTCATGAACATCACCGCCGGCGGCGGCGGTGACTGGGTGCCGGACGTCGAGGATCCGACCCGCGGCGGCCCGGGCACCGACATCCAGACCCCGGCCGAGCGCCATGCCCCGGTGGGCGAGCTGCTGCCCGAGCTCTGCACCCTGGACTGCGGCAGCCTCAACTTCAGCGACATGGTCTACGTCAACACCGCCGACTGGCTGCGCGAGCACGCCCGCCTGGTGCAGGCCGCCGGCGTCAAGCCCGAGCTCGAGTGCTTCGACCTGGGCCACGTCTGGTTCGCCCGCCAGCTGCAGAAAGAAGGCCTGCTCGACGGCGACCCGCTGTTCCAGCTCTGCCTGGGCATTCCCTGGGGCGCCGAAGCCGACACCGAGACCATGCTGGCGATGCGCAACAAGCTGCCGGAGAACGCCAACTGGGCCGCCTTCGGCATCGGCCGTCACCAGATGCCGATGGTCGCCCAGGCGATGCTGCTCGGCGGCCACGCCCGGGTCGGCCTGGAGGACAACCTCTACCTCGAGAAGGGCGTGCTGGCCACCAACGGCGGCCTGGTCGAGAAGTCCGGCACCATCATCGAGAACCTCGGCGGTCGCATCATGACCCCGGCCGAGACCCGCGCGCACCTCAAGCTGCGCGATCCGAACACCGGTAAGATCATGGGAGGTGAAGCATGAGCCAGCAGCTGACCGTCATCGGCACCGGCGTCATCGGTAACGGCTGGATCGCCCGGGCCCTGGCCCGCGGCTGGGACGTGGTCGCCTTCGATCCGGCCGAGGGCGCAGAGGCGCGCACCCGCGCCTTCGTCGACAACGCCTGGGACTCGCTCGAGAAGCAGGGCCTGGCCGAGGGGGCGAGCCCCGAGCGGCTGCGCTTCGTCGCGAGCCTCGAGGCCGCCGTGGAAGGCGCCGACCTGATCCAGGAGAACGTGCCCGAGCGCCTCGAGCTCAAGTGCGAGATCCTCGCTGCGCTTGACGCCGCGGCCGCGCCGGAGACGATCATCGGCTCCTCCACCTCGGGCTTCAAGCCGACCGATCTGCAGCGGGATTGCGCGAAGGTGCCCGGCCGGGTGATCGTCGCCCATCCCTTCAATCCGGTCTACCTGCTGCCGCTGGTCGAACTGGTGGGCGGCGAAGCGACCACCAGCGCGACTACTGACACCGCCCAGGCGCTCTACCAGGGGCTGGCGATGCGCCCGCTGGTGGTCAAGCGCGAGATCGAGGGCCACATCGCCGACCGCCTGATGGAGGCGCTGTGGCGCGAGGCGCTGCACCTGGTCAACGACGGCGTCGCCACCACCGAGGAGATCGACGCTGCCGTGGTCTACGGCTGCGGCCTGCGCTGGTCGCTGATGGGCACCTTCCTGACCTTCCATCTGGCCGGCGGCGAGCAGGGCATGCGCCACATGCTCGAGCAGTTCGGCCCGGCGCTGAAGCTGCCCTGGACCAAGCTCGAGGCCCCGGAGCTCACCGATGAGCTGATCGACAAGGTGGTCGAGGGCTGCGAGTACCAGGCCGCCGGTCGCCCGGTCGCCGAGCTCGATCGCCGCCGCGACGACTTCCTGGTCGAGCTGCTCGGCCTGGTGCAGAAGTACTGGCCCGAGGCCGAAGGCCTGGAAGGGCGCATCTGATGGCCCTGATGGAGATCCGTGTCGCCTCCGAGTGGGTCGACTACAACGGCCACATGAACGACGCCGAGTACGCGCGGGTGTTCTCGCTGGGCGTGGAGGCGCTGATGGACGCCATCGGCCTCGATGAGGCCGGTCGGGCGCGCTATGGCTACACCCTCTTCACCCTGGAGACGCACCTCTGCTACCGGCGCGAGGTCCACGAGGGCCAGCCGCTGTCGGTCGAGGTGACGGTGCTGGCGCGCGATGCTAAGCGCCTGCACGTCTTCTTCACGATGCACGACAGCGAGGGCACGCTGCTCGCCACTAGCGAGCAGATGCTGATGGGCATCGACAGCGACGCCGGGCGCCCGGCGCCGTTCCCGGAGGCCGTGGCCGGCGTCATCGAGACGCTGCCCGCCGCCGCCGAGGGTGACTGGCCGGAACTCGCCGGGCGTCGCATCGGGCTGCCCGCCAAGCGCTGAGCGTCTTCTGCCGTTACGCCAAGTACATGGACGCCAAGAATAAGAATCAGGTACCGCCCGGCCGAGGCCGGGCGGTTGACGGGATCGCCGGCCCGAGGCCCGGCTCAAGAGGATGACGTTATCGCTACTTCAACTCCCCCCACTCCGCCGACACGCCGTGCCAGCCATGAGGTCGAGACGTCGACCGACTACATGGTCACCGAGATTTCACAGGACGGCTTCTTCAGTGGCATGCACAAGGGCATGACCATCACCGCCGCGCTGCTGGTGCTGGGCTTCGTGCTCTTCACCGGCGTGATGCCAGACCTCGCCGGTGGCCTGTTCGGCACCACGCGTACCTGGATCGAGACCACCTTCAGCGGCTACTACCTGATCACCGTGATGCTGCTGCTGGTGGTCTGCGCCTACATCGTGCTCAGCCGCCATGGCAGTGTGCGCCTGGGACCCGATGACAGCCGGCCCGACTTCAGCAACTTCGCCTGGTTCTCGATGCTGTTCTCCGCCGGCATCGGCATCGGCATCCTGTTCTTCGGCGTCGCCGAACCGACCTTCTACTTCGACAACACCGGCGCCTTCGGCTACCCCAACAACCCCCATGCCGACATGGCTGGCGCGGCCGCCATGAACTACGAGCGGGCCATCGATGCGCTGCGCGTCTCGGTGTTCCACTGGGGGCTGCACGGCTGGGCGATCTACGTGATCGTCGGCATGTCGCTGGCCTACTTCGCCTACCGCAAGGGCCTGCCCCTGGCGCTGCGCTCGGCGCTCTATCCGTTCATCGGCGAGCGCATCTTCGGCCCCATCGGCCACGCCGTGGATATCCTCGGCGTGCTCGGCTGCGTGTTCGGCGTGGCCACCTCGCTGGGACTCGGCGTCAGCCAGATGGCCGTGGGCCTGGAGCGCCTGATCGGCACCGACCCGGGGCTCAATTCCCAGCTGGTGCTGATCGCCGTGATCTCGACAGTGTCGGTCATCTCGGCGGTCTCCGGGGTCAAGCGCGGCATCAAGATCATCTCGGAGATGAACATCTGGGTCTCGGTGGCCGTGGTCGCGACTTTCCTGATCGGCGGCCCGACCCTGTGGCTGATCGGCGCCTTCGGCGATACCGTGCTCGACTACGCCCTCAACTTCATCCCCATGGGGCTGTGGTTCGCCGACGATCCCGGCACGACCGAGTGGCAGCAGGGCTGGACCATCTTCTACTGGGGCTGGTGGCTGGCCTGGGCGCCGTTCGTCGGCATCTTCATCGCGCGTATCTCGCGCGGCCGTACGCTGCGTGAATTCGTGCTCGGCGTGCTGCTGGTGCCGACGATGATCATCTTCGTCTGGCTGATCATCTTCGGTGGCAACGCCCTCCACCAGGAGCTCACCGCCGCCGGCGGCCCGGGCAGCGGCGGCATCATCGAACTGGTCAACGCCTGGAACCTGCCGGCCGCGCTGTTCGAAAGCGCCGACGGCATCGCCGGCACCGGGGCCTTCGGCTGGGTGCTCTCGGCGCTGATGGTGTTCCTGCTGATGAGCTGGTTCGTCACCTCGTCGGACTCCGGCACCCTGGTGCTGACCACCATCCTGTCGCTGGGCAACGAGGAGCCGCCGCAGCGCTTCCGCGTGTTCTGGGGCGTGGTGATCGGCCTGGTGGCGGCGACACTGCTGATGGCCGGCGGCCTCAAGGCGCTGCAGACCGCGCTGATCGCCGCGGCCCTGCCGCTGAGCGTGGTGATCCTGGTGATGACCGCCGGCGTGCTGGTCTCGCTGTTTCGCGAGTCGCGCCGCCGCGTCGGGGCGTCGCAGCGCCAGTGACCTGACGCCGCGTCCTTGCGCGGGTCGATGAAGGCGGCCGAGATACCCCCGGGTATCTCGGCCGCTTCCGTTGCACCGTCCCGGCCGCCTACAATCGGCGCTCGATTCCGGCCCACTCCTCGCCCAGGTGCTCCATGCGACTCCAGCCTCCCGCGTCCCTCCCGGAGCGTCTCGGTTTCCTGCTGCTGCCGCGCTTCGCCATGGTGGCCTTCTTCTCGGCCATCGAGCCGCTGCGCATCGCCAACCGCATCAGCGGGCAGACGCTCTTCCAGTGGGACGTGATCAGCCGCGACGGCGGGCCGGTCGAGGCCTCCAATGGCATGACGCTGGCCGCCGACGTGAGCCTGGATGACGTGCCGATGGCGCCGAGCCTGGCGGTCTGTGCGAGCTTCGCCCCGGACGCCGCCGTCGACGAGACGCTGCTCGAGTGGCTGCGCGAGCGGGCCGCCCAAGGCGTCACCCTGGGCGGCATGGACACTGGCTGCTTCGTGCTGGCCGCCGCCGACCTGCTCGCCGACCAGACGGTGACCCTGCACTGGGAGAGCCTGCCGGAGTTTCGCGAGCGCTTCCCCGAGATCGAGGCGGTGGAGTCGGTCTTCGAGGTCACGCCGAGCGGCTTCTCCTGCGCCGGCGGCAGCGCGGCCATCGACATGAGCCTCGACCTGATCCGCCGGCGTCACGGCGATGACCTGGCCGACCGGGTCCGCGAGCAGCTCGTCCACCATCAGGGGCGCCAGCCGGCGAGCCGCCAGCGGGGCCATCCGGGCCAGGGCCTCGACCCGCTGCTCCATCGCGCCATCGTGCTGATGGAGGATCACCTGGAGGCGCCGCTGAGCATCCGCGCGCTCGCCGACGAGCTGGGACTCGGCTGGCGCCGCCTGGAGCGCCTCTTCGAGCGGGACCTCGCCTGTTCGCCCCAGCGCTTCTACGTGGAGCGCCGCCTGGCCCACGCCCATCGGCTGCTGCGCGAGACGCGCCACCCGGTCACCCAGGTTGCCCTGGCCAGCGGCTTCGCCTCCGCCTCGAGCTTCACCCGCGCCTTCCGCCGCCATCACGGCGTGACGCCGAGCCAGCTGCGGCGACGCGCCGAGTCGAGCTGACTGTCGAATCCTGCACAGTGGGTGTCGAATTGGGTCGTATCGTGCCCGGGTCCGGCTGGCATCCTGTGGCCATGCTCAACGCCAACGGGAGTCACCCCATGACCACGCTACCGCTTACCCCCGACTATGACGCCTGGCCCATCGAGGCCGACCTCGAGCGCGTCGCCTTCACCCCGCGTCTGGTGACGGTGACCTGGAGCGACGGCCGGGTCAGCCGCTATCACAGCATCTGGCTGCGCGAGAACGCCGCCGACGACACCACCGTCAACCCGGCGACCCGGGAGCGCATCCTGGATCTCTCCACGCTGCCCGCCTGGCCGGAGGTCGATGGCGCCGAGATCGACGAGGCCGGCGCGCTCTGCGTGGACTTCGCCGTGGAGGATCGCCGCCTGCGCTTCCACCCCGGCTGGCTGCGCGCCCACGACTACGACAACCTCCATGACGCCGACGCGCCGCTGGTGCCGGTGACCCACTGGCAGGGCGGCCCCGAGGCCGGCCCGGACACCCTCTCCGCCGCCGGGCTGCTCGACACCGCGCTCGACAGCGAGGCCGAGGAGGCGATCCTCGCCCCGGCGCTCGAGAGCGTGCTCGCCAAGGGCCTGGTGCGCCTGCGCGACCTGCCCACCGAGCCGGGCTCCCTGGAGGCCATCGCCCATCGCATCGGGCCGATCCGCGACACCAACTTCGGCGGCCTGTTCGACGTCCGGGCCAAGCCGGATCCGGACTCCAACGCCTACACCTCCATCGCCCTGCCGCCGCACACCGACCTGCCGACCCGCGAGTACCATCCCGGCCTGCAGATGCTGCACTGCCTGGAGAACAGCGTCGAAGGCGGCCAGGCGGTGATGCTCGACGGCTTCGCCGTGGCCGAGGCGCTGCGCGAGCGCCATCCCGACGCCTGGGAGACCCTGACTCGGGTGCGCTGGTGCTACGCCAATACAGCCAAGACCAGCGACTACGTCTGGTTCGAACCGATGATCCGCCTGGACGCCCGGGGTGAGCTGCTCGAGGTGCGCATCGCCGACTTCCTGCGCGGCCCGCTGCAGACTGCCTTCGAGGACGTCGAGCCGGCCTATGAGGCGCTGATGACCCTGCAGCGCCTGCTGGGCGATCCGGCCTTCGCGATCCGCTTCACCTACTATCCCGGCGATCTGGTGATCTTCGACAACCGCCGCCTGCTGCACGCTCGGGACGCCTTCGAGGGCAGTACCGGCCGCCGCTGGCTGCAGGGCTGCTACATGGAGCGCGACGAGATCCGCTCGCGCTATCGCATGATCCAGCGCGCCCGGCGACGCCGGCGGGTCACCGCCGAGGCCTGAGGCCCCTGGTGAACGCGAAAGTGAGATCGCCCCGGCACTGCCGGGGCGATCTCGTTGGGTGGCTGCTATGTGTTGCTGCTAAGCGTCGCGTTGAGGGCACACCTCATAGCGTCATGAAGGGCGCGTCCTGTCGGTCGGTGAACCGGTAGACCTCATAGGGCGAGCGCTGGGGGCCGGGCATGCCGGGGGTGCCGATCGGCATGCCCGAAAGGCCGATGCCATCGATCGCCGGTCGCTCCTCGAACAGCCGCGCCACGGCCGCCATCGGCACGTGGCCCTCGATCACGTAGTCGCCCATGGTCACGGTATGACAGGAGCCGAGCCCGTAGGGCACGCCGGTGGCCTGTTTGAGCTGGCCGAGCGGTCGGTCATCGACCACGCTGACCTCGACGCCCAGCGCCTCGAGGTGCCGGGCATAGCCGTCGCAGCAGGCGCACTGCGGATTCTTGTAAAGGGTGGCCTCGGCAGGCAGGGCGGCCTGGGCGGTGCCGGCGCCCAGCAGCAGGGCGGCGGACAGCAGCAGCGGCGTGGCGTGGCGGCTCATGAGCGATCCTCCCGGGAACGGCGTGACGAGAACAGGTACTTGGCGAGAGAGGCGATGCCGAGGCCCAGCAGCAGCAGGACGGCGAGCGGCATCAGCCAGCCTATCCAGCCCATGGAGCCCATCAGGGCGAAGCAGTCGGTGGTCATCATGGTGTGACTCCTGACGAGAGTGCGGAAAGTTCCGGTGGCGGGCGGGATGCCGGCGTCACCGAGCAGGCGAAGGTGCCGTCAGGGTCTGGGAGGGGGCCGGGCCGGCAGGGGGATGAAGTCGACCAGCGCCGGGTCGGCGGTGCCGGCCAGGGTGTCGGCCGCGCTGGCGGCGATGAGGGGCATGGCGGCCATGGCCGCGCAGGCGCCGCAATCGGCGTCGACGCCATCGACCATCTCCGCCAGCGGCGTCGCGCAGTCGACGCTGCAGGCGTCCATCGCCGCGTGACCCGAGAGGCTCGCCACCGACAGCAGCACCGCGAGCAGCAGCGCCAGCAGGCGTTGGCCTCGGGGGTGATGCGAGTGTCGAGCCGGTACGGTCATGGGTTACCTCGTCGTGGCAGCCTCATTGTGGGCCCAAGGGGCGATCCGCCATCTTGATCCAGCGCAAGCTTGGATCGCATCACCCGGCAGCGCCCAGCGGCATCAGGGCTGGCGCTGCAGGCCAGGGGCGCGCTGCTTGAGTTGTTCGCGCTGCTCGTCGGTCAGCAGATCCTGCATCTGATTGTGCAGGCGCACCCGGTCCGCCATCATCTCGCCCTGCAGTTCGGCCATCTGGCGATGCAGCGCCTGGAGCTCCTCGGGATCCGGGCGCTCCGCCCGCATCACCAGCGCCATGTCGTCACGCAGGTTCATCATCTCGCCCATGTGCGCGAAGTGGGTGGTGCGGTGCTGCTGACGCATCTCGCGCAGGGTGCCCAGCTGCTCCTCATCGAGCAGGTTGGCCATGCCGCCCATCATCATGCCGGGCCCCATGCCGCCCTGGCCGCCCATCATCATGCC
>NZ_FPAQ01000031.1:0-298 GCF_900116405.1 Halomonas saccharevitans | reverse complement strand
CCCATGCCGCCCTGGCCGCCCATCATCATGCCTGGGCCCATGTTGCCCTGGCCGCCCATCATCGTGCCCGGGCCCATGTTGCCCTGGCCGCCCTGCGGCGTGCCCTGGGCGGACGCGGCACCGCTGGCGGCAATGCTCAGGCCGGCGGCCAGGGCGATGGCGATGACTCGTTGGTATTTGACCATGATCGTTCTCCTCGTCGTGTGAAGTGGTCCCTGAAATTCGGACCAGGCGCTAAGCTCTGATCAGACCGACCAGGAGACCCTGATCATGAGCAAGACACGTCGGCAGTACAGCA
>NZ_FPAQ01000068.1 GCF_900116405.1 Halomonas saccharevitans | reverse complement strand
CGCAGCTGACTGGCCAACGAGTGGCGGATACGCAGCGGGTGGCGTCGATCGACCAGATTGTCTTCGAGCGCCTCGATCACGCCACTGTTGTCGAGGGTTTCACGCAGCAGGAGAGCGCCGCTGTCGCTGGTGGTGCGGTGGCCGCTCAGCTCGACACGGACAGAGCCGTTGCACGAGGGCGACCAGGTCGTTAGGGTTTCACCCATGGCGAGTGGTCCTCTTGAATCGTGTTCTGGCAGGAACATCTTGATTCTACAAGAGAAAACCACTCGCCATCTTCGTTTTCAGGACGCCCTCATGAATAAGCCGGGCTTAGCGGTTTACGCTGGGGCATCCAGTCTTACTCTCGTAGCACTTCGCGTTGAGCTTGGCGCGTGAGAGTGACAAATGTGTGTCAAGGTGGGGGTGGAACATTGAATTACAGAGTGCTCGGAGTAGCACATAAACTCATGAGCTTGGCGAGACTCTGATTTAACAAGTCACAGCACTGGACGCCTCTGGCGTGGCGGCGGTGCGTTCGGCAATAATCAGCTATGGCTGAACGTCCGCTTCTGGCCGAACCCAGCCCCGCAAGAGATCGTCACTCTCGGAAAAACTCTTCCAGCAGCAACATCAGGGTCATCCCCACGGCGGCAAGGAGCAGGGCATTGCGTATCCAGCCGATTCCCCTGGCCAGGCGCGGGAGCCATGTCGCCGTGGCGGAGTTGCTCTCCATCTCAGCTTCCGTCGCCATCGGGTGGTCCGGCTCTCGCCGGGCCTTCCACCAGCGGCTGAGCTCCCTGCCGCTTGCCAGCACGTCTGGCAGGCGCCTCAGGATCGCGGCCACGGCCGTCAGCAGCATGGCGAGATAGACCAGGACGCCGAGTCCGATGATCACGGCTTCGTTCGAACGCCAGCCCCAGGCCTCGCCGACCCCGACGACCGCCAGGACGGCCCCCAGGGCGATCAGGGCCTCCTGGAGATGGGGGAGTAGCCCGAGTATCAGCAGCACCAGTCCCGTCAGGGCCATCCAGCCGCGCCGGGCCGTCTCGCTCAACCAGAGGCCGGCTCGACGCAAAAGCACCCGAAAAATGAAGGGAAGCACGAGGAGGGCCGCCACGCCGAGCGCCAGGATCGCGAGGTCTCGCGCCTCGCCGAGTTCGAGCCCGAGGATCAGCGGCAGGCTCACCACGCCGGCCAGGAACAGGCCGGCCCGGCTGCCCGAGGGCCAGGCGGTGTGCGTGCCATCGCGGCGGTCGCGCAGCCCGTTGCCCAGTGCCCCGAAGGCGAAGGCCACCACGAGGGTGCCGAGGTTCGCGCTGCCCCAGGCCAGCATCGCCCCGGCGGTTTCCACGGCGGCGGCGATGACCACCAGGCCGGCGATGCCCCGCCATCGGTATCGCCATCCGGCCAGCAGGGCCGCCAGGGGCAGGGCCAGCGCGCTGCCGACGGGGGTGAACTGCTCGATCAGGGTGGCGTACTCCGCCGAACGCTCAACGAGGCCCAGCCAGGCCGGATATCCGCCCCACAGCGCCAGCAGCAGGGCCAGGGTGACCAGGGACCGGCGCGGCAGGGCTCGATCCGATGCCCCCTCGAGGAAGAGGAGGCGAGCGTATCGGCCGGCCAGGAAGCAGGCCGCGCCGGTCAGGAAGTCCGCTGAGGTATCCAGCCGGTAGTGCAGCCGCCTGGGGAGCTCGAGCACGGTGCCATCGAGCAGGGCGAGGGCAATCCCCGCAACCGTGGCCAGGCCAAGGGGAGCCAGCACCGGGAAGGGCGGCGCCAGTGCCCAGCCGAGCAGGAACAGCAGGAAGAAGAGCAGCGTCAGCAGGCTGACGATGACCACCACTTCGACACCGCTGTCGAGCCCTTCCCGGGCCACCAGCACATGAAGCGGCAGTAGGGCGAGGGCGGTGAAAAAGCCCGCGCTCGGGTGGAAGGTGTCAGCCATGTTCGGCACCGGCCAGCGGGTGGCCAGCAGCGCCGCCAGGGCCAGCGAGACCAGGTAGATATCCAGTCGGGCGGGAAAGCCGCCGATGGGGGTGTAGAGGCCGACGGGCAGCAGCAGCCCGCCGAGGGCAACCAGGCCGACCCCTCGCCAGCCCAGGCGGTCGCCGGCCAGCGCCGCCAGGGGCACGCAGGCGAGCGCGGCGTGGAAGCCCAGGGTATCGACCAGGCGCAGCTCGTAGGAGAGCAGCAGAAAGGCGGGAAGCAGCCAGTAGGGACTCGGCATGAGGTCTCCTCCCATGGTCCGGTCGGCATGCCCTGACACGTGACCCGGGAGGCGACCCTTCGCCGGGAGATACGGTCGTCTCCCTGCCGGGCGTCACGCGGGTGATTCGTTACGCCAAGGTGTTTCCCTGAAGCATAGCGGAGACGGCTCCACCGGCCGGAGCCGCAGCGGACGGTTCTTCACTCGACCGGCGCCCATGTCGGGCTGGCGCGTGATCCCGCGTCGGCCTCAGTGCCGCGGCGGGTAGCCCAAGGCCTCACGCAGCCGTTCGGCGTGCTCGGCCACCCAGGTCGGGTCGATGGGGCCCCAGTCGCGAATCACGTAGGTGCCGATGTTGTGGCGCTCGCCCGGCAGGGGCTCGAATTCGCAGACCATGTCCAGTTCGGCCAGGGCGGCGAGAGTGTCCTGGGCGGTGCGCCGGGGCATGCCGGTGGCCTCCATGATGGCCGGCACGCTGGCGGCGCCGCTGGCCACCAGGTGGGCGACGTAGAGGCGACGATAGAAGCTGGTGCGGGTCTTGCTCAGGGTCATGCGGGGCATCCTTGGCTGGTACGGGGTCGGGCGAGCGGCATGCCTCGCCTCGCAGCCTGCAGTCTAGCGGCTTCCTCCTTTCCGGCACCATGTCTCCCTACCTCGCCCGCCTGCCCCTGCCGCGGCTCGGCATGCGCGGGGAGGGCGGCGCATATCCCGCAGGCAGATTCGCGAATCGCTTGCCATGATGGAGGTTGGGACAAGACACGATGATTCGCCGCCATGGGATGGCCTGTCTGGAGGAATCCCCATGCGCTGGAACGTCTTCATCGTCGGCCAGGATCAGCTGTCGCAACGCCTGCTGCCGCATCTGCGTCACGCCGAGGAGTATGCCTTTCATCCGCTGCTCACCCTCGGGAAGGTGGTGCATGCCGAGGAGTACCCCTTCGATCGCCTGATGGGGGAGGCGCTGGCAGAGCTCGACCGCTTCGAGGGCCCGGTGGATGCCATCGTCGGCTACTGGGACTTTCCCACCAGCGGGCTCTTGCCCGTGCTGCGCCGGGCCAGGGGGCTGCCCGGCCCGTCGCTCGAAGCGGTGCTCAAGTGCGAGCACAAGTACTGGAGCCGGCTGGAGCAGTCGCGCTCGGTGCCGGAGTGCGTGCCGGCCTTCCAGGCGCTGGACCCCTTCGATCCGCGAGCCATCGAGTCCGTGCAGACCGACTATCCGTTCTGGCTCAAGCCGATCAAGGCGCATTCGTCGCACCTGGGCTTTCGCATCGAGAACGCCGACCACCTGCGCGAGGTGCTGCCCGTCATCCGCGCCGGGATCGGACGCTTCGGTCGCCCCTTCGATGAGGTTTGCGCCCGTGCCGCCCTGCCCGACGAGGTGGCGGCGGTCACCGGGCATCACTGTATCGCCGAGGCGATCATCTCGGCGGGGCGTCAGTTCACCCTGGAGGGCTACGTCCTCAACGGTGGGGTGCATCTGGTGGGCATCGTCGACAGCCTGCGCGACGACGCCCACTCCTCCGTGCTGCTGCGCTACGAGTATCCTTCCTCGCTGCCGGAGTCGCTCCAGCAGCGCATGCTGGCCATCACCCGGGGGTTCATCGCCCGGATCGGCTTTGATGACGCCCCCTTCAACATCGAGTACTTCCATGACGAGCAGCGCGACCGGCTGTGGCTGCTCGAGGTCAATGCGCGCCTCTCGCGTTCCCACGCGGCGCTCTTCCAGCTGGTCGACGGCGCACCGCACTTCCAGGTGATGGTGGACGTGGCGCTGGGCATCGCGCCGCGCATGCCCCATCGCGAGGGGCGCTATGCCGTGGCCGCCAAGCAGATGCTGCGGGTCTTCGACAATGGCCGGGTGAGTCGGGTGCCGAGCGAGGAGGAGATCCGCCGCGTTGAGGCGGCGTTTCCGGGCACCCTGGTGCAGCTCAACGTGGAGGAGGGCATGCGGCTCTCCGAGCTCAAGCATCAGGACTCCTTCTCCTGGGAGCTGGGCGTGCTCTTCATCGGGGCGGACGATCGCGAGACGCTGGACGCGCGCATCGAGCAGTGCCGGGGCATGCTGCCGTTCGAGATCGAGCCGCTCCCCGAGGAAGGCGAGGCCTGAGCGTCGTCATCGGTCATGACGAGAGGAGGATGCCATGCGTATCGTCACCGACTTCCCCTATCGCGTGGAGTGCCACGATCCGGTGTGGATCCCCATGGACGACGGCGTCGCACTGTGCGCGCGTCTCTGGCTGCCGGAGGGCGCAGACTCGCGGCCGCTACCGGCGATCCTCGAGTACATCCCCTACCGGCTGCGCGACGGCTCGGCGCGACGCGATGCCCAGCACCACCACTACTTCGCCGGCCACGGCTATGCCTCGATCCGCGTCGACATCCGCGGCAGTGGCGACTCCGGAGGCGTGCTCACCGACGAGTACCTGGAGCAGGAGCTCCTCGACGGCGAGGCGATCCTGCGTTGGCTGGCCGACCAGCCCTGGTGCGATGGCCGGGTCGGCATGATCGGCATCTCCTGGGGCGGCTTCAACGGCCTGCAGCTGGCGGCCCGCCAGCCCCCCGAGCTCGGTGCAGTAGTCAGCGTCTGCTCCACCGACGACCGCTACGCCGACGACGTCCACTACATGGGCGGCTGCCTGCTGGGGGACAACCTCTCCTGGGCCTCGACCATGTTCGCCTATAACTCGCTGCCGCCGGACCCCAGCGTGGTGGGCGAGGAGTGGCGGGCGATGTGGCACCGGCGCCTCGAGGGCAGCGGACTGTGGCTCGCCACCTGGCTCGAGCATCCGCACCGCGATGCCTACTGGCGCCACGGCTCGATCTGCGAGGACTTCTCGCGGGTGCAGGTGCCGGTGCTGGCGGTCAGCGGCTGGTCGGACGGCTACTCCAACGCCGTCAAGCGCCTGGTGGCGAACCTGCCCGAGCGCTGCCAGGGGCTGATCGGCCCCTGGAGCCACAAGTACCCCCATCTCGGTGAGCCGGGCCCGGCCATCGGCTTCCTGCAGGAGTGCGTGCGCTGGTGGGATCAGTGGCTCAAGGGGCGCGACACCGGCGTGACCCAGGAGCCGGCGCTCAAGGTATGGATGCAGGACAGCATGCCGCCGACCACGAAGGTGGGCTGCCGACCGGGGCGATGGGTCGCCGAGCCCTGCTGGCCGTCGCCGAACATCGTGCAGGTCAAGCTGCCGCTCTCGCCGGACCGGCTGCATCTCGACGGGCATCCCGGCGAGGAGGAGCAGGAGCTGACCGTGCAGTCGCCGCTGACCTGCGGGCTCTTCGCCGGCAAGTGGTGTTCCTATGCCGCCGGCCCGGACCTGGCCCACGACCAGCGCCAGGAGGACGGCGGCGCCCTGACCTTCGACAGCCCGCCGCTCACGGCACCGCTGGAGGTGATGGGGGCGGCGGTGGTGGAGCTGGAGCTGGCCGCCGACCGGCCGGTGGCCATGGTGGCGGCGCGCCTCTGCGACGTGGCTCCCGACGACAAGGCGACCCGTGTCACCTACGGCCTGCTCAACCTGACCCACCGCGAGAGCCACGCCTCGCCGAGTCCCCTGGAGCCGGGGCGTCGCTATCGGGTGCGCCTGCAGCTCAACGACGTGGCCCAGGTATTCCCTCGCGGCCACCGGCTGCGGCTGTCGCTCTCCTCTTCCTACTGGCCGCTGGCCTGGGCGCCACCCGAGCCGGTGCGCTTGACGCTTTTCGATCGGAGCTCAGCGCTGCATCTGCCGGTGCGTCCGCCTCGCGAGGAGGACAGCCGACTGGCTCCCTTCGCCGAGCCCGAGGCGGCGCCGAGCATCGAGACCACGCGCCTCAAACCCGGCCATCACAACTGGTACGTGCATCGCGACCTGGCCGAGGACCTGTCGATCCTCGAGGTGATCAACGACAACGGTCGCATCCGGCTGGAGGACTCCGGGATCGAGGTGGCGACCCGAACGGTGGAGACCTACGCCTGCCGCGACGACGACTTCGACTCCCTGGAGGGCACGACCCACTGGGAGCGCTCGCTGGCCCGGGGCGAATGGGCGGTGCGCACCGTGACATTCACACGCCTCACCTCGGATGCCGAGACCTTCCGGCTACACGCCACCCTGGATGCCTTCGAGGGAGAGACGCGGGTCTACTGCCGTAGCTGGGACCTGCGCCTGCCGCGCTCGCTGATGTGAGCGCTCAGCGCTCCAGGAACCAGCCCTTCATGACGTCGGTGATGCGGCGCATCTCGGCATCGCTGGTGATGTAGGCGGGCATGGTGTAGAGCCAGCGGCCGAAGGGGCGCAGCCAGACGCCCTGGGTGCGGGCGAAGTCGGCCACGCCCTTGAGCACGGCGGCGTCATGGACCTCGATCACCGCGGTGGCGCCCAGCACCCTGACATCTTCGACCTCGGGATGGGCGCGCAGCGCCTCATCGTTCACTAGCGTCTCGCGCAGCACGCCGTTGAGCGCCTTAATGCGGCCCAGGTAGTCCTCTTCCTCGAACACCGCCAGGCTCTCCAGCGCCACCCGGCAGGCCAGCGGGTTTCCCATGAAGGTGGGGCCGTGCATGAAGGCGTGCAGCTCGCTGTCGCCGACGAAGGCGTCGTGTACCTTGTCGGTGGCGAGCGTCGCGGCGTGGCCCAGGTAGCCGCCGGTCAACCCCTTGGAGAGCACCATGATGTCCGGCGTAACGTCGGCATGGTCGGCGGCGAACATTCGCCCGGTGCGCCCGAAACCGGTGGCCACCTCGTCGAAGATCAGCAGCACGTCGAACTCGTCGCAGAGCTCCCGGGCGCCGCGCAGATAGTGGGGCGAGGTCATGTTGAGCCCGCCGGCGGCCTGCAGCAGCGGCTCCATCAGCAGCGCGCCGATCTCCTCGTGATGGGCCTCGAGCACGCCGCGCAGGGCGTCGAGGTCGGGCTGCACCTCATTCGCGCTGGCCGCGAAGGGGGCGGTGGGGGCGGGGGCGAAATGGTGCTGCGGCAGGAAGCCTGAGAACAGCGAGTGCATGCCCTCCTCGGGGTCGCACACCGCCATGCAGCCGGCGGTGTCGCCGTGGTAGGCCTTCATCAGCGTCAGCATGCGATGCTTGGCCGGCTTGCCGCGCAGGTAGTGGTACTGCACGGCCATCTTCATGGCCACTTCCATGCCCACCGAGCCACTATCGGAGAAGAAGACATGGTTCAGGCCCTCCGGGGTGACGCGCACCAGCTCTCGGGCCAGGCGGTCGGCGGGCTCGTGGGTCAGGCCGCCGAGCATGACGTGGCAGAGTTCGCCGGCCTGCTCGCGGATCGCCGCCACCAGCCGCGGATGGGCGTAGCCGTGAATCATGCACCACCAGGAGCAGGTGGCGTCGAGCAGCGTCTCGCCGCTCTCCAGGGTGAAGGTCGCGCCCTCGCCGCCGACCACCTTGGGGGCCGGGCGCTGGGTCTTGAGGTGGGCATAGGGGTGCCAGACGGGGGACGTCATCGGGCCTCCTGCAGTGAACGTGGCGCGTCGTCACCGGCAGTCACCGGTGGCGTCAGATAGCGCCAATATCCTACCTGTAAACTCTCTTTCTATGAAGGTGTTTACAAGGGCGCGTGGCGGGCTTTATGAGGAGGTAGTAAAATAGTCGTCACAACCAAGGTAAGTGAAGTCGGGCCGCCGTTTGGTGCTGTCTTGTGTCGGTCCGGTGTCCTTTGAAGGGAATCAGGAGACACAGCATGATGCAGGCTCTAGGTTCTGTCTGGAAAGTCAGCACGTAGGCAACGATCTATGCAGGCCAGGCATACCATCGCTCTGAAGCTGCTGGCCAACTTGTCGTAGCGGGTGCAGACGCGGCGCAGTTCCTTGATCCACGCGAAACAGCGCTCGATGATGTTGCGCTCTCGATAACGGGGCTTGTCGAAGCCCCGAGGGGCGCCTGGTCGAGGCTTTCGCTTCATCTTGCGCCGGGCGATGATCGGTTTCATGCGGTGCCGGTCGCAGTAGCGGCGAAGAGGATCACTGTCATAGCCCTTGTCGGCCACGATGTATCGACAGCGCTTACGTGGTCTGCCCCGGCTTCCAGGCA
>NZ_FPAQ01000040.1 GCF_900116405.1 Halomonas saccharevitans | reverse complement strand
CTGGAAGCGTTGGATCAATGGGTACGTCGCCGATTACGCGACGTGATCTGGCGGCAATGGAAGCGCCCGAAGACCCGGCGCCGTAAGCTTCTGGCATTGGGTCTGAATGGCTTTCGGGCGTGGAAATCAGCGGGGAATGGGCGAGGCCCCTGGTGGAATGCCGGTGCCTCGCACATGAATCAGGCCCTCCCCCGGAAGTGGTTCGACTGGCTGGGTCTGATCTCGGTACTCGATACGGTAAGAGGGCTCAATCGTGCTTCGTGAACCGCCGTGGTACGGAACCGTATGCCCGGTGGTGTGGGAGGGCTCCGGGGGCGACCCCGGACCCTACCCGATATTTCCCCGGTCTTCCTTGAACTCCCCCGTCTCGTCTCCATCTCATTCAGTGACGCATGCACCGACGCCCGAGGAGGGCTGTGATGAAGATCCTGATGGTACTGACCTCCCATGATCGCATGGGCGATACCGACCACAAGACCGGCTTCTGGCTCGAGGAGTTCGCCGCGCCCTACTACGTCTTCAAGGACGCCGGCGCCGAGGTCACCCTGGCCTCGCCCAAGGGCGGCCTGCCGCCGGTGGACCCGAACTCCCAGGCCGAGGAGGCCCTCACCGAGGAGACCCGGCGCTTCGAGTCGGACGATCAGGCCAGGGCGCAGCTCGCCAGCACGCACAGGCTCGGCGACGTCGAGGTAGGCGACTTCGATGCGATCTTCTATCCCGGGGGCCACGGGCCGCTGTGGGATCTGACCGGCAATGCCGATTCGCGCCGCCTGATCGAGGCCTTCCTGGCCGCCGAGCGCCCAGTGGCCGCGGTCTGTCACGCGCCTACGGTGCTGCTCGACGTCGAGACGCCCGCGGGCGAGCCGCTGGTCAAGGGCCGCCAGGTCACCGGCTTCGCCAACAGCGAGGAAGAGGCGGTGGGTCTATCCGGCGTGGTGCCGCACCTGCTCGAGGATGCCCTCAGGGAGAAGGGCGGCCACTACCAGCGGAGCAGCGACGATTTCGCGCCCTTCCAGGTGCGCGATGGGCTGCTGGTCACCGGGCAGAACCCGGCCTCCAGCGCGTCCACGGCTCGCCTGCTGCTCGAGGTGCTGGCCGAGCGAGGCTGATTCCTCTGACGCTCGGATGGCCACATGCCGCCGCCACGTCCCTCGTGGCGGCGGCATGTGGTTTTTCCGAATGGAATGTTCGGGTTTATTCGCGGATGCCGATCGTCTCCTGGGGTATGCTGGTGGTTGACGATCATAGGCGTGGAGGCAACAGAGACCATGTGGAACAACACCCGTCGTGGCTGGGGGCTGGTCAGCATCCTGCTGCACTGGATCGGCGCCCTGGCCATCATCGGTCTCTTCGCCCTGGGCTGGTGGATGACAGGGCTCGATTATTACGACCGCTGGTACAACCTTGGTCCATGGTGGCATCGTTCCCTGGGCATGCTGCTGCTGCTGGTTACCCTGATCCGCCTGGGCTGGCGCTCCCTGCAGCCCACGCCCAAGGCGCAGGGGCATCGCCTGGAGCGTGTGGCCGCCCATTTTGGACACATCGGGCTCTACGTGTTGATGCTCGTGGTGCTGGTGAGCGGCTACCTGATCTCCACCGCCGAGGGCCAGGGGATCAATGTGTTCGACGCCTTCGAGGTGCCGGCGCTGATCAGCGGCCTGCCGAATCAGGCCACCCTGGCCGGCCAGGTGCACTGGTACAGTGCACTGGCGCTGATCGCGCTGTCGGGCGGCCACGCCCTGGCCGCCCTGAAACATCACTGGGTCGATCGCAACGACGTGCTGACGCGCATGGTCGACCCGCGTCGTTCTCGTCGCCCCTGAGGCGATGTTCTCCCCCGATACGATTCGCAAGGAGCTTTCATGATCAAGAAGACAGCCATCGCCACCGCCCTGGCCGCCGCTGCCCTGGTGCCGCTGACTCAGGCCCAGGCCGCCGATTACGCCATCGACACCGAGGGCCAGCACGCCTTCATTCAGTTCAAGATCAGCCACCTGGGCTTCTCCTACATCCTCGGCAGCTTCGAGGAATTCTCGGGCAGCTTCCGCTACGACCCGGAAAACCTGGAGGATTCGGCCGCCGATCTCGAGGTCGATGTGGCGAGCCTCACCAGCAACCATGCCGAGCGTGATAAGCACATCAAGAGCGATGACTTCCTGGACGTCGGCGAGTATCCGACCGCCACCTTCACGACCACCGGCTTTGCGCCCAGCGGCGACAACGAGGGCGTGCTGAGCGGTGAACTGACGCTGCACGGTGAGACCAATGTGATCGAGATGCCCATCACCCTGCTGGGCGAGGGCGAGGACCCCTGGGGGAACTATCGCGCCGGCTTCGAGGGCTCCACGACCCTGGTCCTGGAAGACTACGGCATCGACATGAGCAAATTCCCCGAGGTGATGCACGAGCTCGAGCTCTACGTCACCTTCGAGGGCATCCGCCAGTAAGACTCGCTGGCCCTCGTTTCCCCACTGCAACGCGATGCCCCCGGAGTTTTCTCCGGGGGCATCGCGTTGCGGGTGTGATCCCGATGAGTAGCGGCGCGGGAGCCGTGCCACCGAAGAACACCTGTGGGCAGGGGCGGGGCAAGGCAAGACGTGGCGCAGGCATCGCGGGTGTCGCTGCGCATAAACGTTCGCCGCTCGTAGGCCGGGGTGTGGCGCCCGGCGGCACGGAAGCCTAGGTGGCTAAGACGGGATACCACAAATATGTACGAGACGTGCCGTCCTCTAGGGACTAGGATTCTCAGTGAGACATCGGATGACAGTGTCTTGCGGTAAGGCATCGCCATGTAAGATATTTCCTACATGAAAAGGTAAGATGCTCACTCTTTTTGCCGCCTCTGATAGTGCGCTTACAGCGGGCAGGATGGCATCGCAAGGCGATGATGAGGAGATGCATGAGCGGTCGCGAAACTCGCTTCCGGCAATGGCTGTTGCGCCGGCGGCAACAGATCCGTGCCAGGTGGACGGCCGTTTGGGCCGGCCCCGCCGCGCTGGACGACGTCGAGCGCGTGCGGCGCCAGTACCTGGAAAGCGAGCATCGCTTTCGTACCTTGCTGGAAAGCCTGCCCAAGGTGGCCGTGCAGGGCTACGATCGCGAGCGTCGCGTGATCTACTGGAACGAGGCCAGCACCCGGCTCTACGGTTATGCTCACGATGAGGCCCAGGGTCGGCTGCTCGAGGAGCTGATCATCCCCGAGCCGATGCGCGAGCCCGTGATCCAGGCGCATCGTGACTGGATGAAGCGGGGAGTCGAGATTCCTGCCAGTGAATTGGAGCTTCAGCACAAGAGCGGCCAGCCGGTATCGGTCTTCTCGCACCACGTGATGCTTAACGAGCACACCGACGATCCCCTGATGTTCTGTATCGATGTGGACCTCTCGGATCAGAAACGCGCCCATCGCGAGCTCGAATTTGCCACACGCTTCGACGCCTTGACGCATCTGCCCAATCGCCAGACCTTCGAGGCCCAGCTCGATGAGGTCCTCGCCGGCTGTGGTCGACAGGGCTGTGGCCTGGTGCTGATCTACCTGGACGTCGACCATTTCGTCGAGGTCAATGACACCCTGGGCTACGAGCAGGGCGACCGTCTACTCATCGAACTGAGTCGTCGCCTGCATCGTGCCAAGCGCGGCTCGGACCCGATGTCGCGCCTCTCCGGCGACGAGTTCGTGATCGCCTTCCCGGGCCTCCAGCGCGAGGACGTGCTGCCGAAGCTGGTCAAGAAGCTTCAGCAGGCCCTGCGGGCCCCCTTCATGATCGGCGGGGTGCGTCGTCAGGTGACGGCCTGCCTGGGCGTCAGCTTCTATCCGGACAATGGCGATTCGGCACGGGAGCTGATTCGCCATGCCGATATGGCCAAGAATCGGGCCAAGCTCGACGGCCGTGGCAGCGTCTGGTTCTTCGATCAGCGGCTCCACGATGAGCTGCTGCACCAGCACCGCCTGGTCGAGCGTCTTGAGCAGGCGCTCGATCGTGGTGAGCTATCGCTTCACTACCAGCCCCAGGTGTCGGCCATGAGCGGGCGTATCGAGCATCTCGAGGCGCTGCTGCGCTGGTACCCCCATGACGGTCCGCCGATCTCTCCTGCCGAGTTCATCCCGCTGGCCGAGCACACCGATCTCATCCATCGTCTCGGTGACTGGGTCATGGAAACCGCCTGTCGACAGCGGGGGCGGTGGCGGGATGCCGGCCTGGCCCTGGAGCGTATCGACATCAACTTCTCCGGTCGACAGATGAGCCGGCCCGACGTCTTCGAGCGCTTCGAGGCCTGCCTGGCGCGCTACGCTCTGGGACCACGCCATATCGGCATCGAGCTCACCGAAAACGTGTTGATCGAGGCCGACGATCGTATCCTCGAGGGGTTGCACCGGCTCCACCGCCTGGGATATCGCATCGCCATCGACGATTTCGGAACCGGCTACTCGTCGCTGAGCTATCTCAAGCACTTCCCGGTCACGGCGCTCAAGATCGATCGATCCTTCGTGCGCGATGCTCCGGATCAGCCCGAGGATCGCGCCATCATGGAGGCCGCGATCTTCATCGGCCATCGGCTGGGGCTCGAGGTGGTGGCGGAAGGGGTCGAGAATCGCGAACAGCTGGCGCTGACCCAGGACATGCACTGCGATCTGGTGCAGGGGTTCTACTTCTACCGCCCCATGCCCGCCGCAGACATCGAGCGCATCCTGGCCGGGCTGGCAGTCGGATAGCCGGGGCTAGCGGGCTGAGCCAAGCGCCGCCATGGCGTAGAATTCCTGGCCCCGACAGACCCTGGAGTCCGTGTGAATTCTCTCGACGCATCTCGTTCCACCCTCGGCCTCACCCTGTGGCGCCAGACCTGGCCCATGGCGATCGGCGTGCTGGCGCTGCTCGGCTTTCAGCTGGTGGATAGCGCCTTCATCGCCCGCCTGGGCACGGCGCCGCTCGCCGCCCAGTCCTTCACCTTCCCGCTGTCCTTTTTGGTCATCGGCATTCAGGTGGGCATGGGCATCGCCATCGCGGCGCTGATCTCGCGTGCCCTTGGGGCGCGGGAAACGGCGAGAGCCCGCCGTCTGGGCAGCCTGGTGCTGGTGGTCGGCACCGTGACCATCGCGCTGCTCGTGCTGCTGCTGTGGGCCATCCAGACGCCGCTGTTCGGCCTGCTGGGCGCCGACGAGGCGACGCGCGCGCTGATTCGCGACTACTGGGCCCCGCAGCTGCTGGCGGCCTGGCTCGGGGCGGTGCTCTACTTCGGTTACAGCCTGTTCCGGGCCCACGGTGACACCTGGCTACCGGGCAAGATGATGGTGATCACGAGCCTTTTGAACCTGGTGCTCGACCCGCTGCTGATCTTCGGCGTCGGGCCCTGGGAGGGGCTCGGCCTGCCCGGCGCCGCCTGGGCAACCACGATCGCCTTTGCCATCGGCCTCGCGCTGCTGGCCCAGCGCCTGCGTGACAAGCCGTGGCTCGCGCTCGAGGGGCTGGCCGGGGAGATGCAGCGTTCGCTGATGCCCTTCGTCGGTATCGCCGGCCCGGCGATGATCAGCCAGCTGATGCCGCCCCTGGCGGCGATGCTGGCGATCTCGGTGGTGGCCTCCCTCGGCGAGCCCCAGGTGGCGGCCTGGGGCTTGGCCAGTCGCCTGGAGACCCTCTCGCTGATGGTGGTGCTGGCCATGACGATGTCGCTGCCGCCCTGGCTCGGACGCTGTTACGGGGCGGGGGACTGGGAGCAGGTGCATCGGCTGATGCGCCTGGCGCTCAGGGTGGTGGTGCTCTGGCAGCTGTCGCTGGGCGTGATCATGGCGATGGCATCGCCATGGCTCGCCCTCGCGCTGTCCGGTAATCCCGAGGTGCAGGGCGACCTGGCGATCCTGATTCGCTTCCTGCTGCCGAGCTACGCGGCGCTGGGAGTCTGCATGATCGTGGTTTCCGCCGGTAATGCCCTGGGCTGGCCGCTGCGTGCCATGCTGATGTCGGGGGCTCGGCTGTTCGTCTTCTACCTGCCGTGTCTCTGGCTCGGTGCGTGGCTCGGTGAGCTGATGGGCCTGGCGATGGGGGCGGCGATCGGCAACCTGCTGGCGGGCCTGACGGCCTGGCAGGTGCTCAGACGGATCCTCGCCAGCCCGCGCCGACAGCCGTCTAGCGCATCGTAGAGAAATATTCTAAAAATTATGGAATATAGAGAATATTGCTTCGTTATTGAGTCAAAAAATATGTTTCCATTTTCTTTTTAGGGGTTATTTTGGGCGAATTCTCTGGAAATTTATCCCTATACTGCTGGGCTTGTTGATCTCATCACCCGGCAGAAGGGCAAGCGCATGAAGGTACTGATTCTCGGCAGCGGCGTCGTCGGCGTCACCAGCGCCTATTACCTGGCTCGGCAGGGCCACGAGGTCACGGTGGTCGATCGCCAGCCCTCGCCGGCGCTGGAAACCAGCTACGGTAACGCCGGCCAGGTCTCCTTCGGCTTCTCCTCGCCCTGGGCGGCCCCAGGAATTCCCCAGAAGGCCGTCAAGTGGATGTTCCAGGAGCATGCGCCGCTCAAGATCCAGCCCAAGATGGACCCGAGCATGGCGCGCTTCATGATGCAGATGCTGGGCAACTGCGATCCCGAGCGCTACATGGTCAACAAGGAGCGCATGGTGCGCGTGGCCGAGCATAGCCGGGCCTGCATCAATGCCCTGCGTGACGAGACCGGGATCCGCTACGAGGATCGTCAGCGCGGCCTGATGCAGCTGTTTCGCCATGAGAGCCAGGTGGAGGCCGTGGCCAAGGACATGCGGGTCCTGGAGCAGTGCGGCGTGCGCCACCAGCTGCTCAATGCCGATGAGATCGAAGGCGTCGAGCCGGCGCTTGGCCGGGTGCCGGGCAAGTTCGTCGGCGGGCTGCACCTGCCCGATGATCAGACCGGCGACTGTTACCTCTTCACCAACCGTCTGGCGGACTACTGCCGCGAGCGGCTGGGCGTCGAGTTCCGCTTCAACGTCGAGATCCAGCGCCTCAAGCGCAGCGCCGGGGCCATCGAGAGCGTGGTGACCAGCGAGGGTGAGCTGACCGCCGATGCCTACGTGGTCTGTCTGGGCAGCTACTCACCGTTCCTGGTCAAGGACATGGGGATTCGGCTGCCGATCTATCCGGTGAAGGGCTACAGCCTGACCGTGCCGGTCACCGACGACGGGGGCGCTCCCCAGTCCACGGTGATGGACGAGACCTTCAAGGTGGCGATCTCGCGCTTCGATGATCGTATTCGGGTGGGCGGTACCGCGGAGCTGGCCTCCTTCGACCTGAGCCTGCTGGAGAAACGCCGGGCGACCATCGCCATGGTGGTGCGCGACGTTTTCCCCGAGGGGGGCGACGTGGCCCGAGCCGAGTTCTGGACCGGCCTGCGGCCCATGACCCCGGACTCCACGCCGATCATCGGCGCCACCTCTGTCGATAACCTGTGGCTCAACACCGGGCATGGCACCCTGGGCTGGACCATGAGCTGCGGCAGCGCCCAGCTGCTGGCCGACCTGATCGATGGCCGTGCACCGGCCATCGATCCCAGTGGCCTGGGGGTCTCCCGCTACGCGGCGTGATCATCATCGCCGTAATGTATAACGCCCGAGCCATCGGCCCGGGCGTTATCGGTTGGGGGGCTGACGAGATCAGTTGACCGCGGCGATCGCCTTGGCCAGGTAGGGCAGGTTCTCGTGCGAGAAGCCGGCCACGTTGGCGCGGCCGGAACGCACCATGTAGATCCCGAATTCGTCACGCAGGCGATCGACCTGATCGGGCGTCAAGCCGGTGTATGAGAACATGCCGCGCTGTTCGGCGACGCAGGCATACTTCTGGTCCAGGCCATAGGGCTTGAGGGCCTCGACGAAGTCGCGACGCAGCGTATTGATGCGATCGCGCATCTCGGTGAGTTCTTCGCGCCAGACGGTGGCAAGCTCGGCCGAGTGCAGGATCTCGCTGACGATGGCGCCGCCATGGGCCGGCGGGTTGGAGTAGTTTTCGCGGGCAACGATGGCCACCTGGGAGCGGACGTTCTCCATCTGCTCGGCGTTCTTGGCCACCAGGATCAGGCAGCCGGTGCGCTCGCAGTAGATGCCGAAGTTCTTGGAGCAGGAGCTGGTGATGATCACCTCATCGAGGTTCTCGGCCAGCAGGCGCACCCCGTAGGCGTCCTCGTCCAGCCCCGCGCCGAAGCCCTGGTAGGCGAAGTCGATCAGCGGCAGCAGGTTGCGCTCGCGGACCACCTCCAGCACTTGCTGCCACTGGGCCTGGGACAGGTCGAAGCCGGTGGGGTTGTGGCAGCAGGCGTGCAGCAGCACCACGTCGCCTTCCGGAATCTGCTTGAGGGCGCCGAGCATGCCGTCGAAATCCAGCCGGTTCTCGGCATCGACGTAGGGATACTTGTGCAGCGTCAGGCCGGCGGCCGGGAAGATGCCCAGATGGTTTGGCCAGGTCGGATCGCTGACCCAGACGTCCTTGCCGGGCAGCTGCTTGGCGATGAAGTCCGCCGCCAGGCGCAGGGCGCCGGTACCGCCGGGGGACTGGGTGGCGCTGGCGCGACCGGCCTCGAGCACCGGTGAGCCCTCGCCCAGCACCATGGGCAGCACGGCCTGGCCGTACGCCGGTGCGCCGTGCGAGCCGATGTAGGTCTTGGTGGTCTCGTTCTTGAGCAGCAGGGCCTCGGCTTCCTTCACGGCGCGCATGACCGGGGTGTTGCCCTGGTCGTCCTTGTAGACGCCCACGCCGAGATCGACCTTCTGGGGATTGGTGTCCTTCTTGAAGGCCTCGATCAGACCGAGGATGGCATCCCCGGGAACCCGCTCAATTTTCTCGAACATTTATGTCGCTACCTCGTCAGTTCTGGCGGCAAGAATGAAATCGTTCTTGTGCAGACCCTTTATCTCGTGCGACCACCAGGTCACGGTGACCTTGCCCCATTCGGTCAAGAGAGCCGGATGGTGTCCGACCTCTTCGGCGATCTCGCCGACGCGGTTGGTGAAGTCGAGGGCCTGCTGAAAGTCGCGGAACGTGAAGCTCCGCTCTAGCCTCATGATGCCATCGCGCTCGACGATCTGCCACTCGGGGATCTCGGCCCCGAACTGCTCGATCTCGGCCTGGGTCACGCGGGGAGCGTCCTTTTGGCACGCCTCGCAGGGCTGTTCGGAAAGCTGGCTCATGGTCTTCTCCTGATCGTCGAAAGGAATAGCCTCGGCGTGATGCATCACGTCGATCTCCTGTCGAAAAAGGTCGTGCAGTAGCGTCGGGTCGTCAAGCCGACGCTCCCTAGACAACGCCTAGGCAACGCCTCGCTCAGCGAGCAGGAGAGGGCGTCGCCATCCAGGGCAGGCGTTCGGCGACCCGCTCACGCACCTCGCCATAGGGAAGCCCTTCGAGGGCGGCGAAGCCCCGCAGCTGGCGCGCCTTCAGCGGTGTGAAGAGCGGGGCGGTGATGCCGCAGAGAAAGCGCGTCAGAAGATCCGGCGTGGCCGGGTGACCCTCACCGGCCTCGCCGAGTCGCTCGAGGAAGGGGGCGCACAGCGCATCGAGGTCCTGGGATGCCGGAGGCGCTGTCTTCGCGGCGGTGGGCAGGTGCGCCACCAGGCCTCGGCAGGCCGAGCAGTGGCCGCAGCGCTCGGGCGCCCGGGCGTCGCCGAACCAGTCGGCCAGGCGCCGGCTGAGGCAGCCGTCGCTCTCGAAGAGCGCCAGCATGGCCTCGAGCCGCTCGATCTCCGCGCCCTCCTTGTCGCGGAAATAGCGGGAGAGGTCATCGGTGAGCGCGGCCGGGTCGGCCTCCCGGGCGAGCACCTCGTAGACCTCGGTCATCTGCTTGCTCTCCAGGGTCATCCAGCCCTTCTCGACGAAGTACTCCAGGGCGGTGATGACGCGCCCGCGCCGAGTATCGAGCCCGCGCTCGGCGCCTAGCGCCTCGAGGGCGGCAAAGTCCAGGGTGTACCAGGTGCGAGCCCGGGACGAGGCGTCGAGAATCGCCTGGACGAAGGCGCGCCGTTCGTCCTGGAAGCGAGCCACCAGCGCTTCCGGCTCATCCGTCAGGCGGAAGCGGTAATCGGCGAAGTAGCTGTAGCGCGGGGCAATGATGCCGCGCAGCTCGAGCTGCACGAGCAGGGTCTTGAGCGGCAGAGGACGGATATTGCTGTGCCGCGAGAGGGCGTTGAGCATCAGTTCCCACTCGTTGCCGGTGGCCTGCAGGGTATCGATCACGCGACGAATGCCGTGATGCTCCGGTGTATCGCCGTAGACGAAGTTCTCCAGCACCTCGAGGTGATCGCGCCCGGCCAGCATCAGGCAGTTCGAGGGCAGGCCATCCCGGCCGGCACGGCCGATCTCCTGGCTGTAGTTCTCGATGGACTTCGGCAGGTCGAAGTGCACCACGTTGCGGATGTCGGCCTTGTCGATGCCCATGCCGAAGGCGATGGTGGCGACGATGCAGGGCGTATGCCCCGCCATGAAGTCCCGCTGGATGGCGTCGCGTCGCTCGGCGTCGAGCCCGGCGTGGTAGGCGGCCGTCGGAAGGCCGGCTTTCTGGAGATAGGCGGCCAGGCGCTCGGCGGTCTGCTGCAGGGTGACGTAGACGATGGTGGGCTCGGGTGGGCCCGGCGTGAATTTTGGCTGCAGCCACTCCACCAGCCGGCGCGGGCGCTGTTCGGCGGGCACCGGGGAGACCGCGAGGTCGAGGTTGGCGCGATAGAAGCCGGTGCCGGTGACGTCCTGTGGCGCGATGTCGAAGCGGCTGCGCATGTCGTCGATGACCCGAGGCGTGGCCGTGGCGGTGAGCAGCAGCACCTGGGCAATGCCGAACTCCCGGCGATAGGCGGGCAGCTTGAGGTAGTCCGGCCGGAAGTTATGGCCCCATTCGGAGATGCAGTGGGCCTCGTCCACCACCATCAGCGAGATCGGTACGCGGCGGATGAAGGCCCGGAAGCGCTCGTTCTTGAGGCGCTCGACCGAGACCATCAGGATGCGAATGTCGCCGCGCTTGACGCCCTCCATCACCGCCGCCGCCTCCTCGCGGCTCTGACTGGAATCGAGGCTGGCGGCGGCAATGTCGTGGCGCGCCAGGAACGCCAGCTGATCCTGCATCAGGGCCAGCAGGGGCGAGATCACCAGCGTCAGGTGTGGGAGGTGCAGGGCGGGCAGCTGATAGCAGAGTGACTTGCCGGAGCCGGTAGGGAAGATGGCCGCCGCCGAGCGGCCGGCCACGACCGCCTCGATGACCGGCTGCTGGCCGGGGCGGAAGTCGTCGTAGCCGAAGACCTGTGCGAGCGTCTGCTGGATCATGGGGCTCTCCCTGCCGAGGCGTTGGAGGTTCACTGGGAATCCGTCCAGTATAACGGCCCCGGGCGACTCGCGTCCGCCGAACCGTCGCTCCCCCAGGAAGGCGACTCATGTTCTTTCCTGGTTAATAGCACCCCAAGGTGGGATGAGCCTCTTTCAAGAATCCGGCTAGGCGCCGGCCATCACCCGGTTGCGCCCGCCGTGCTTGGCGGCATAGAGGCGCTCGTCGACGCGCTGCATGAGGATCTCGCGGGAATCGCCGACGCGGTGTGCGGTGATACCGATACTGACGGTGATGTGGCCTTGGCCGACGCCGAAATTGTGGGCGGAGATCCGCTCGCGCAGGCGCTCCGCTAGCTGGTAGGAGTGTGATTCGGGCGTCAGGGGAAGCAGTACCGCGAACTCCTCGCCGCCGAGCCGGGCCATCAGGTCCTCCTCGCGCAGGATGCCCTGGCAGAGGTTGGCGAGCTCGCGCAGCACCTGGTCGCCTTGCAGGTGGCCCCAGGTGTCGTTGATCGACTTGAAATGGTCGAGATCCAGCATCATCAGCGACAGCGGGAGGCCATGGCGGTTGCTCAGCGAGATCTCTTCTTCGAGACGCGTCATCAGCTTGCGTCGGTTGGCCAGGCCGGTGAGGTCGTCGGTGTCCGATAGCCGGCGCAGGCGGTCCTCCTCGATCATCTGCTCGGTGATGTCGATCATCAGGCCGACCCAGAGGGTGCCGCTTTCGACGCGGCGAGGCTGGGCGCGCACGGCGATCCAGCGCATGCGCTTATCGGTCAAACGCAGTCGGAAGGTGGTGGCGATGGGAGTGTCCGAACGGGCCGAGCGTTCGATGATGGCCATCAGACGCGGGTGGTCTGGCTCGGCCAGTCTATCCAGAGCGGGTTGGGCATTGTGTGCCAGGTCGCGCCTGTCGAGGCCATCGAGCCCCGCGCCGCTGCCGGCCAGATAGGGAAAGTGCAGATGACCATCCGGTGTGCGATGCAGCTGGAAGATCACGCCGGGCAGCTGCTCGTTCAAGTCGAGTCGCCACTGGGGTATTGAGAGGGTTTTACCCGGCAGGACATCGTTGGAGGGCATGCGGGTGTCCTTGTATCCCTGCTGCGCACAGCGAGTGTCGTTATCGTCCTGCCCAGCGAGTGGCTGGGGGGCTGTCGTGCGCTCTCTCGGGGCGCGTCGCTATATGGCGACCGGCATTATGCCGCCTCGCAATGATACTGCCTATCCTTCTTCAGGTGTAGGCGATCGCCGACAATAAGGCTTAGTTAATGTACTACGCGACCGGTCCAGGCCATGACGGCGCGCCCCTTCATCAGCGCGGTGCGTCGTACCGCTGGGCCCGGCCGCGAGAGAAGACCACCTGCCAGAGCTGAAGGTGGCGGGCGCGGAAGGCGCCGGCACAGACCGACAGGTAGTAGCGGAACATCCGGCGCGTGCGCTCGTTGTAGCGCGGGGCGATCTCGTGCCAGTGAGCGTCGACGTTGGCCAGCCAGGCCATCAGCGTTCGGTCATAGTCCGGGCCGAAGTTCTGCCAGTCCTCCATCATCAAATGATCCTCGCTGGCGCGAGCGATGTGCATGGCCGAGGGCAGGGTCCCGTTGGGGAAGATGTAGCGATGAATCCAGGGATCCGCCGATATCTGGGAGTGGTTGGAGCCGATGGTATGCAGGAGGAAGAGGCCGTCCGCCGGCATCAGGCGTGGGATGGTCTCGAAATAGGTGTCGTAATTGCGGTGCCCCACATGCTCGAACATGCCGATGGAGACGATCCGGTCGAAGAGGCCGTCGAGGTCGCGGTAATCCTGCAGCAGTATCTCCACCGGCAGATCGGCGCAGCGCTCTCGAGCCAGGGCCGCCTGCTCTTTAGAGATGGTGATGCCGGTGACCTCCACGCCGTGGTGTCGGGCCGCATGCTCGGCGAAACTGCCCCAGCCGCAGCCGATATCGAGGACTGTCATGCCCGGCTTCAGATCGAGCTTCTGACACGCCAGTTCTAGCTTGGCCCGCTGGGCGGTGGCGAGGTCGTCCGCTTCCTTCCAGTAGCCGCAGGAGTAGCACATGGTCTCGTCGAGCATGCGCTCGAAGAGATCATTGCCCAGGTCGTAGTGCACCTCGCCGACCATATAGGCGCGCGTCTTGCTCTGCAGGTTGCGAAATCCCGACTGCAGACGGTAGATGAGCTTTTCCGATGGCGTGCGGGCATGCTGCCCGAGGCCATGCAGCAGCATCCGGGTGGCCATCTGATCGATGCGATCGCACTCCCACCAGCCCTCCATGTAGGTCTCGCCGAGTCCCAGCGTGCCTTGATGAAGGATTCTGGAGAAGACGTCTGGGTGCAGCACGCGGATATCCTGAGGAGCATCACCGTTGAGCGTTACGCCGGACCCTTCCAGCAGGCGTTCGACGACGCGTCTGGCCCGGGTGTCGGGCAGGGTGATTGGTCCGATGCGGGTGTCACTGGTCATGGTGTCCTCCCGGGCACGTACCGGTTGACAGGCTGACGAGCGCGGCATTGTGTGCCAAATGCCCCTGCTGCCCACCAGCATAGACCAGCCTGCCTGAATCGTGGGGCTTCAGGCGTGGTACACACAGTCCTTGCCGGAATGCCGTCGCGGTCGAGGCTGGCGGCCCGGCGCTGATGTGAAGTGCCATCGGCAGCGCATCTTCGCAAGGCCCTGGGGGAGTTGGGCAGCGCAATCGGCGGTGCGTCTGCCCAATCACGATAAAATCCGTCACAATAGCCGCTTGCTGGCGATGCCTCGCGGTGTCGGAAAAATCTCCGTGACCCCTGGTGTAATATGACAACCAACGCGCAACCCCGAACCCAGTGGCTCGGCCGCTGGGGCTTCATCCTGGCGGCGACCGGATCCGCCGTAGGCCTGGGCAACATCTGGAAGTTTCCCTACATCACCGGCGAGTTCGGCGGCGGCGCCTTCGTGCTGGTCTATCTGGCCTGCATCCTGGCCGTCGGGGTGCCGGTGATGATGACCGAGATCGCCCTGGGGCGTCGTGGCCGAGGCAGTCCGGTCGACGCCCTGCGCCGCGTCATCGCCGAGTCGGGCCGCGGCTCGGCCTGGTCGCTGCTCGGCTGGATGGCCATGCTGTGTGGCTTTCTGATCCTGTCGTTCTATGTGGTGGTGGCGGGCTGGTCCTTCGCCTACCTCTGGAAGATGCTGAGCGGCGGCCTCGCCGGCTCCAGCGTCGACGAGATGGCGGCGATCTTCGGGGCCAACAACGCAAGCCCCCTGAACCTCGGGTTCTGGAGCACCCTGGTCACCGTGGCGACCATGGTGATCGTCGGCAAGGGCGTGCAGGCCGGCATCGAGAAGAGCGTCAGCTGGATGATGCCCGGCATGGTGCTGATGCTGCTGCTGCTGATCGGCTATGGCGTGTTCTCCGGCGGCTTCCCGGCGGCGGTCGACTTCCTGTTCTCCTTCGACGCCGGCCGCCTCTCCAGCGAGGGGATGCTGGCCGCGCTGGGCCATGCCTTCTTTACCCTGTCGCTGGCCTCCGGGGCCATCCTCACCTATGGCAGTTACCTGCCCGCGACCACCTCGATCGCGCGTACCACGCTCTCCGTGGCGCTGGCCGATACCGTGGTAGCGCTGATGGCGGGGCTGGCGATCTTCCCGGTGATCTTCGCCAATGGCATGAGCCCGAGCAGCGGCCCGGGGCTCATCTTCATGAGCCTGCCGCTGGCCTTCCAGGCCATCCCCATGGGCACCCTGTTCGGCATCCTTTTCTTCGTGATGCTCTCCATGGCCGCGCTGACCTCATCGATCTCCATGGTCGAGGCCACCGTCTCGTGGCTGTGTGATAACAAGGGACTCTCGCGGCGCAGCGCCTCCTGGGGCACCGGCCTGGTGCTGTGGCTGGTCAGCACCCTGGCGATGCTCTCCTTCAACGTCGGCGCCGACTGGACCCTTTACGGCAAGCACTTCTTCGACTGGCTCGATTACCTGACCTCGCGCTGGATGATGCCGCTCGGCGGTCTGGGCATGGTGATGCTGGCCGGGTTCGTGTTGAAGAGTGAGTCCTTCCGGGAAGAGCTCGGCCTGTCGCCTGGCTGGCATGCGCTCTGGTTGTTCATGGTGCGCTACGTCAGCCCGCTTGGGATCCTGATGATCTTCGTCGATGCCCTGGGCATCACCCGCGTCGAATTCGGCCTGCACTGGCCCTGGCTGCTGGCGATCCTGGTGGCGGTTACCCTGCTCGGCGAACTCGTAAGCCCCCGCCTGCGGCGAACGCTCTGCTCCTGAGCCGGCCTTATCAAACGCGTCGACATCGCCCCCGCCCCGCGGGGGCGATGTCGTTTCGGGCGAGGGAAGTGAATCCCACCGGTCTTGCACCCCGGCCCTTGAGCATGCGCGCTGGGCTCTCGATGCTGAAACCATCGGTTATAGGCTTGTGCCAAGGGAGTCGTGGTATCCGAGTTGCACGTTAATTACCATAATGCATAAATCATTAATGATTACTGAGGTTGTTGGAATATGCAGACCGGTTCCGAGCGTGCGATGGGGCGAGACGAGGCGGCGACGGGGATGCCGGCGGGCTCGGCCTTCCCGCCGGGCTGTGTGAGCCTGGTCGGGGCCGGCCCGGGAGATCCGGAACTGTTGACCCTCAAGGCGTGGCGGCGTCTCCAGGCCGCCGAGGTGATCCTCCATGACCGACTGGTCAGCGATGAGATCCTGGCCCTGGCGGGGCCCGAGGCCCATCGCCTCTACGTCGGCAAGGAGCGTTCGCGGCACAGCGTGCCCCAGGACGGCATCAATCAGGCCCTGGTCGACTGGGCACGGGCGGGCAAGCGGGTGGTCCGCCTCAAGGGCGGCGATCCCTTCATCTTCGGTCGCGGTGGAGAGGAGCTCGAGACCCTGGTCGAGGCGGGCATCATGGTGGAGGTGGTGCCCGGCATCACCGCGGCATCGGGCTGTGCGGCCTATGCCGGCATCCCGCTGACGCACCGCGATCACGCCCAGTCGGTGCGCTTCGTCACCGGTCACCTGCGCAACGGCAGCAGCGACCTGGACTGGCCGACGCTGGCCGGCCCCGGCCAGACCCTGGTGTTCTACATGGGGCTGGGGAGCCTTGAGCTGATCGGCGAGCAGCTCTGCCGTCACGGCCTGGCGCCGGACACCCCCGTGGCGCTGATCGAGCAGGGCACCACGGCACGCCAGCGGGTGCACGTCGGCACCCTGGAGCAGTTGCCGCCGGCAGGCGAAGTGGTTACTATCCGACCGCCGACGCTGATCGTCGTCGGCGGTGTCGTGACTCTGCACGATCGGCTGGCCTGGTTCGACCAGGCACGGGCCAACAGCTCGGGGTGGCTGGAGGGCAAGCACCCTTCGCCGCCGACCCTCGACCATGGTGCCTGATCGCTGGATGCGGGTGTCGGCGCAACACGGTATGTCATGAGGTGACCGCATGGGGATTCGCTCCCGACTGATTCTGACTTGCTGCGTGGCGGGGTGGCTGATGGCCGGCTGCGCCGGCACGGGGCAGGCCCATGAGACCGAGGCCAAGACCCAGCAGGGGGTGGCGTCCTACTACAGCGACCGCTTCCAGGGCCGCACCACGGCGAGTGGCGAGCCCTTCGACCAGCAGGCGCTTACGGCCGCCCATCCGACCCTGCCGTTCGGCACCCGGGTCACGGTGACTCGCGAGGACAACGGCCGCGAGGTCGAGGTGCTGATCAATGATCGCGGGCCCTATGCCAAGGGTCGCATCATCGATCTCTCCAAGCGGGCCGCCAAGGCGCTCGGCATGCTCAAGCGGGGCACCGTGCCGGTGGAGATCTCCTACGTCCGCTGAATCAGCCGCCTGGGATGGTTCAGTGGCGCCGCCGTCGCATGAACTCGCGTCGCCAGCGCGTCAATAGCGCCTCTCGCTTGAGATCGTCCAGGGTCGCCAGCAGGCCGGGGCCCAGGGTGATGGGGCGCAGCGCATCGCCACGTTGCCGTCGCAGCGACGCCGCCGTGCCCGGTCCCTCGAGCGAGGGATGAATGGCGCCCAGCGGCGTCTCTCGCGCCAGCACTTCCTGCCCCCGCTCGCCAATCAGGTAGTCGAGGAACCGCCGAGCCGTCTCTGGGTGGGGCGCCAGGCGCGGCACCAGGGCCAGGCGCTGGGTGACCAGTGCGTAGTCCTCGGGCACCACGATCTTGAGCCGTGGATGGTTGGCCAGGCGCTCCCGGGCGTAGCTGCCCAGCAGGTTGTAGCCCACCAGATAGCGACCCTCGATCAATCCCTCCAGCATCTCCCCGGTGGTCCCCACCAGGGCGGCCTCGGCCTCGCCGAGCGCCGCCACCAGCTCCCAGTAGCGCGGCGAGAGCCGAGACTCCTCGATGGCATAGGTATAGCCCGCGCCGCTGATGGCCGGGTCGTAGGTCACCACGCGGCCGCGCAGCGACTCGCTCTGGCGCTCCAGCAGCGCCAGCAGGTCGGCGTGGCTGCGAACCTCGCCGAAGCGCTCGATGATCGCCTCGTTCACCACCATCACGATGGGCTCGAAGGTGACGGCGAAGAGCTCGCTGCGCCAGCGGGCCCAGGCCGGCCAGCGCCTGGCCGCAGGCGTGTCGAGCGGCTGTGCCTGGCCATCGTTGGCCAGGCGGTACTGCCAGGGCATGGCCGAGGAGATCAGCACGTCGGCTTCCGCGGGCGCCTTCAGAAACCGCTCGTGCAGGGCCAGGGTTGTCAGGTTGCGGTAGTGCAGGGCGACATCGGGGTGGTCGCGGTGGAAGGCGTCCAGCAGCGGTCGCACCTGGGGGAGGTCCAGTGCGCCATGGATCACCAGCGCCGCTGCGGCGTCGCCATCGAATGTGGTGGGGTAGCGCAGACTCTCCGCGGCGTGGACGGCGGGAATGGCCAACGAGAGCGTCAACGAGAACGTAAACGGCAGTGCAAGCGGAAAGGCCAGCAGCCATGCGAGCAGGCGGCGTCCGGCGCGACGCAGAGAAGGCGTCAGAGAGTGACGACGGGGGCTCATGGGCTGTCTCCGGGGAATCGCAGCGTCACGCGAAGCCCGACGCCGCCAGGGCCGGCGGACATGGCCAGCCGCGCTCCGTGAGTGCGAGCGATGCCGTCGACGATGGCGAGCCCCAGTCCGGAGCCCTCAAGATCGTCACGATCGCGATGGAAGGGGCGCAGCATCAGCGTTCGCCGCGCCGCGGGAATTCCCGGGCCGTCGTCCTCGATAGACAGGCTCGGCGGCTGCTCGCCGACCCGGATCGTGACGTGCCTCGCCCCGTAGCGACGTGCATTGTCGATCAGGTTGCCGAGCGCCTCGGCGAGCTGCCAATCGATGCCGAGTATCTCGACGTCGGCCGCGGCGGTCGCCACGCCCAGATCGACCCCCGCCCGGTGACAGGCCGTCCAGTGCTCGCGTACCGCCTCCCGTGCGATGGCGTTGAGCGATAGCGGCGCGCGCTCGGGGCGGTATTCGGGATTGGCCAGCCGCGTCAGCGACAGCAGCTGCATCGCCAGTCGCGCGGTGCGGGAACTGGTGGCCTGCATGGCGACCAGGGCCTCCCGCCAGCGGGCCGGGTCGTCCTGGCGCAGGGCCAGCTCGGCGCGTGCCGAGAGCCCCGCCAGCGGCGTACGCAGCTGGTGCGAGGCATCTCCGATGAAGCGTTCCTGGTTGGCGCGCACCCGTCGCATCCGGGCGAGCAGCTCGTTGACGGTGTCGCGCAGCTCGGCGAGTTCGCGCGGCAGGCGAAGTTCCAGCGGGGCGAGGGTGCGTGGATCGCGGCTTCTGATCGCGCGGCGCAGGCGGGTCAGCGGTGCCAGGGCGGTGCGGATCGCCAGCAGCAGCGCGACGATCGCCAGCGCCGCCATGGCCAGGATCATCGCCAGGTTGGCGCGCCACAGCTCGGCGGCCAGGGCATCACGCCCCTCGCGGCTGTGGGCGACGCGTACCTCGAAGGGCTCACGCAGCTGCCAGTCCTCGAGGCGCGTGCGACGCACCCCCTGGCGCACCGACAGGCCCTGCCAGGTGACGTCGCGGTAGAGCAGGGTGTCGTCATCCGACACCGCCTCGCGTTGATCCCCCGGCAGTTCGGCGTTGCCGGTGATCATGCGGCCGCGGCGGTCGATCAGGCTATAGAACACCCGTTCCTCGGCATCGGTGGCCAGCATCTCCAGCGCCGCCGGCGGCAGGTCGAGCCACAGGCGGTCGTCCTGCCACTGCACCTGCTCGGCGATGGCCAGGGAGGCGGCTTCGAGCAGGCGGTCGAAGGCGCGATCGGCGGTGCGTCGTGCCTCGAACCAGGCCTGCAGCAGCATCAGGCTACCCAGTACCAGCAGCGGCAGCAGCAGCCAGACCAGCAGGCGGCGCGAGAGGCTGTCGCCGCGCGTCACTCGGCCTCCAGCAGGTAACCCAGGCCGCGCACCGTGCGCAGGGCCACGGCGCTTCCGGCCAGGCGTTTGCGCAGCCGATGCACATAGACCTCGATGGCGTTGTCGCCCATGGCGTCGCCTTGGAACGCCTCCTCGGCGAGCCGGGCCTTGTCCACCGGCGTGCCGGCATGCTGCATCAGGCAGGCGAGCAGGCGCTGCTCCCGGGGCGGCAGGGTGAGCGGCTCGCCCTCAAGCGTAAAGCGCTGCTGCCGGATGTCGAGGGTGAGGGGCCCCGCCGTCAGCGCCGCCGCGGGGCTGCGGCGCCTGAGCAGGGCACGCACGCGAGCCTCGAGCTCGTCGAGGGCGAAGGGCTTGGCCAGGTAGTCGTCGGCGCCCAGGTCGAGGCCGCGGACCCGGTCCTCCACGGCGCCACGGGCGGTGAGGATCAACACGGGAGTGGCGCGGTCATGCGCCCTGAGGGCCTCGAGCACCTCGAGTCCGCCACAGCCCGGCAGGTTGAGGTCGAGCAGCACCAGCGCGAGGCCATGCCCGGGCACCGCCAGGCGCTCATGCGCCGCGCTGCCGTCGTCGAGGCAGCAGACCTCGTGGCCCTGCAGGCGCAGGGTCTCGGTCAGCGTCTCGGCCAGCAGGGCATCATCTTCCACCAGCAGCAGCGTCATGACCCCGTCTCCCCTGAGTCGCGTCCCGGGCCGGCCGACAGCACCGCCACGGCATGCTCCAGCGCGGCCCTGGCGCGGTGCGTGTCCAGGCGTCCGGCCGGGCCCGAGAGGGCCAGCCAGCGCGGCGGCTCGATGGCGTCGCCGGGCAACGCCTGGCACACCATGGCGCCGCCGGGCAGGGCCGGGCGCGGGTCGTGTTCTTCCGTCACCGCCCAGCGGTCGCCCGGGTGCAGGTCATGACGCAGGGCGGTCTCGGGCAGCGTGACCAGGCGACACTCCGCCATGCCGTCCTCCACCTCGAGCAGGGTCGCGGTCTCGCCGGACTCGCTCGCCAGGCGGGCCAGCAGGGGCTGGATGCGCCTCGCCAGGTGCCGGCCGGGCAGGTGGCGACGCGCCAGGCGCACCGGGGCATGGCCGAGGTGCCAGCGGCCGTGGTCGTCACGCTGCACGTAGTCGAAGCGGGAAAGCGACCCGAGCAGGCGCAGCAGGGTGCTCTTGTAGTAGCCGGTGGCCTGGGCCAGCTCGGCCAGGGTGAAGTATTCCTGCGCGGAGTCGAAGACCTCGAGCACGGTCAGTGCGCGCTCCACGGCCTCGACGCGGTCCTGTGCCATCTGCGGATCGAGCCTCCGTTATGTCTTTCGCCCTGGTGGTATGGAACCTCGGTGGCCTTGAACTTTGGTCGCAATCGGGCGCCGGAGCGTTGACGCTCCATGATCCGGGGCCTAACTTTCTGTCCTGAGGAACGATGTTCTGCCTTACAGAATTGTAAGGAAGGCCGACAGGTTCCGCAAGCCGAACATCACATAACGACTTCACAAGCCCGATGTCAGGAGGAACGCCCGCCATGAACCTCAAGCGACCCGTCCAGCTGGTAGCGATCACTGCCCTCGCCACCACCGCCGCAACCGCCTTCGCCTTCGAGCCCGAGGGCAAGGTCGAGTGCCTGGCCCCCGCCGATCCGGGTGGCGGCTGGGACTTCACCTGCCGCAGCGTGGGGAAGGTGATGGAAGATATGGATATCGTGCCGCGCAGCGTGCAGACCATCAACATGGCCGGCGCCGGCGGCGGGGTGGCCTATGCGCACACCGTCAGCAAGCGTGCCGGCGACGAGCAGCTGCTGGTCGCCGCGTCCACCGCGACCACCACGCGCCTGGCCCAGGGCCAGTTTCCGGGCATGAACGCCGACATGGTCAACTGGATCGGTGCGCTGGGCGCGGACTATGGCGTGATCGGCGTATCCGTGGACTCCGAATACGATGACCTGCCCGAGCTGATGGAGGCCCTCAAGGAAGACCCGCGTAGCGTCAAGTTTGCCGGTGGCAGCGCCAAGGGCGGCTGGGATCACCTCAAGGTGCTGATCGCCGCTCAGGCGGCCGAGGTCGACGAGCTGCCGCGCATTCCCTACCTCTCCTACAACAATGGCGGTGAGGCTCTGACCCAGGTGATCGGTGGCCACGTCGATGCCTTCACCGGCGACATCACCGAGGCCCAGGGCTTCATGGAGTCCGGTGACCTCCGGGTACTGGCCATACTGTCCGATGAGCGCCTGCCCGGCGATTACAGCGATATCCCCACCGCCAAGGAGCAGGGCATCGATGCCGTCGGCCCCAACTGGCGTGGCTTCTACATGCCGGCCGATATCTCCGACGAGGCGAAGCAGTACTGGGTGGATGCCATGGATACCATCTACGAAAGCCAGGAGTGGAAGGACGTCATGACCAACAATGGCCTGATGCCTTTCCACATGAGCGCCGGTGAGTTCGAGTCCTTCGTCAAGGACCAGATCGATGATATCGAGCAGCTCTCCAAGGATATCGGGTTGATTCAGTAATGACCTTCAATGATCGCATCTTCGGAATACTGATGATCGTCCTGGCCGTCGCGTACGGCTGGGGCACCACTCAGTTCAACGAACCCTTCGGCGGGACCGAGGCCGTCGGCCCCGAAACCTTTCCACGACTGCTGGCCGCCGTTCTGGCCCTGTCCAGCCTGTACATGATCGTGCGGCCGGACCCGGATAACGCCTGGCCCTGGAGCCGCACCGGCATCGAGCTGATCGTCGCCGTGGTCGTGCTGATCTTCTACGCCGCGCTGCTGCAACCGCTCGGCTTCATCATCAGCACCACCCTGGCCGTGGGCACCCTGTGCTGGCGCATGGGGTCTCGCCCGGTCAAGGCCTATGTCATCGGGGCAGTATCCGGTGTGGTGGTGTATCTGGTGTTCAACTTCGCCCTCGACCTGGCGCTGCCGCTGGGCCTGCTGTCGTTCCTGGAGGTGGGTTGATGGAAACGCTTGGCTTCTTGATGGACGGGTTCGGCGTCGCCCTGGCACCGCACAACCTGATGTTCGCCTTGCTCGGCGCCTTCCTGGGGACCCTGATCGGGGCGCTACCGGGACTGGGTCCGGCCAACGGGGTGGCGATCCTGATCCCGCTGGCCTTCACCCTGGGGCTCGCCCCGGAAACCGCGATGATCATGCTGACCTCGGTCTATGCCGGCGCCATGTACGGCGGGCGCATTTCCTCGATCCTGCTCAACATTCCCGGCGATGAGCCGGCCATGATGACCTGCCTGGACGGCTACCCCATGGCCCAGCAGGGCAAGGCCTCCGAGGCCCTGGCCATCTCCGCCGTGGCCTCCTTTATCGGCAGCCTGATCGCCACCATCGGCCTGATCCTGCTGGCGCCGCTGCTGGCCGACTTCGCCTTGACCTTCGGGCCGGCCGAGTACTTCGCGCTCTTCCTGCTGGCGTTCGCCACCCTGGGCGGCATCACCGGCAAGAACCCCATGAAGACGGTCGTCGCGGCGGCCATCGGCCTGATGATCGCCACCGTGGGCATCGACAACACCGGCGTGCAGCGCTACACCTTCGGCGTGCTGGAACTCTACGAGGGGGTGGATTTCATCATCGCCATCGTCGGCCTGTTCGCCATCTCGGAGCTGTTGTTCTTCATCGAGGAGAAGGCCGGTGGCGGCAAGGAAAAGATGGCCGTCAACAAGCTCACGCTGAAATGGAAGGACATCCGTAACATTCTGCCGTCGAGCCTGCGGGGCGGGGTGCTGGGTTTCATCGCCGGCGTGCTGCCGGGCGCAGGGGCCTCGCTTGGCAGCTTCATCGGCTACACCCTCGAGAAGAAGGTGATCGGCAAGAAGGGCTACTTCGGCAAGGGCGACCCGCGCGGCGTGGCCGGGCCAGAGGCGGGCAACAACGGCGCCTCCAGTGGCGCGCTGGTGCCCATGCTGACGCTGGGCGTGCCGGGCAGCGGCACCACGGCGGTGCTGCTGGCGCTGTTGATCTCGCTGAACATCACGCCCGGACCGCTGATGTTCACCCAGAACGCCGACATCGTCTGGGGGGTGATCGCGGCGCTGCTGATCGGCAACTTCCTGCTGCTGATCCTGAACATTCCGCTGGTCGGGATCTTCGTCAAGCTGCTCTCGGTGCCGCCGATGTACCTGCTGCCGGTCGTGACCATGATCGCCTTCGTGGGGATCTACTCGATCAGCAACACCACCTTTGATCTCTACTTCATGGTGGCCTTCGGGGTGGGCGGCTACGTGCTGCGCAAGCTGGAGATCCCGCTGGTGCCGGTGATCCTCGGCCTGCTGCTGGGGCCGGAGATGGAGAAGAACCTGCGCCACGCCATGGACATCGCCGACGGCGACTGGACCATCCTGTGGGACAGCGGGCTTGCCATCGGCCTGTGGGTGTTCGCCGGCCTGGGGCTGATCCTGCCCTACATCGTCGGCCCGCTGCTGCGCCGCCGCATGAAGGTGACCACCGGCACGGGAGGGCCGGAAGGCGACTGAGCTCGGCAGCGTCTCCTGCTCACCCTTTGCGTTCTGTGTGTTTCACGGGGGCGCCGGCCAGGCCGGCGCCCCCGTGTCGTGTCCGGCCGCCGTGCCCCGTGATGGTGCGTTGCACCATGGTCTCGGGCGATGAGGGAGCGGTGGGGCGGGCGCACGCTCCACGAAAGCGCCCGACGGCGCATGCCGTCCCTTGTTGAGCTTCTGCCAATAGACTGATTCGCCGAGCAAAACGCGGCAGCCCGTCGAAGTGGCACACCCCTTGCGGTGACATATCAGAGGCATCCTCGCGATGTCCTCCAGCCCAGGACTCATCGACAACAACATCGCTCGCAAGGAGCTCTCATGATTCCGTCATCCGCTTTCCGTTCTTCCCGCTGGCTGGCCGCGTCCCTCCTGAGCCTGGGGGTGGCGGCGCCCGCCATGGCCCAGGAGGATCCGATCAAGGTCGGTATCCTGCACTCGCTCTCCGGCACCATGGCCATCAGCGAGACGGTGCTCAAGGACACCGTCGAGATGCTCATCGAACAGCAGAACGCCGAGGGCGGCCTGCTGGGTCGCCAGCTGGAAGCCGTCGTCGTGGACCCGGCCTCCGACTGGCCGCTGTTCGCCGAGAAGGCCCGTGAGCTGCTGGCTCAGGAGGAGGTCGACGTGATCTTCGGCAACTGGACCTCGGTGTCACGCAAGTCCGTGCTGCCGGTGGTCGAGGAGCTCAACGGCCTGCTCTTCTATCCGGTGCAGTACGAGGGGGAGGAGTCCTCCGAGAACGTCTTCTACACCGGGGCGGCACCCAACCAGCAGGCGATTCCCGCCGTGAACTATCTGATGAATAACATCGGTGTGGAGCGCTGGGTGCTGGCCGGCACGGACTATGTGTACCCGCGCACCACCAACAAGATCCTCGATGCCTACCTCAAGTCGCATGGCGTGGCCGACGAGGACATCATGATCAACTACACCCCCTTCGGTCACTCGGACTGGCAAAACATCGTCTCCGAGATCAAGGCGTTCGGCAGCCAGGGCAAGAAGACCGCGGTGGTCTCGACCATCAATGGCGACGCCAATGTGCCCTTCTATCGTGAACTGGGCAACCAGGGCATCGACGCCGCCGACATCCCGGTGGTGGCCTTCTCGGTGGGCGAGCAGGAGCTCACCGGCATCGACACCGCGCCGCTGGTCGGCCACCTCGCCGCCTGGAACTACTTCATGAGCGTCGATACGGACACTAACTATGACTTCATCGACGCCTGGATCGAGTACACCGGCGATGACATGGCGGTGACCAACGATCCCATGGAAGCCCATTACATCGGCTTCAACATGTGGGCCGAGGCGGTACGCAAGGCCGGCACCACCGAGGTCGATGAGGTCAAGGACGCCATCATCGGCGTCAGCGTCCCCAACCTCACCGGGGGCTACGCGGCGATGATGCCCAACCACCACATTACCAAGCCGGTGCTGATCGGCGAGATCCAGGACAACGGCCAGTTCTCCATCGTCTGGGAGACCCCTTCCACCGTGGCCGGCGATGCCTGGTCCGACTACCTGGAAGGCTCGAAGGACCTGATCAGCGATTGGCGCGCCCCCCTGTCCTGCGGCAACTACAACGTCGTGAAGGGTAGCTGCGGTGGCAGCGAGACCCAGTAAGAGGTCGCCGTCGCATAACACGCGTTTCTTCGCGGAACCGCGCTGACAGACTCATCGGGCCGACACTCGGCCCGGTGATGTCGGCACGCCACTCGACGATCATTCACAGGACACGTCCATGAAGATCCCCCCCTGTCTCAGGTGGCTGCTGGCCCTGTGCCTGCTCGCCTGCCTGCCGCTGGCCGTCCATGCCCAGGCCCAGGCACAGGCCCAGGACGACACCGGCCAGTCCCTGCTGGCGTCCCTCGATGCGGCGTCCTACGCCCGGATGGATGGAGCCATCGAGGCCATCGTCGCCAGCGGCGACGAGCGCAGCCGCGGCTGGCTGGAAGCCCTGCTTGGCGGCAAGCTGCAGCGCCACAAGGAGACCGGCCGCTTCGTCGTGGTGCTCGAGAACCGGGGCCGGAACTGGCCGGTGGTCGATGCCCTGACCGGCGAGGCCCTCGGCGAGATGTCGCGCCGTGAGCTCGACCGCATCGGCATCAACAATGCGCTGCGCGGCCAGCTGCAGAGTGTCCTGGCGGTGCTCGACCTGCGGGTGGATGACGTCGGTGCCCGGCGTGAGGCGGCCCGCGACCTGCTGGGGCGGGTCGACGAGGCCATGGTGGTGCCCCTGCAGGGCCTGCTCGAGGACGAGGCAGATGCTGAGGTCAGCCGCCTGCTGGCGCAGGGTCTGGCGATTCATCGGCTCGAGCAGGGCGATGCCGCGGCGATCGAATCGTTGGCGGGAAGCCTCAATCCCGAGGCCCGTGCGGCCCTCAGTTCGGCGGCACGCAGCGACGACCCTGCGCTCGCGGAAGCCGCCAGCTCGGCGCTTGCCGACATCGAGCAGAAGCTCAGGCTCAATAGTGGCCTGGAGACCCTCTACTTCGGCCTGTCGCTCGGCTCGGTGCTGGTGCTGGCGGCCATCGGGCTGGCCATCACCTTCGGCGTGATGGGGGTCATCAACATGGCCCACGGCGAGCTGATGATGCTCGGCGCCTACACCACCTGGGCGATGCAGCAGCTGCTGCCCGGCCAGTCCGGCCTGGCGCTGGTGCTGTCGATCCCTGCCGGCTTCCTGGTGGCGGCGCTGGCCGGCATCGCCATCGAACGTGGCGTCATCCAGTTCCTCAAGGGTCGCCCCCTGGAGACCCTGCTGGCCACCTTCGGCGTCAGCCTGATCCTCCAGCAGCTGGTGCGCACCGGGATCTCGCCGCTCAATCGCACCGTGGTCAGCCCGGAGTGGATGAGTGGCTCGCTGATGATCAACGAGGGCCTGTCGCTGACCTTGAACCGCCTCTACGTGCTGGGCTTCGCGCTGCTGGTGTTCGCCGGCCTGATGTTGGTGATGCGCCGCACTCGCCTGGGCCTGGAGGTGAGGGCGGTGACGCAGAACCGTGCCATGGCGCGCTCCATGGGCATCCGCGCGACCCGGGTGGACATCATGACCTTCGCCCTGGGGTCCGGCGTGGCGGGGCTCGCCGGCGTGGCACTCTCCCAGCTGACCAACGTCGGGCCCAACCTCGGCCAGAACTACATCATCGACTCCTTCATGGTGGTGGTGTTCGGCGGGGTGGGGAACCTCTGGGGCACCCTGGTGGCCGGGTTGTCGCTCGGGGTGATCAACCAGGTCCTCGAGCCCTGGGCCGGGGCCGTGCTGGCCAAGATCCTGGTGCTCGTCTTCATCATCCTGTTCATCCAGAAGCGCCCCCGCGGACTCTTTCCGCAGAAGGGCCGGGCAGCGGAGGGCTGATTCATGCATTGCTCGAGTTCGTGGCTCACACGACCGTTTCGTGAACGTGCGACGCAGTGCTTCCTGGGCATCCTGCTCGCGGCCCTGGCCGTGGTGACGCTGTTCAACCTGACTCTGCCGGCAGAGCATCCGCTGCATGTGTCCACCTACACCGTGACGCTGCTCGGCAAGTACCTGAGCTATGCGCTGCTGGCCGTGGCCGTGGACCTGGTGTGGGGGTATCTCGGGATCCTGAGCCTGGGGCACGGGGCCTTCTTCGCCCTGGGTGGCTACGCCATGGGCATGTACCTGATGCGCCAGATCGGCGATCGCGGTACCTACGGGGATCCGCTGTTGCCGGACTTCATGGTGTTTCTCGACTGGGACGCGCTGCCCTGGTACTGGCTGGGTTTCGACATGGCCTGGTTCGCCTTCCTGATGGTGCTGCTGGCCCCGGGGCTGCTCGCGCTGGTGTTCGGTTTCCTGGCCTTCCGGTCGCGGGTCACCGGGGTCTACCTGTCGATCATCACCCAGGCCCTGACCTTCGCCCTGATGCTGGCCTTCTTCCGCAACGAGATGGGCTTCGGCGGCAACAACGGCCTGACGGACTTCAAGGAACTGCTGGGCTTCGACCTGCGCAGCGACGCCACCCGCCTGGGCCTGTTCCTGGCCACCGGGATGGCCCTGGCCGTGGGCTACGTGCTGTGCCGGGCCATCGTCTCAAGCAAGCTCGGACGCGTCTGCGTGGCCACCCGGGATGCCGAGGCGCGCACCCGCTTCCTCGGCTATCGGGTCGAGCGCTTCCAGCTGTTCGTCTTCGTGGTCTCGGCCATGCTGGCCGGGGTCGCCGGGGCGCTCTATGTCCCCCAGGTGGGCATCATCAACCCCAGCGAATTCTCGCCGATCTTCTCCATCGAGATCGTGCTCTGGGTGGCATTGGGCGGACGCGCGACCCTCTACGGCGCGGTCATCGGCGCGATACTGGTCAACTATGCCAAGACGGTGTTCACCGGGGTGATGCCGGATGCCTGGCTGTTCGCCCTAGGCGGCATGTTCGTGCTGGTCACGGTGCTGCTGCCCAAGGGCATCGCCGGCCTGCTCGCCTATCGGCTTCGCCGTCGTCGTCCGCCACCCTCGTCATCTCCTGAACCCACTGCCCCCCGGGAGGCCTCCGCATGAGTTTCCTGCATTCCCTTGCCGATCGTGACCGGGTCTTCGACTTCCTGGTACCGGCGGCTTCTCCCGTGGATGTTCGCCATGGCCCGATCCTCTATCTGGACGGCGTCACCGTCAGCTTCGACGGCTTCCGGGCGATCAACGACCTCAACCTGACCATCGACGATGGCGAGCTGCGCTGCATCATCGGCCCCAACGGGGCCGGCAAGACCACCATGATGGACATCATCACCGGCAAGACCCGACCCGACAGCGGCTCGGTCTGGTTCGGCAGTCGCCACGACCTGCTGGCCAAGAGCGAACCGGAGATCGCCAGCCTCGGCATCGGGCGCAAGTTCCAGAAGCCCACGGTATTCGAGGCCCTGACGGTGTTCGAGAACCTCGAACTTGCCATGTCGGCCGACAAGCGCATCCTGCCCACGCTCACCGCGCGCCTGACCGGCGAGATCCGCGACCGCATCGAGGAGGTGCTCGCCACCGTCGGGCTCGTCGAGTGTCGCCAGCGCCTGGCCGGCATCCTGTCCCACGGCCAGAAGCAGTGGCTGGAGATCGGCATGCTGCTGATGCAGCGTCCCCGCTTGCTGCTGGTCGACGAGCCGGTGGCCGGCATGACCGAGCAGGAGATGGAGCGCACCGCCGAGCTGCTCACGAGCCTTGCCGGCAAGGGCAAGCAGTCCGTGGTGGTGGTCGAGCATGACATGGGCTTCGTGCGCTCCATCGCCCGCACCGTGACGGTGCTGCACCAGGGCAGCGTGCTGGCCGAGGGCAGCATGGACCAGGTCTCCCATGACCCGAAGGTCGTCGAGGTCTACCTGGGCGCCGACCCCGACGAGGAGGCCGCCTGATGCTGACCATCGAGACGCTTAACCAGTACTACGGCGAGAGCCACACCCTCTGGGACCTGGGCCTCGAGGTACCCACCGGTCGGTGCACCTGCGTGATGGGACGCAACGGGGTGGGCAAGACCACCCTGATGAAGGCGATCATGGGCGAGGTGGCGGTGGCCTCCGGCAGCATCCGCTATGCCGACGATGTGGAGCTGACCCGGCGGAAGGTCGAGGATCGCTCGCGGCTGGGCATCGGCTATGTGCCCCAGGGACGCCAGATCTTCCCGCTGCTCACCGTGGAGGAGAACCTGCGCACCGGCCTGGCCGCGCGAAAGGACGGCCTGAAGCGGATTCCGCCGCGGGTCTATGAGCTCTTCCCCGTGCTCGAGGAGATGAAGCATCGCCGCGGGGGCGATCTCTCCGGTGGCCAGCAGCAGCAGCTGGCTATCGGGCGGGCCCTGGTGCTCGAGCCGCGGTTACTGATCCTCGATGAGCCGGGGGAGGGCATCCAGCCCAATATCGTGGCCCAGATCGGCGAGGTGATCCGCCGGCTGATCCGCGAGGATGGCCTCAGCGTGCTTCTGGTGGAGCAGAAGCTGCCCTTCGCACGCCAGTATGCCGACCGCTTCGTGATCATGGAT
>NZ_FPAQ01000037.1 GCF_900116405.1 Halomonas saccharevitans | reverse complement strand
GCGCCGGTGGTCAACAGCTACCAGCACAACGACTCCTTCCCGGCCAGCCACCCGCTGTGGTGCGGCCCGCTGGGCTACCAGGGCTCCAAGGCCGGCATGAAGCTGATTGCCCAGGCCGATGTGGTCGTCGCACTGGGCACGCGCCTGGGGCCGTTCGGCACCCTGCCGCAGCACGGCCTGGACTACTGGCCGAAGGACGCCAAGATCATCCAGATCGACGCCGACCACAAGATGCTGGGTCTGGTGAAGAAGATCGCGGTGGGCATCTGCGGCGACGCCAAGGACGCCGCCGAGGCGATCACCGAGCGCCTGGCCAGCCGTGACCTGGTGTGCGACGCCACCAAGGCCAAGCGTGCCGACCAGATCGCCAGCGAGAAGGATGCCTGGGAGCGCGAGCTCGACGAGTGGACCCACGAGAAGGACCCGTTCAGCCTCGACGCCATCGACGAGGCCCAGGGCGAGACGCCGTTCTCCGGCGGCGAGTACCTGCACCCGCGCCAGGTGCTGCGTGAGCTCGAGAAGGCCATGCCCGAGGACGCGATGGTGTCCACCGACATCGGCAACATCAACGCCGTGGCGCACAGCTACCTGCGCTTCGAGAAGCCGCGCAGCTTCTTCGCGCCGATGAGCTTCGGCAACTGCGGCTACGCCTTTCCCACCATGATCGGGGCCAAGGTGGCCGCGCCGGAGCGTCCGGGGATCGCCTACGCCGGTGACGGCGCCTGGGGCATGAGCCTGATGGAGACCATGACCGCGGTGCGTCACGAGATCCCGGTGACCGCGGTGGTGTTCCACAACCGCCAGTGGGGCGCCGAGAAGAAGAACCAGGTCGAGTTCTACAACCGTCGCTTCGTGGCCGGCGAGCTGGACAATCAGAGCTTCGCCGAGATCGGCCGGTCGATGGGCGCCGAGGGCATCACCGTGGATCGCCTCGAGGACGTGGGCCCGGCGCTGAAGAAGGCGGTGGACCTGCAGATGAACGAGGGCAAGACCTGCATCATCGAGATCATGTGCACCCGCGAGCTGGGCGACCCCTTCCGCCGCGACGCGCTGAAGAAGCCGGTGCGCCTGCTCGAGAAGTACCAGGACTACGTCTGATCGTAGGGATGACCGAACGTGCTGCAACGTGTTCCCCCGGCCTCGCCGGGGGTTTTTTTTGCCGGTCGGATGGTGCGGCGAGCGTCGCCGAGCATGGCGAGCGCTCTGGTCCAACAGTTGGCGTGTATCTGGCGCTAATGCCCCCTCGGCTTTGTCAGTAGGCTGGATTCGTTCGCGGCCGAGGTGCCGCCTCGATGCATCAACGCATCGGTCACTTAACGACAGATCCAACAACGACAACCGTCAGGAGCCCACCATGAGCCAGCCGACCACCGAACTTCTCGAAGCCTTCAGCGATGCCCTGAACCGTCACGACATCGATGCCGTCATGAGCATGATGACCGACGACTGCGTCTTCCACGCCATCGCCGGCCCGGAACTGCAGGGTAAGAGCTTCGTCGGCCAGGCCGAGGTGCGTCAGGCCCTCGAGAACGCCTGGAAGACCGCCCCCGATGCCAGCTGGACCGACGCCGAGCACCACGTGATCGGCGACAAGGGCTTCTCCGAGTCCACCTACCAGGGCACCACTACCGACGGCGTACGCTCCGAGGCGCGCATGATCGACGCCTTCACCTTCCGCGACGGCAAGATCGCCGTGAAGAACGCCTTCCGCAAGAATCGTCCCCCCGTCAACGCCTGATTGCCTCGGGTTCGAGCACCGCATCCAGACTGCTAGGAGTCCGATCATGGAGACAACAATGCCAAGAAGCGGGGCGGAGACCGAGGCGAGCCAGACCTCACCCTCCCAGCCATATGATCCGGCCTATGACCCCCTGAAGAGCGCCACCCCGGGGGCGGGTCGTGACTATGCGCCGACCTACTGGATCGGCACCGCCGGCGAGCCGCCGGCCGATGACGGGCCCATCACCCAGGACACGGATGCCGATGTGGTGATCATCGGCTCCGGCTTCACGGGTCTGACCGCGGCGATCTTCCTGGCCGAGGAGTACGGCATCAAGGCCACGGTGCTCGAGGCCAACCGCACCAGCTGGGGCTGCTCGACCCGCAACGGCGGCCAGGCCCAGTGTGCCTCCGGCCGCCTCAAGCGCTCCCAGTGGATCCAGCGCTACGGCCTGGATACCGCCCTGAAGCTGCATCGCGAATGCCTCGACGGCATGGCGACCTTCAAGGCGCTGATCAAGGACATCGACTGCGAGCCCCAGCCGGGCGGCCACCTCTACGTGGCCCACCGCGACAAGGTGATGCCGACCCTCGAGAAAGAGGCGAAGCTGCTGCGCGAGACCTTCGACTATGACGCCCGGATCCTCGACGCCGATACGGTGAAGCGCGAATGGCTGGGTGACCAGGAGGCGGCCGGCGCCATGCACGAGCCCGAGGGCATCGGCATCCACGCCGGCAAGCTGGCCTTCGGCTATCACCGCAAGGCCCGGTCGCTCGGCGTGAAGATCCACCCGGCGAGCCCGGTGCAGGGCTTCGAGACCCGCGGCGGCGTGCACTACCTGCAGACGCCTGGTGGGGTGGTCAAGGCACGCGCGGTGGGCATCGCCACCGGCGGCTACACCTCCCAGAGCCTGCATCGCGAGCTCAAGAACCGCCTGCTGCCGATCCTCTCGAACTCCATCGTCACCCGGCCGCTGACCGACCAGGAGCTGGCGGCGTGCAACTTTCGCACCCACCAGATCATCACCGATACCCGGATCCTGCGTCACTACTATCGCCTGCTGCCGGACAATCGCCTGCAGATCGGCAGCCGCAGTGCCATCACCGGCCGCGATGCGCCGCAGAAGAAGTACGAGTCGGTGCTGGTTGGCGACATGCACCGCAAGTTTCCGGCGCTCAAGGGCATCGAGCTCGACTACTCCTGGTGGGGCTGGGTGGATGTCAGCCACGACATGATGCCGCGCATCCATCAGCCCGATGCCAAGGAGACGGTCTATTACGCCCTGGGCTACGGCGGCAACGGCGTGATGTACTCGGCCCAGGCCGGTAAGCGCCTGGCGCAGTGGATCGCCGGGCATGGCCAGGCGCTGGACCTGCCGATCTTCACCTCCAAGCTGCCGTTCCCGAACCTGCGCGAGAAGGTCGAGTCCCAGGCCTTCGCGCCGTTCCGGCGCTTCGGCCAGCGCTTCCTCTACCGCTGGTACCACCTGAAGGACGAGGTGATCTGAGCCGCGTCTTATCCATCGCTTGAAGCCGCCCGTGAGGCGGCTTTCTTGTGACGGCGACCCGTTTGGAGAAGGCCTGTCAGGAGACGGCTTTCTACGGCGCGAGGATGGCGGGGCTCATGAGGGGGTGATCGCCTGAGGAATCAGCGCCGCCAGGCGCTCGATGCCGGCCTCGATGCGCGCCTCGGGGATCGCCGAGAAGCCGAGCCGGAAGTACTCGCGGTGGGGGCCGTCGAAGAAGTGGATGTCGCCGCACTCGATCAGGATGCTCTGTTCGGCCGCCAGGCGGCGCAGCTCGCGGCAGTCGAGCCCCACGGGTCCCTTCACCCAGAAGCACGAGCCGCCGTAGGTCGAGGGCACGGAGGCGTCGGGCAGGTGCCGAGCCAGCGCTTCGCTCATGCGTTGCCAGCGGCTGTGGAACACCTGGTGAATCTGGCGCAGCAGGGCATCGTGGTAGCCGCGATCCAGGAACAGCGCCACGGCGCGCTGGTTGTTGGTCGGCGGATGGCGCAGCATCAGGCGGCGCAGCGCCCGAGCCTCGCGGATCAGCGCCGGCGGGCCGACCATGTAGCCCAGGCGCAGGCCCGGCGCCAGGGTCTTGGAGAGGCTGCCCACGTAGATCACCCGGTTGTGGCGATCCAGGCTCTTTAGCGCCGGCGTGGGATTGTCCAGGTAGTTGGTCTCGCTCTCGTAGTCGTCCTCGATGATCAGGAAGTTGTCGATCTCCGCCATGTCGAGCAGCTTGCGGCGACGCTCCAGCGGCATGGTCACCGTGGTCGGCGCCTGATGGCTCGGCGTTACGTAGAGCAGCTGGCAATCGGCGATCGTCGGGTCGAGGCGCATGCCCTGTTCGTCGACCGGCAGCAGGTGGATGTCGTCGGTAAAGGTGCGGGCGATGTTGTAGACGTCCACGTAGCCGGGATTCTCCATCCCGAAACGCCGGCCCGCCTTGAGCAGCAGCATGCAGGCGATCCACAGCGCCTGCTGGGCGCCGACCGTGACCAGGATCTCCTCGGACTTGGCCCACACGCCGCGGCGCGGCAGCAGTCGCTTGTGGATCTGTTCGATCAGCAGCGGGTCGTCGTCATTGAGGTGGTCCACCGACCAGCTGCGGATCGCCGGCACGCTCATGGAGTCACGGCTGCACTCTCGCCAGTGCTGGGTCGGGAAGAGCTCGGGGTCTATCTGGCCATAGAGGAACGGGTAGTCGTAGCGATGCCAGTCGCTGGGCTTGTTGATGGTCTGCTGCCGGGAGGGGTGCATGGTCAATAGCTCCTCCCAGGGCAGGCGCTCGGCGTCGATATCGTTCAGGCGCACCGGTTTCTCGGCCCGGCCCTCGAGGATCTCGGGATTGACGAAGTAGCCGCTGCGCTTCCTGGCGACCAGATAGCCGTCATCGAGCAGGTGCTCGTAGGCCAGCATCACCGTATTGCGGGCGACATGCAGCTCCTTCGCCAGCTTGCGGCTCGAGGGCAGCGGTTCGTCCAGCGGCAGGTGACCGTCGAGAATGGCATGGGCGATCTGCTCGCGCAGCTGTTTCTGCAGGCTCTCCGGAAGATCGGAGTCGAGATGGAAGAGAAGCTGGCTCATTGAAATTGTGTCTCGCCAAGGCTCATGAAAAGGCAGCTAAAGATTATGCCATAGCGTTGAGGCATCATGGCGGCGGACTCGGGGCAAGCCCGTCGCGTCGGTCATCGTTATCTCACCCGGCGGACTGGACCAATCGATGTCGGGAGACTGGTTCTAGTGGCGCTCGGGGGGAGTGCGTAGAACGTTGAGGTGAGGATATGGCGCATAGCATGTATCCCGATGATCGGCGATGGGCGAGATCGCGGAGCCGAGGCAGGCGCGGTGAGAATCACAATAAATCACCTCGAATCGTCGCTTTGGACCGCCCTCGATGGACACCCTGGGCTCGCCGTCATCCAGGAGCGCCTTGCGTCACGCAGGCATCCTGTCTTTCCGACAATAACAAGCAGTGGAGATCACAATGCGTATCCAGAAACACCTCCTCCCCATGGCAGTATCCGCCGTGACCCTGGCCGTGAGCGGCCATGCCATGGCCGACACCTGGAAGATGGCTCTGGGCGACGCCGCCGGCGGTACCCAGTACGAGCTGGGCAAGACCTTTGCCGAATTCGTCGAGGAAAAGAGTGGGGGAGAGGTCACCATCGACCTGTTCCCCAATGGCCAGCTCGGCAGTGAGCAGGACACCGTCAACAACGCCAGCATGGGGATTCTCGATCTCTCGGTGCTGGCCATCAACAATATCACGCCGTTCTCGCCGACCGTTGGGGTGTTGACCCTGCCCTACGTGATCCAGAGCCCCGAGGATGCCAAGACGCTGACCCAGGGCGAGATCGCCGAGGAACTCACTCAGAACACCATCCGCGATGCCGGCGTGCGCATTCTGGGCTGGGCCTACTCCGGCTGCCGCCGTCTGACCAACTCCGCACGTCCCGTAGCCTCGCCCGAGGATCTGGATGGCCTGAACATCCGGGTGCCCAAGAACGAGATCATGATCGCTTCCTACCAGTCATGGGGCGTCAATCCTGCTCCGCTGGCCTGGTCCGAGACCTTCACCGCGCTGCAGCAGGGGGTCGTCGACGGTCAGGACAACCCCTACATCACCATCGACACCATGAAGTTCTACGAGGTCCAGGAACACGTCACCGATAGCTGCTACGTCTTCTCCTTGCAGCCGCTGATCATCAGCGAGGGCAAATTCCAGAGCTTGAGCCCCGAGATGCAGGAGCTGGTGCTGGAAGCCGGTGAAGAAGCCACCGACCACAGCTATGACTTCCTGCTGGAAAGCGAGGAGGCCATCAAGAAGCGTCTGGTGGAAGAACACGGCATGCAGATCACCCAGCCCGCCAACGACGAGCAGCAGTGGATCGAGATGGCCACCGGCATCTGGCCCGATTTCTACGACAGCATCGGCGGCAAGGAAAAGCTCGACCAGGCACTCGAGGCCCTGGGGCGCGATCCCGCACCGCAGTCGTAATCGTCGCCACCGCGACATGCAGTGTCCCCCCGCATCGGCTCCCGGCCGGTGCGGGGAACTGCCCATCGGGAGCCTGATCGCAAGGGGCCAGTCTCATGAAATCGCTACTCTTCAAGATCATCGACAGCCTGGAGAGCGTCCTCTGTCAGCTCCTCCTGGTGTCCTTCGTCTTACTGCTGTTCGCCCAGATCGTGCTCAGAAACCTCTTCAGCTATTCGCTGCCCTGGGGCGATGAGCTGGCGACCTACGCCTTCGTGTGGTTCGCCTATCTGGGGGCGGCCTATGCCACTAAGATGTCGGCGCACAACCGCGTCACCTTCCAGTTCAGGTTCTTTCCGCGCTGGGTCGAGACGTTCTGCACCCTGCTCACCGACCTGATCTGGATCGGCTTCAATGCCGTCTTCATCTACCTGAGCTACGACTTCGTCTTCAACAAGATGAACCTCTTCTGGAAGTCCCAGACGCTGGGCATTCCGATGAAGTACTTCTACCTGATCCTGCCCATCGCCTTCGTCGCCATGACGCTGCGAATTCTTCAGAACAACTACCTGAAGTTCGTCAAGAAGGTGGACCTCGTGGACCCCGAGTCCCAGGAGGTCGAGAAACTCCAGCACAACGATGACGCGGCGGGTGATGACCCGACGCGACGGGAGCACTGAGTATGGATGCCACGATTGTCTACGTACTGTTCGGCGTCTTCTTCCTGCTGCTGATCCTCGGGGCACCCATCACGGTGTCGCTGGGCGTGGCGGCACTGACGACCTTCATCAGCCTGGGCGAGAACCCCATGGCGTTCGTGCAGATCGCCTTCACCTCGGTGGGCTCCTTTCCGCTGATGGCGCTGCCGGCATTCATCCTGGCCGGGGCGCTGATGGAGGCCGCCGGCATCTCCAAGCGCCTGGTCGATATCGCCGAGGCCTTCGCCGGGCCCGTGACCGGCGGGCTCGCCGCGGCGACAGTGTTCGCCTGCATGTTCTTCGGCGCGATTTCCGGCTCCGGGCCGGCGACCACGGCGGCGGTGGGCATGCTGATGATTCCGGCCATGGCCAACCGCGGCTACGATCGCGGCTACGGTTCGGCCATCACCGCCTCCTCGGGCGGGCTCGGGGTGGTGATTCCGCCCTCGATCCCGATGGTCATCTTCGGCATCTCCGGCATGGGCCTGCAGCCGCCACCGGAGGCCGTCGCCGAACACGGCGCCTTCCAGACGCTGTCGATTCCCAAGCTGTTCATCGCCGGCATCATGCCGGGGGTGGTGATCGCCGGCTGCCTGCTGACCATCAATTACTTCATCTCGAAGAAGCGCGGCTATCGCGGCCTGACCGATCACTGGTCCTGGCCGCAGATCCGCGGCACCCTGCGCAAGGGCATCTGGTCGATGCTGGCGCCGATCATCATCCTCGGCGGCATCTACAGCGGGCTGTTCACGCCCACCGAGTCGGCCATCGTGGCGATCTTCTACACGCTGATCGTGGGGGTCTTCCTGCACCGGGAGCTGGCCTGGAAACCGGCCCTGCGCACGCTGCAGACCACCACCTGGATCACCGGCCGAGTGCTGCTGATCCTGTTCACCGCCACCGTGTTCGGGCGCCTGCTCGTCGAGGAGCGAGTCCCCGGCCTCATCGCCGAGGCGATGCTGGGCTTCACCGACAACACCTACCTCATCTGGGCGATGATCATCTTCTTCCTGCTGTTCGTGGGGATGTTCATGGAGACCCTGGCGGCGATCATGATTCTCACCCCGGTGCTGCTGCCGATCATGTACATGCTGGGCATGGACCCGGTGCACGTGGGCATCGTGGTGGTCTGCGCCCTGGCCATCGGTTTCCAGACGCCGCCGCTCGGGGAGAACCTCTTCGTGGCCTCGGGGATAGGCGGCGCCTCGATCGAGGAGATCTCGCTGAAGGCGCTGCCCTTCGCCGCGGGCTCCATCGTGGCGCTGTTCATCATCGCCTACTTTCCGCAGATATCGCTCTGGTTGCCCGGCTTGCTGGGCTACTAGCCGCGATCCGTTGCTGACATCGGCGCGGTGTCCTCGATGCCGCGCCGAAGGAGGAAAATCATGACGCATGGCATTCGACGCATCCTCTGCTGCGTGGGCCTCAGGGGCGACTGTGACCCGGTGCTGGCCCAGGCGGTGGGACTCGCACAGGCCACGGGCGCGGAGCTGCACGTGTTGCACGCGGTCAAGTCGCTCTCCGACGACGTGCTCAACACCCTCAAGATCAACATACAGGATCGCCAGATGCTCGAGACCCTGATGACTCAGCGCCTCGACCAGGCGCGCCAGGAGCTCGATCAGCACCTCGAGGCCTTCTGGGCCCGTCATCCCGAGCGTCGCGCGGCCTTCGGCGAGCGTGAGGTAACGCGCAGCGTGCTCGAGGGCTATCCCGCGTCGGTGATCACCCACTACGCCACGCGCACCGGCAGCGACATGATCGTGATGGCGGCCAACAAGCGCAGCTTCACGGCCACCTACGCCGGCAAGGTCACCAAGGGCGTGATCAAGCGCGCCCGGGTACCGGTGGTGGTGGTGCCGCCCCGGCAGGATTAGTCGCCGAGTGAGCGGTGTCGTGCCGGCGATGCCTGTCGCCACACGCCGTGTCGCACGCTCTATTTCGCTCTGATATTTCCTTTAATGCGCCCGGCCACGTGCCGGGCGCCGTCGTTGATGTCGGCCCCATCCGTGGTCTTACCTCTCGCCCTCAACTGGTCCTAACCTCGCTTTCGCCATGCCGTCACCATGATGCTCATGTCGGCCGGCGAGGGGGTGCCGTGACCGACATGGGTGGCTCATGAGGCCGTCATCGGCTCCCTTGCCGAATGCCAATGGCCACCACATTCCAACAACGAAGGGCCGATGTCCGTCGCAGGAGGCGACGCTCGTTCCATAGCTTATTGAGGTGGTGACATGACTCGTCGAGACGCCAACGCGGCAACCGATCCGTCGACCCTTCAGGCCGATAAGCGGGTCCTTCCGCGTCGCCTGGAACCCCTCCAGCGGGTGCTTCCCGGACTGATGATCTGCGTCACCATCGCCCTGGCAACGACCTTCATCGCCGATCATTACGGCGGCCCCACGCTGCTCTATGCGCTGCTGTTCGGCATGACCCTGCACTTCCTCACCGAGGAGGGGAAGTGCCTGGCCGGCGTCGAGTTCGCGGCCAAGAAGGTGCTGCGGATCGGCGTGGCGCTGCTGGGCGTGCGTATCACCATCGAGCAGGTCGCCGAGCTCGGCATCGGGCCGGTGCTGACCGTGGTCTGCGGGGTGATGCTGACCATCGCTCTGGGCGCCCTGCTGGCCCGCCTGCTGGGGCTGGACAAGGACATGGGGCTGCTGACGGGCGGCTCGGTGGCCATCTGCGGTGCCTCGGCGGCGCTGGCCCTGTCGGCGGTAATGCCGCGTCATGAGACCCACGAGCGCAACACCATCATGACGGTGGTGGGGGTGACCACGCTCTCCACCATGGCGATGGTGATCTATCCGCTGATCGTCGGACTCCTGGGCCTCGGCGACACCGAAGCGGGTATCTTCCTCGGCGGCACCATCCACGACGTGGCCCAGGTGGTCGGCGCCGGCTACATGATCTCCGAGGGCACCGGCGACGTCTCCACCTTCGTCAAGCTGCTGCGGGTGGCGATGCTGGTGCCGGCGGTGATGGTCTTCATGTTCCTGTTTCGCCGCGAGCGGCGCCAGGAGGAGGGCGCCAGCAAGGTGCCGATGCTGCCGACCTTCCTGGTCGCCTTCGTGGCGCTGGTGATCATCAACAGCCTCGGCTGGATCCCGCCGGTGGTCACCGAGGGCTTCACCGACCTGTCGCGCTGGTGCCTGGTCACGGCCATCGCCGCGCTCGGCATCAAGACCTCCTTCCAGAAGCTCGCCGTGGTCGGCTGGAAGCCGGTGGTGCTGATGGTGGCGGAGACGGTCTTCCTGCTGCTGCTGGTGCTGGCCTTCATCTACTTCGGCGTGGCGAGCATCTGACCACGCCTTGAACGCGGCAGGCCATCAACGGGCGTCCCCTCGAGCGATCGAGTGGGGCGCCCGCTGCATGAGGGCATAGGCTCGGCGCCACGGCATGCTGTCAAATGACGGTTTTCTCGTCGGCAGCCCTTTTAGGTTTCGTCGTCGCTGCATAAACCCATGCATGGAGATGCGGCCAACGATAATTCTTCGTTTTCGTTAAAACGAAGTGCTTTTTGTCGCCTATGCTATTAATGAATAACCCTTGAACATCTTGGCATGAGTCGCATTCGGGAATCTTGAACTAGGGTGGAGAAGACCGTCAGTGACGCGAGATTGCTCGTAGTCGCCTGGGCCCTCGGACAGGAATGGCAGTAAACCCAACAACAAACGACTGCATGCTCAATCGAGCAAGGGGATGGAAATGAAGATGAAACGTCTTGGAACATTGCTGACAGCCGCGGCAATAGGCTTTTTGACCACTGGCACCGCCAGTGCCCAGGAAATGGGCCCCACGCTCAACAAGATCAAGGAGAGCGGTGTCATCACGATCGGCCACCGCGAGACCTCGGTGCCGTTCTCCTATATAGGCGATGACCAGCAGCCGGTCGGCTACACGATAGACATCTGCATGCAGATCGTGGACGAGATCAAGAACGAGATCGGTGTCGATGAGCTGAACATCAAGTGGGTACCGGTGACCCCCCAGACCCGCATTCCGCTGATGGCCAACGGCACGCTCAACCTGGAGTGCGGCTCGACGACCAACAACCTGACCCGCCAGCAGCAGGTGGATTACGCCGCTATCACCTATATCACCGGCACGAAACTGCTGACCAAGAAGGAGAGCGGCATCGCCACGGTGGAAGACCTGGCAGGCAAGCCCATCGCGCTCGCCCAGGGCACTACCAATGAGCGCGTGGTCAAAGAAGCCATCGAGGAGCGTGGTATCGAGGACGTGAACGTGGTGTCCGTGAGGGATCATGCCGAAGGTTTCCTGGCGTTGCAGACCGACCGCGTGGATGCCTATTCGACCGATGACATCCTGCTCTACGGCCTGATCGAGAAGGCCAGGGATCCCGAGACCTACGAGGTGGTGGGCGATTTCCTGTCCTACGATCCCTACGCCATCATGCTCCCGCAGAACGACAGCAAGTTCCGCCTGGTGGTCAATCGCCGGCTGGCCGAGCTGTTCCGCACCGGTGAGATCGAGAAGATCTACAGCACGTGGTTCGAGCCCATGAACGTTCCCATGTCTGACCTCCTGCGCGCCAACTTCAAGATCCACGCCCTGCCGAAGTGACACATCCTTTGAACACTGCCTTTTGAGTGGTTTGTGCCGGATATATGAACGGCTTTAAAGGTGGAAGTAAGCGTTTGTCGTCATGCTGTCGGGGTCGCGGTCGCGACCCCGGCCGCTGAAAAAGCGCAAATAAGGAAGACAAATGAACTACAACTGGAATTGGTCGGTCCTGTTCCAGGAACCCTACCTGGGCTGGCTGTTCTCCGGCTTGCAGTGGACCCTGCTGGTCGCGATCGCCGCCTGGGTCATTGCCTTCGTGCTGGGCTCCGCGATCGGCATCCTGCGTACCGTGCCCAACCGCCTTGTGCGGACCTTGGCGGCGGCCTACGTCGAGCTGTTCCGCAATATCCCGCTGCTGGTACAGCTGTTCATCTGGTACTTTGTCGTGCCTGAACTGCTGCCCGAAGAACTGGGTCTCTGGGTCAAGCGCGATATGCCCAATCCCGAATACGTGACGGCCGTTGTGGCACTGGGCGCCTATACCGCGGCGCGCGTGGCCGAGCAGGTCCGCTCCGGCATCCAGACCATCCGAAAGGACCTGGTGAACGCAGGGCTCGCCATCGGGCTCACCCCTCTTCAGACCTATCTGTACATCCGGCTTCCGATCTCCTATCGGATCATCGTGCCGCCCCTGACCTCCGAATTCCTGACCATCTTCAAGAATTCATCGCTGGCGCTGACCATCGGCGTGCTGGAACTGACCGCCCAGGCGCGGCAGATCGAGAACTATACCTTCCAGGGCTTCGAGGCGTTCACTGCCGCCACGGTGCTGTACCTGGTCATCACGCTTCTGGTGGTGCTGCTGATGCGCCTGATCGATCAGAAGACGCGTATCCCAGGCTCGGTGGGGGCTAACTAGATGAGTGATTTTGATTTCCAGGTCATTATTGAGTCGCTTCCGTTCCTGTTTGATGGCCTGCTCATCAGCTTCCAGCTGACCTTGCTGGCCCTGCTGGCAGGCCTTGCCTGGGGCACTATCCTGGCGGTGATGCGAATCTGGGGGCCGGCGCCGCTACGCTGGTTCAGCGCCATCTACGTCAACATCTTCCGGTCGATCCCGCTCATCCTGGTGATCTTCTGGTTCTACTTCCTGGTACCACTGCTGATAGGCCGCCCGGTGGGTAATTTCACCAGCGCGCTGATCGCCTTCTCGCTGTTCGAGGCGGCCTATTATGCCGAGATCATGCGTGCCGGGCTCAATTCGGTCTCGCGCGGACAGGTCTATGCCGGCCTGGCCATCGGGCTTTCGCCGCGCCAGAACCTCCAGTACGTGATCCTTCCCCAGGCGTTTCGCAACATGATCCCGGTCCTGCTGACCCAGGCGATCATCCTCTTCCAGGATACCTCCCTGGTCTACGTCGTGGCCTTGAGCGATTTCATGACCTCGGCCAGCACGGTGGCCAAAGTGGAGGGGCGGCTGGCAGAGATGTACCTCTTCGCGGCGCTGGTGTATTTCGTCATCTGCTTCTCCGGCTCCATGCTGGTCAAGCACCTGCAGAAAAAGAAGGTCGCATGATAAAAATCGACAACATCGACAAGTGGTACGACGACTTCCACGTCCTGAAGAGCTGTTCGCTCGAGGTCGAGCGTGGCGAGGTGATCGTCATCTGTGGTCCGTCCGGCTCGGGGAAGAGCACCCTTATCAAGTGTGTCAACGCGCTGGAACCGGTCGACAGCGGACGCATCGTGGTCGAAGAGACCGACGTGACTGCCAAGGGCACCAAGCTGCCCCTGGTGCGGGCGCGTATCGGCATGGTGTTCCAGCATTTCGAATTATTCCCGCACAAGACGGTGATCGAGAACCTGATGATGGGCCAGATCAAGGTGCTGAACCGCTCGCGCGATGAGGCGCGCCGGAAGGCGGAGAGCCTGCTGGAGCGCGTCGGTCTGTCCGATCAGGCGGACAAGTATCCCTCTGCCCTGTCCGGCGGACAGCAGCAGCGGGTGGCCATCGCCAGGGCCCTGGCGATGGATCCCATCGCCATGTGTTTCGACGAGCCGACCTCGGCGCTCGATCCCGAGATGATCAGCGAGGTGCTGGACGTCATGGTCGAGCTGGCCAGGGAGGGCATGACGATGATGGTGGTCACCCACGAAATGGGCTTTGCCCGCAAGGTGGCGCGCCGGGTGGTCTTCATGGACCAGGGAGAGGTGAAGGAGGTCGCTGCGACCGAAACCTTCTTCAATAACCCCGAGACCGATCGTGCCAAGGAGTTCCTGTCGAAGATCCTGGCGCACTAGGCGACATACGGAGTGAAGCCAGCCGCGGGCGCCCCCTCGAGCGATCGAGTGGGCGCCCGCGGCATGAGGGGATGACCGAAGCCGACAGGAGGCCCGCGGCGTCAGGAGTCCCCGGCGGCCTGGATGGCGGTCAGGGCGATGGTGTAGACGATATCGTCGACCAGTGCCCCTCGCGAGAGGTCGTTCACCGGCTTGTTGAGCCCCTGCAGCATGGGGCCGACGCTGATCACCCCGGCGCTTCTCTGCACCGCCTTGTAGGTGGTGTTGCCGGTGTTGAGGTCGGGGAACACGAACACCGTGGCGCGTCCCGCCACTGGCGAGTCGGGCGCCTTCTGGCGGCCCACGCTCTCGATGGCCGCGGCGTCGTACTGCAGCGGCCCGTCGATGCAGAGCGACGGCTCGCGCTCCCGGGCGATACGTGTGGCCTCACGCACCTTCTCGACGTCGGCCCCGCTGCCGGAGGCCCCGGTGGAGTAGCTGATCATCGCCACCCTGGGCTCGATGCCGAAGGCCTCGGCGGAGCGGGCGCTCTGGATGGCGATCTCGGCCAGCGCCTCGGCGTCCGGGTCGGGGATCACCGCACAGTCGCCATAGACCACCACCTGCTCGGGCAGCAGCATGAAGAAGATCGACGACACCTGGCGATAGCCGGGAGCCGTCTTGATCAGCTGGAAGGCGGGGCGCACGGTGTTGGCGGTGGTGTGGATCGCCCCCGAGACCAGGCCGTCCACCGCGCCCTCGGCGAGCATCATGGTGCCGAGCACCACGCTGTCCTGGAGCTGGTCCGCGGCGGTCAGGGCGTTGAGCTTGCCGGGGCGGCGCTTGACCATCGGCTTGACGTAGGAAAGGCGGAGCTCGGCCGGGTCGAGGATCTCGAGATCCTCGGGCAGCTCGAGGCCACGGCTCCGGGCCACCGCCTCGACTTCCTCGCGCCGGGCCAGCAGCACGCAGCGGGCGATGCCGCGCCGCTGGCAGATCACCGCGGCCTCCACGGTGCGCGGCTCGCTGCCCTCGGGCAGCACGATGCGCCGGCTCGCCTGCTGGGCCAGCCGCACCAGCCGATGGCGGAAGGCGGCCGGGGAGAGCCGGCTCGGGTAGCCGCGGCTGAGGTTCTCCTTGAGCCACGCCAGGTCGAGGTGATCGGCCACGAAGCGGGTCACCTGCTCGGCGCGCTCGGGATCGTCGATGGGGATGTCGTTGGCCATGCGGTCAAGCTGCTGGGCCGTCGCGTAGCTGTCGGAGTCGACGGCCAGCACCGGCAGGCCGCTCGCCAGCGCCGGGCGGCAGAACTCGATCATCGCCTCGTCCGGCAGTTCGCCGTGGGTCAGCAGCAGGCCCGCCAGCGGCACCCCGTTCATGGCCGAAAGCGAGGCGGCGAGCAGGATGTCGTCGCGATCCCCCGGGGTGACCAGCAGCCGTCCGGCGCGGAACACATGCAGGGCATGGGAGGCGCTGCGGGCGCACAGGCTGGTGCCCAGCACGCGGCGACGGTCGGCCTCGCCCTGATGCAGGATACGCGCCTGAAGGGCCCGGGCGACGTCCAGCACCCGGGGAGCGGAGAGGCTGGCGTGCCAGGGGATCGCGCCGATCAGGCGGAAACGGTCGCCGTCCAGCGCCGGCAGGTGGTGGCGCAGGCTGGCGAGCTGCGGGTCGTCGAGTCCGGTGGTGAGTTCGGGCGCCGCCAGCGGCGCGGTGGCCTCGTCGTCGGGCAGCGGGCGCAGGCGCATCAGGATGCAGCCGAGGGTGCGCGGGGAGTCGACGCCTTCGAAGGGCTGGGCGTGCAGGTCCAGGCGCTCCGCCAGGTCGCGCGGGTCGCTCAGGTCGCCGTCGGCCACCAGGATGACCCGCGCATTGAGCGCGTGGGCCAGCGCCTCGTTGAGCCGGCTCGCATAGCTGCTGTGAGGGCTGGGGGCGAGCCCCTCGATGACCACGAGCTCCGGGGCGTCGCCCGCCTCCGGCAAGGCGACCCGGGCATGTCGCTCCACGGCCTCTTCCATCAGCTCGTCGGCGCGCTCCTCGCGCAGCAGGCGCTCGAGCCGCGCCTGGGGCAGCGGCGCGGGCGGGTCGAGGCCCAGGGTGCTGGCGGCCAGGGCGCAGGAGCGATCGGGCCCCTGGCCGTTGATCTCGTCCTGGCGGAACGGCTTCATGAAGCCGGCCTTGAGCCCCAGGGTGTCCAGTGCACGGATCAGGCCCAGGCAGGCGGAGGTCAGGCCGACGCCGCTGTCGGTGGGCACCAGCAGCAGGTTGCGGGGATCGGGACGGCGCTCACTCGGCCGCTCATTCGGGCGCTCAATTTGGGTCATGGGGGGTGGACTCTTCCTGAAGCAGCTGGCGGGTTTCCTCGGCGATGCGTCCCTCCTCGTCGGTGGGAATGACCCACAGCTGGGGGGGGCGGCCGTCCTCGGCGAGATCGATGCGGCCCTCTCGGCCGCCCACGGTATCGGCATTGGCCCTGGCGTCCAGGCGCAGGCCGAAGTGGCGCAGCAGCTCGACCACCCGGGCACGCACCTCGCTGTCGTTCTCGCCGATGCCGCCGGTGAAGGCGATGCCATCCAGGCGCGGCAGGGCGCAGGTCAGTCCCGCCAGCGACTTGGCCAGGCGATAGCAGAATACCTCGATGGCAAGCTCGGCGCCCGCGTGGTGCTGGGCGGCGGCCTGGTGCAGGCGGCGCATGTCGTTGGAGAGCCCGGAGAGGCCCAACAGCCCGCTCTCCTTGTTGAGCAGGGTGTCGATGCGCTCGAGCGACCAGCCTAGCTGACGAGCCAGGTGGGCGTGCAGGCCGGGGTCCACGTCGCCGCTGCGGGTGCCCATCACCAGGCCCTCCAGCGGCGTCAGGCCCATGCTGGTGTCGACGCTCGTCCCCTGCCACACCGCGCAGGTGGAGCAGCCGTTGCCCAGGTGGGCAATGAGCCAGCCGCCATGACGGCGTTCGCTCAGGGTGTCGACCCGCGCGCTCACGTAGGCGTGGCTGCTGCCGTGAAAGCCGTAGCGGCGAATGCCGTGGCGACGATAGAGCGATTCCGGCAGCGCATAGCGATAGGCCCGCGGGGGCAGGGTCTGGTGGAAGGCGGTATCGAAGACCGCGACCTGGGGCAGGTCGGGGAACAGCGCCTGGGTGGCCTTGAGGCCCTCCAGGTTGGCCGGGTTGTGCAGCGGCGCCATGGCCACGGTGGCCTCGATGGCGCGCTTCGCGGCGGCATCGAGGCGGGTGGCGCGGGTGAAGCGCTCGCCGCCGTGGACGACGCGATGCCCCACCGCCACGGGATGCTGTCCCTCGAGACCCTCGAGGATCTCCGCCATGGCGTCGGCGTGGCCGGCCCCGTGCAGCGGCCGCGAGAATGAGCGGCCCTGGCTATCGACGCCCGTCAGGCGCGCATCCTCGCTGCCCAGGCGCTCGGCCAGGCCGGAGAGGCGGGGCGCGCCGGGCGAGGCGGGCACCAGGGCGTACTTGATCGACGAGGAACCGCAGTTGATGACCAGTACCGGGTCGTTCATGGCACATCCTTCTGTATCGAGTGGCGCGGGGCGTGCGATCGACTGTGAGCGCACGGGCACGGCGCCTGATTCTCGCGAAATTAACACGTTGCGAGGCGAGAAACAGTGACGTGGATCGCGAGACGGCGACGCAGGCGCTTCTCATTCTTTGCGTGACGCCGCTGCCGTCACCTCGAGGTGAGCATTGCACCTTGGTCTAAGCTGGGCCAGAATGAAGTCGTGTATGAAAACAGTGTTTTCTAACTGGAGGCCTGCCATGAAGACCCTTACGATCTCTGCGGTATCCGCGGCCCTGCTGCTGGCCGGCACCAGCGCCTTGGCTCAGAGCAGCGTCATGAACTACGACCCGAGCCCCTATCTGGGTGGCGATGCCCTGTTCTGGGAGCTGGATCCTGATCGCGGCTCCGGCAGCGCCGACAGCACCGGCCTGCGCCTGCGCGGCGGCGTGGCGTTCAACGACTACTTCGCCCTGGAAGGCCACCTCGGCGGCGGCGGTTCCGACGGTCCCGTCGAGCTCGACTACCTCGCCGGCGCCTACGCCAAGGGCATCCTGCCGATCACCCCGGACTTCCGCCTCTACGGTCTGGCCGGCTTCACCGAGGTGGATGTCGATATCGAGGAAGAGAGCGGTTTCTCCTGGGGCGGCGGCGCCGCGTTCGACGTGGCACCGAATCTGGCCCTCGGGGCCGACTACGTCCGCTACCTGGACGAATCGAGCTACACCTTCGATGCCGCGAGCGTCGGGATGACGTTCCACTTCTGATCGGGTGGCGACACGCCGCGTCTACGGTTCGCCACGACACCACGGAAAACGCCCCCGCCGGTTGTCCGGCGGGGGCGTTCGAGTGTGTGAGGGGAGCCGGCGACCGTCCGGAACAGCGAAAGTCGCGGCGTCGCGTCAGACTTCCTTGTAGAGCTCGGCGCCCTCCTGGCGGAACCGTTCGGCCTGCTCCTGCATGCCACGCTCTACCGTCTCTCGTTCTACCCACTCGGGGTCGCCGTCGAGGCCCTTCTCCTTGGCCTCGCGCTTCAAGAACGAATCGCGGACCTCCTGGCTGATCTTCATCGAGCAGAACTTCGGCCCGCACATGGAGCAGAAGTGTGCCACCTTGGCGGAGTCCTTGGGCAGGGTCTCGTCGTGGTACTCGCGGGCGGTATCCGGGTCTAGCCCTAAGTTGAACTGGTCCTCCCAGCGGAACTCGAAGCGCGCCTTGGAGAGCGCGTTGTCCCGGCGCTGGGCGGCCGGGTGCCCCTTGGCGAGGTCGGCGGCGTGGGCGGCGATCTTGTAGGTGATGATGCCGGTCTTGACGTCGTCCTTGTTGGGCAAGCCCAGGTGCTCCTTGGGCGTCACGTAGCAGAGCATGGCGCAGCCGTACCAGCCGATCATGGCAGCACCGATGCCGGAGGTGATGTGATCATAGCCCGGTGCGATGTCGGTGGTCAGCGGCCCCAGGGTGTAGAAGGGCGCCTCGTCGCACGCCTCGAGCTGCTTGTCCATGTTCTCCTTGATCAGGTGCATGGGCACGTGGCCCGGCCCCTCGATCATCACCTGGACGTCGTGCTGCCAGGCGATGCGGGTCAGCTCGCCCAGGGTCTCGAGCTCGGCGAACTGCGCCTCGTCGTTGGCGTCGGCCACCGAGCCCGGGCGCAGGCCGTCGCCCAGCGAGAAGGCGACGTCATACTGCTTGCAGATCTCGCAGATCTCCTCGAAGTGGGTGTAGAGAAAGCTCTCCTGGTGGTGGAAGAGGCACCACTTGGCCATGATCGACCCGCCCCGGGAGACGATCCCGGTGACCCGCTTGGCGGTCAGCGGCACGTAGCGCAGCAGCACGCCGGCGTGGATGGTGAAGTAGTCCACGCCCTGCTCGGCCTGCTCGATCAGGGTGTCGCGGAACACCTCCCAGGTGAGGTCTTCGGCCACGCCGTTGACCTTTTCCAGCGCCTGGTAGATGGGCACGGTGCCGATCGGCACCGGGGCGTTGCGGATGATCCACTCGCGGGTCTCGTGGATGTTCTGCCCGGTGGAGAGATCCATGATGGTGTCCGAGCCCCAGCGGATGCCCCAGGTCATCTTGTCGACCTCGTCTTCGATGGAGGAGGTGACCGCCGAGTTGCCGAGGTTGCCGTTGATCTTCACCAGGAAGTTGCGGCCGATGATCATCGGCTCGGTTTCCGGGTGGTTGATGTTGCAGGGGATGATCGCCCGACCCGCGGCGACCTCGTCGCGCACGAACTCCGGGGTGATCTCGTCCGGCAGGCGCGCGCCGAAGCCCTGGCCGGCGTGCTGGTGGCCGAGGATGCGCTCGACCTCCGCGGTACCCAGCGCCTGGCGGCGCTGATTCTCGCGAATGGCGATGAATTCCATCTCCGGGGTGACGATGCCCTGGCGGGCGTAGTGGAGCTGGGTAACGTTCCCGGCCTTGCCATCTTTTGAACGGCGTGCCCGACGGGGCGTGCGGGTCAGATCGAAACGCAGGTTGGCAAGCATCGGGTCGTTGGCCCGGCGCCGGCCGTAGTCGGAGGTCGGGCCGTCGAGGCGCTCGGTGTCGCCGCGTTCCTCGATCCAGTCGCGGCGCAGCTCGGCAAGGCCCCGGCGCAGGTCGATCTCGGCCTCGGGGTCGGTGTAGGGGCCGGAGGTGTCGTAGACCAGCAGCGGCGGGTTGGCCTCGTCCTCACCGGAGGTCCTGGTCGGCGAGAGACTGATCTCGCGGAACGGCACCCGGATGTCCGGGCGCGAGCCCTCCACGTAGATCTTGCGCGAGCCGGGCAGCGGCTTTATGGCGGCCTCGTCGACGCGGGCACTCTCGGCGAGGAAATGGGCGGTCTTGCTCATGGTGTTCTCCCTTGATTTGTCGGGGTCTTGTTCAGGGAGGACACAGGCGGGAAGGACAGGGGCCACGGCGCCGGGGCACGCGGCCTGTCGCTTGATCCCTACGCTGGTCCTAGCCAGTTCAGGTTCAACGGGATCCATGCTGGCAAGCGCATGGTCTCAGCCGTTATCAACGGCGCCCCGTCAAGCGTTGGTGGTCGGGCAATCTCGCGATTCCCCTCCTATCCCGTGGGTGGGCGGCCTGACCAGGGCCAGCCCGGGATGACAGCTGGGGCCAGCTCAGTGGCGCTGGTCCAGCCCCATCTGCCAGAAGTCGATCTCGAGACGGGTGGCGTCGCGGAATACCGCGGTGAGCTCTTCGAAGCGGCGCGGCGTTACCTCCGCCAGCCGGGCGTCGAGCCAGGCGCGCTCGTCCGCCATGGCCTGCTGGAAGGCCTCGCCCTCGTACATGGCGATCCAGGCGTCATAGGGATTGGCCTCGCCGCGCACCGTCTCGTCGCGGCCGTTGAGCCACTGGGCGATCTCGCCGTAGCCGACCAGGCAGGGGGCGAGCGCCACGTGCAGGTCGAGCAGGTCGCCGCGGTGGCCGGTGTCCAGCACGTAGCGGGTGTAGGCCAGCGTCGCGCGGGCCTCGGGCAGGCGCGAAAGGTCCTGCTCCGAGATGCCCCAGGCGCGGCAGTAGTCCACGTGCAGCCCCAGCTCGACGTCGAGGATGGTCTTCAAGCCGTCGAAGGCGTGACGCAGCTCGCCGAGGTCGCGGCTCTTGTAGGCGGCCAGGGCATAAGCCCGGGCGAAGTGGATCAGGAACAGGTAGTCCTGCTGAAGGTAGTGGCGAAAGGCGCCTTCCTCGAGGGTGGCGTCGCCGAGCCGGCGAACGAAGTCGTGCTCGATGTAGGCGCGCCAGTCGTCCTGGCAGGCCGCGGTGAGATCGTCGAATCGGTAGCCCATCTTGTCTCCGGTCTGAGGGCGATCCGGAAGCGGGGCGGGAGAGGGTGACCGGGGAAGGTGCCGAGAGGGCGCTGGTCACCGCTTGATTCCTACGCCGGTACTAGCCGGATCAGGTTCACGGGACCAGCGCTCGGTGTCTCGAGTCTGTTGCGACAGACTCTCGACACCCTGCGCCATCTCAGCCGGCTCTACCGGCACCCCGTCAAGCGAAGCTCTGACTGTAGCATCCTGGCGGAGATTTACCAGCCTGCCTGCGGTCGAGGTCGGCTACTGCCGAATGGCTTCCAGCTCGAGGATCAGCTCCACCTCGTCGCCGACCAGGCCGTTGTCGACCCCGTAGGTCATTCCCCAGTCGCTGCGCTGGAGGGTGGTGCGTGCCGACAGCCCCAGGGTGTGCTGCTCGTGGCCGAAGGGGTAGGTCGCGGCCTTGTTGAGCGTGACCTCCAGGGTCACCGGGTGGGTCTCGCCCAGCAGGGTCAGATCGCCCTCGAGAGTGCCCTGGCGGTCGCTGTGCGTCTCGAGGCCGGTGGCCTCGAAGACGATGGTCGGGTAACGCCCCGCGTCGAGGAAGTCATCACTGCGCAGGTGGTCGTCGCGATCGTCGTGATTGGTGAAGGCGCTGTCGGCCGTGATTTCGACCCTGCCGGAGTGCAGCCGCTGCGTCTGCTCGTCATAGACGAATTCGCCACGACCCTCCAGGAACATGCCGAGGGTATCCGCGTAGCCGATGTGTTCGGTCAGAAAGCCGATGGAGAAGTGGTCGGGATCGATCTCGTAGGTATGTGGCTCGGCGCTGGCCATGGGCGTCGTGAGGACGCCCAGCGTCAGGACCAGTCCGGTAGCGATCGGCAGGGGGGAGCAGGGTGTCGGGTGGCGAGGCGTGGGCATGGGGGCATCCTCCGGGGGGCTAGGGTCAGGGATCAGGGGCACGGGGTCTTGCCGTCCTGTGGCCATCACGCCGAGGCGCGGCGATACAGCCAGCGTATATCGGTGATGAACGACCAGCTGAGGGCCAAAAGCGCACTGCCCGCCAGCCAGCTCGCCGCTGTGGTGCCGGTCATGGGCAGCAGGGCGATCATCAGGGCGGCCACCTGCCAGACGCATACCGCCTTGCGGCGGCGACTCTCCGGCAGCGGGTCGGTCAGCCAGGTCATCCTGAGCCCGGCAATAACGAAAGCGTAGCGCATGGCGCCGATGGCCAGGACCCAAGGGCCTGCCTTGTCGAGCAGCAGTAGCGCCAGGCACAGCACGAGGATGAAGAAGGCATCGAGCTCCATGTCGAACCGCGCGCCGAAGTCGCTCTGGGTGGACGTGCGCCGGGCGACCCAGCCATCCACGCCGTCCAGCAGCAGGGCCAGCAGGGCCAGGATGGCGAGGGGAAACGCGGAGCGGGCCAGCAGATCCGGATCGGCCAGGGTGCCGGCCAGCAGGGCGACGATAGCGCCTCGCCCCAAGGTGACGCGGTTGGCCCAGCCCAGTTCACGCCAGTGGGCGGGCAGGTTCGCCAGGACTAGCCCGGCCATGATGAGGTAGCAGACCATCGCCAACAGTGGGACCGGCAGGCTCGCCTCTAGCCAGCCAGTGAGCAGTGAGGCCGGAATCACCAGGCCTAGGGCCCCTGTTCCAAGGTCACGAGCGATCGTCATAGGCGCCTCTATCGCGGCATGATGCGGTCGATAATTGACGATACTGCATTGTTCATCGGCGTGCTAGTGTATCAATATTGTAGAAGTTTAGGGCGTGTCGCCGTGCGCGATACCGGCCCGGGGCAGGTGGCCAGCACGGGGCCCCTGGATTGTATCCCGTAACACCCGCCGAATAATGCCAAAGGGATCTTGCCATGCCACACGAGACCGCAACCGCCTTCTGGACCCTGGCTCCCGGCCAGGGGGCCCTGCGAGAGGAGGTTCTGGCCAGGCCCGGCCCCGGCGAGGTGGCCGTTCGCACCCTCTATAGCGGCATCAGCCGTGGCACCGAGGCGCTGGTCTTCGAGGGGCGGGTGCCGGAAAGCGAATGGCAGCGCATGCGTGCCCCTTTCCAGGCAGGCGACTTCCCCGGGCCGGTCAAGTACGGCTACATCAGCGTGGGCGTCGTCGAGGCCGGGGAGCCCTCCCTGATCGGTCGCGAGGTGTTTTGCCTCTATCCCCACCAGGATCGCTTCGTGGTGCCCGCGGATGCCGTGACGCCGCTGCCGGACGGCCTGCCGGCGGCGCGAGCCGTGCTCGCGGCCAACATGGAGACGGCCATCAATGCGGTCTGGGATGCCGCCCCCGGGGTGGGAGACCGGATCGCCGTGGTCGGCGCCGGCGTGGTCGGCGCTCTGGCAGCCTGGCTGTGTGCCGGGATCCCCGGCACCCAGGTGCAGCTGGTGGATGTGATGCCGGGGCGTGCCGCCCTGGCCGAAGCCCTGGGCCTCGATTTCTCATCCCCGGCTTCCGCGCGGAGCGAGAACGACCTGGTGATCCATGCCAGCGGTCGGGCCGAGGGGCTGCGCCTGGCCCTCTCCCTGGCCGGTTTCCAGGCGAAGGTGGTGGAGATGAGCTGGTTCGGCAGCGCCGAGGTCGCGCTGCCGCTGGGCGAGGCCTTCCACTCTCGGCGGCTGACCCTGCAGGCGAGCCAGGTCGGGCACCTGCCTCCCGAGCGCGCGGCCCGCTGGGATTATCGTCGCCGCCTGGCCCTGGCCCTGGACCTGCTGGACGACCCGCGCCTCGACGCCCTGATCAGCGGCGAGAGCGACTTTCACGAGCTGCCGTCGCTGATGCCACGCCTGGCCGCTGGCGGCGGCGACGTGCTCTGCCATCGCCTGCACTACCCGACCCCTTCCTGATGCGAGGAGCCTGACTCATGTACCGCCTTAACGTTCGCGACCATTTCATGATCGCCCACAGCTTTCGCGGCGAGGTCTTCGGCCCCGCCCAGCGCCTGCACGGTGCCACCTACGTGGTCGACGTGACTTTTCAGCGCCGCGAGCTCGACGACGACGGCCTGGTCGTGGACATCGGCCTGGCCGGCGAGGCCTTGAAGCGCGTGCTGGCCGAATTCAACTTCCAGAACCTCGACGAGGTCGAGGAGTTTCAGGGCCGCAACACCACCACCGAGTTCATGGCGCGGGTGCTCTTCGAGCGCCTCGCCACGGCCATCCAGCTTGGCCATCTCGGCGAGGCCGCTCTGGGGCTCGATTCGCTCTGCGTGACCCTGAACGAATCGCACGTCGCCTGGGCCAGCTACGAGGGCGCGCTGTAATGTCACAGGAGTCGACGATGCCACAGGAGTCGACGCCCGACCTGGTGCTGATCGTCGCCGGTAACCCCGACCAGAAGACCGGCGGGTACCTCTACGACGCCCGCATGGTAGCGGAGCTGCGCCGGCAGGCGTGGCGGGTCGAGGTGGTGGGGCTCCACGGGCGGTTTCCGCTGCCCGACCCGCAGGCTCGCCACAGCCTGGCGACGACCCTGGCGGGTCTTGCCGACGATGCCCTGGTGGTGATCGACGGCCTGGCCATGGGCGGATTGCCAGATGAGGTCGAGCGGCATGCCGAGCGTCTACGGATCGTCGCCCTCGTCCATCACCCCCTGGCCGACGAGACGGGCCTCGACGCCGCCCGGCAGGCGTGGTTTCGCGAGAGCGAGGCCCGGGCGCTGGCGGCGGCTCGCCGGGTCGTCGTCACCAGCCATCACACCGCCCGGGGCCTGTCGGAGTACGGCGTTCCCGATCAGCGCATTCGGGTCGCCGAACCGGGCGTCGACAGGGCTCCCCTGGCCGACGCTGCCCTGGACCCCGAGGCCCCGGGGCCTGCCGGCCGACTGCTCTGCGTGGCGACCCTGACGCCGCGCAAGGGCCTCGGCCTGCTGGTTGAGGCGCTGGCCGCGCTCACCGACCGCGCCTGGGCCTGCGAGGTGATCGGCAGCCACCGGCGTGACCCCGGGCACGCACACGCCCTGCTGGCCGAGACGCGACGTCTCGGCCTCGCCGACCGGCTGCGCTTCATGGGCGAACAGGACGACCGCGAGCTGGAGGCGGCCTACCGCCGGGCGGATCTCTTCGTGCTGCCCTCCTGGTACGAGGGCTACGGCATGGTGGTGACCGAGGCGCTGGCCAGGGGCCTGCCGGTGATCACCACCACCGGCGGTGCGCTGACCGATACCCTGCCCCCCGGCGCGGGCATCGCCGTGCCGCCCGGCGATGTCGGCGCCCTTCGCGAGGCGCTGTCGGGCTGGCTGGACGACCCCGGCCTCAGGCACCGGCTGCGCCGGGGGGCCCGCGAGGCCAGGAACGGGCTGGCCGATTGGCCAGCGGCGGCACGGGACTTCATGGCCGCCCTGAAGGCCATCCCCGAGGCGCCGATCCGCGACGCGGCGCATCCCAAGGTGAGGGGCTCGTCATGACGGCGTCCCACGACCACGATGTCTTCTCCGCGGCGTGGCTGTCGCTTCGCGAGGGGCTCGATGCCCGGTCGCGCAGCCATCGCCTGACCGGCCTGGCCGCGGACTGGCTGAGCGAGCGCGACGCCCCCCACGGCATCGTCGACCTGGGCAGCGGCAGCGGCAGCAACCAGCGCTTCCTGGCCGCTCGCCTGCCGGGCCCACAGCGCTGGCGACTGGTCGACCACGATGCCGAGCTGCTGGCCCATGCCCGCCGGCGAGGCGCCCTGCTGCGCGATGGGGCGGGGCAGGCGCTTACCCTGGAGACCGCCTGCCGAGGCCTGTTCCCGGTCGATCGCGAGCTGCTGGCCGATGTCGACCTGGTGGTTGCCTCGGCCCTGATCGACCTGATGCCCAAGCACTGGTTGGCATTGTTGGCGGGCGCCTGCGCCTCGGGTGGCCAGGCCCTGCTGATCACCCTCAGCGTGGACGGCGACTGGGCTTTCATCGATCGTCGGGGCGAGCGCGTCGAAGCAGGTGAGGACATCGCCGTGCGCACCCTCTTCCAGGCCCACCAGCTCCGCGACAAGGGCCTGGGCCCCGCGCTGGGCGGCGAGGCGCCCGCGGTGCTGGCCAGCCTGCTGACGGCCGCCGGCTTCCGGGTCGAGAGCGCCGCCACGCCGTGGCACCTGACGCCGGGCGACGCCTCGCAGCGTTCGCTGGCCGAGGCCCTGATCACGGGCTGGCACGACGCCGCCCTGGAGGAGGCGCCGACTCAGGCGTTGCGTCTTGGCGACTGGCGAGACCGTCGCCTGGCGGATATCCAAGCCGGCGAGCTGGGCCTGACCGTGGGGCATCGTGACCTCTTCGCCTGGCCGGCGTCCTCGGCGGGTCGAGCGTGAACATGGATGACCGTCGGGTTCACCGCCTGTGGCGGCCACTGGCCAGCCTGCTCCTGCTCGGCGGGCTGTGGGTGTGGCTCGAGCCGGGAGAGGTGGTCGACGCGGTCGGTCCGCTGGCACCGGGCTGGCTGCTGCTGGCCCTGGCCCTGACGCTGCCGCAGGTGCTGCTCTCCGCCTGGCGCTGGCGGCTCACCTCGTCGCGTCTCGGCCTGCCCCTGGGCTGGGGGCGCGCCTTGCGGGAGTACTACCTGGCCCTGTTCCTCAACCAGGTGCTGCCCGGCGGGGTGGCGGGGGACGCCGCCAGGGCCTGGCGGCACTCCCGGGACAGCGGTCGGCGGGGCAGCGCCTGGCGGGCGGTGATCATCGAACGCGCCTCCGGCCAGCTGGCCCTGCTGCTGCTGACCCTGCTGGTCGTGGCCCTGTCGCCGCTGTGGCAGGGCCTGCTCGGCGAGGCGCTGGCGAGCCTGTCATCGCCGCGGGTGCTGGGCGTGGCAGCGCTGCTGGTGCTGCTCGGCGTTGCCGTGATGCGACGTCTGCTGCGCCGCCCGCCAGCGGCACTGGCCGGGCTGGGGGGCGACGTGCGCCGCAGCCTGCTGGCCTCGACGGTCTGGCCACGGCAGCTCGCCGGCTCCCTGCTGGTGGTCCTGAGCTATGCGCTGGTGTTCGTCTGCGCGGCCCGGGCGATCGGCGTCACGCTGCCCGTGGTCACCCTGCTGGCGCTGGTGCCGCCGGTGCTGATGGCGATGGTGATTCCTCTCTCCTTCGCCGGCTGGGGACTGCGCGAGGGCGCGGCGGCGCTGGTCTGGGGGCTGGCCGGCCTGGCGCCGGCCGAGGGGGTGGCGGTGTCGATGGCCTATGGGCTGCTGGTGCTGGTGGCGAGCCTGCCCGGTGCGCTGTGCCTGTCGGGCTCGTCGCGCCGCATTGCCGCTGCGCCCTCCGGCGATGGGTCAGGGCCGAGTGAGGTCCAGGTCGAAGACGGTGTCGTCGCCGCAGCGGAACGACCGCGCGATGGGGCGCCGCGCCTGACTCAGGGTGGCGATGGGCGTCATGGCCAGTCCCGGCCGGCCGGAGCCAATCAGCAGGGGGGCCACCAGCAGGTGCAGGCGATCGAGCACGCCGGCCTCCAGGAACCTCGACACCGTGATGCCGCCGCCCTCGACCAGCACGCGCTCGAGCCCCCGCGCGGCCAGCGCATCGAGCACCGCTGCGGGGTCGAAGCCGTCGGTCCCCACCGGCAGCCGCAGGCGGGTGACATGGTCGGAAGCCGGTGGGACGAGTTCTACCTGCTCGCCGATCAGGTGGAGGGTCGGCGCCTCGGCCTCGCTGAGCAGGCGCAGGCTCGCCGGCACCCGGCCCCGGGGGTCGAGGATCACCCGCACCGGCTGGCGTCCGCTCACATGGCGCACCGTCAGCAGCGGGTCGTCCTCGCAGGCGGTGCCGGCGCCGACCACCACGGCGTCCACCAGCGCCCGCAGCCGATGCAGGTGCGTCCGGCTCTCGAGGCCATTGATGTAGTACGAGTGTCCGCTCTCGGTGGCGATGCGCCCATCCAGGCTCTGACCCAGCTGGGCCAGGGCCAGGCGACCGACATGCCCTGCCAGCGGCGCCAGGTTGTCGAGCAGTGCCCGGGCGTCGTCGCTCACCGGCACGTCAGACGTCCATTCGTGGGCCGTCAGGCGCAGCGGGCCGTCCTCATGCCCCGAGGCGTCGCGGCCGGTCGAGAGGGCTTGGCAGAGGGCCTGCCAGGCCGCCTCCAGGTCCAGGGGCGCGGAAGAGGGCGGGGTCATGAGGGCTCCGGGTCAGTGGAAAGCATTCATCATGCGCAGTCCGACACGGTGGGACAAGGTCTGCAAGGAGGGCATCATGCATCAGGTTGAACGGGCCATCTTCGATCTTCGACGCGGCATGCCGGTGGTCGTCATCGACGGCGACTCCCGCGTGCTGGTCCAGGCCATCGAGGGGGCCGGTGAACAGACCGTGTCACGCCTGGCCGGTCTCGCGGGCGACACGCCCGCGCTGGTCCTGAGTCGTCATCGCCTGGCGGTGCTGGGGGAGCCGCAAGCCCCTCGGCTGGCCCGCCTGCCATTGACCGAGGGCGCCGATCGGCAGCGGCTGGTCGACCTGGCCTTCGGCCTGGCGCCGCAGGCCAGGGTCGGTGGCGAGGCGCTGGCTCGCTGGCGTCGGGCCCTGGAGCCGGCCCAGGCGGCAGATCGAGCGGCGCTGGCGCTGATGCGCCGGTCGCTGCTGATCCCCGCGGCACTGGTGGCCCGGGTCAGTGAGGCCGAGTGGCCCGCCGTGCAGGCCCGGCTGGACGACGGCACCTGGCTGACGGTCCGGGCGGATGAGGCCGAGCAGTGCCTGGAGGGGGGCGTCGGCATGCTCAAGCGCATCAGCGAGGCGCAGATTCCCCTGGAGGATGCCCGCGACTGTCGCTTCATCCTGTTTCGCGAACCCGACGGCCTGCGCGAGCACGTGGCGGTGGTGATCAACGCGCCTGGCCAGGGGGGCGAGGCGGTGCCGCTGCGCCTGCACTCGGCCTGCCTGACCGGCGATCTCTTCGGCAGCCTGCGCTGCGACTGCGGCGATCAGCTGCGCAATGCCGTGGCCGACATCCAGGCGCTGGGCGGCGGCGTGCTGCTCTACCTGGCCCAGGAGGGGCGCGGCATCGGGCTGGCCAACAAGTTGCGAGCCTATACGCTGCAGGACGGCGGCCTGGACACCCTGGATGCCGACCAGGTCCTGGGGTTCGGCGACGACGAGCGTCGCTACGGCGTCGCGGTGGACATGCTGGATGCCCTGGGCATCCGCCGCGTGCAGTTGCTCACCAACAATCCCGGCAAGATGGCGGCCCTGGCCGAGGGCGGTATCGAGGTGGTCGAGCGCCAGGCGCTCTATGGCAGCCTCAACGATCACAATCGGCGCTACCTCAGCGCCAAGTCGGAGCGCGCCGGCCATCTGCTCGATGCCGTATTCACCGGCGACCGGGATTCGACCGCCTGACCGCGCCGGGCGCGCTTCGGGACGAAGCGGGGCGCGCTATCGCTCCAGGGTGTCCAGGCTCTGGGTCTCGCGAAGGATGCGCGCGATACGCTTCCCGTAGTGGGCCACCAGGCGGGCGCCGAGTTCTGCCGTGCCCAGTCGCGCATTGCCGACCACCCCCGCGGGGTGCAGGTCCTCGGCCAGCCAGGCGAAGGCGGCCTCTCCCTCCGGGCCCAGCAGCCAGTCCTTCTCCGCCATGGCCTCGCCCCGAGAGGGCGGGTGATCCAGGTGCTCGAGGCGCACCTTGTCGGGGGCGAGGTGGTGCATCATGGCGGTCTCAAGCGCGCCCCCATGGAGCCCGTGGCGCAGCTCCTCGGCGGGCAGTCCACCGGCGGGCAGCATGCCCGGCGGCGGCATCCGGGTGTAGTTGACCTTGACCACCATCATGCCGTGACGGCGGCGCAGGCGCAGGGCGGCCAGGTCCATCACCGCCTTGTTGCCGCCGTGGCTGTTGATCAGCACCAGACGCTTCAGGCCGGCGCGGGCCACGGCGTCGCCATGCGCCTCCAGGGTGGCCATGGCCAGCTCCGGGGGCAGGCTGAGGGTCCCGGGGAAGCTCAGGTGCTCGTCGCTGGCCCCTACCGCCATGGGCGGCAGGATCACCAGGGGGAAGCTCGCGGGCAGGTGGGTCAGTGCTTCCTCCAGCAGCCCCTCGCCGATGTCGAGGTCGGTGGAAAGCGGCAGGTGGGCACCGTGCTGCTCTATGGCGCCCATCACCATCACCGCCACCGCACTGTGCGGCAGGAACGATAGCTCGTGACTGGTGAGGTCCAGCCAGCGGGGGCAGGGGGGGAGATCATTCATGGGGCGGTGCGCTCCGTGCCGTATGGTTCATGGCCATGATGGGCCTGGCGCTCGCCGGCGGCCAGGCGACGAAAGACTGCAGCGGCATCTCCCCGGGCGCTTCCGGCGGCGGGGGCGCTGGGCGGGCCACAGGCGTGCTGGCCATGGACGGGCCGGGCGTGGCCAAGGCCCACCGCCGCAGCACCGGCGGGGGCGTCGCCTCCGCCGGCACCCTCAGCAGGCCGACGCGGGTGAGCCAGCGGCCCAGGGTCGGGCTGCTGCTCACCCTGACCAGCGGCGCCGCGATCAGCAGGCCTCCCCAGACCGGGGCGAGCCACCAGAAGAACATCGGGGCGAGCAGGTAGGTCGAGGCGGCCCAGCCTGCGCCGATCAGGGTCGCGAGCCAGGTGTGGCGAAAGGCTTCCCCCCAGGGCACCGGTCGCCCCTCGCGGTCCTGGGCGTCCCAGCGCACCTCGTGGCCACCGAGCATGCCCAGGATGAACCCGCTGTGCAGCAGCATCATGAGGGGCGCGACCAGGATGGCGAAGGCGATCTCCAGCAGGGTGCTCGCCAGCAGTCTGGCCCGGCCCCCGAAGGCGCCGGGTCGCTGGATGACGCTCAGCAGGCACCCCAGCACCTTCGGCAGCAGCAGGATCACGCCCGTGCTGATCAGCAGCGGCAGCATCAGGTTCGACGTGGCGATGGGCCAGTCGGGGAAGAGCTGGTCGCCGGTGGGGAAGAACTCATGGCGCCCCTGGGCCCGGCCGATGGCATCCACGCTGCTGACCACCAGCATCAGCCCCCACAGCAGGGAAGTCAGGTAGGCCAGCGCCCCGGAGAGGAAGTGGAGCCGGCTCATGGGATGCAGGCCGCGGGCGCCGAGCAGCCGCAGGTGCTGCAGGTTGCCCTGGATCCAGCGCCGGTCGCGCCTGGCGAACGCGAGCAGGTGGCTCGGCACTTCCTCGTGGCTCTCGTCGAGATGGACATCCAGGTGGACCCGCCAGCCGGCCCGGCGCATCAGTGCCGCCTCGACGAAGTCGTGGCTGAGTATCTCGCCGCCCAGCGGCGGCGTGCCGGACAGCGTCGGCAGGCCGCAACAGGCCATGTAGGCGCGGGTGCGCAGGATGGCGTTGTGGCCCCAGAAGTTCGCGGCATCCCCCTGCCAGAAGCAGCGCCCGGTGGCGAGCAGGGGGCTGTGCAGCGCAGCCGCGAACTGCGTGAAGCGCCCGAACACGCTGCAGGCGCCCACCGGAATCGGCACCGTCTGGATCAGGCCGACCCCGGGATGGGCCTGCATCCTGGCCACCAGCGACACCAGGGTCTCGCCCCCCATCAGGCTGTCCGCGTCCAGCACGACCAGGTAGTCGTAGCGATGGCCCCAGCGGCGACAGAAGTCGGCGAGGTTCCCGGCCTTGCGGCCCCGGTTGTCGTCGCGACGGCGATAGTGCACCGCCAGCTCCGGGGCCAGGCGCCGCTGCAGCCCTGCGATGGCGGCCTGCTCCCGACGGGCGATCGCCTCGTCCCGGGTATCGCTCAGCACGAAGACCTCGAAGCCCCGGACATGGGGCTGGTCGAGCAGCGAGCGACAGGTGCTCTCCAGCCCTCCCGCGACGCGCTCGGGGTCCTCGTTATGGATGGGCATCACCAGTGCCGTGCAGTGCTCGCCCGGATCGCTCGTCGGTGCTGGGGAGTCGAGGCGCTCAAGGGTCAGCGGATCCCGGCGGGTCAGCCGCAGCAGGAAGCCGATGATGGCGGTCCAGAAGGCCACGGTGATCCAGCCGAAGATGATCACGAACAGGCCCAGCACGATGCCCTGCAGGGGCGTGATGCCGTCGACGTTCAGGATCTCGAACATGGCCCAGCCGCCCAGGGCGGTGGTGGCGAGCACCAGCAGGGCGACGAGCGCCTGGCGGGCGGCCAGCCACGGCGCCCGGAGCGAGCCGTCAGCGGAGCTCATCGGGGTGCCAGACGTAGTTCCAGGTTTCGCTCATGGGCCTGTCGCGCAGCGTCAGGGCGAGCCGCATGTCCGCGGGGGTCGTCCCCTCGGGCTGCAGCCGGAAGGAGGCGCGCCAGGTCTCGCCGTCGGGAAGGCGCTGCACTCGGACCTGGCGGGCCTCGCCGCTCGAGACCTCGAGGCTGGCCTCGACCGGATGGCTGGCGTCCAGGCTCGAGAGCTCCCCGCCCCGGAAGTCGACCATGAACTGGCGAAGGCTGCGCGGCGGCGGGTCGCTCTGCCCCGGGACGGCTCCCCACCCCTGCCGGGTGCGCACGGCGCCGGCCAGGGTCTGCTCGGGACGCCGCGCATCGAAGGTCGAGAGCCGATAGCGATAGGTGCGCGAGGCATTCGCCGCGAGCGGCGCCTCGGGGACCCAGTAGGTCACGATGTTGTCGTTGGTCTCCGAGTCGCTGGGGATCTCGACCAGCTCCACGCTGCCCGGCCCCCAGTCATCCAGCGGGGCGACCCAGTGGCTGGGGCGCCGCTCGTAGCGTGACTCCATGTCCAGGTAGTGGTCGAAGTCCCGGTCGCGCTGGGCCAGGCCGAAGCCGGCCGGATTCACGTCCTGCTGGCGGGTGATGTGCAGTTCGAGCGGATTGTTCAGGGGGCGCCAGATCCACTCCCCGGCGTGGGTCCGCATCAGCAGGCCCTCGGAGTCGTGAACCCGGGGCCGAAAGTCGTCGGCAGGAAAAGGGCTGACGTCGCCGTGCATGAACATGCTGGTCAGCGGGGCGATGCCGAGCTTCTGCACGTCGCGCCGGGCGAACAGCCGGGCCTCGACCTCCACCTCGACGTGCTCGCCGGGACGCACCCGAAAGTGGTAGGCCCCGGCCAGCGAGGGGCTGTCGATCAGCGCGACGAGGTCAAGGTGGGTCGCCGTCGGCTCGGGCTTGAACAGCCAGAACTCCTGGAAGGCCGGGAACTCCTCGCCCCCGGCGGTGGCGGTATCGACGGCCAGGCCGCGCGCCGAGAGGCCGTACCCCTGGTCGCGCCCCACCAGCCGGAAGTAGCTGGCGCCCTGGAAGACCAGGAACTCGTCGTGGTACTCCTCGCGGTTGAGGGGGTAGTGTACGCGAAAGCCCGCGTAGCCCGCGCCGCTGAGATCCGCCTTTGCCAGGGAGGCGGCGGCGCCGTCGTAGCGGAACCAGGACGATCGGAAAGGCACCGGGCGCGGCTCGCCGTCCTCGACCAGATTCAGGCGGACCGGCCGCTCGAACAGGAAACCGGGGTGGAAGAGCTGCACCGAGAACAGCCCCTCGTCGCGCCACCGGGCCGCTTCCGGGCGAAAGCGGATGGAGCGGTAGGCATCGTAGTCGACCTCCCGCAACGCCTCGGTCCGATGGCCGGTCGGCACCTCGTAGTCAGACGCCGCGAGCCGGCGGGCGCGCTCGGTGACCTCCGCGAAGGTGTCGACGACGCTCTCAGGCAGGGGGGCGTCGGCCCAGGTCGGCGGGACAGTGCTTGCCACGATCAGGCCCGCCGCAAGCAGTCCGGTGGCCATCCAGCGCAATGGGGTCATGAAGGCTCCTCCTTGGCGCGCGTCTCCCGGTGAGGCGGCTAGGAGATGGCGGCAGGGCGTCGGGATATTTCTTTACAAAGATTATACACTGAGGTTCTCTGGGTCCATCTTGCGCGGATAATTGCTGCCATGTCGTTACGTTCCCTAGCCTGAATATTGCATCAGTATCGCGAGTTTGGCCTGGCGGGTGAGCAGGCCAGCTCTTCATGCTGGATGGCGCGAGAATCGCTCACTTTTTGATCGATTTCCCGCCTTCAAGACGCACTGCCCCCTACCCCCATTGTTTATCTCGTGCCGGGGACAGCACCCTGCCGGTCATCCCGGCACCAGTTTCTTGATCAGCTTGAGGAAGAGGTCTTGGTCGGGGTAGTGGCTACTCAGCATCAGCCGGACGCGCCGGGTATTGCGGATCACCACGCCACCGATCTTCAGCAACTTCAGGCGCAGGGTGGTGACCTGGGCCGTGGCGTATACCGTGCGCTTGAG
>NZ_FPAQ01000025.1 GCF_900116405.1 Halomonas saccharevitans | reverse complement strand
CGGCCCAGGTCACCACCCTGCGCCTGAAGTTGCTGAAGATCGGTGGCGTGGTGATCCGCAATACCCGGCGCGTCCGGCTGATGCTGAGTAGCCACTACCCCGACCAAGACCTCTTCCTCAAGCTGATCAAGAAACTGGTGCCGGGATGACCGGCAGGGTGCTGTCCCCGGCACGAGATAAACAATGGGGGTAGGGGGCAGTGCGTCTTGAAGGCGGGAAATCGATCAAAAAGTGAGCGATTCTCGCGCCATCCAGCATGAAGAGCTGGCCTGCTCACCCGCCAGGCCAAACTCGCGATACTGATGCAATATTCAGGCTATATCTGTGCTGCAGATTGTGTCCGCTTTCAGTGAGATTAATGGCGTCAAGGTTCCATATACCTTTGCGCCACGTCGCGCCGGTGACCTTGCTACCTTCTGGGCCGATGCGAGCCTTGCCGAGCGTGAAATGGGCTGGAAAGCCAGGCGCACTCTGGACGGCATGATGCGTGATATCTGGCGCTGGCAGCAGCGAAACCCCTACGGCTATCGCCGGGTTTATGAAAAAAATAAACAATAATTCAAAGGGTTAATGCATGCTGAGCATTCAAGATGTGCGATTGGGCGTGATCGGCCTCGGCTATGTGGGACTGCCCCTGGCGGTGGCGTTCGGCCAGGCACTGCCGACTGTGGGTTTCGATATCGTTGCTCGGCGCATTACCGAGCTGCGTGGGGGTATCGACCGCACCCTGGAGGTAGAACCCGCGCTGCTGGCTTCGGCTACCCAGCTGAGTTTTGAGAGCGATCTCGAGGCGTTGCGCGAATGCAACGTATATATCGTCACCGTACCAACGCCTATTGATGCCAGCCGCCGCCCGGACTTAACGCCCTTGATCCGCGCTAGCGAGAGCCTGGGCAAGGTGGTGGGTAAAGGCGATGTGGTCATCTTTGAATCTACCGTCTATCCAGGCGCCACCGAAGAAGACTGCGTTCCAGTGATCGAACGGATTTCGGGTCTGGTCTACAAACGCGACTTCTTCGCCGGCTACAGCCCGGAGCGCATCAACCCGGGAGACAAGGAGCACCGGGTCACCAGTATTATGAAGGTAACGGCCGGTTCCACGCCCGAGGTCGCCGAGTTTGTCGATGCGCTCTATCGTAAGGTGATCTGTGCGGGCACCTACCAGGCGAGCTCCATCTCCGTGGCAGAAGCGGCCAAGGTGATCGAGAACACCCAGCGTGACGTGAACATCGCTCTGATCAATGAGTTGGCGATGATATTCAACCGTTTGGGGCTCGATACCGAAGAGGTGCTGAAGGCGGCGGGGACCAAGTGGAACTTCCTGCCGTTCCGCCCGGGGCTGGTGGGAGGTCACTGCATCGGCGTGGATCCTTACTACTTGACTCACAAGGCACAGCAGGTGGGCTATCATCCAGAGGTGATCCTCTCCGGGCGGCGCATCAACGACGGTATGGGTGCCTACGTGGCCGGCCAGCTGGTCAAACAGATGATCAAGCGGCGCATTCACGTGCAGGGCGCCCGGGTGCTGGTGATGGGCCTGACCTTCAAGGAGAATTGTCCAGACCTGCGCAATACCCGGGTGGTGGACATTATCAGGGAACTTGCCGACTACAACATCGCCGTGGATGTCCTCGAGCCACGAGTCGATAAGGATGAGGCGGAGAGAGAATACGGCATTCGGCCGGTGGTTGAACCCGAGACCGGCGCTTATGATGCCGTAATCCTGGCCGTGGCTCACCGCGAATTCCGCGAACTGGGTGTCGAACACATTCGCGCATGGGGCAAGCTTAAACACGTTCTCTACGATCTCAAGTATCTGTTGCCCAAGGAGGCGGTAGATCTGAGGCTGTAAGCCGTTTCCTGGATTTTGCCATGCTATAGGTCTTTCAATCATGACAGCCAAGATGTCGATAAGCTCACCGAGCCGTTACGGGCCGCAGGAGCGTCGCGCAATTAGGTCACCAGAGCTTCGAAAAGAGCGTCGTGGCGATGGTTCCCATAAAACATCTGATTTGTATTACTACCTAACCTATGGAATGACGATTGCTTCTCGGATCGAAATTCCCGAGATACTGGGAATTGCCCCGGTAGAATCGCCTGATCTGGAGATTCTTACATCTGAAGTGTCACCTCTCATGGAAGATGCCTCATACAACGATCAGTGGTTTCAGATCGGTCATCAGCGTTGCCAGATAGAAATTCCTGGAATTGCACGCTATCGGGTAGAAGGCGGCCAGCTAATGATGCTCGATAGGCGCGGTGTCGGTGCAAGTGAACCCTCTATAAATCCTGGTGATGTGCGTCTTTATTTGCTGGGCAACGTGTTTGGGATATTAATTTACCAGCGAAAGTGGATGCCTTTGCATGTGAGTGCACTGACGACCCCTTCTGGCGTGTGGGCATTCACCGGAGAGTCCGGTGCCGGGAAGTCGACACTTGTCGCCTGGCTTCACCATACACAGGGCTGGCTTCTTGTGACCGACGATGTGGCGGTGATCAAGCCGGAGGAGAGCATCCCGCTGCTCCACCCTGGCCCCTCGCGCGCCAAATTATGGAAGGATGCCCTGGCGATGTTGGGGATCAACAAGAGTGGCTTGGTGCGTGATATGAGCCGTCATGACAAGTATCACCTTCCATTGAATCAAGGGTTCGACCATCGAGCTAAGCCGCTTAAGACTCTGGTTAAGCTGGAACGTGCCGAACCGGGGGAGCCGGCCAGTCTTATACCTGTGGAGGGGGTAGATGCCTTTCTGATACTCGCTGGTGCGCTTTATCGAGCAGATCTTGGCAATGTATTTTGCGGGCCGGACGTGCTGATGGAATTCCTGGCCTTCCTTGGCTCAAAGATTGCGGTTTTTCGATATCGAAGGCCTTGGTCCCTGGAAAAGATCGACGATAATTTAGAACCATTGCTGAGCAGGATCAATGCGGACCAGGCCGGGAGGGGCTGTCCTCTCTTTTGAAAACGATCCCCGCGGCGCAAGGATCTTATTGCAGTTTGGATTCAATGAAGCCGGGAGGGCGTCGACTTCAGGTCAGCTGTGTGTTACTGGTTTTAGGTTTATCGTATACAGCTCTTGATCATAATTTATAGAGCCGCTGTATGTCTCGCGAACAGAAGTCTTTTTCATGACGGGTGCCGACCAAGTACGGTTATTCTCATGCTTTATTACAGAGTTCATTTCAATTTCCTTACGAATATGTGGCTAAAGGTTTAATGTAACAAGAGGCATGACTCACAGTGGTCAAGAAACACTTCCTAACCTGCCAGCATGTCATAGATACTTTATGCCACAAGTTTTTTTAACCACGTTATGTTTAGCACCACTAGCTCATAACCTCAAGTGAAATACAGTTCCGACTATTTGTCAAGAAATGTATCCATAGGCGGCGCGGTCTTTCATCGGTCAATCTTAACGTTAGTATTAAGGCATGAAAGACTGAGATAGCCACATGCTTAATGCTGAAAAATTTTCAGCATCGGCAAGAGTTTTGATGTTAAGCGATTACTACCCGTGTTGCTGTAGCTTAACGGCCTGGGGCTGTGCTAGTGTCATGTAACAAAGTGTAAAAACTGTCTGGCGCGGATCATTCGGTGCCCGAGGCCAGGGGTATGACGATTGATCGCTGGCTTGCAACGCTTCTCGGGGCGGCGCGTTACGAGCGTCAAAGGGAAGGGTCTAGGAGCGGAGATGAGTGCAATCCTGGGGCGAGTGAGCCTTGATGGTAGGCAAGTTTCGCGGAGAAACTTCATCAAGGCGTTTGACACTCTCCAAGATTGGGGGAGGGACGGCCGAGGGTTGCTGGTTCAGGGTGCTGTGGCTCTGGGGCACCAAAATCTTGCTTTGACACTCGTTTCCGGCAATGAACGTCAACCACTGTGCCTTGGCCGGCAGTACATTGTGTCCGATGCAGTCATCGATAACCGCGCTGAGTTATGCGAGCTGCTGGAAATTGATTCCATCTTGGCCGGAGAGATCCCAGACAGTCAGTTGATACTCAGAGCCTACCAGCGCTGGGGTGAAGCCTCCGTAGATCGGCTGGTGGGAGACTTCGCCTTTGTCATCTGGGATTCTGAAACGTCACGACTATTTGCGGCCAGGGACGTAGCGGGCAGCAGACCGCTCTTCTATGCGCAACGAGCCTGTACACTGTTGTTTGGCACCACCGTCGAGTCAATTGTTGCACATCCCGATATCCAGTTTGACATTGATGAGTCCCGAGTGGCATTTTTTCTAGCACAACCCTTTGGAGCGTATGAAAACCCATTTATAGAAGGGATCGAATTTCTTCCGCCGGGACATACCCTTCTGGCTTCCACGCACGGTATAAACGTCAGGCGTTACTGGCATCCGGAAGAAATACCTCCTGCATCATCAGCATCTCTCGATGACTATGCCGAGCAACTTCGGTCATTGGTCGAGAGAGCGATAGAGGATCGGCTTTGCCAGAACCATCCCGTTGGTTCACATATCAGTGGCGGACTGGACTCTACTGGCATCTCCGTGTTGGCACATCGTCTGCTGCGAAATAACGGTAGCCGACTCGACATGAGTTACGCCTGGGCGCCCCCTATATGTGACCTATACCCTTTAGTTGAAAAAGCTTTTGATGAGCGGTTTCAGATAGCTGATCTTTCTAAGCGTGAGGGCTTCGACTGCGTCTTTGGCTCAGCTAGTTCTGATGATTACATGAGTTTTTTAAAACGCAATATTGCCTTCGAAAACTCCACAGATCTTTTTGAAGAGTTGCCTTTGATGGAACAGGCTGCTGGCCGAAAAACTCGCGTTATGCTGTCTGGCTGGGGAGGGGATGAGTGCGTCACATTCGGGCTGCGCGGTTATCCATCTTGGTTGCTGGGCCAGCGTCGCTTCAAAGATCTTTTCAACTTGGCGAGAACTTGTGGTGGTGGGCTAAGAAAACCAATCGGAGTATCCAAGTTCATATTTCAGCTTGGGATCCTTCCCCTTTGTTCGGATAAAGTCTATTCCGCATTCAGCCCCTATTTGAAGACGAGGCAACTGCTTCGCCTTTCAGCGCCGGCGCTCATGGCTAGATATCCCGACGCCTACAAGAAAACCAGCCTGATCTGGCGAGACGCCAAGGACCCGTTTTCCATGCAGTGTGCACTCTTGAAGAATGGCCATCTTTCCGCTCGAATGAGCCTCTGGTCTACCTGGGCTGGACCGTTGGGCATCCAGTATCGTTATCCCCTGTTGGATAAGCGCTTGATTGAATACTCTCTTTCGCTTCCGCCGGACATGTTATGGCAGAAAAGAAGCGATAGGATTGTTTATCGAGAGGCTATGCGAGATGTGCTTCCAAAACGTGTCAGCAAATACGATACGGCTAATGAGGAAAAACGCAAGAAGATCAGTTTTTATTGCTGGAAAAAATTGAAATCAGACGTGAGTGTTTATCGTGAGATCCACTGCCCTTGGCTGGACATGGAGGCATTGGTAAAAAGAATTGAAGAAGCGCCAGTTGCCATAGAAGATTTTGACTTGTTGAGCTTTATCCCTCTTCATTATGGCATGCGTGTGCTCGAACTTTGGCGACAAGGAATGCATGAATCGGGAGACTATAAAGGTAAGGGTTTCGATAAAATTGGTGATAGGGGGCGTTATGAAAATCGATATTAATTGCACGGTGCGACGTAATCCAGATATATTGACCGCCGTTATCGACGATGAAATCGTGATGATGAGTGCTGATCAAGGCCAATACTTTGGCTTGAGCAATATTGGTGCTCATATCTGGAATATGACGGAGGATCCGATTTCGGTAGAGGAGCTGATTGCCATGCTTTGTCAGTCATATGATGTCAGTGCCCAGACGTGCAAAGATGACACCTTGCCTTTTTTAAATAACATGATCGATTCCGGTTTGATGGAAGTTATCTGTCGGTGAATATGTGGGTTCTTTGAGTTTTCGCAGGGGGCAACCATTGAGGAAATTCTCGGCATTTGTAAACAAGCCTGCATTTTTCAAGCTGTGGATCCTCCCCACCTGGTGTTTGCTGGGCGTCAGCAAGCTGCTTATTCATCTCGTGAGCTTTCGTCGCCTGGAGCGTTTTATGGGCACAGGGTGCGGGGTGAGCCCGGCACTGGCATTGCTTACTTCTAGGCAGCGAATGCGGGCGACCGCAATTGGCCAACTAGTGAGAATCACGGCCTGCTACACGCCCTGGACCTCCAACTGCTTTCCTCAGGCGCTGACCGCCGCCCTGTTATTGCGCCTCTATCGAGTCCCCTACCTGCTTTGTTTCGGGCTGGCACGTGGCCGAAGGTCCGATGATTACCTGGCCCATGCCTGGGTGAGCTCCGGTCCCGTGGTGGTGACGGGAGGCTTCAGCTTCAATTTATACACTGTGGTTGCCTGTTATCTTGCGCCCAATCTGTCTGTTGACGCATCACCATGAGTTGCCGACGCCTATCGGCATCGACGGTGTGGCACGCCTGGTGATCGGCGGGAAGGTCAATGGCTTGGCGCTCTCTCGGTAAGGATGGGATATGGAAAGTTACGCCCCTCGAACCCCGGTGCTGAGCCCAGAGTTACGTCTGTTGCTGCTGTTCTCTCGACTGGAGCTCAATGCTGAACAGGCCAGGGCCGCGCAGGCGCTCTGCCAGGAAATCAGCGATTGGCAAGCGTTCCGTCACCTTGCCGCCCAGGGCTTCATTCTGCCCTTGGCCTATCGTCATCTGCGTCGACTTGCCCCTTCCTCGCTGCCTCTCGAACAGCGCGAGTCCATGAAGCGGCAGGTGATGTCGCTCTCTCTGCATGGCTTGAATGTGGTGACCAGCCTGGGGGAGGTCAGCCAGACGCTGCTTGAGCCCTTGGGCATTCCCTATATCACGTTCAAGGGGCCTTCGCTTGCGGCGCGCTATTACGACGAACCCGCCGTGCGCTTCTGTCGCGATATCGACATTCTGGTGCCCAGGGAGCGCATGGCGGAACTACTGGCTCGTGCCCTGGCCCTGGGCTTTACGCCAGTGGTGCCCGCGGATCTGGCACATGATCCCGTCAGCCTGGCCTTCGTCGCACGCTATCAGCAGGTGATTACTCTCCGCTCGCCGAGGGGGATGATCATCGAGTTTCACTCTCGAATCGATAATCTCGGCACGGTGTATGCTTCGCGTGCGCTGTTCGATCGGGCGGAGTCGGTTCGTGTCGGCAGTCGCGAGGTGTCGGTCATGCCGACCGATGAGCTTTTCGTCTATATCTGCTGGCACCATACCAAGCACTTCTGGTCGCGACTGCACTGGCTGGTCGATCTCGATGCGATGCAGCGTCATCCTAGCTTCGACCACCGGCGCACCCTGGCCTGTGCCGAACGGCATGGGCTGGGCGCCACGGTCGATGTCTGCTTGAAGATGGCGGCGCTTCTGGGCTCGCCTGACTTCGAGCTGGATGACAGCCCTGATCAGCGGCTCAATCAGCTCTTGACGCTCTCGATCCAGGGCATGCAAGGAGATCCGAGTTTCGACCACCGGCTGGACAAGAAGATGTCGAATCCCGATTTCTCCTTTCAGTGGCAGACAGGGCGACTCCACCTGGTGCGCGGCAAGCTGCTGGGCTGGTTGCGGATGTTTCAACCCAGCTATGCCGAGTACCGAGTGTGGCCGCTGCCCAGCGGCTGGCAGTGGCTGTACTGCTTCCTGCGACCCTTGCTGGCGTGTCGCCGCCGCTTGCCGAACCACGACACCGACTAGCCCAAGGAGCATTATGCCCTCCATCGCCAAGTTGCTGGCTCATCTCGCGACACTGCGGCGCATCCTGGTCATTCTCTGGGTCAGCAGCCCAACCTGGATGGCGATATCTACCGGCCTGATGGCGCTCGAGATTCTTTTCGGGCTGGGGGTGCTGTATCTGCTGAAGCAACTCGTGGACAGCGTGACGACGCTGCTGGGGGGGGATGCCGCGGAAGACGGCATTCGCCAGCTGCTCTGGACGGTGACGACAACCGGCATCTGCTCACTGGGGTTTCTAGCGGCACGCGGCTTTTCCGGATTCGCCAGGGAAATCCAGGGGCTGCTGGTGGCCGAGTATATCGATCACGCTATCCATGAGTGTGCGGTGCACGCGGATCTCGCCTTCTTCGAGAGTCCGCGCTATTTCGATACCCTGCAGCGTGCCCGGGAGTCGGGCAACCAGCGCCCGGTTCAGGTCGCGAACAACCTGATGCTGCTGTTCAAGAACAGCCTGATGCTGGTTGCCATCGTGGTGTTGCTGGCCACCATCAACGGGATGCTGTTGCCACTGCTGGTTGTGGCCACCGTACCGGCTTTGCTGGTCAGGCTGCGTTTCACCCGCCGGCTCTATGACTGGCAGCGCAAACGCACCCAGATGGAGCGCAAGGCGGCCTATCTGGACTGGTTATTGACCTCGGATATCAACGCCAAGGAGCTGCGACTCAATCAGCTGGGTGACTTCCTGAGCCAGCGTTATGATGAACTGAAGGCCTTGATCCGCCGGGAGAGGCTGGCGATCAGTCGGCAGCGCACGATCGTCGAGGTTGGAGTGTCGGTGGTGGCGACGGCGGCGTTTTTCCTGGCGCTGGGCTATCTCGCCTGGGAAACCTCAGAAGGTCGCAACAGTGTGGGGGATCTGGTGCTCTTCCTGCTGGTGTTCCAGCGCGCCCAGTCCATGGGCCAGGAGCTGGTGAGTCAGCTATCGCGGCTCTACGAGGACCACCTCTTTATTGGCCTGTTGTTCGAGTTCCTCGATGTGCGGCCGGTCATAGCGGAGCCCAGCGATCCCAGGCCGCTGCCGCCGCGGATAAGCCAGGGACTATGCTTCGAGAACGTCAGCTTTCGCTACCCCGGCACCCGCCATGAGGTGCTGCATAACATCAATCTCACGATTCGGCCGGGGCAGGTCGTGGCGCTGGTGGGGGCTAACGGGTCCGGCAAGACATCGCTGATCAAGCTGCTCTGCCGGCTCTACGACCCCAGTGCGGGACGGATCACCCTGGACGGTACCGATGTCCGGGAGTACTCCCTCGATGAGTACCGGCGCAAGTTCAGTGTCATCTTCCAGGATTACGGCAAGTATGCCGACACCGTGCGCAGCAACATTCGCTATGGTGATATCCGTCAACCCGAGGATACGTCGCTGGTGGAAGTGGCGGGAGAGAGGTCGGGGGCGGATCTCTTCGTTCGCACCTTGCTTAGCGGTTACGACACGCCGCTTACCCGCATGTTCGATGATGGCCAGGAGCTCAGCATCGGTCAGTGGCAGAAGGTGGCCCTGGCCCGTGCCTTTATGCACCAGTCCGAAGTGATCATCCTCGATGAGCCCACCAGTGCCCTCGACCCGGGGGCCGAGTTCGATCTGTTCACCAACTTCCGCGAGCGCATCGACCATCGTGCCGCCCTGGTCATCAGCCATCGGCTCTCCACGGTGCGCATGGCGGATTATATCTATGTGCTGGATAACGGGGAAATACGTGAGACCGGTACCCATGATGAGTTGATACATCAGGGTGGCATGTACTGCGCGCTCTTTAGCCAGCAGGCGTACCACTATCGAGAGGTCGAGGCCTGAATGAGTGCCATCTGCGGTATTGTCAGCCTCGACGGGCGTCCGGTCGCGCCCTCGCATCTGGCCGCCATGGTGGCGAGGTGCCAGCATCGGCTGGTCGATGAGGTCTTCTATCACCGCCAGGCGGGGATGGGGGTGGCGTGTCTCTCCCGCGATAGCTCCTCGGATGGTACGGGGGCGTGCCGCCCCGAAGCCTCTCCGGATGGTCATTTGGTGTTGGTCGCGGATGCCCGTCTGGATAACCGCGAGGCGTGTCTTGCGTGGCAGCCTTCTGCCTTTACCCAGCGGGAGACGGCAACCGATGGCCATCTGATGTTCGGGACCCTTCTGCATGACCCGCAGGGCGGTCCTGGCCGGCTGATAGGCGACTTTGCCTACGCCCTCTGGGATGGGGGGCAGCGAACCCTGCAGCTGGCAAGAGACGCCATGGGCATGCGATCGCTCTATTATCGGGTCGAGTCGGGGCGCATCCTCTTTGCCACCGAGCTGAGCCAGATTCTGGCCGTGGAGGGGGTCAGGCGGCGTGCCAATCGCCTGGCGATGGCATGGCATCTCTCAGATCTGCAGACCCCGCCCGGCTGTACCTTCTTTGAGGGCATCGATGAGGTCCTGCCCGGTGAGGAGGTCGAGATCGATGCGCGCGGCAGGGTGCGGCGACGTGTGATATGGAAGCCGGACCCTGATGATCGGCTGCACTACCGGGATAGCGGCGATTATGCCGAGCATTTTCGGGCGCTCCTCGTCGAGGCGGTGCGTTGTCGCTCTCGGGTCGCCTCGCCTGCCGCCATCTCCTTGAGTGGTGGGATGGACTCGGGGAGTATCGCCTCGATAGCGGGATGGCTGGCCGAGCAGGGGAGGGATATGCCGGCCCTCAGGGCCTACAGCTGGGCCTTCACCCAGCATCCCGAGTGCGACGAGCGCGACAACATCTACCGCCTTGCCAAGCGCTTTTCCATCCCCGTCAAGGAGATTCCGGCCGAACAGACCTACCCCTTGATGGACCTGTCTGCCTATGTACCGGACGAGGATGGTCCCTTTAACCTGATCTATCAGGGGTTTGTCGACAAGGTGCTGCGCGGCGCCGCGGCAGATGGCTGTCGCAGCGCCTGGTTTGGCTTTCGTGGCGATGTGGTGGTGGGCGGCTCGATTCACGAGCTGGCGGGCCTGGTTCGTGATGGACGCTGGCGCGAGGCGCGGCATGAGCTGGCTGGCCTGCGACATGACCATGGGCTTGGTCGGACTCGGGGCCTGTGTCGTTTCGGGATCAGGCCGGTACTGGATGATGCCTTGAGCCTTCTGACCAGGCCCTTAAGGCAGGCTCCCTTCAGCGACGCTCGGCTGTCCGCCTACTCCCCGCGTGATCGTCTGCCCTCGTTCGTGACGCCCGACCTGGCTCTGCGCGCTGGCTTACCCGGTCGGGACCCGCTGGTTGCCGACTCCAATGCCTGGATCCGGGCCTCCCACCGCGAGCGCTATCGGCAGATCTTCTCGCCCCTGGTCATGAGCGTGATGCGGCTCGTCGAACGGCAGTGTGCAACCCATGGCCTGGTCAGGGCAGATCCATGGAGTGATCGGCGCCTGGCCGCCTTTGTGCTTGCCTGTCCCCAGCACCGGGTCGACGGATTTCGTCAGCCTAAACGGCTTGCCCGCCAGGCAGTCCGAGGCATCATGCCGGATGAGGCGCTCCAGCACTGTCGGAAGGTGATGCCGGCCCCCCTGTATGAACATGCGATTCGCCATCTGGCTTATGACAGGGTGCTGGATCTGATGACGGATAGCCGCTGTGCGGCGCTTGGTCTGATCGACGAGGCACAGTATCGGGCGCTGTTTCGCCGCCACTGTCGCGGCGCCCCCCAAGCAGTCGATTTCTGGCCTGCGCTATCGCTCGAACTCTGGCTGCGTCGCTGGTGGGCCTAACGCGTTGTCAGGCCTCATGCCATTCTCTTCCTTGGCCCCTGGAGATGAATTCCCGCCAATACTTTTGTAAACGATATGTATCCTGGTGAAGGGTGCTATATTTTTAACAGTCCTGCTGGCGGTCGAGAGTGGTGTCACCAGCCATGACGGGATCACCTTCGATGATCAGGGAGGCGGTAATGAATAACAATGCAAAGGATTCCTGCCAGACCAACGGCAGGGCCAGGTATCAGCCACCTCGGCTTTACCACTGGGGTGCCGTATCGGATTTGACTCGCCTCGGCGGCTCCGGCGGACCTGGTGACGTGTTCTACAATCCTGCTGGCAAGCCAATCGGCAACCCTGACGACGGTAGCGTGACACCGGGGTTCGTCACATAGCGGTAGTGTGATATTAGGGGCGGGCGTCGCTTCTTTGCGCCGCCCCAGTTCTTTGCGCCGCCCCCAGTGGAGAGCCTTGCCGTCTCGCTCCACGTGCCTCGGCCTGGAAATGAGTCATGTACCGCTTCCGCCTGTTCGGTTTCGAAACCCTGGCCAATATGAAACTGACCATTCCCATGGCGGAAGCCTCACCGCTTGCGACTCCTGAGCTCTTCTTCCGATGCCTTCCGGCTGGCCTTGGCGAGGTGCAGGCATCTGCTGGTATTTCGCTGTACCTCAGCAAGCGTCTCAATGACGCCGGTGAGCCTGCCGTGCAGCTTTTCGAGGTGAGTGGCTCTGCTTGGTTGATGCGCTTTCCAGGGATTGCCGACTTCTATCTCCGGACGGGAGAGATCGAGTGCCGACTCGTCGAGCCGGGATTGGCCTATATGATCAATATCCTGCTGCTGGGGCATGTTATGGCCTGCTACCTGGAGCATCAGGGCATTCTGGCCCTGCATGCGGGGGCCATTATGGTGGGCGAACGGGCCGTGCTGCTGGCTGGCGATAAGGGGGCGGGCAAGAGCACCCTGGTGAGCTCCATGGTCGCGGCTGGCTTTCCCTTGATGGCAGATGATATCGCCGCTGTCGAGGAGAGGGCGGGCAGGGTTTGCTGTCGCTCGGCCTTCCCGCTGGTCAAGCTGACGCCTGAGCAACTCACACTCTTTGGGAAGGGGCGATTCAGTGCATACCCTCGTTTTCATCCGGGTTTTACCAAGTTGAGCGTGCCGGTGACGGACCTGGGTAGTTTCGATGCCGAGGCCCGCCCAGTGGGGGCGATCTACCTGATCGACAGGGCAAATTACGCGAGCCCGGTCATCGAAACGCTGCCGCCTACCAGAGCGGTAGCGGAGCTGGCCAGACACTCCTTCCTCGGCCATATCCTCGAGGCGACTCCCATGTTACGTGATCGCTTCACCCATCTGGTTCGTGTGGCGCGCACCACTCCCGTAAAGATGCTGCGCTATCCGGACGGTTGCTGTTATCTGGCCGAGGTGCATGCTGCCATCGAGCGCGATCTGGAGGTTAGCTAGTGGGAGCAGACAACCTGATGGTGACACTGTATGACGGCGCGGAGGTCTCTGCTGCCAGGCTGCTGGCAGTCACCGGGAAGCCGGATACACCTGCAGCCGTCGCGGAGCTGGCGGCGGCGGTTCGTGCCAACCCTCTCTGGTCTCGGTTACCAGATTCGGTACTCATTGGAAGGTGCGAGCCTGTACCCTTGCTGGCGGTGGCAGGGACCTTTAGCGACGAGCAGCAGGTATTGCTGCTGCAGTTGAGAGGGTATCTCGATGTCCTTCTGCACGAGCGTGAGTTCGTCGACTACTCACAGGCCGAGGAGGTGTGTGGCCAGCTTGCCGAACGACTGGTCACGGTCTTTGGTGCCGACACACTCCAATCCGCGCAGTTTGCTGCCATTCCCCGCGGAGGCCTGATCGTGCTGGGAATGCTGGCCTACCACCTCGACTTGAAACCCAACCAGTTCACAAGCCTGGAGGCGGCCGATGCCGACAGGGTGCTGTTCGTAATTGACGACTGCAGCCTGACTGGCAAACGGTTCCGCGAATGTCTGAGTCGTATCGCCAGCGACTCCGTGGTGTTCTGTCCGCTCTATGCACCTGAGGCGCTCTGCGCGGGTATCGTAGCGCGTGAACCCAGGGTGGTGAACTGCATTGCCGGCGTCAGCCTCAAGGATACCTCACCGGCTCAAGGCGTCGCAGGGCATGAGGAGTGGCGCCGTCGGCGATATGCCCAACTTGGTGAGGACTTCTACTGGCTGGGACAGACTCTGGGCGTTGCCTTCGCCTGGTGTACGCCGCAGACCCGGCGCTGGGACGATGTTGAAGGCCGTTTCTTGGAGGACTGGGATGTGGTGCCGCCTTCACGCTCCCTCAAGCGTCGCTTGCTGCAGCGGCGCCTCGAGAACGATGCCGATGCGAAGTATCTGCCGACCCTGACACTGAATATGCCGACCCCCGGGACGGAGCTTCGAGTCCATGATCGCGTGCTCTGGTGTTGCTGGGACGACGAGGTGATCGTTGCCAAGCTCCCACAGCGAGCTGATGATGCCGCCAGGGTATATCGCCTGATCGGAATCAGCGCTGAGTTTTGGCAGCTGTTGATGACCCACGACGCGATGCAGTCGATTATCCAGGCGCTGTGGGAGCAATATCAGGTCGCCCGCGAGCGTCTCGAAGCCGATATGACCTCCCTGGAGGATCAACTATACGCGGAGGGGTTGCTGGTGCGCCACGAGCATCTGCCCCGGAATCATGGCACCGACACATACCAGCTGCAGGACGATCCCAGTTGAGCACTTGCAACTTTTGTATGAGAGCAATGATGCTGGCAAGGTGCCGACGTGGAGTGTAGCTTTATGTGTAGATTTGGTGGTCGAGTGTAAATTTTCTCGTTTATCCCTTAATAGTCTCGAATGGTTGGATGGAAGAAGCGGGTAAAAGATTAGGCGATCTCTCCTTGGGTAGTGTGGAAAGCCACGGTTGTTGATGGTGAGGTCGACATAGGTACTTCTGCTGCTGGGGTATTGAGGCATGACTACCGAAATGGCGATGAAAGAGTATGACCACCAGATGGATGGGGCGGGATGGGTCATCTTCGAGAAGGCAGTGGATGCTGATTTAGTGGCAGAGATGAAGACCGACGTGCTGAAGTGGATAGATCACTGCGAGACATACCAGGTCGAGCGGGGTTTGAGCGAGTTCGGGGACGGTACGGCGCATCAGACTGTTGGCGGCAATGATAGCCTCGACCGGTTCTACCAGATGCACCTTTTCCACGATTACATTGCACGCTATTTCGACGAAAAACCTTATATCCTGTGCTGCAGTACGCCCACTGCCGGCTACGCGCACAAGCGAAATTATCTGCACAGCGTTCATCGTGATATTGGCACCTATATTCCAGGCTTCAAGGTTCGCCTTAATATGATAGTGATGCTCGATGATTTTACTGTCGATAACGGTGCCACCCAGATACTGCCTGGTTCTCACCACAAGGAACATAAGCCTACCGATGAGGAGTTCGAGGCTAGCTGCATTCCGATCATCGGTCCCGCCGGCTCCGTCGTGTTCTTCAATTCTTATCTTTGGCATCGCGGTGGTCATAACAAGACAGACGACACTCGTGTCGCCCTGACCAGCGGCTTCACCCGGCCCTTCATCAAGCCCCAGGTGGATTACGCACGCATGTTGGGTGAGGAGTACGGCCGGGACCTTTCTCCGTTGACCCGACAACTCTTAGGCTACAACAGCCGGGTACCGGTCAATTTGGACGAGTGGTATCGGCCCGATGCGGAACGCTTCTACCAGAAGGGACAGGGATGAAGAGCTAATACACCAGGAATCTCGACCATCCCAGAGGGCTGGTGTTACATGGCGAAGAACATGGTGGTACTGGTGTCTTCCGGCGGCAGTGTGCTCGACGAAGCGCTCAAGGTGGATGCTTGTAGGCAGAACATCGCCCTGGTGGTGTGTGACCGCGAGTGTGCTGCCGAAGGAGTCGCCCGACGTCATGGCATTGCCGTCGAGGTGCTGCCATGTCGAACCGGCAGGGAATTCTCGGATGCTCTCTACGACTATTTCCTGGGCAAGCCGGAGGTTGATCTCTTCCTCTCGTCGTACTCCCGGTTACTCTCCGGTAAGTTTCTGCAGCAATATCGGGGGCGTATCGTCAACTTCCACCCCGCTGTCCTGCCCGCCTGTCCCGGCCTGGACGGCTTTGGAGATACGCTGAAGGCCGGCTGCAAGTTTATCGGAGCAACCGTTCACTTCGTGGATGAAGGCATGGATACCGGCAAACCGATCCTTCAGGCGGCCAGGCCCTATGACCCTGAGCTCACCGACGCGGAGAACCGCCAGAGGGTTTTCCTGCAGATGTGTCGAATGTTCGTTCAGGTCGTCGCTTGGTTCGCTGAAGGACGCGTGAATCCGCAGGGCAGCGTTTCCGGGGCTCGTTACGAGCTATCCGAGTTTTCCCCCAATCTCGATCACTGGGTGAGACTTCCATGATTAAACGCACTTTCGATATCGCCATGGCCGTTATCATGCTACTTCTCTTGAGCCCGGTCATGCTGTTGGTTGCCTTGCTCATAAAACTGACCATGAGGGGAGAAGTGTTCTTTCGTCAATGGCGACCGGGGAAGGGTGAAGTTCCCTTTCAAGTCCTCAAGTTCAAGACGATGCGTGATGCAGTGAACAGTCAAGGCGAACTTCTGCCTGATGAAGAGCGCGTCACCCGCCTCGGGCTGTGGATACGCCGTGCCAGCCTCGATGAATTGCCCCAGTTGTTCAATATCCTGAAAGGCGATATGTCTTTCGTGGGGCCCCGTCCACTGCTGATGGAATATCTCCCCTACTTCATCGCCGAAGAGCGGCGCCGGCATGAAGTACGTCCCGGGGTAACCGGGCTGGCCCAGATCAATGGACGACAGGATATCAGTTGGGAAGACAAACTCAGCCTGGATGTGGAGTACGTTGATCGCCAAACACTCTGGCTAGATCTCAAGATACTGTTTACCACCGTTGTGGTCGTTCTCAATCGTGAGGGCATCCTCCATGCTGCCCCCCAGGGCCGACTGGATGATTATCGCAGGCGTCTGGGACTTCGGCATGTGGCCTGATTACACTTTTCTCTCTGCGGTGTCCCGGCGGGTTGGCGGCGCCTTCTATCTTTTCGATGGGCGGAAATTTCACGACAACTATGTCGGTCTGCGTGATCAGCTTCGCAGCCATTGGCCGAACACCGAGCTGGCTTATGCCATGAAGGCCAATTATATGCCGCCCATCGGCAGGCTACTGCTCGAGCTGAATGGCTGGGCCGAGGTGGTGTCGGCTTTCGAGTATCGGGTCGCTAGCGCCTCGTTGCCTGCCGACAGGATCATCTTCAACGGGCCGATCAAGTCTGAGCAGGATCTGCGTGAGGCGCTTGAAACAGGGAGTCAGGTCAATCTGGACTCCTTTCGGGAAATTCAGCTGCTGGAGAAGATGGCGCCCGAGTTCGAACGTGTCGAAGTCGGCCTGCGAGTCTGCTTCGACTTCCCCGAACTCGCTAGCCGTTTTGGTTTCGAGGTAGAAAGTGGAGAACTGGATGAGGCGCTCCTTGCCCTGGGTGCAATCCCAGGCTTGAATGTCGTGGGGCTGCACTGCCATGCCACGCGCCGCCCATTGGGCGTGGCGGATCCCGTGGAGCGCGTCGAGCGTCTCTGTCGCCTGGCCGGTCAACTGCTGCCTCGATATCCCATCCGTACGATAAATATCGGTGGTGGCCTGCTGGGCGACATGCCTGGGTCAATCAGGAACCAGTTCTCCTATTCGGTACCGAGTCTGACCGAATATGCCGATGCTATAGGTCGGGCATTCGTGCGCTGTTCCCCAACATCATCCATGCGCTTGATCGTGGAGCCCGGAACGTCGATGGTAGCCAACAGCATGTCGCTGATAGCGCCGGTCATCGAGACCCGGAAACGTCGAGGGGGCTGGCAGGCCTTGCTGGATACCGGCATCAATAGTCTCAACCCCACCCGATCCAGTACTCATCCTAGTCTGAAGGTGGTGTCTTCATCTCCCCCGGAGGCGCATCGGACACTGCGGGAGTATCGCCTTGTCGGCAATACCTGTATGGAACATGACATCCTCTGTGATTCATTCTCTGGACACCTCGAGGCTGGAGACTTCGTGGTCTTCGAGAGCCGCGGTGCCTACTCGCTGAACTATACGCCACCCTTCATCGTGCCCTGTCCGGCAGTGGTGGATTGCCAAGGACGTCTGCTGAAGCGGGCCGACTCGCCCGACAACATTCTGGCCTCTTATCTACCATCCTCCCATGCCGGTCCCGAGGAAGCCCACCATGAATATCATGCTGACTAGCGCTGGACGGCGTAATTACCTGCTGAAATATTTTCGGGATTCGTTGGGTGGCAATGGACGTGTGCTGGCCGCAGACTGTTCCGACTATGCTGCGGCCCTACAGGAAGCGGATGGCGCTTTCGTGGTGCCGCCTGTGAACGCCCCCGGCTATGTTGAGGGCCTGCTTGAGCTATGCCTGGCTCAGCGAGTCGGACTGCTGTTTTCCCTCAATGACCATGAGCTCGCGGTCCTGGCTGCCGCCAGGGAGCGGTTCTCTGCCCAGGGGGTGCAGATAGTGGTCTCTCGCCCCGGGGTGATCTCGCTGGCCGCCGACAAGCTGATGACGGCAGAATTCCTGAAGGAGGTGGGGCTCGGGACTCCTGTCACCTATGCCTCACTGGAGGAGGCCCTTAGGGGCCTGGAGGACGGTGAGGTGGTGTTTCCCCTGGTCGTGAAGCCGCGCTGGGGAACGGCATCCCTGGGGATCGAAGTGGTCGATGACCTGGAACAACTCAGACTGGCATGGCGTTATGGGCAGCTGCGACTGCCGAAGCTGGGGTTAGGCAGCGGAGCCAGTGAAGGGGAGGGGCTGATTATCCAGGAGCGCTTGCCGGGTCAGGAGTATGGCCTTGATATCATCAATGACTTGAACGGGCGCTACCGGACAACCTTTATCAAGCGCAAGCTCGCCATGCGTGGTGGGGAAACCGACAAGGCCGTCACCGCGACTCGTCCTGACCTCCTCGAGGTGGGCAGGCGGATTGGCAAAGCCCTGGGGCATGTGGGAAACCTGGATTGTGACGTCTTTGTGCACGGCAAAGAGTGCTTCGTCCTGGAGTTGAATCCCCGTTTCGGTGGTGGTTACCCGTTCAGTGCAGAGGCCGGTGCCGATGTACCGGGTGCCCTGATTGCCTGGGCGGAAGGGCGAGAGCCACCCGTGGGGTGGAATGCCCCCCGAGAGGGGGTAGCATCGGCCAAGTGTGATCGCCTCGTGCGGATCATGCCGCAGCATTTGGCTGGCTTCCTCTAGCGTATCAAGGGGGAGGCGTTCGTGGAAAATTTGGCTGGATGGAGTGTGCTTACGCTAGGAGCCTGCTCGCTGCTGCTGCCCGCTGGCTTCCAGATTTTCCTGTTGGTGTTGGCTGCCGGCGCGGTCGGCTGTCTGATGCGACCGAGCCCCGGCGTTGCTGCCCCGTCGGTACTGTTTCCCTCCTTGGTCATGACTCTGTTCGGCATCGCATGGATAGCGGTGGCCGCATGGCATGGCGAGTTTCACGCGACATGGCGCTTGGTATGGCCTGTGCTGCTGGCGGCACCGATCTTGTGGGTCATGCTGTCGGCGCGGCCGAATCCGGCGTGGTTCTGGGGTGGCCTAGCCCTGGGGGCCTCCGGTGCCGGGGGCTGGGCGCTGTTCCAGGTAGTGGTGCTGGACGTGGGCAGGGTGGCGGGACACGACCCGCTGCATGCGATTCTGTTTGGCAATCTGGCACTCATGCAGGGGCTCTTCTGTCTTGCCGGGCTCGTCTGGGGATGGCGCCAGACCAGGCGGGTTGTCTGGTGTTGCGTCTTGACCATGGGGGCGTCGCTGGGTTGCCTGACTTCCCTGCTCTCGGGGACTCGCGGTGGTTGGATCGTACTGCCTGGGCTGCTAGCAATCTGCTGGATAGCATATGCCGGCTGGTTAACGCCGCGTCGACGAGTGCAAATCGTTGTATTTGGCGCATTGCTGGCTGTCTTCGCTGTTGCAACTCCGCAGACAGGCGTGCAGTCACGACTGGCGTTAGGCGTAGAACATGTCGGTCACTATCTCGCCGGGGAGCGTACTGTGGCAAATGCTGCTCGTCTGGAGCTATGGCGAGGTGCACTGATGCTGATCGGTGATCGTCCGGTGCTCGGTTGGGGAGATGCGGGGTATTTACGGGGCATGGTGGAGCTCTCGGAAGCGGGCAGACTGGATCCGGCTACCGCCAATTACTGGCATGCCCACAGTGATGTGCTCGATGCCTGGGTGCGGCGTGGGGCGCTCGGCATGTTGGTGTTGCTGGTTATCTACCTGCTACCGGTCTACCTCTTCCGAAAAGGTTTGCGAGCCCATGACCCGGAAAGACGAGCCCTGGCAACGTGTGGCCTGATGCTGCCCGCTGGCTTTTTCGGGTTTGGGTTGAGCTACAGCTTCATGGTCTACACGGTAGGTGTAGCCGCCTATGCTGGATGGTTTTGCGTGATCTGGGGGCTATACAGCTCCTTGCCACCCGACGCCGTCTACTCAGGTTCTTCGAACTGATGCCGATAGCAGGGCGACGATGTCGGTTCTCTATCCTCGACGTCTTCGTCATACAGCGCCTGCAGTATCGCCTCGCGCAAGACCGGTAGGTGAGAGCTCGCAAGATCCCTTGCCGCGGAGAGCAGCGTCAGCCGCCCCTGGCGCGCCAAGCGCAGCAGCGGCGCCAGGCTTTGCGGTGCATCACGCAGCTCTCCGCGATAGCGGGCGGCGAAGACCTCCGGGCTGATCTCCTGCTGGTGATACTGCCGGCGCAAGGCCGGTGAAGGAGAGGCATCCCGGTACCAGTCGGTGAGGGCGAGCCCCTCGCGGCGCTTGCCGCGAGGCCAGAGGCGGTCGACCAGTACCCGGGCGCCGTCCTCGGCGTCGACCGGCTGATAGATGCGCTTTAGCGCGATGTCGTAGGTCATGGCTAGCCTCTGTCATCAAGTCTGCGTCATCAGGTCCGCGTCGTCGGGTCCGCGAGGGCCTCTTTTGCCTGCTTCTGCCAGGGGCCGGGGAGGGCGGCGGCCCGCTCGAATGCCTCTCGCGCCTCGTCGGTTTCCCCTCTCTCACGATGCAGCAGCCCCAAGTTGAGCCAGGCGGCGGCGAGGTCGGGGGCCGCCTGCACGGCATCCGTGAAGGCGTCCAGGGCGCCTGCGGCGTCGCCGGCCGCATGGCGGGCGTTACCCAGGGCGAAATGGCCCATGGCAAGGCCCGGATGGCGCTTCACAAGTGCCTCCCAGGCGGGCAGGGATGCCCGGGCGCCCTGTGCGCGCTCGAAGTCGGCGATGGCATCCAGGGTGCTCTGACCGTTGCCGGTGGCCGGCAGCTCGCCTGGCGGCAGGGCGACGAAGGCCCAACGCTCGCTGCGCGCCCAGGTGGCATCGAAGCGCTTGAAGGACTCGAGGCGCGCCGGCTCCATGCCGCTGTGCAGCGTCAGCGTCTTCTCGGCACGGTCGAAGCCGATGGCCACGGCGTAGTGCCAGACCGGCCAGGCAGGCAGCGAGAGATTCTGCATCACCACCACCGGATGGCCGGCATCGATCTCGGTCAGCACGGCGTCGAGATTGCCGGCGATCCGAAAGGGGATACGGCCCTGGCGGCGCACGGTGCCCAGCATCTCGGGCTGGACGCTGCCCTCCCGACCGGGCAGGAAGACCTGCGGGATCAGGGTGTCGACCGTCACCGGCACGCCGGAGGCGTTGAGCACCATGGCCAGTGAGGCGGGGCCGCACTGGTAGTCGCGCTGCCCGTGGAAGGGAACGTCCTCGAGCAGGGTCTGCCGGGGCAGATCGCGCTGGGTGGACTCGGCCAGGCGAGGCGTACTGGCGCAGCCGGTCATTACGAGCATCATCAGTACCAACGCGAGAACGCCCGCGAGGCGGGCGTTCTGGAGGAGGGCACTGACACGATGCCTGTCAAGGCATGCCATCATGCAGGGCTCTCACTCAGCGCGTGAAGGGGAAGACGTTGGTCAGGCCGAGGATATCGGTGACCAGCAGGATCACGAAGACGGCGAACAGGGCGCCGACCACGCTGGCCCCGGCGGGGAGCTGCTCGAGCTGATCGGCCATCTGGGCGGCCTCCGCATCGGAGAGCGCGGCCACGCGAGCCTCCACCTCGGCGGGATCGACGCCCTGGGCGACCAGCTGCTCTTGAACATCATCGCGGGCCAGGACGGCGCTAATGCGTTCGCGATCGCCCTGCGACCGCTCGGCGGTCAGCACATCCTGGGTGGTGATCAGGTCGCTGCCCGGGCTCGCCGGGGCCGCGGCCACCGGCAGGCTGCCCAGCACCAGGGCGGCGATCAGCAGCGGGCTCAGGTAACGGCAGATCTTCTTCATCATGTCGGTGTTCCTTCTTCTTGGGTTGGGCTTCCGGCTCCAGGCTCCGCCGCGGCTGCCTCCCTGCAGTCGGCGGAATGCGATGTTCTTCCAGTATAGGACGAAATGATGTGAAATTTCATGCCCTTGTAGAGGCCCCAGCAGGCGCGGCGGGCCTCAGCCGATCCGGTAGCTGGAGGGAAGCTCGGCCAGCAGGCCTCGTCCGCCGGCGAGCGTCAGCGCCAGGTCGTGCAGGCCGTCCCAGAGGGGCACGCTGCTGCCACCCTTGATGGCCAGGTCCAGGCGCTGGGCGAAGAGCAGCAGCTTGTGCAGCCGTTTCAGTGGCAGCCGGGCGATGGCCTGCTGGTAGGCGGGGCGGCGCTTCTCGAAGATCGGCGGCTTCTGGGCCTTGCAGGCATGCTCGAGGCTCTGGCCCTGATCCAGGTGCTGGTGCAGGGAGAGCAGGATGCGCAGCTCCCGGGCCAGGGCCCACAGCACGATGGGCGCCTCGACCCCCTCGCCGCGCAGGCCGGCCATGATACGGGAGACGCGGGCACGTTCGCCCTTGAGGCAGGCGTCCATCAGGGTGAAGACGTCATAGCGGGCGCTGTCCTCCACGCCGCCGGCGACCTCGCGGGGGCCGACGCGCGCCCCCGCGGGCAGCATCAGGGCCAGCTTCTGCAGTTCCTGGTCGGCGGCCAGCAGGTTGCCCTCGGTGCGCTCGCCCAGCAGTCGGGCGGCGTCGAGATCCAGCGAGAGGCCGTGGCGACCGGCACGGTCGCGCAGCCAGTAGCCCAGGCGGGAGGCGTCCACCGGCCAGACCGGCACGAACAGCCCGACCTTGTCCAGCGCCTTGAACCAGGCGCTCTTCTGCTCGCGATAGTCGAGCTTGCCGGTGGAGAGCAGCAGGATATCCTCGCCGCTGCGCAGGGTCTCGGCGTACTCGCGCAGCGCCTTGCCCCCCTCCTGGCCCGGCTTGCTGCTGCCCAGGCGTACCTCGATCAGGCGGCGCGTGGCGAACAGCGACAGGCTGGCGGCCGCCTCGGTCAGGCGGCCCCAGGCGAAGTTGGCCTCGACGTGCAGGACCTCTCGCTCCTCGACGCCTCCCTGGCGGGCCGCGCGGCGCACGGCGTCGCAGGCCTCCATGTGCTGCAGCGGCTCTTCGCCGGCGACGATCACCACCGGGGGGAGCTTCTTGGCCAGCGCATCCTCGAGCTTGTCGGCAAATACTTTCAAGAGAGTACCTTCAAGACAGTACCTTCACGTTAGCCCCATCACGACAGCCCCTTCACTCGTGGGCCCTCATTGATCGTTCAAGGCGCGCAGGCGGTCCAGCAGCTGCCGGGTCGCCTCGCTGCGCAGACGCTCGCGGGCGGTCTCGCGCTCGGCGTCCTGGGACAGCAGTTCGTCGTCGTTGACCGTCAGGCGCTCGCGGACTTCCAGGCGCTGCTGGTCGAGGAGGTAGGCGCCGTCGGAGCGCCGCTGGACCGAGAACGGTACCTCGAGCGTCAGCTCGAGCTCGCGAGGCCCGCTGTCGAGACCGCCCAGGCGTCGCTCGCGAAACGCCTCACTGCCCAGGTTGAGCACTCGTGTTGCTCCATCGTGCACCCGGGTGCCGGCGCCCTCGAGCCGCCGGATGACCAGGCGTCGAAGGTCGGTCTCCGGCCCCGCCAGGGCCAGGGCGTCGAGGCTCACCAGCGGCTGGTCGTAGCCGCGCAGGCGAAAGCCGCAGCCGGCCAGTGCCAGGGTGGCGCCGGCGGCGAGGCCGAGGCGCAGAAGGTGTCGGCGCTGCATGGGTCAGTCTCCCGTCGGGCGCGATGAAGGGGGCGTGGCGATCAGCCCACCACGATATTGACGAGCTTGCCCGGCACGACGATCACCTTGCGAACGCTCTTGCCCTCGAGGTGGCGCTGGACGTTCTCGGCGGCGAGGGCCTGGGCCTCGACGGCGGCCTTGTCCGCGGCGGCGTCGACATCGATGCGCGCGCGCAGCTTGCCGTTCACCTGCACCACCAGCTCGATGCTGTCGCGGGCCAGGGCCGCCTCATCGACCTGGGGCCAGGCAGCGTCGATCGCCGGCTCGTCGTGGCCGAGCTCCGCCCACAGGGCGTGGCAGGCGTGGGGGGTGATCGGAGCGAGTAGGAGCACGCAGGCCTCCACCGCCTCGCGCGATACGGCGAGTCCCTGGGGCGAGGCGTCGTCGAATTTCGAGAGCGCGTTGGTCAGCTCCATCACGGCGGCGATGGCGGTGTTGAAGGTCGTGCGGCGACCGATATCGTCGCCGGCCTTCTTGATGGTCTCATGGGTCTTGCGGCGCAGGTCGCGCTGGTCGTCGCTCAGGCCCTCGCGGAGGGTCTGGGCATCGAGGGTAGCCGGCGAGCCGGCCGCGAGGTGCTCGCTGACCAGGCGCCACAGGCGCTTGAGGAAGCGGCTAGCCCCCTCGACGCCGGAGTCGGACCACTCCAGGGACTGCTCGGGCGGGGCGGCGAACATCATGAACAGGCGCACGGTGTCGGCGCCGAAGCGGTCGATCATCGATTGCGGGTCGACACCGTTGTTCTTGGACTTGGACATCTTCTCGATGCCGCCCATCTCCACCGGCTCACCGTCCTTGACCAGCACGGCGCTGACCGGACGGCCCTTGTCGTCACGCTTTACCTCGACGTCGGCCGGGTTGAACCACTCCTTGCCGCCGTTATCGGCGGGGCGGTAGAAGGTCTCGGCGATGACCATGCCCTGGGTGAGCAGGCGCTGGAAGGGCTCGTCGGTCTCCACCATGCCGAAGTCGCGCATCAGCTTGTTGAAGAAGCGCGCATAAAGCAGGTGCAGGATGGCGTGCTCGATGCCGCCGATGTAGAGATCCACCGGCAGCCAGTAGTTGGCCCGCTCGTCGAGCATCGCCTCCTGGTTATCGGCGCAGCAGAAGCGGGCGAAGTACCAGGAGGACTCCATGAAGGTGTCGAAGGTGTCGGTCTCGCGGGTCCAGCCGTCGCCCAGGTCGGAGAACGCCGGCATGCGCTTGAGCGGCGAGCCGGTGGCGTCGACGGTGACCTCCATGGGCAGGGCGACCGGCAGTTCCTCGTCGCTGAGCGGCACGGTCTGGTCCTCGGGGCCGTACTTGACCGGGATCGGCGCGCCCCAGTACCGCTGGCGGGCCACGCCCCAGTCGCGCAGGCGGAAGTTGGTCTTCACCTCGCCGCGACCGAGCTCGCCAAGTCGCTTCGCGATGGCCTCGAAGGCGGCGTCGAAGTCCAGGCCGTCGAACTCGCCGGAGTGGATCAGGGTGCCGTAGTCGTCATGGGCGCCCTCGGTGAGGTCCGGGGTCTCGCCGTTGGCGTCGGCGATCACCGCCTCGATGGGCAGGCCGTACTTGGTGGCGAACTCCCAGTCGCGCTGGTCGTGGCCGGGCACCGCCATTACCGCCCCGGTGCCGTACTCCATCAAGACGAAGTTGGCGACAAAGACCGGCACCTCGCGGCCGGTGAGGGGGTGCACGGCCAGGTGGCCGGTCGGCATGCCCTTCTTCTCCATGGTGGCGAGCTCGGCTTCGGAGGTGCCGCCGTGGGCGCACTCCTCGACGAAGGCGGCGAGCTCACTATTCCCCTCGGCGGCCTGCTTGGCCAGCGGGTGGCCGGCGGCCACGGCGACGTAGGTCACGCCCATCAGGGTGTCGGGGCGGGTGGTGTAGACCGAGAGCGGCTCGGCAGCGCCGCCGTCAGACGCCTGGATGTCGAACGTCAGTTCCACCCCGCGCGACTTGCCGATCCAGTTGCGCTGCATGGTCTTGACCTGCTCGGGCCAGTCGATCTTGTCCAGGTCGGCCAGCAGCTCCTCGGCGTAGTCGGTGATCTTGAGGAACCACAGCGGGATCTCCTTACGCTCGACCAGGGCGCCGGAACGCCAGCCGCGGCCCTCGATCACCTGCTCGTTGGCGAGCACCGTCTTGTCGACCGGGTCCCAGTTGACCGTGGACATTTTCTTGTAGACCAGGCCCTTCTCGACGAGCTTGGTGAAGAACCACTGTTCCCAGCGGTAGTAGTCGACATCGCAGGTCGCGAACTCACGGCTCCAGTCGTAGGCGAAGCCCAACGCCTTGAGCTGGCGACGCATGTAGTCAATGTTGTCGTAGGTCCACTGGCCCGGCGGTACCCGGTTCTGGATGGCAGCGTTCTCCGCCGGCATGCCGAAGGCGTCCCAGCCCATGGGCTGCATGACGTTCTTGCCCTGCATTCGCTGGTAGCGGGAGACGACGTCGCCGATGGTGTAGTTGCGCACATGCCCCATGTGTAGCTTGCCGCTGGGGTAGGGGAACATCGACAGGCAGTAGAACTTCTCGCGGCTGGCGTCTTCCACCGCCTTGAAGCACTGGTTGTTGTCCCAGAACTGCTGGGCGTCGCGTTCGGTCTCGTGGGGCTTGTACTGTGCGTCCATCGCTCTCTTCGGGTACCTTGCAAGTCGAGCGCAGCGCCTCGGCGCCGCGGGTGTCAGCGGCCCTTGCCCGGGCTCAAGGTCGAGCGCCTGCGCGGCGCGAAACCATTGAATTACCGGCGGGATGTCGTCTAAATGGAATAACTGGCTGTGCGCTAGGATACCCCAGCACGGCGTCCGGCGGCTATGGGGCAGCACCGCCGGGCCCGCAAGCCCTGTCGCGAAACGAGGAGAGCAACATGAGTGAGCACAAGGAGCCGCATCAGGAACACCGCCTTCGCGAGGGCTACGAGCGCATGCTCGAGCGGCTGCGCGAGGGCGCCGATGAACTGACCTGGGAGAACCTGCAGAAAGATCTGGACGAGGCGGTGGAGTTCGAGGCCGAGCTCGAGGAGTTCACCAAGGACGAGCTCTCGCTGCTGCGCGCCTGGGTGGAGCGCGACCTCAAGGAGATGCGCCGCTACCTCAATGCCGGCGGCGAGAGCGTGGCCACCTGGCTGGGCATCGACCTCTCCATGCTGTCGCGCAAGGTGGTCGACTCGCTGCTCTCCATCGCCGATCGCAGCGTGACCGAGCGCGCGCAGCTCGAAGACGACCTGGAGGCATCACGCGCCGACTATGTGGCCGGCGAAATGGCCGCCCCCGGGCGCATGGCCTGCGTGCACTGCGATGCCATCGTCGAGCTCGAGGGCGTCACCCGGATCGAGCCCTGCCACCAGTGTGGCCACCGCTACTTCGTTCGCGCGCCGAAGTAATCTGCCGGAGCGCCGCCAGGCGCCCGGGATAACCCCACCATCATCGCCCTACAGCAGGCGCTCCATGAGCAGGATGGCGACCAGGACCAGCCCGGTCATGGCCGCGGCGTAGCCGAGGTTCTGGCGCATCATCCCGGTGGCGCTGACCCCGTAGCGTCCCTGCAGCGAGAGGTTGATGCCCGACAGTGGCCCGACGCTGGTGCCCACGGCCCAGGAGGCGAGGGCCACGAAGGCGAACAGAGTCTGGTCCTGGGCATCGAGGTCGAGCATCGAGGCGAGCACCGAGACGCCGATGATCGGGTGCAGGCCGGCCACGGCGCTGGCTACGATGGCCAGGAAGCTGGCCATGGCCTGTGCCGGGCCGAAGTCGGTGAACAGCGTCCAGTCGTTGTCGGTGGCGGCGTCGATGAAGGTCGAGAGTCCCACGGTCAAGAGCCCCGCACAGAGGAACAGCGAGATCTCGCCGCGCATCGCCGGCAGTCGGGTGATGGCGTGCTGGTGAACGCGCTGGCGTGTCCAGTGCAGGCCCCGGGGCAGGTTGGCGAGCAGCGCCATGCCGGGCATCAGGAAGGTGATGATGCTGACGATGGAGAGCTCTGGCGTCAGGCCATAGTGGAACACCATCACCGTGGCCGCCATGCTCACCGGCATCAGCAGGCTGCGCGGTGACAGCGAGAAGCCGGCGGTGTCGGCCAGTTCGAAGCGGTGCGAGAGCTCGCCGACCGTCAGTATCCCCGCGGCCATGGCCAGCGGCAGTCCGAAGGCCAGGATGGTGGCGTAGTGCATCTCGGGGGCCAGGGTCATCACCACCCCCATGGAGGCGAAGAAGGGCGACCAGAGGGCGGCGCTGGAGAGGCCGCGATTGAGGCCGAGCAGCTGCGGCGTGGTCAGCGGGCCGCGTCGCTCCAGGCGATCGCCGACCATGAAGACCGTGGAGAGGTTGAGGATCGAGCCGAGCAGGTGCACGCCCAGCCAGGTGCCGAGCACGCCCCGGGCGCCGGTCAGGGCCTTTCCAGGCGGGCGCGAGCGGCCGCGCAGGTTGCCGATCAGGCCGATGAAGCTGACCCCCACGAGCATCGCGACCACGAAGGTATTGCCATCGAGGATGCCCGGCCAGTCGACCTCGGCGCCCTGCCAGACCTGGGCCAGTACAAGCAGCGTCAGGCCGATCACGGCCAGCAGGCCCGCCTGTCGCCTCGTGCGGCGTGGAATATCCCGCCACAGCAGCGCCGTCGCCAGCCACAGGCAGTAGCTCACCAGATGATTCAAGGTAACGAGTCCGGTGAACGTCAGGATCTGCGTCAACAGTCCGGTGAGGATCAGGCCGCCGGCCAGGGCGTGGCGGAGGCTGATCTCGCCGGAAGCCGACTCAGAGGCGGTGGGCGGCGACATGGTTTTACCGTGTGGCGAAAAGGCTTGCATGCTAAGCAAGATGTCCACCCACCTCAAGACGAAGGCGGGAAGGGCCCAGAAATAGCTAGGCTCGTTGCTGACGCACCCATGCACGTCCTGCCTCCCTTTGGATCGTCGAGCCTGGCAACAACCAGCGTTTCCCTAGATGCGGTGGGGTAGGTGGCGCACCGGCAGCACCGGCGCATCCCGGGACTGGAGGCGGTCTTGGCTTGGCGCGCAGCCGAAGAAACGCCGATAGGCGCGGGAGAAGTGCTCCAGGGAGCCGAAGCCGGCGCTGGCGGCTACCTCGGCTACGCTGAGATCGGTCTGCTGCAGCAGGCGGTGGGCGCGGTTGATGCGCAGCCAGAGGTAATAGCGCTTTGGCGTGACGCCCAGCTCGGCTTTGAAGCGTCGCTCGAGTTGGCGCACCGAGAGTCCCACCTCGGCGGCCAGCTCGGCGCTGGACAGTGGCGCCTCGATCGCCCGGCGCATCAGCCGGATGATCCGGCGCATCTGGGCAGAGGTCTGGGGCTGGTGCTCTGGGGCGGCTGCCAGCTGGGCGGTGCCCCCCGGGCGCTGTCGACGCTCCAGCAGGTGGTTGCGCAGCTCCTCCATCAGCGGCGCCTCCACCCGGTCGGCTAGCCAGGCCAGCATCATGTCGAGCACCGCCGTGCCCCCGGCGCAGGTCAGGCGGGCGGCGCCCAGGGTGTAGAGTTCGCCCACGGCCTCCACCCGGGGATAGAGCTCGCGGAAGCCCTCCAGGTTGTCCCAGTGCACCGCGGCGCGCTCGCCATCGAGCAGCCCCGCCGCGGCCAGCACCTCACTGCCCATCTCGATACCGCCCAGCTGGACGCCGGCGGCGGCGCAGTGGCGCAGCCACATGGCCAGGGGGCGGTCGTCGGTGAGCGCCTTGGTCTCGAAGCTGGCCAACACCAGCACCCCGTCCAGTTCGGTGGGCGCCGGCCAGTCGACCGCCACCCCCAGGGGCACGCCGTTGGAGGCGGGCACCGTCGGCTCGCCGCCCAGCAGCCGCCACTCGAAGCGCGGTTCCTGGGCCAGCCAGTTGACGATGAACAGCGGATCCAGCAGCGCCCCCAGGCCGGCGAAGGAGAACTGCGGCAGCAGCAGGATGCCGAGCCGATAGGGGGGCGAGGCGGCAGGGGTGTCGGGCATGGCGCGATCTCAGTTCCGGTAGTCGTCGCCCTCCTTGTCGAGCAGGCGCATCAGCGCCGCGAAGTGGGCCTGGGGGGCGCCCGCCCGAGCATAGTCGTCCCACTGGGCGGCGGTCTTGCGGGCGACCTCGGGGGCCACCGGCGCCAGCGGCAGGCCGCTGGCTCGGGCCACCAGGTAGGAGCGGCAGGCGCGCTCGAAATAATAGAGGTTATCGAAGGCTTCGGCGACATCGGCGCCGGTGGCCAGCACGCCGTGGTTGCCCAGCAGCAGGATCGGCGCCTCGCCGGCCAGACGGCCGAGGCGTTCCGCCTCGTCACCCAGGCCCATGCCGTCGAAGCCGTGGTCGACCACCATGCGCTCGAAGAAGCGCATGGCATTCTGCTCCACCGGCGGCAGCTCGGGAGCCTCCAGGCACGCCAGGGCGGTGGCGTACAGCGAGTGGGTGTGCAGGATACAGCCCACCTCGCGGCCTTGGCGGTGCATGGCGCCGTGGATGGCCCAGGCGGTGGGGTCGAGCCCCGCGGGACGTTCGCCGCCCCGGGCCTCGACCTCCAGCAGGTCGCTGGCGCGCAGCTCGGCGAAGTGGCGACCCGCCGGGTTGATCAAGAAGCGCTCGCCGCCCTCGGCGGTGGCCAGGCTGCAATGGTTGGCGGTGGCCTCGTGTAGGTCCAGGCGGGCTAACCAGCGGAAGGCGCAGGCTAGCTGCTCCCGGGGCGTGCCCGGGATCTCGGGGATCTCGCTCATGATGGGCTCCTTGCTCAGTAGTGGATCCAGCGGGTCTTCAGGGCCATGTACTTGTGCATGCCGGCCAGCTCGTAGTCGCGGCCGATGCCGGACTGCTTCATGCCGCCGAAGGGCGTCTGAGGGCTCACGGCGTCTACGCCGTTGACCGTCACGGTGCCCGCCTGCAAGTCATCGCAGAGCCGATGGGCTCGGCTCAGGTCGGTGGTCCATAGCGAGGCGGCCAGGCCGTATCGGCTATCGTTGGCGAGTGCTACGCCTTCGGCCTCGTCACTGAAGCGGCTCACCGCCAGCACCGGGCCGAAGATTTCCTCGTGGAATAGCCGGTGTTCGGGGATGACCCCAGTGAACACCGTGGGGGCGATAAAGAGCTCGCCGCCGGCCGTCTTCAGCGGTTCGCCGCCATGGCGCAGGGTAGCCTCTTGCCGGCCGATGGCCAGGTAATCGCAGACCCGGTCGAACTGGGCGCGGCTGACCAGCGGGCCTAGCCGGGTGGCCGGGTCCAGGGGGTCGCCGGGGACCAGGTCCACCAGGCGCGCGTCCAGGGCTGCGAGGAAGGCGTCGTGGATGCCGTCCTGGAGCAGCAGGCGAGAGTGGGCCGAGCACACCTGGCCGGCATGGGTGAAGATCCCCGCCACCGCGGCGTCCACCGCCGCTTCCAGGTCGGGGCAGTCCTCGAAGATCACAAGTGGACTCTTGCCACCGCACTCCAGCCACACCGGCTTCATGTTCGACTCCCCGGCATAGACCAGGAAGCGCTTGCCGATCTCGGTGGAGCCGGTGAAACCCAGGGCATCCACGTCGCCGTGGCGGCCCAAGGCCTCACCGGCTAGGTGGCCATGGCCCGGCACCACGTTGAGTACTCCCGTGGGAAGCCCGGCCATATCGCACAGCTCGGCCAGGCGCAGAGCAGAGAGCGAGGATTCCTCGGCGGGCTTGAGCACCAGGCTATTGCCCGCGGCCAGCGCCGGGGCGAGCTTGACGGCAGCGTTGTGCAGCGGATAGTTCCAGGGCACCACGGCACCCACCACGCCGAGCGGCTCGTGGGTGACGGTGGCCTGGACGCCGGCCGGCGAGGGCGCGACCCGGTCATAGACTTTGTCCTGCAGCTCGCCGTACCAGTCGAAGAGCACCGCGGCCTCCTCGGCGTCATCCAGGGCCTCGCTGATGCACTTGCCGGCCTCCAGGCTGTCGAGCAGGGCCAGCTCCTCGCGGTGGATGCGAATCTCGGTGGCGATGGCCAGCATCACCCGGCGCCGCTCGGCGGGCTCGGCCCGGGCCCAGTCGCCGGCGACAAAGGCCGTCCGGGCGGCGGCCACGGCGCGGTCCACGTCGGCCGCGTCGCAGGCGGCGATAACGGCAGCCGGGGTGCCGGTCATGGGGTTGATGGAGTCCAGGGTGGCGGCGCCTGCGGCGGAGCAGCGGCGTCCGTCGATCCAGGCGTGGCCGTCGACCTCGAGGGCCGCGGCTCGGCGCTTCCAGTCATTATGGGTCAAGGGCATGGGGTTTCCTCGTTGTCTTGGGTCGGGGGTTCAGAGGTCGAGCACGAGACGTGCTCCCGCGGGGCGGGAGACGCAGGCATAGAGGGTGTCGTTGGCGGCCTTCTCGGTGTCGTCCTGGAGGACGTCGCGGTGGTCCACGGCGCCCTCGATCACGCCGCAGGCGCAGGTGCCGCAGGCGCCTTCCCCGCACAGGGTGGGCGGGGCGACGCCGGCGCGGGCGAGGCCCTCGATCAGCGGTTCGTCGGGGGCCAGGGTGAGGGTCCGCTCGCTACGCGCCAGCACGACCTCGCACTGGCCGTCCCGGGGCGTGGTGTCCGGCGCCGCGCCGCGGAAGCGCTCCAGGCGCAAGCAGCCCGCCGGCCAGGCGTCGGCCTCCGCCTCCAGGGCGGCGAGCAGGCCCTCCGGGCCGCAGGCATGGATCCGGGTGTCGGCGTCCACCTCGCCGACCAGCTCGGCTACCTCGGCGCGGCCGTCCCGGGCGGAGACGTGCAGGCGCAGCGCGCCCTCGGGCAGCAGGGCGGCGAGTTCGTCGGCGAAGGCGGCGTCCGCCTCCCGGCGCACCAGATAGTGAACCTCCGGCGTGACGCCTCGGGCGCACAGTCGCCGGGCCATGGCCACCAGCGGGGTGATGCCGATGCCGCCGCCGACCAGCAGCTGGCGGCCGCCGGTCTCGTCCAGCGGGAAGCGGTCCCGGGGCGTCGAGGCGGCGAGCGCGAGCCCTTCCCGGGCCTCGTCGGCCAGGAAGGTCGAGCCGCCCCGGGAGTCGGGCTCGCGCAGCACGCCCAGGCGATAGCGGCCGTCGGCACCGTCGTCGAGCAGCGAGTAGTGTCGGGCGAGCCCGCCCGGCAGCTCGAGCTCTAGGTGCGCCCCGGCCGGGGCCGGCGGTAGTTCTTTGCCGTCGGCGGCCTCGAGGGTCAGCTCGACGACGGACGGGGTCAGGCGGCGGTGACGGGTCAGGATCAGCGACAGGCGATCGGACATGGGAACCTCCTCAGCGTTGCTGGTGCTGCCAGTCGGGGTGGATCCACGCTGGCGCCTTGCTGGGTGCCAATGCGGGGCGACCGAGGATCAGGTCGCTGGCCTTCTCGGCGATCATCACGGTCGGGGCGTTGGTGTTGCCGCTGACGATGGTCGGCATGATGGAGGCGTCCACCACGCGCAGCCCGTCCAGGCCGTGGACGCGCAGCTCGGGGTCGACCACCGCCTCGGGATCGCTCGCCGGGCCCATCTTGCAGGTGCCGGCGGCGTGATAGCCGGTTTCGGTGGTGGCCCGGGCCCAGGCGTCCAGGGCCTCGTCGCTCTGGCAGTCCGGCCCCGGGGTGATCTCCTCGCCGCGCAGGCCGTCGAAGGCCGGTTGCTCGATCAGCTCGCGGACCAGGCGCACCGCGGCGCGCATGTCGGCGCGGTCGCGCTCGGTGGCCAGGTAATTGAAGAGGATCTCCGGGGCCTTCGCAGGGTCGCTGTCCGCCAGGCGCACTCGGCCCAGGCTGGTGGGGCGCATCAGGTCGATGTGCACCTGGAAGGAGTGATCCTTGAGGGCCTCCACGGTGCCGGGCTCGACGGCCAGTGACATGAAGGTCAACTGGAGGTCCGGGTGCTCGACCCCGGCCCGCGAGCGGATGAAGGCGCCGGCGTCGAACAGGTTGGTGCCGGCCAGGCCACCGCGATCGGCGAACCAACGCATGCCCAGCCACCACTTGCGCGGCGACCGGGTCCAGGGGGCGTGGGAGACCGGCCGGGGGCAGCGGTAGGCGACCACGGTATCCGGGTGATCGCTGAGTCGGCGGCCGACCCCTTCCAGGGAGTGGGTGGCGTCGATGCCCCAGCGCTCGAGTTCGTCCCGCGGGCCGATCCCGGAGAGCATCAGCAGCTGGGGGCTGTTGATGGCGCCGCCGGCCAGCAACACTTCTCGTCTGGCGGACACCTCGACGCGTCGGTCGCCTCGACGGTAGGCCACGCCCTGGGCGCGACCGTCCTCGATCAGCACCTTCTCGGCCAGGGCGCCGGTGATCACCGTGAGGTTGGGACGCGTGCGGGCCCGGGCCAGGTAGCCCCGGGCGGTGCTCCAGCGCCGCCCCTTCCAGGTGGTGCGGTCGATGCGGCCGAAGCCTTCCTGGCGGTAGCCGTTGACGTCGGCGCTGGCGCCATAGCCGGCCTGCTCGCCGGCCTCCAGGAAGGCTCGGGACAGCGGGTCGGTGGGCCGGCCCGGGCTGACCCGCAGCGGCCCGTCGGCGCCGTGGTAGTCGTCGCCGCCCAGGGCATGGCCCTCGGCGCGCTTGAAGTAGGGCAGGACCTGGGCGTAGTCCCAGCCCTGGCAGCCGGCCTCGGCCCAGGCGTCGTAGTCCCGGGCATGGCCGCGGATATAGACCATGCCGTTGATCGAGGACGAGCCGCCCAGGGTCTTGCCCCGGGGGGTGGCGACGTAGCGGTCGTCCAGGTGGGGCTCGGGGCCGGACCAGTAGTGCCAGTTGAAGCGCGGGCCGTCGATGGCCGCGCCCATGGCCGCCGGCATATGGATGGTCCAGGAGTGGTCCTTGGGGCCGGCCTCGAGCAGCAGCACCCGGTAGCGGCCGTCGGCGGACAGACGGTCGGCGAGCACGCAGCCCGCCGAGCCGGCGCCGACGATGATGTAGTCGTAGTCAGGGGTCGGATTCATGATGACTCCAGGGCCTGGGGGCTCGTGTCGAACTCCCAGGACGATGGGCGCCGGTGGCAAGGCGGAGCATTTGCCAGGGAGGGCATATGTAGCGCCCAGGGAAGGGACTACAGCGCCCTCGCGAAGGTCCGGCTCACCGGGGCTTGTCGCCGGATCAGCCCATCTCGTAGGCAGAGGGATGGTATGCGTGCTTAGCGGTCGGCCAGGTAGGCGTCCATATAGGCCTCGAGGGCCGGCGTGGCGCCGTCGGCGGCACTCACGCCCTCCAGCCATTCGCCGACCCGCTCGGGGTTGGCGTCGAGCCAGTCGCCGGCCACCGCTTCCAGGGGGCGCTCCTCGCGGCTGAAGGCGTGGACCCAGGCGTTCTGTACCTCGATGGGCACCACCATCTGCTCGAGGAAGGCGGCGACGTTGGGCGCACGCTCGACGAAGGCGGCGCTGGCCACGGTGGAGACGCTGCTGGCATCGCCCCACAGGCCCTCGGGGTCCTCCAGGTAGTGCACGTCATAGACGACGTTCATCCAGTGCGGCTCCCAGCCCAGGAAGGCGGTCCAGCGCTCGCCGTCCATGTTGGCCTCGAGCTGGGAGAGCATGCCGGTGACGCTGGAGGCCACCACCCGCCAGTCACTCAGGCCGTAGGCATCGTCGTCGATGGCGTCCTGCATGATCTCGTTGCCGACGTTGCCGGGCTCGATGCCGTAGAGGCTGTGGTCGAAGCGGTCGGCGTGCTCGGCCAGGTCGGCCATGGAGCGCACGCCGGCGTCCCAGACGTGGCCGGGCACGGCGAGCTTGAAGCGCGCGCCCTGGATGTTGTGGACGACCTCGACTAGCTCGCCGCTTTCCAGGCGCGGATCGAGCATGCCGCCCTGGGAGGGGCGCCACAGGGCCATGTCGACGTCGATGTCGCCACCGACCAAGCCCTCCAGGATGATGGCGGTGCTGGCCTCCTTGACGCTGGTCGCGTAGCCGAGACGCTCCAGCAGCTGGCTGGCGACCTCGGTCTTGACGGTGGCGCCGGGCCAGGGCGGGGTGGCGAAGCGCACCTCCTCGGCCTGGGCGAGGCCGGGCAGGGCGACGGCGCCGAGGGCGGCGGCCAGCAGGCCGGTGCGCAGGGTGTCGTGATGCTTCGTCATGGGGAATCTCCTCGTGTGTTGTTGTCTGGCGGCGGCTCAGAAGCCGCAGACCCCGCCGCCATCCACCGAGAGGATGGCGCCGTGGGTGAAGCCGGCCCGGGGCGAGGCCAGGTGGAGGATGGCGTCGGCGACCTCCTCGGGCCGGGCCATGCGCCCCAGGGGCGAGCGGGCCCGGGCGGCGGCCAGGTAGGCCTCACGATCACCGCTGGCCTCGGCGGCGGCGTCGATCATGTCGGTGGCGACGTTGCCCGGGCAGACGCAGTTGACGCGGATGCGGCCGGCGAGCTCCAGCGCCAGCGCCCGGGTCAGGTTGACCACCGCGGCCTTGGCCCCGGAGTAGACGCTGCTCGGCGGGAAGCCGATCAGCCCGGCATCCGAGCCCAGGTTGACGGCGTTGCCGCCGCTGGCCTCCAGGTGGTGCAGGGCGGCCTGGAGGGTGAAGAAGGTGCCGGCCGCGTTGACGGCGAAGGTGGTGTCCCAGTGGGCCTGGGTGACGGCCTCGAAGGGCAGCTCCTCGAAGACGCCGGCGGCGTTGACCAGCACGTCCAGCCCGCCGAGCCCGGCCACCGCGGCCTCGACCACGGCGGCGCAGGAGGCGCGGTCCTCCAGCGGTCCCGGGGCGGCGACCACCCGGGCCCCGTCGCCCCGCTCGTGGCACAGGGCGTCGACGGAGGCCGCGCGGCGGGCGCCGATGGCCACCGTCGCGCCTTCCGCGAGGAAGCGGCGCACGGTGGCGGCGCCGATCCCGCGGGCGCCGCCGGTGACCAGCACCCGCTTGCCGGTGAAGGCACCCTGGGGGCTCATGACCCGGCTCCGTCCTCGCCGTGCAGGGCCCGATGCACCAGACGGTGGAAGTTCAGCACCAGGTGCTCGCTCTCGTTGCTGCGCTCGGCGTCGATCATGTAGCGGCCCTGGTCGTAGCCCAGGGAGCGCAGGCCCTTCTGGGTGGTGACGTTGAGCTCGATGTCCTCCGGTCCCAGGTCCTCGTTCATCCAGCGGATGCTGGCCCGGGCCACCTCGGGCAGGGCGTCAGGGCCCTGGGCGCTGTAGTAGCCGAAGCGCAGGATGCTGCGCTCGGCGTCCAGCGGGATGATCATGAAGGTGCCCATGCACTGGGAGAACGGGAACTGGTAGAAGGTGTTGTGGGGCCACAGGCCGATGTTGAAGAAGCCGTCGCCGTCCTCCACCGGGCGACCGATGGGCTCGCCGTAGGCCTCGGTGGCCTCTCGGTTGGGCGGGGCGCCGTAGGTCCACCAGTTGTCGTGGTGGCGCAGCTTGTAGCCGGAGAAGTCGATCAGCGACGCCAGATCCACGTGACAGGGGCCCGAGAGCTGGAAGTGATAGCCCTCGATGGAGTTGTCCATGATCACCTTCCAGTTGGCCGGGACGATGACGTCGTCCTCCTGGATCAGGCGCATCTCGTCGAGATGAGGGATGGCGTCGCGGATCGCCGCCTCGGCGCCGGGGAAGAGGTCGTGCATGTCCGCGGCGTCGGGATCGAGGTTGAAGTAGACGCTGCCGGCGAAGACCTGCAGGCGGACCGGTGGGATCCGGTAGTCGTCGACGTTGAAGGCCTCGATGCGGTCGCTGCGCGGGGCGGCCTTGAGGCGGCCGTCGGCACCATAGCACCAGGAGTGGTAGGCGCAGCGGATCACGCCCTTCTGCACGCCGCGGGTCTCGCTCAGCAGGCGGTTGCCGCGGTGCTGACAGACGTTGTGGAAGGCATGCAGCTCACCATCCCGGTCGCGCATCAGGATCACGCTCTGATCGAAGATGTCGCGCACCACGAAAGCGCCGGGCTGGTCGAGTTCGTTGACGTGGCAGCCGAAATGCCAGGCGCCCATGAAGACGCGCTCGCGCTCGGCCTCGAACAGCGCTGGATCGTAAAAGTAGCGGGACGGCAGGGTCAGGGCGTTTTCGGGCTGCTGGGCGGCCCAGGCCTGGGGGGACTGGCTCATGGCGTCACCTCGTTGTGTCACGGTTTCGTTATGCGGTCCGCAGCAGGCTAGGGGGTGCGGCGCAACGCCACATGATCTTATACGACGCCGTGACGAGGTAATATTTGATATAAAGCGGCATATATTTGCCGTTTTATATCGAATGAGCGCGGTTTGTTGGGGGGTGGTCGGCGATTAAGGCTTGATGAATTACGTCATTGGCCGGTCCAGTTGCAGGCCATGGCGTCCCGGGCGTCGTCGAGCTGCGCAATCATGGCGTGGGCGGCGTTGGAGCGAGTGCGGCTGCGGTGGACGAGATAACCCAGCGGACGATGGATCGGCGGGTGATCCACCTCGAGCACGTGCAGCTCGCCTGCCACCAGGCGCTCCGGCAGCAGGCTCCAGCCCAGGCCGATGGCAGTCATCATCTTCAGGGTCTCCAGGTAGTTGGTGAAGATCGCCACCGGAAGCTCGAGCCCGGCCGAGGCGAAGCGCGACTCGATCAGCCCGCGGGTGAAGGTCAGCGGTCCCGGCAGGACGGCATCGAAGGCGCAGAGCTCGTGCAGCCCCAGTCGGCCGCGCCCGGCAAGGGGGTGATCCGGGCCGCAGACGAAGCACAGCCGATCGATCCACACCGGTACCGCCTCGAGCTGCGGGTCCGGGCGGGGGGCGAGGGTCACCACCGCGAGCTCCAGCTCGCCGTCCAGCACCCCCTGGTAGGCCTGCTCGGAATCCAGGAAGTGCAGGTCGAGGCGCACGTCCGGGTGCTGGCCGGTATAGGCCTTGAGCAGCGGCGGCAGCCGGTGCAGGCCAACGTGGTGGCTGGTGGCCAGGGTCAGGCTGCCGGCCACGCTGTCTTCGAGGTTGCCCAGCGCCCGACGGCTGTCGTCCACCATCACCAGTATCTGGCGGGCCCGGGGCAGCAGCACCCGTCCGGCCTCGGTGAGGCTGACCCGCCGACCGATGCGATCGAAGAGCCGGGCGTCGATCTGCCCCTCCAGCACCGCGATGCGCTTGCTGACCGCCGGCTGGGTGAGGTGCAGCTGCTCGGCGGCGCGGGAGAAGCTGCCGCTGTCCGCCACGGCCAGGAAGGCTTGCAGGCTCTGGGTGTCCATGGTAAAGGCTCCGTGGCAATCAAAAGGATTCCTTTATGGAATCCAATCCATAAATAACATGAATTGCTTTTATGGACGACGGGCGGGAGACTGATGGCATAGCGCCACGAGTCGAAGGCTAAGGGCCAAGCGCCAAAGAATGACAACGAGACGCCACGCGAGCGGCGCCGGGGACAGGTCTCAGCGGAGGTCATTTGCCATGGATGGCAAATGTAGCGCCCAGGGAAGGGTTTACAGCGCCTCCGCATGCACCTGTCGCCGGGAAAGCCGTGAAACGCGGTTAACGACCGGATTCCAGTGAGAGGGCCCACGCGCCCGGGAGAATGACATGGCAGGCCAGACACTCTACGACAAGCTGTGGTCGCAGCACCTCGTCAAGGAGCGCGATGACGGCACCGCGCTGATCTACATCGACCGCCAGCTGCTCCACGAGGTGACCTCGCCCCAGGCCTTCGAGGGCCTGCGCCTGGCCGGTCGCGCGCCGTGGCGTCTCGATGCCAACCTGGCGACCCCGGACCATAACGTGCCCACCACCGTGAAGGAGCGGGCCGAAGGGAACGCCGGCATCAAGGACCCGGTGTCGTTGATCCAGGTGCAGACCCTCGACGACAACTGCGTCGAGTTCGGCATCGAGGAGTTCAAGATCAACGACCCGCGCCAGGGCATCGTCCACGTGGTGGGCCCGGAGCAGGGCGCGACCCTGCCGGGCATGACCGTGGTCTGCGGCGATTCCCATACTGCGACCCACGGCGCCTTCGCGGCGCTGGCCCACGGCATCGGCACCTCCGAGGTGGAGCATGTGCTCGCCACCCAGTGCCTGCTGGCGCAGAAGATGAAGAACATGCAGGTGCGCGTCGAGGGCAGCCTCGGCACCGGCGTCACCGCCAAGGACGTCGTGCTGGCGATCATCGGCCGCATCGGCACCGCGGGCGGCACCGGCTACGCCATCGAGTTTGCCGGCAGCGCCATCGAGGAGCTCTCCATGGAAGGGCGCATGACGGTGTGCAACATGGCCATCGAGGCGGGCGCGCGGGTCGGCCTGATCGCCGTGGACGACACCACCATCGATTACCTGCGTGATCGTCACTATGCCCCGACGGCCGAGCAGTGGGACGCCGCCGTCGCCGACTGGCGCGACCTGGTCTCCGACGCCGATGCCGCCTTCGACACGGTGGTGACCCTGGACGCCGCCGAGATCGAGCCGCAGGTCTCCTGGGGCACCAGCCCCGAGATGGTCACCGGCATCTCCGGCGAGGTTCCCGATCCCGCCGAGGCCGCCGACGAGACTATGCAGCGCGGCTACACCCGGGCGCTGGAGTACATGGGGCTCTCGGCCCGGCAGAAGATCACCGATATCCGCCTCGACAAGGTGTTCATCGGCTCCTGTACCAACTCGCGCATTGAGGACCTGCGCGAGGCGGCCAAGGTGGCCCGCGGCAAGAAGGTGGCCGACTCCATCAAGCTCGCCATGATCGTGCCGGGCTCGGGCCTGGTGAAGCGCCAGGCCGAGGCCGAGGGACTCGACCGCGTGTTCACCGAGGCGGGCTTCGAGTGGCGAGAGCCCGGCTGTTCCATGTGCCTGGCCATGAACGCCGACAAGCTCGGCGCCGGCGAGCACTGCGCCTCCACCTCGAACCGCAACTTCGAGGGGCGCCAGGGGTTCGGCGGGCGCACCCACCTCGTCAGTCCGGCCATGGCGGCGGCCGCGGCGATCGCCGGTCACTTTGTTGATGTAAGGAGTGTCGACGTCCGCCGGGTCGACGCCTCATCCGATGCCCAGGAGGCCTGAGCCATGAACAAGTTTGTACGCGCCGAGGGCCTCGTGGCCCCGCTCGATCGGGCCAACGTCGACACCGACCTGATCATCCCCAAGCAGTTTTTGAAGTCGATCAAGCGCACCGGCTTCGGCGTTAACCTCTTCGACGAGTTGCGCTACCTCGACGAGGGCCAGCCGGGTCAGGACGTCACCCATCGCCCAATCAACCCGGATTTCGTCCTCAACCAGCCCCGCTACCAGGGCGCCAGCGTGCTGCTGGCGCGGCGTAACTTCGGCTGCGGCAGCTCTCGCGAGCACGCGCCCTGGGCGCTGGAGGATTTCGGCTTTCGGGTGGTGATCGCCCCGAGCTTCGCCGACATCTTCTACAACAACGCCTTCAAGAACGGCCTGCTGCTGGTACCGCTCCCCGAGGAGACCGTTGATCGCCTGTTCGCCGAAGTCGAGGCCAGCGAGGGCTACCGGCTCGACGTGGACCTCGAGCACCAGCGGGTGATCACCCCCTCCGGCGAGATCCTCGAGTTCGAGGTCGACGCGTTTCGCAAGCACTGCCTGCTGGAGGGGCTCGACGACATCGGTATCACCCTGAAGGACGAGGACGCCATTCGCGCCTTCGAGGAGAAGCATCGCGTCGCGCGGCCCTGGCTGTTCCGCGATAGCGCACCGGCCTGATCGAAGAGATTGGATGTTATTGCCAGGACGTGGAGCGCCGGGGGCAAGCCGTAGAGGAGGTCATTTGCTATGGATGGCAAATGTAGCGCCCAGGGAAGGGTTCACAGCGCCTCCTCGCAGGCTTGTCGCCGGTTAAGCCCCGCTCCGGCGCTGACCCCACAAGGAAGCAATGATGACGCAGAAGATTCTGGTACTGCCGGGTGACGGCATCGGCCCCGAGATCACCGCCCAGGCCAGCCGTATCCTGGCGGCGTGCCAGGCCCGTGGCCTGGATGTCGAGGTCGAGGAGGGGCTCCTGGGTGGCGCCGCCTATGACGCCCACGGCGAGCCGCTGCCCGTCGAGACCCTGGAGAAGGCCCAGGCGGCCCGGGCCATCCTGCTCGGCGCCGTGGGCGGCCCCGAGTGGGACAGGCTCGAGGACCTCACCAAGCGCCCGGAAAAGGGGCTGCTCGGCGTGCGCAAGCAGCTCGGGCTGTTCGGCAACCTGCGCCCGGCCATCACCTATCCCCAGCTGGCCGCCGCCTCGAGCCTCAAGCCCGAGCTGGTGGCAGGGCTCGATATCATGATCGTGCGCGAGCTCACCGGCGGCATCTACTTCGGTCAGCCCCGCGGCATCGAGGAGCGCAACGGCGAGCGGGTGGGCTTCAACACCTACGTCTACAGCGAGAGCGAGATCGAGCGCATCGGTCGCGTGGCCTTCGAGATGGCCCGTAAGCGCGACAAGCGGCTGTGCAGCGTCGACAAGGCCAACGTGCTGGAGGCCACCATCCTGTGGCGCGAGGTGATGGAGCGCCTGGCGCCGGAGTATCCGGACGTCGAGCTTTCCCACATGTACGTCGATAACGCCGCCATGCAGCTGGTGCGCGCCCCCAAGCAGTTCGACGTCGTGGTCACCGGCAATATGTTTGGCGACATCCTCTCCGACGCCGCCGCCATGCTCACCGGCTCCATCGGCATGCTGCCCTCCGCCTCGCTCAACGAGAGCGGCCAGGGCATGTACGAGCCCTGCCACGGCAGTGCGCCGGACATCGCCGGCCAGGGCATCGCCAATCCGCTGGCGACCATCCTTTCGGTCGCCATGATGCTGCGCTACTCGCTCGACGCGCCGGTGCTTGCCGAGCGCATCGAGGGGGCGGTTGGCAAGGTGCTGGACGAGGGCTTGCGCACCGCCGACATCGCCGCCGAGGATACCCGCACCGTCTCGACCGCCGAGATGGGCGACGCCGTGTTGGCCGCCTTCGAGGCCCTCTAACGCGCCCGAGGCTCCGCGGCATCGATCGTGTCGCGGTGGCCCCCATCCCCCATGACTCCTTGCCGGCCCGCCTGCCAGGCGCGGCCGGCTCGTGTATAGTATTTCGCACATTTAATTTCTGGAGGACTTCACATGTTGAAAGTCGGTTTTGTCGGTTGGCGTGGCATGGTCGGTTCCGTGCTGATGCAGCGGATGCTCGATGACGGCGACTTCAAGGGCATCGAGCCGATCTTCTTCACCACCTCTCAGGTCGGCCAGGCCGGCCCCGACGTCGGCGTCGACGTTCCCCCGCTCAAGGACGCCTTCGACCTCGAGGCCCTCAAGGCGCTGGACGTGGTCGTGACCTGCCAGGGCGGCGAGTACACCGAGAAGGTCTATGCCGACCTGCGCCAGGGCGGCTGGAAGGGCTACTGGATCGATGCCGCCAGCACCCTGCGCATGGCGGATGAGGCGACCATCGTTCTCGATCCGGTCAACCGCGGCGTCATCGATGCCCAGTTGGCGCGTGGCGCCCGGACCTTCGTCGGCGGCAACTGCACCGTCAGCCTGATGCTGATGGGGCTCGGCGGGCTCTTCGAGGCCGACCTGATCGAGTGGATGACCTCCATGACCTATCAGGCCGCCTCCGGCTCCGGCGCCAAGCACATGCGCGAACTGCTCAATCAGATGGGCGGCCTGCGCGACAGCGTGGCCGGCGAGCTTGCCGACCCGGCCAGCGCCATCCTCGACATCGATCGCAAGGTCACCGCGGCCATGCGCGGCGGCGACTTTCCCACCGACAACTTCGGTGCGCCGCTGGCCGGCAGCCTGTTGCCCTGGATCGACAAGCCCATGGAGAACGGCCAGAGCAAGGAGGAGTGGAAGGGCTCCGTGGAGACCAACAAAATCCTCGGCCTCCAGGATAATCCGATCCCCATCGACGGGCTCTGCGTGCGCATCGGCGCCATGCGCTCCCACAGCCAGGCCTTCACCATCAAGCTCAAGAAGGACGTGCCGATCGACGAGATCGAGGATCGCCTGGCCAAGCACAACGAGTGGGTCAAGGTCATCGCCAACGACAAGGACGCCACCATCGACGGCCTCACCCCGGCGGCCGCCACCGGCACCCTGACCGTGCCCGTCGGTCGCCTGCGCAAGCTGGCCATGGGCGGTGAATACCTCTCCGCGTTCAGCGTCGGCGACCAGCTGCTGTGGGGCGCCGCCGAACCCCTCAAGCGCATGCTGAAGATCCTGCGCGAACAGTAAGGCAAGGGCGGTAAGGCGCGGGTGTCCGATCGCCACGCCGTTGATACGCGGGGCGTCTCTTCAGGGAGGCGCCCCGCGTTTCGTTGGTGGTGGGAGAGTCGCGTCGGGCATGATCCATGTCGTATGTTGCGACGTATGGGGTCCGCTAATGACCCGTAATGGCGATCGCCTGAGTGGAATGTGTTACATAGACATCGAGACGATTAAGAAAATATGACCAGACCGTCGCCCGGTTCGAGGCGTCGGCAGCAACGACGCAAGGGACCCCGATGAAACGCAAGCTGACGCTCGCCATGCTGCTTTCGCTCTCCGCCGCCAGTCCCCTGGCGCTGGCCCTCGGCCTGGGGGAGGCCGAGGTCAATTCGACGCTCAGTGCGCCGCTGCGAGCCAGCATTCCCTTGACCGATAGTGCCGGCCTGCAGCCCGGGCTGCTCAACGTCTCCGTGGCCGACGAAGAGGCCTTCTCGGCAGCGGGGCTTTCGCGCACGCCGCTGGCGGCCAGTGTGAAGATGGAAGTGATCCGGCGTCGGGGGCGCCTGATGGTCGACCTGACCACCGAGCGCGCCGTTCGCGAACCCTGGCTCGACCTGCTGCTGCGTTTCGACTGGCCCGGCGGTCAGCAGCTGCGCGAGGTGACGCTGCTGCTCGACCCGCCGGACTATGATCGCCTGCCGGCCCTGGTCGCCGCGCCCTCTACGCCCTCCACGCCGTCGCAGGAGGATGTGTCGCGGTCTCGCCCGCAGACCAGTGCGCCGGATGGCTCATCGAGCTCCGTGGCCCGCACCTCGGCCGCGGCCGGCGCCGGAAATCCCGCCTGGGTGGGTTCCGGCGACACCCTGTGGGCCGTGGCGAGCCGGCTGCGACCGGACAGCGGTATCAGCATGGACCAGATGATGGTCGCCCTGGTCGACGCCAATCCTGAGGTCTTTCCCAGCGGCAACATCAACGCCATGCGTGCCGGCTTTACCCTGGTAGTGCCGCCCCGCGAGGCCATTGCGGGGCGCTCCGCCCCCCAGGCCGGTGACCTCGTCCAGGCCATGAATCAGGCCTGGGCCAATCGCGGCGGCGGCGCCCCGGCGCGGGTGCCGCTCGACGCTGCCGAATCGACCGTGGCCAATGCCTCGAACCAGGCGCCCGCGGCGGCGACAAGCCCGGAGGATGCTCCCGCCGGTTCGACAGCGGCCACGACGGGCGACGGCGAGTCCGCCGGCGAGGGCGGGCCGCGATTGACGCTGCTGAACGACGCCGAGATGGCCGCCGAGGGCGGTCTCTCGGCGGATAATAGGGCCGAGGGTGAGGCGGATAGGACCGCGGAGGGCGCGGCGGACGACTCGGTCGGCGAGGTCGGGGCGGGTGCGATGAACTCTCTGGCGCTGTCGCCGTCGGCCCGGGGTGAGGGGGGGGTCATCGATCCCGAGGTGCTGGCGATGATTCAGGGCAGCGGCGAGCTCACCGAGGATCAGCGCCTTTTACGTCTCGAGGCGCGTTGGCAAGAGAGCCGCGAAACTCTGGAGGCGGTGCGCCGCGAGCGGGATGCGCTGCAGAGCGCGCTTGGCGATCTGCGTGCGGAAGTGGAGGCCATGCGCGAGCAGATGGCGAGTCTCGCTGCGGGTGGTCGCGGCGTCGACGACGCGGGCGGGGGGGGCGTGGTCGCCCCGGAGAATGCGTCGCCGTCGGCCGAGCCGTCGCCCTGGTGGGGGGCTATCTACCAGGGCGCCATCGATCGTCCCCTGATGCTGGGTGGCGCCGGCCTGGCGGCGCTGCTGGCGCTCTGGGCCCTGCTGCGCCGGCGTCGTCGTGAGGAGGATGCGCCGGCCCCGGTCTTCAACGAGCCATTGCCGATGGACCCCGCAGCCAGCGGCGTGATGATGCCGGCTGCCGGCCACAGGTCCGCCGGGGAGGCTCAGGCCTCCGAGCGAGACGCGTCGTCGAGGACGCCGGTGCGCGCCTCCATGCCCGAGGCCGAGGCCATCAACGAGGCCGATATCTTCATCGCCTATGGTCGCTATGATCAGGCTCGCGAGCTGCTGGAGGCAAACTTGACCCGGGAGCCCGGGCGCGACGACCTGAGGGTCAAGCTGCTGCGAGTGCAGCTAGAGCAGGGCGATCGCAGCGCTGCGGCGAACCAGGCCGAACAGCTGCGCGCAGGGGGCGATCCCGATGTTCAGGCCGAGGTGGACGAGCTCATGCGGCACCACGCGGTGCCTGCCGCCTCGTCAGAACCCGAGCGCGCCGTGTTCCCTCTTCCCGACGAGCACCGGTCGCGCGGCGTCGATGAGCCCGGCGCGCAGGACGAGGCTGATGGTGACGGAGCGGCCGACGAAGGGTCCCTGGGCGAGGTGCCGGTCGCCGGCGACGAGGCATCGAGCGTTGCTCGGGCGTCCGACCTTCTGGCCGCCTATCGTCCCCCCGAGCCGGAGCCCACCGACGAGCGCTCTGGCATCGAGTCTTCCGACCCGGAGCGCGACGCCTACGAGGCGCCTGAGACTCACGAGCTTCCCGGCCATCACGCGGGCTTCGAGGGACACGCGGGCTTCGAGGATCACGCGGGCTTAGAGGATCACGCGGGCTTCGAGGATCACGCGGGCTTCGAGGATCACGAAAGCATCGAGGCGCAGTCGGCATCGTCGATCGACGAGGCGCCGCTTGCGACCGTTCGGGACGACGAAGGGCGCGACATCATCGATTATCGTCCCCCCTCTCTGGAGGAGAACCCTGCGCCCCGAGAAGAGACGCCCATGCAGCCCAGCGTGGACTTTACGCTATCGGGCGCCACGCAGTCGGATCATTCGCCGACGGCGACGACTGAGCATCGCGTCAGTCGCGATATTTCCGAGGAGTGGGACGTCGAGGAGGTAGCCTTCCCGTCGCTGCCGCGGGATAATGTCGACTTTCCCTCGGAGGCCTCCCCGGCGTCGACGCTTACCGAAGCGCGAAGCCTTCTGGACGTCGGCGAGCGCGGTCGAGCCAGGGTGCTGCTCGAGAGCCTGATCGACGAGACTGGCGATCCGGATGTCCGGCAGGAGGCCCGCGAACTGCTGGATCAACACCTGTCATGAGGCCGAATGACCCTTTTCAGATACCTCGATGAACGCCATCCCCTCAGCGGCCGCCTGGCCATGGGGGTCGAATACGATGGCAGCGGCTACTGCGGCTGGCAGCGCCTCAAGCACTCCCCCTCGGTGCAGGGCGCCGTCGAGGCCGCACTCTCGAAGGTGGCGGCCGGACAGTCGATCACCCTGCACTCCAGCGGGCGCACCGACTCAGGCGTTCATGCGACCCGCCAGATCGTCCACTTCGATCCTCCGGTGCTGCGTTCCGAGAAGTCCTGGGTGTTTGGCGCCAACGCCAATCTGCCTCGTGACGTCGCAGTGCGCTGGGTGAAGCCGGTCCCCGATGACTTTCACGCCCGCTTCAAGGCGCTGGCGCGACGCTATCGCTACGTGATTCTCAATCAGCCGAGCCGGCCGGTGTTGGAGCGCGCCAATGCCACCTGGTGTCGCGATCCTCTGGATGCCGAAGCCATGCATCGGGCCGCCCAGGCGCTGGTCGGCGAGCATGACTTCTCGAGCTTTCGCGCCGCCGGCTGCCAGTCGAAGACGCCCTGGCGCCACCTCCATTTCATCGAGGTGCATCGCCACGGCCCATTGGTGGTCGTCGACGTCCAGGGCAACGCCTTTCTGCACCACATGATCCGCAACATCGTCGGTGCCCTGGTGACGGTGGGGCGGGGCGAGCGGGGGGATGACTACCTGAGCGAGCTCATGGCGCTCAAGAATCGCTCCCTGGGAGACGTGACCGCCCCGGCCTGCGGCCTGCACTTCGTCGACTCTCTCTACGACGAGAGCTGGGACTTGCCCCGTGAGCCGCTGGGTCCCAACCTGCTGGCCTTCCTCGGCGAGTGGACCGGCGAGCGTGATCTGCCCGATTGTCCGATGGTGGCCTTTCGCCGTGGCCGCCCGGTGGCGGAGGAGGCCTAAGCAGGCCGCGAGCGATGTCCCCCTGCAGGACTCAGCTTGACGCGCGATCCGGCGCGCAGCGGCGGTGGGGTTGCCCCGGCCGCCCGACGGCGCCATCGCGATATAAATGCGGAACGCCGAACCGTCGCTCCCACCGCATGCCTACGGCACTGTGGCCTTGTAAGAGCGTCTCCCTTTGCTGATCAGGAGAAGACTTCCTTGACCGTCCTGGCTCCCCAATGTCGCACCCGTATCAAGTTCTGTGGCCTGACCCGCGAGGAAGACGTCGACGCCGCCGTGGCCGCCGGCGCCGATGCCCTGGGCTTCGTGCTCTGGCCGGGCAGCAAGCGCGCCATCGATGAGCGCCGGCTCGCCGAGCTGGGTGCCCGTGTGCCGGCCTTCGTCACCCGCGTGGGACTCTTCGTCGACCCGTCGCCGGCCCTGGTGGCTCGCTGCAGCCCCCACCTGGACCTGCTGCAGTTCCACGGTGACGAAACGCCGGAGGCCTGCGAGGCGGCCGGGCGACCCTGGATCAAGGCGCTGCGCATGCGCGAGGAGCTGGATCTGCCCGCCGCCGCCGAAGCCTATGGCGATGCCCGGGCGCTGCTGCTCGACGCCTATCGCCCCGGCGTGCCGGGGGGCACGGGGGATACCTTCGACTGGTCGCGAATCCCCGCAAGTCTCACGAAACCTGTTATCCTCGCCGGAGGCTTGACGCTGGACAATGTCGATGCTGCGATCGCGGCCGTTGGCCCCTTCGCGGTGGATGTCTCCGGTGGCATCGAGGCCGCGCCCGGCATCAAGGACGCCGCCCGCATGGCGGCATTCCTGGACGCCGTGCGACGGGCCGACGAGCGGCGCTCGCGCTGAGTCCTCGGCGTCTGCTCTTCCCCTACACCCCTTCTGGCGACCCTGTGAGGTGTCTTTCGTGAGCAAGTTCAGTGACCTGACCCGACTGCCGGATGCCCGCGGCCATTTTGGTGCCTACGGCGGCCGGTTCGTCTCGGAGACCCTGAGCTTCGCCCTGGATGAGCTGGAGAAGACCTACCTGAGTCTTCGCGATGATCCGGTCTTCCAGGCGGAATTCGACTACGACCTGGCCCATTACGTGGGTCGACCGTCACCGCTCTATCATGCCGAGCGATGGTCGAAGCAGCTCGGTGGGGCACAGATCTGGCTCAAGCGCGAAGATCTCAATCACACCGGCGCCCACAAGGTGAACAACACCATCGGCCAGGCGCTGCTGGCCAAGAAGAGCGGCAAGCCCCGGGTCATCGCCGAGACCGGTGCCGGCCAGCACGGCGTGGCCACGGCCACCGTGGCGGCGCGGCTGGGGCTCGAGTGCGAGGTCTACATGGGGGCCGAGGACGTCGAGCGACAGAAGCTCAACGTCTATCGCATGCGTCTGCTGGGGGCCAACGTCATCCCGGTCACCTCCGGCACGCGCACCCTCAAGGACGCCATGAACGAGGCGCTGCGCGACTGGGTGACCAACGTCGACAATACCTTTTACATCATCGGCACCGTGGCGGGGCCACACCCCTATCCGATGCTGGTGCGCGACTTCAACGCCGTGGCCGGCCGCGAGGCGCGCCGCCAGTCCTTCGAGGAGTTCGGCAAGCTGCCCGATGCGCTGATCGCCTGCGTCGGCGGCGGCTCCAATGCCATGGGCCTCTTCTACCCGTTCGTCGAGGACGATGACGTCGTCATGTACGGCGTCGAGGCGGGCGGCGATGGCGTCGAGACCGGGCGCCACGCCGCGCCCCTGACGTCGGGCGCCCCGCGTGGCGTGCTGCACGGCAACCGCACCTACCTGATGTCCGACGAGGGCGGCCAGGTCTCCGATACCCACTCGGTCTCAGCGGGCCTGGACTACCCGGGCGTCGGCCCCGAGCATGCGCTGTGGAAGGACGTCGGGCGCGTCAACTACGTGGCCGCCAACGACCAGGACGTTCTCGAGGCGTTTCGTGAGCTGACCCACGTCGAGGGCATCATGCCCGCGCTGGAGTCCGCCCACGCCCTGGCCTATGCCAAGGTGCTGGCGCCGACCATGCACCCCGACCAGAACATCGTGATCAACCTCTCCGGACGTGGTGACAAGGACATCATGACGGTGGCGAAGATCGACGGAATCGAATTCTAGATGACGGCCCAACCCATGAATCGTATCGACCAACGCTTCGCTGCGCTCAAGGCCGAGGGCCGCCGCGCACTGATTCCCTACATTACCGCCGGCGATCCGGCGCCCCAGCACACCGTCGGTTTCATGCACGCCCTGGTGGCGGCAGGCGCCGACATCATCGAGCTGGGCGTGCCGTTCTCGGATCCCATGGCCGACGGGCCGGTGATCCAGAAGGCCTGCGAGCGGGCCCTCAAGAAGGGCGTCCGGCTCAGCCACCTCTTCGAGATGGTCAGCGAGTTTCGTCGCACCGACGCCGAGACCCCCGTGGTGCTGATGGGGTATCTCAACCCCGTGGAGCGCATCGGCCTGGCGACCTTCGCCGACCAGGCCGCCGAGGCGGGCGTCGACGGCGTGCTGATCGTCGACATGCCGCCAGAGGAGGCCGACGAGGTCGGCCCACGGCTCAAGGCCCGCGGTCTGGCGTCGATCTTCCTGGTCGCCCCTACCACTTCGCGTGCCCGGGCCGCTACAATATGCGCCCACGGCGAGGGCTATCTCTACTATGTTTCGCTGAAGGGCGTGACCGGCTCGGCGACTCTCAATGCCGACGACGTGGCCGAGCATCTGGCGCCGCTGCGCGAGATGACCGATCTGCCGCTGTGCGTGGGCTTCGGGATCCGCGACGGGGCCTCGGCCGCCGAGGTGGGCAAGGTGGCCGACGGCGTCATCGTCGGCTCGGCGCTGGTCAATCGCATCGCCGAGAATGCCGAGCATCCCGAGGTGATTCCCGCCGCCCTCGAGGCGGTCCTGGGTGAGATGCGCCAGGCGCTGGACGCCTGATCCTCCTCGTTAATGAATCGACCCAGCTCCCGGCGCCGCCGGGAGCATTAGCCTTTACGGAAGTGTTTTGACATGAGCTGGCTAGACAAGATCGTGCCCTCGGTGGGCCGCATCCAGCGCAAGGATCGCCGCGCAAGTGTCCCCGATGGCCTGTGGCGCAAGTGCCCCAAGTGTGAAGCGGTGCTCTATCTCCCCGAGCTTGAAAAGCACCACAGCGTCTGCCCCAAGTGCGACCATCACCTGCGCCTGACCGCACGTAAGCGGCTCGACTGGTTCCTGGACAAGGAGGGTCGCGAGGAGATCGCGCCCAAGCTCGAGCCGGTGGATCGCCTCAAGTTCCGCGATTCCAAGAAGTACCGGGATCGCCTGGTCGCGGCTCAGAAGGCCACCGGCGAGAACGATGCGCTGATCGCCATGCGCGGCTCGCTCGAGGGGCTGCCTGTGGTCGTGGTGGCCTTCGAGTTCACCTTCATGGGTGGCTCCATGGGCGCCGTGGTGGGGGAGAAGTTCGTGCGCGCCGCCACCGTCGCCCTCGAGGAGGGCATCCCGCTGGTCTGCTTCGCCGCCTCCGGCGGCGCGCGGATGCAAGAAGCGCTGTTCTCGCTGATGCAGATGGCCAAGACCTCGGCGGCCCTGGAGAAGCTCAAGCAGGCCGGCGTGCCCTACATCTCGGTGCTCACCGATCCGGTGTTCGGCGGCGTCTCGGCGTCACTGGCGATGCTTGGCGATCTCAACGTGGCCGAGCCCAACGCGCTGATCGGCTTCGCCGGGCCGCGCGTCATCGAGCAGACCGTGCGCGAGAAGCTGCCCGAAGGCTTCCAGCGCAGCGAGTTTCTGCTCGAGCACGGCACCGTGGACATGATCGTCCATCGCGGCGAGATTCGCTCGCGTCTCGGCGGCGTGCTGCGCAAGCTGACCCATCAGCCGTTGATCGGCGAGGAGACCGTCAGCGAGGAGCCTGATCTGGTGCAGGCGGCCCAGGAGGACGTGCTCGCCACGATGCCCGACGAGGGCGTCGAGCACGACGCGAAAAGCGACGCCGAGCAGAGCGGCGAGCGTTCCGAACCGGCGCGCTGACCGATCCCCATGAGCGAGCGCGCCCTGCCCACGACGCTTCCGGCCTGGCTGGCCCGGCTGGAAGCGGCTCACCCGGTCGGTATCGACCTCGGCCTCGATCGCGTTGCCGAGGTCGCGCGCCGCATGGGACTCCTCGAGGGGCCACTCGCTCCCCGGGTCATCACAGTCGCCGGCACCAACGGCAAGGGTTCGACCGTGGCCATGCTCGAGGCGCTGGCCCAGGTCCACGGCCTTACCACGGCGACCTACACCTCTCCCCATCTGCTGCACTACAACGAGCGCCTGCGGCTGAACGGCCGGGAGGCCGACGACGCGACCCTGATCGCCGGCTTCGAGGCGGTCGAAGCGGCGCGGCTCAAAGGCGAACCGATCAGCCTGAGCTACTTCGAGATGGGCACCCTGGGGGCGCTGTGGGCGATCGCCCGGCAGCCCCCGGCGCTGGCGATCCTCGAGGTGGGGCTGGGTGGCCGCCTGGACGCCGTCAATATCATCGATCCGGACGTCGCGGTGATCACCACCGTGGCCCAGGACCATGCCGCCTTTCTGGGTAGCGACATCGAGGGCATCGGGCGTGAGAAGGCCGGCATCCTGCGCCCCGGGCGCCCCGCGGTGCTGGGCAGCACGACGCTGCCGTCAAGCGTCACGGACGTGGCCCGCGAGCGCCAGGCCCGGGTGGTGGCGCTGGGCGAGGCCTTTCGCCGTGAGGGCGAGGGTGCCGGCTGGCGCTGGTTCGGACAGGATGGCGGCGGCCACCCCGTCGCGGTTGGCGAACTGCCCGATCCCGGGCTGCCGCTGGACAACGCCGCCAGCGCCCTGCAGGCCCTGGCGCTGGCTGATGTGGCGTTTGATGAGGCCGCCTGCCGCCACGCCCTGGCAAGCGTCCGGCTGTCCGGGCGCATGCAGTGGCTGGGGCCCTGGTGCCTGGATGTCGGGCACAATCCCCATGCGGCCGCCTACCTGGCGCGGCGGCTCACGACTCTCCCGTGTGAGGGGCGCACTATCGGCCTGATCGGCATGCTCGCCGACAAGGATGCCGACGGGGTGATTGCCGCCCTGGCGCCGGCCGTGGATGCCTGGGTGCCGGTGAGCCTCGAGGGTGAGCGGGCGCGGTCGGCGGACGACCTGGCCGACCGCCTGGCTCACCTGGACGCTCGGATCTGGCATCGCGGGGACTCGCCGGCCGAAGCCGCCGACTGGCTGTCGGCCCGCCTCGCGCCCGAGGATCGTGTGCTGGTCTGTGGCTCCTTCTTCACCGTCGCCGCCGTGCTGGCCTGGCATCAGGCCGATGCCCCCTCCACGGCGCCGACGGCAGAGCACGCCACGCGCAGCGAGGAAGCGAAATGAAATACGGAATGCGAGAGCGTCTCAGCGGGGCCGTGATCCTGATCGCCCTGGCGGTGATCTTCCTGCCTATGCTGTTCGACGAGCCGGCCCCGCGCGGTGAACGGCCTCAGCCGGTGATGACCATCGAGCAGCCAGTCGAGGTGGAGCGCCGCGAGGTGCCGGACCCGCAGCCGCCGGAGAGTCTCGATCAGGCCCCCGAGGACGCCGCGCCCGACGCCGCCTCAGCTACCCCGGAAGCGTCATCGGACGTCGAGCCGGCAGCCGAACCGCCGCCCGGATCGGCATCGACGCCGCCCGAGCGCGAGCGCGTCGATGAGCCGGCCGTCGACCCCATCGCCGAGCTGGCCCGCGCCGCCGACGAGCGCCTGGCCGGTCAGCAGAAGGCCTCCGCCACGCCGGTCCAGGCCGCTCCCGACGGCGAATGGGCCGTGCAGGTGGGCAGCTTCGGCGAGTCCGCCAACGCCGAGCGCCTCGAGGCGAAGCTCGCCGACCAGGGCCTGCCCGTCTATCGCCGCGCCCGCGACAATGGCCTGACGACCGTCTACGTCGGCCCCTTCGCCTCTTCCCGCGAGGGCGAGCGGGTGATGGGTGAGCTCAAGGCCCAAAATAACCTTCAGGGCCTGCTGGTGCGCGCGGACCGCGGCTCATGACGCTGACCTGGATCGACTGGCTCTTCGTGGCGGTGCTGGCGGCAACCGGGCTGGCCGGCTTCCTGCGCGGGCTGGTCCGTGAGGCCCTGGGGCTCGCCGCCTGGATCATCGCGCTGCTGGCGGCTCGGCTCCTGGCCCCGCCGGTGGCGGAGCTGCTGTCCGGGGTGATCGACAGCGCCGACGGCCGCTTGGTACTGGCCTTCGTGCTGGTGATCTTCGCGGTGATCCTGCTCTGCGGCCTCGTCATTCGCATGCTGCACGCCGCGGTGGAGTGGGTGGGCATGGGATTGTTGAACCGGGTGACCGGCACCGCCTTCGGCATGGCCAAGGGCATGGCGATCCTGATCCTGGCGACGATCCTGCTGAGCCTGACCCCGCTGGTGCAGTTGCAGGCCTGGCAGGAGGCGACGTTGCGCCCGACCTTCGAACGTCTCCAGGTCTGGGCGGTGAGTCATCTCGAGGCCTGGGAGGGGCGCCTGCCCGAGGCGTCTGCCCTGCGCGAGTTCTCCCTGCCGCCAGCGTCGCCGGCCTCGTCCGACGAGGCGGAACCGAACGACGCCGATGGGGTGACGTCCCCCTGATACATGAATCCGGGACGGCGCCACGGCCCGTCCCGACTCTTCACAGCAATTCCGGCAAGCAAGCCCGGCAAGAGAGGTAAGGTAGAATGTGCGGTATCGTGGGCCTGATGGCCAAGCAGGCGGTGAATCAGGGCATCTATGACGCCCTGACCGTGCTCCAGCACCGCGGACAGGATGCCGCCGGGATGATGACCTGGGACGAAGGCCGGTTCCTGTTGCGCAAGAGCAACGGCCTGGTGCGGGACGTCTTTCATACCCGCCACATGGCCCGCCTCAAGGGCAACCTGGGCATCGGTCACGTGCGCTATCCCACCGCCGGCTCTTCCAGCGAGGCGGAGTCGCAGCCGTTCTACGTCAACTCCCCCTACGGCATCACCCTGGCGCATAACGGCAACCTGACCAACTCCGATCAGCTCAAGCAGGAGCTGTTCTCTTCCGACCTGCGCCATATCAACACCAGCTCCGACTCCGAGGTGCTGCTCAACGTCTTCGCCCACGAGCTCGGCAAGCAGGGGCTTCACCTGGCGCCCGGCGATATCTTCGATGCGGTGCGCCGCGTGCATCGTCGCTGCCGGGGCGGCTACGCCGCGGTGGCGATCATCAATGGCGTCGGCCTGGTCGCCTTCCGCGATCCCAACGGCATCCGTCCGGTGGTGTTCGGCACCCGCGACGAGGGCGAGGGGCAGGAAGTGATGATCGCCTCGGAGTCGGTGGCCCTGGACGTCGGCGGCTTCGAGCTGCATCGCGACCTGGCCCCGGGCGAGGCGATCTTCGTCGACATGACCGGCGCCATCCATACCCAGCAGTGTGCCGACACCCCGAGGCTCGCCTCCTGCATTTTCGAGCACGTCTACCTGGCGCGCCCCGATTCGATCCTCGACGGCGCCTATGTCTACGGCACCCGGATGCAGATGGGACGCAAGCTCGGCGACCGCATCCAGAACGAGTGGCCCGAGCAGGACATCGACGTGGTGATCCCGATTCCCGACACCTCGCGGACCTCGGCGCTTGAGCTCGCCCAGCACCTCGGGGTGACCTATCGTGAAGGCTTCATGAAGAACCGCTACATCGGGCGAACCTTCATCATGCCGGGCCAGACCCAGCGCAAGAAGTCGGTGCGCCAGAAGCTCAACGCCATCGGCGTCGAGTTCAAGGACAAGAACGTACTGCTGGTGGACGACTCCATCGTGCGCGGCACCACCTGCAAGCAGATCATCCAGATGGCCCGCGAGGCCGGTGCCCGCAAGGTCTATTTTGCCTCCGCCGCGCCGCCGGTGCGCTACCCCAACGTCTACGGCATCGATATGCCGGCGGCCAACGAGCTGATCGCCCATGGGCGCAGCGAGGCCGAAGTGGGCGAGCTGATCGGGGCCGATCGGATCTTCTACCAGGACCTCGACGACCTGAAGGCCGCCTGTCGCGAGGTGAATCCCTCCCTCGAGGCCTTCGACTGCTCCGTGTTCGACGGCCAGTACGTGACCGGCGACATCGATGATCGCTACCTAGCGGATCTCGAGGCCTCGCGCAGCGACGATGCCAAGCAGCTCAGCGCCGGCGACCACGCGCTGGTGGGGATGCACAACCAGGAAGACGACCTCGACGACTGAAGGGACCCGTCATGCAGCAGGATCAGATACCAGCGCCCGAGTGGGAGCTCGAGACCCTGGCCATCCGGGCCGGTCATCAGCGCACCCACGAGCAGGAACACGGTGAGCCCATCTTCCCGACCTCGAGCTTCGTCTATGGCAGCGCCGCCGAAGCGGCGGCCAAGTTCAGCGGCGAGGAGCCGGGCAACATCTACTCGCGCTTCACCAATCCGACCGTGCGCACCTTCGAGCAGCGCCTAGCGGCCATGGAAGGCGGCGAGCGCTGCGTGGCCACGAGTTCCGGCATGGCCGCGATCATGGCCACGGCGCTGGCGCTGCTCTCCTCTGGCGACGAGATCGTCGCCTCGCGGTCGCTATTTGGCTCCACGGTCAGCCTGTTCGACAAGTATCTCGGCAAGTTCGGCATCACCACCCGCTACGTGGAGCTGTCGAACCTCGAGGCCTGGGAGGCGGCCATCGGCCCGGCCACCAAGCTGCTGTTCGCCGAGACGCCCTCGAATCCGCTCTCCGAGGTGGTGGACATCTCGGCCCTGGCCGAGATCGCCCATCGTCATGAGGCGCTGCTGGCCATCGACAACTGCTTCCTGACCCCTGCCCTGCAGAAACCGCTGGCGCTGGGGGCCGACCTCGTCATCCATTCCGCCACCAAGTACCTGGACGGCCAGGGCAGGGCGATCGGTGGGGCCGTGGTCGGTCGCGACAAGGAGCTCGAGGAGGTGTTCGGGGTGGTGCGCACCTGCGGGCCCTGCCTGAGCCCCTTCAATGCCTGGCTCTTCACCAAGGGGCTCGAGACCCTGAACCTGCGCATGCGTGCCCACTGCGTAAACGCCGGTATTCTCGCCGAGTGGCTGGAGGGCCACCCGGCGGTGGCCCGGGTCCACTACAGCGGCCTGGCGAGCCACCCGCAGCATGAGCTCGCCAGCCGCCAGCAGCAGGGTTTCGGGGCGGTGGTTGGCATCGAGGTGAAGGGCGGTCGCGAGGCGGCCTGGTCGGTGATCGACGCCACGCGCATGGTCTCGATCACCGGCAACCTGGGTGACGTCAAGACCACCATCACCCATCCGGCCACCACCACCCATGGCCGCCTCTCCGATGACCAGAAGACCGCCGCCGGCATCGGCGAGGGCTTGATCCGCCTGGCGGTGGGGCTCGAGGCGCTGGAGGATATCCGCGACGACCTGGCACGTGGACTCGACGCCCTGGTCTGACGGCCGCGCGACGCGACCTTCGTCCTCACGCCATAAACGCCTGCCCCAAAGTGGCAGGCGTTTTTTTTATGGGTGCGCCAGGCATGGCGCGCAGCGCCTGACTGGCGCTGTTCCCGAGGGTGGTGCCTCGGGATGACTTGGGGGTGGAAGTCCCCTGCACGCCCGGCAAGGGGAAGTGCTAGCCGACGGCAAGGGTGTCTCCCGCGAGGGGGAATCTGAAGGAAGCCCGAGGCAAAACGCTGGCCTGACGAACAGGAAGCGGATACGAGGCGTCATGGCGGGGTGAGATGGCCCAATTCATCAAAGCCCGGTACTTGCACGGAACGTCATGACGTATATCCGACAGGCATAAGCAGGAAGGTCGCGCGTCTTACCCTGGGAGATCTGGTGGTCTGCC
>NZ_FPAQ01000019.1 GCF_900116405.1 Halomonas saccharevitans | reverse complement strand
GCCCGGCTCAACGCTCGAGCCTGCGTGATAAAAAATCCCGTTCCACCGTCAACTTACCGATCTCGCGGTAGAGCGTATCGACCTCCTCCTGGTTCTTCTGCGCTGCCTTGCCGCTGCTACCCTCGAAGAGACCGGCAGCGTTATCGAGTAGCTCACGCTTCCACTGGCTCACCATGGACGGATGGATCTCGAAGCGAGCGGCCAGCGCCGAGGTTGTCTCGTCGCCCTTCAGCGCGGCGAGGGCCACCTTGGCCTTGAACTCGCTGCTGTACTGCCGACGTGTCTTGCTCATGATCAGGGTCTCCTGGTCGGTCTGATCAGAGCTTAGCGCCTGGTCCGAATTTCAGGGACCACTTCAGATGGATGCGTCCATTTCTGGGCGTCGCTTGGCCAGGTTCCTGGACGAGGTCGCGCAACAGCGCTCGCTTCCTACCTCGATTGTCTGTGATAACGGCCCCGAGCTGACCAGCAAGGCGATGTTCTTTTGGGCGCGTGAGCGGAAGTCCACGCTGGCCTTGATCCAGCCGGGCAAGCCGATCTGATGGGCCACGTATTCCACTTGGTATTGAGACCGCCGCCGGAAAAGCGACGTAGCACCGTGAAGTTACAGCCGTTGTAACGCCGGTTTCACCTGCGGCTTATCCGATCTAGACCTTATAAAAAAACCGATACCAGTCAATAAACCGTGCCACTCCCTGCTTTACCGGCGTCGCGGGCTTGTAGCCCACGGTCTTTTCCAGCTCGCTGCTATCGGCATAGGTATCCGGCACGTCCCCCGGCTGCAGCGGCAGAAGCTCCTTGATCGCTTCCTTGCCCAGCGCGTCCTCGATGGCCTCGATATAGGCCGAAAGCTTCACCGGGTCGTTGTTGCCGATATTGAATAGCCGGTACGGGGCGTTGCTGGTGGCCGGATCGGGATTGTCGCTGCGCCAGTCGGGGTTGGGTGTCGCGATAGCGTCGCTGGCCCGGATCACTCCCTCCACGATGTCGTCGATATAGGTGAAATCGCGTGTGTGGTGGCCGTGGTTGAAGACCGGGATCGGCTCGCCGGCCAGGATCTTCTTGGTAAACAGGAACAGCGCCATATCCGGCCGGCCCCAGGGACCATAGACGGTAAAAAAGCGCAGCCCGGTGGTTGGCAAGCGGTAGAGATGACTGTAGCTGTGCGCCATGAGCTCGTTGGCCTTCTTAGTGGCAGCATAGAACTGCAGCGGGTGGTCGACGCTGTCGTGTTCCGAGAAAGGCATACCGGTGTTGGCGCCATAGACGCTGCTAGTGCTGGCATAGGTCAGATGCTCGACCCGGTGGTGCCGGCAGGCTTCGAGGATATTGGTGAAGGCCACCAGATTGCTCTGCACATAGGCAAGAGGATTCTCCAGCGAATAACGCACCCCCGCCTGGGCGGCCAAGTGGACCACCCTCGCCGGCCGATGCGTCTCGAAAGCTGTGTTGACCGCCTGAGGATCGGCCAGATCCTCGCGCACGAATACATACTCGCTACCGGTGCGCCTGGAGATCTCCTCGAGGATCGTCAAACGGGCTTCCTTGATGGTCGGATCATAGTAGTCGTTGACCACGTCGAAGCCGACCACACTGTCGCCGCGCTCCAGCAGGCGCTTGGCCGTGTGAAAGCCGATAAAGCCAGCGCTACCGGTCACGAGAATCTTCATGCAAGTCCTTATCGGGTTCGAAGAGCGGGAGCCGCATAGAAAACAGACACTAGGCGACGTGGCATCGGGTACTCCATGGCCGTTTCGGCACTATCGCTACCCTGCGGGAGTGTAGATTGCTTCACGATAAGTGCCCACTACAGTTAGAATCCGGATCCACACCGTTATGGGCGTCGCCGCGGTCGCCTTCGGCCATAGTGGGATAGTTGAAGATGGTGGTGTTGAAGTTCTTGGAGCTATTGGCTTCGATCTGCTGAATGGCTGCCAGACCGATATGCACAATCTCTGAGATTGGGTCACCGAACTCGCGAAGAGCAACGTTCATGAAGCTTTAGAGAAAGATAAGCTCGAGCAACCGCGCAGCAATCACCCGTATTCTGTATCCGGGCGGTATCTTTCAACGCGGGACGTTCTAGGGGAGCTCCATACCCACTATGGCTTCACCGCCGGGTCGCGTCGTACCCCAGGTCGGCCCCGCGACTTTCGTCGCTGCGGCGACGGGCACTGCTACGCTTGCGATTCTCCTCCTCGCAGACCTCGTCCTTGCCACCGCAGACATCGCACCCTTCCTTGAGTCCGAGCTGGTTGAGGCCACCGCAGGTGCCGGCGATGGGCTTGCGCCCCATGATTACGCCGATGGCCATGGCGGCGACGATCAACAGCATGAAGGCAAATACCATCAGAAAAAGGGTCATGTCGAGTCTCCTTAAGAGCGAAACGGGCTTGGCATCTTGCAGTGTGACAGCATGAGACCGCATGAGGTCCATGATGTCGCCTTCTGGTGCCTGACATGACGACCGGAGGCGATCGTCATGTCGGGCGGCAGAAGCGGGGAACGGAGACTAGTGATCGCCGCAAGGCCCCGATGCAAAGGGCCGGCCTCTCGGCCGGCCCGGGGTGCTGCTTAGCGAAGTGCCGCATGGCGAGCGAGATCAGCCGCCGAAATCGTCCAGCAGGATGTTCTCTGGCTCGACGCCCATGTCCACCAGCAGTTTAATCACTGAGGCGTTCATCATGGGCGGTCCGCACATGTAGTACTCGCAGTCCTCGGGGGCCGGGTGGTCCTTGAGGTAGTTCTCGTAGAGGACGTTATGGATGAAGCCGGTCGGCCCTTCCCAGTTGTCCTCCGGCTGCGGATCGGAGAGTGCCAGGTGCCACTCGAAGTTCGGGAACTCCTCGGCGAGCTGGTCGTACTCTTCGTTGTAGAAGGTCTCGCGCCAGGAGCGCGCGCCGTACCAGAAGCTGATCTTGCGATCGCTCTGGAGACGCTTGAGCTGGTCAAAGATGTGGCTGCGCATCGGCGCCATGCCCGCACCGCCGCCGATGAAGATCATCTCGGCATCGGTATCCTTGGCGAAGAACTCGCCGAACGGCCCCATCACGGTGACCTTGTCACCCGGCTTCAGCGCGAAGACATAAGTGGACATCAGGCCCGGCGGGTGATCGGTGTTGGGTGGCGGCGTGGCGATGCGGATGTTGAACTTGAGGATGCCCTTCTCTTCCGGATAGTTCGCCATGGAGTAGGCGCGGATGATTTCCTCGTTGTTCTTGTGGGAGATGTTGAACAGGCCAAACTTCTCCCAGTCGCCACGGTACTCTTCCTCGATATCGAAGTCCGAGAACTTGATATCGTAGGGCGGCGCCACCAGCTGCACGTAGCCGCCGGCACGGAAGCCCACTTCCTCACCTTCGGGAAGCTTGAGGTTGAGCTCCTTGATGAAGGTCGCCACGTTGGGGTTCTCGATGACCTCGCATTCCCACTTCTGGACGCCGAAGACCTCTTCCGGCACCTCGATCTTCATGTCCTGCTTCACGGGCACCTGGCAGGAGAGACGCCAACCCTCCTTCTTCTCGCGCAGGGTGAAGTGCGACTCCTCAGTGGGCAGGATGGAGCCGCCGCCCTCATCGACGCGACACTTGCACTGGGCACAGGAGCCGCCGCCGCCGCAGGCGGAGGAGAGAAAGATGCCGTTGGCCGCCAGGGTGTTGAGCAGCTTGCCGCCGGCCTGGGTGGTCAGGGTGTGCTGGGGGTCGCCGTTGACCTCAATGGTCACGTCCCCGGTGCTGACGAGCCTGCTGCGTGCGGCCAGGATCACCCCGGTCAGACCGATGATGATCACGGTGAACATGACCACACCCAACAAGATGACTGATGTATCAACCATGTCGGTTTCCTATTGCTTGCGTTGCCTGGTCACCGGCGGCGACGCCGCCGCCGGCAGGAACGAGCCGTCTCAGAGCTGGATGCCGGAGAAGGACATGAAGCCCAGCGACATCAGGCCCACCGTGATGAAGGTGATGCCCAGCCCCTGAAGCGAGGCCGGCACGTCGCTGTACTTGAGCTTCTCGCGGATCCCGGCCAGGGCCGTGATCGCCAGTGCCCAACCGGTACCCGCACCCAGGCCGTAGACCACGGATTCGCCGAAGTTGTAGCTGCGCTCGACCATGAACAGCACGCCGCCGAGGATCGCGCAGTTCACGGTGATCAGCGGCAGGAAGACGCCCAGGGCGTTATAGAGCGCCGGCACGTACTTGTCGAGGAACATCTCCATGATCTGCACCAGCGCGGCGATGACGCCGATGTAGGAGAGCAGACCCAGGAAGGAGAGATCGATGTTCTCGGCGCCGCTGATGCCGGTCCAGGTCAGGGCCCCTTCCTTGAGCAGGAAGGTATAGACCAGGTTGTTCACCGGCACGGTGACGGTCAGCACCACGATGACCGCGATGCCCAGGCCAATCGCCGAGGAGACCTTCTTGGACACCGCCAGGAAGGTACACATGCCCAGGAAGAAGGCCAGGGCCATGTTCTCGACGAAGACCGAGGCGACGAACAGGCTAAGATAATGTTCCATGTTACACGGCCTCCTTCGGCTGGGTGTTGGCCTTCATGGTGAACTCGTTCTCCTCGACCTGCTCCGGATTGAGGGCGCGCAGCACCCAGATGATCAGGCCGATGATGAAGAACGCCGAGGGCGGCAGCAGCAGCAGGCCGTTGGGCACGTACCAGCCGCCATCCTGAACGGGCTGCAGCACGGTGAAGCCGAAGACGCTGCCTGAGCCGAGCAGCTCGCGGAAGAAGCTCACCACCATCAGGATGAAGCCGTAACCCAGGCCGTTGCCGATGCCGTCGAGGAAGCTCAGCATCGGCGGATTCTGCATGGCGAAGCCTTCGGCACGCCCCATCACGATGCAGTTGGTGATGATCAGGCCGACGAAGACCGAGAGCTGCTTGGACATCTCATAGGCGTAGGCCTTGAGAATCTGATCCACCACGATGACCAGCGAGGCGATGATGGTCATCTGCACGATGATGCGGATGGCCGACGGGATCTGATGGCGCAGCAGCGAGACGAACAGGTTCGACAGCGCCGTTACGAAGATCACCGCCATGGCCATGACCAGCGACACGCTCATGCTGCTGGTTACCGCCAGCGCCGAGCAGATCCCCAGGATCTGCAGGGCGATGGGGTTGTTCTTGAAGATGGGCGTCGTCAGGACGCCCTTGGGAGTCGGGGCAGACATGATCAGGCTCCTTCAGTGTCGTCGGACGCGGTGGCCATTCCCTGAACCTCGGACGGGGAGATGTCCTTGCGGAACTTGGCCAGGTACTCGCCGAAGCCCTGCGGGCTGAGCCAGAAATGCAGCATGTTAGTGACGCCCTTGCTGGTCAGGGTCGCCCCGGACAGCGCATCGACTTCGGTCTCGCCGCTGGCATTACCCTTCACGAGCAGAATGTCCGGCTGCACGCTATCGTCTTCGGCAAAGATCTCCTTGCCTTCCCACTGGGCCTTCCAGCGCGGGTTATCCACCTCGCCGCCCAGACCGGGCGTCTCGGAGTGCGAGTAGTAGGTGATCCCGTTGATGGTGTTGCCATCACCCTGCACGGAGAGGTACCCGCGCATCAGGCCCCACAGCCCCTGGCCGCGAATCGGCAGGATCAGCTGCTGGGGGTCGTCCGGATCGCCCACCAAGTAGACGGTGCTCTGGTTCTCCAGCCGCGACAGGCCGGCGATGTCCTTCTCGCCGGACAGCGTGCGGGACTGGGCCGGATCCTTGGCTGCCTGGAAGCTGTCGTAGCTCTGCGGATCATACTCGTCGGAATACTCGCCGCTGTTCAGGTCGACGACCCGCGGCGTGATCTGCTCGCTGTAGGCTTCCTCGATGTCCATGCCCGGCTCATAGAGGTCGGCCACGGCCAGGATGTTCGACTTGCGGTCGAGCTCCTGGTTGAGCTGCTGCTTGGAGCGCAGCGCCACAGCGGCGGTGGAGACGATGATCGAACACACGATACAAAGTGCGAACGCCACCGTCAGGATCTTCTTGATGGAGTTGTTGCTCTGTGCCATCAGGCAGTCTCCTCGGCCGGCACACCGGTGCGCTGCAGGCGGCGCTTGATGTTGGCCTGTACAAAGAAGTGGTCGATCAGCGGGGCGAACAGGTTGGCGAACAGGATCGCCAGCATGATGCCTTCGGGGAACGCCGGGTTGACGACGCGAATCAGCACGGTCATGACACCGATCAGGGCACCGAAGATCAGGCGCCCCTGGTTGGTCATCGAGGCGGAGACCGGATCGGTGGCCATGAAGACCATGCCGAAGGCGAAACCGCCGACCACCAGGTGCCAGTACCAGGGCATGGCGAACATCGCGTTGGTGTCGGAGCCGATCAGATTAAACAGCGCACTGGTCGCCACCATGCCCAAGAACACGCCGAGCATGATCCGCCAGGAGGCGATCCGGGTCCACAGCAGCACCACGGCGCCGATCAGGATGGCCAGGGTCGAGACCTCACCCACCGAGCCCGGAACGAAGCCCAGGAAGGCGTCCGCCCAGCTGAACTGGCTGGAGAGCGCCGACATGCCATCCTGGAAGGCAATGGAAAGCGCCGTGGCGCCGGTGTAGCCATCGGCCGCCACCCATACCGAATCACCGGAGATCTGTGCCGGATAGGCGAAGTAGAGGAAGGCACGACCGGTCAGCGCCGGGTTGAGGAAGTTCTTGCCGGTGCCGCCGAATATCTCCTTGCCGATCACCACGCCGAAGGTGATGCCGAGCGCCACCTGCCATAGCGGGATGGTGGCCGGCAGGATCAGAGCGAAGAGCACGGAGGTGACGAAGAAGCCCTCGTTGACCTCGTGGCCACGCTTGATGGCGAACAACACCTCCCAGAAACCGCCGACCACGAAGGTCACCAGGTAGATGGGCAGGAAGTAGGTGGCGCCGAGCACCAGGTTGGCCCACAGGCTGCCGGGATCGTGACCCGTAGTCAGCGTCGTGACGATCGCCTCGCGCAGGCCCGTCGGGGCTCCGAAGCCGTCGGCGATGGCCAGGTTGGCCTGCCAGCCGGCGTTCCACATACCGAAGAACATCGCCGGGAAGGTGCACAGCCAGACGGTGATCATGATGCGCTTGAGATCGATCCCGTCGCGCACGTGCGAGGTGGTCTTGGCCACGCTCGGCGGCGTGTAGAAGATAGTGTCCACCGCCTCGTAGAGGGGATAGAACTTCTCGTACTTGCCACCCTTGTGGAAGTGCGGCTCGAGATTATCGAGTGTCTGTCGGATAGCCATCATCAGGCCTCTTTCTCGATCATGGTGAGATTGTCACGCAGGATGGGACCGTACTCATACTTGCCGGGGCACACATAGGTGCACAGCGCCAGGTCCTCTTCATCCAGCTCCAGGCAGCCCAGTGACATTCCCGTCTCGATATCGCCGACGATCAGCGTGCGCAGCAGCTGGGTGGGCAGGATGTCCAGCGGCATTACCTTTTCATACGCCCCCACCGGCACCATGGCGCGCTCGGAGCCGTTGGTCGAGGTGGTCGGCGCGTAGCTGCTCAGGCCCTTGATCTTCGAGATGTAGATGCCCAGTACCGAGTGGCGGTTAGCGCCAGGCGACATCCAGCCCATGAAGATGCGCTTGTTGCCTTCCTCGAGCAGGCTGATCTGATGGTGGAAGCGTCCCAGATAGCAGAGACTTCCCTCGGCGGTGAATCCTGAGAACACCGAACCGGAAATCACGCGGGTTCCGTTAGGTTCGACGACTTCACCGTCCAGCAGTTCCTCGGTGCTTGCCCCGAGGCGGGTGCGCAGCAGGCGAGGATTCTCGGCGCGCGGGCCACCCACGGCGATCACGCGCTTGACGTCGAGCTTACCCTCGGCGAACAGCTTGCCGAAGGCGATGACGTCCTGATAGCCGATGTGCCAGACACGCTTGTGCAGAGCAACGGGCGAGAGATGGTGGATGTGCGTCCCGACGAGACCGGCCGGGTGCGGGCCGGCGAAGGTCTCCTGCTGCACGCCCTTGAGATCGCCACCCGGCACACGCGCTTCGGGCGCCGTGCACAGATAGACCTGCCCCTCGGTGAGGTGGGCCAGCACCTTCAGGCCATCCTCGAAGGCCTCGGCCTGTTCATTGATGATGGCGGCAGGATCGGTGGACAGCGGATGAGTATCGATGGCGGTGACGAAGATATCAGTCGGCGTGCCGTCGATGGCCGGCGTGCGCGAGAAGGGACGCGTGCGCAGCGCCGTCCACAGCCCAGACTCGACCAGCTGGTCGACCACGGCTTGACGCTCCAGGCTCTCCAGCTTGTCGCGGCCGTGGGCGGTGAACTCGACCGCTTCCTCGGTCTCGTCGACCTTGATCACGACCGACAGCAGCTTGCGCTTCTCGCCGCGGTTGATGGCGACGACTTCACCGGCCGCGGGGGCCGTGAAGCGGACGCCATCGATCTTCTTGTCGGTGAAGAGCAGCTGGCCAAGCTTGACCCTGTCTCCCTCACGGACCTCCATGGTCGGCTTCATGCCGACGTAGTCGGTGCCCAGGACGGCCACATGGCGCACCGGCCGCGCATCCTCGATACGCTCCTCCGGTGTCCCCGCGATGGGGAGATCCAGGCCTTTCTTGACTTCGATCATAGTCTCGCCCAGTTGATGGATCGGATAGATGAAGAAAGGGGGTTCGAATGGATTCGAATTCTTCTGTTTTCAGTACGTTACCAGACAGGCTCGAGGGTCGCTCGAACCACCCCGAAAAATCCACAGTATTATAAAGACAAGCGCCAGGGATGACCACCTGCCCTTAGGTCGCAAGGCGCGCTGCAACGCACGGAGCGGCGGTGTTGCAGGCCGCGCGGCGCCTCATGTCCGCCGCCGCTGCCGTCAACGCAAAGCCCCCGCTGGATGCTTGATCCAGCGGGGGCTCATTCCAGCTCAGCACCTGCCGCCCGTCCCGAGTCAGCTTGGCGGCTCGGTGCTTGGATGCCTTGCGCTGCCCGAAGGGTATCAGGCCTGGGCGCGGGGCAGCTTGAGGAAGTGCACGTTGGAGACCTGCTGCAGGATGCGGATCACCTGGCAGCTGTAGCCGAACTCGTTGTCGTACCAGACATAGAGCACGGCATTCTTGCCGTTGGCGATGGTCGCCTTGGCATCGACGATGCCGGCGTGACGGTTGCCCACGAAGTCGGTGGAGACCACCTCCGGCGAGTCGACGAAGTCGATCTGCTTCTGGTAGGGCGAATCGAGCGACATGCGGCGCAGGAAGTTATTCAGCGTCTCGGCGTCAGTCTCCTTGTCCAGGCGCAGGTTGAGGATCGCCATGGAGACGTTGGGGGTCGGCACGCGGATGGCGTTGCCGGTCAACTTGCCGTCGAACTCGGGCAGCGCCTTGGCCACGGCCTTGGCGGCACCGGTCTCGGTGAGCACCATGTTGAGCGGGGCGCTGCGACCGCGACGATCGCCCTTGTGGTAGTTGTCGATCAGGTTCTGGTCGTTGGTGTAGGAGTGCACGGTCTCCACGTGGCCGTGCTCGACGCCAAACTCATCGTTGAGCACCTTGAGCACCGGCACGATGGCGTTGGTAGTGCAGGAAGCCGCGGAGATGATGCGATCCTCGTCGCTGATGTCCTGGTGGTTGATACCGTAGACGATGTTCTTGACGTCGCCCTTGCCCGGGGCGGTCAACAGCGCCTTGGCCACGCCCTTGCACGCGAGGTGCTGGCCCAGGCCCTCGGCATCGCGCCAGATACCGGTGTTGTCGACCACCACGGCATTGTCGATACCGTGGGCGGTGTAGTCGACCTCGGCCGGCGAGTCAGCGTAGATCACCTTGATGGCGTTGCCGTTGGCGATCAGGGTCCGCGACTCGACGTCGACGCTGATGGTGCCATCGAACGGGCCGTGAACCGAGTCGCGACGCAGCAGGCTTGCCCGCTTCTCGAGATCCTTGGCGATGTCGCCGCGGCCGCGCACCACGATGGCGCGCAGGCGCAGCAGGTTACCGCCGCCGGCCTTCTCGACCAGCACCCGCGCGAGGATGCGGCCGATGCGGCCGAAGCCGTAGAGCACCACGTCCTTGGGCTCGCCGTTGCCGGCGTCCGGGTCGTGGGCGTCGACGATCTCGCCCAGCTGATCGCGCAGGAAGGCCTCGGCGTCGCCGCCGCCCTGGCGCTTGAAGGCCACGCCCAGCTTGCCCACGTCGACATGAGCCGGCCCCAGGTTCAGGTCCATCATCGCCTTGACCAGCGGGAAGGTATCCTGCACAGAGAGTTCGGTGCCCTCGACCTTACGCACGAAGCGATGATCCTTGAGGATGCGGATCACGCTGCGGTTGAACAGCGAGCGCCCGAACATGGTCACGACCACGTTGTTGTGGCGATAGAGGCTGCCGATCATCGGGATCATCTGTTCGGCGATCGCCTGGTTGTCGTGCCATTCCTGGAAGACGGTATCGGGGGACTGCTGGCTCACGGCTGGCCTCTCCTGGGTGAGAATAGTGAGGTAGGGTCGGAGGTATTATCCGGGGGGACGCTCCCCGGGGCAATCGCAGGATGGTCGCAGCCGCTGTAGGGGTATTACACAAACGTTGGCTCGACTACAGCGCCAGGCCGGGGCTGGTATGATAAGGCCACTTGACATACGCCGCTCACGAACACGGTTGGGTAACCGAATCGCATGCCGAACTTCTCGCCGCTCGACCCGCCGCGCCCCCAGGGGCTGCGCGACATCCTCTACTGGCAGACCCCAGCGGGCAGCGCCACGGCGCTGGCCCTGGCGCACCTGGCCGAAGACGCGCCGCTGCTGGTGATCACCCCCGACACCGCCTCGGCCCAGCGCCTGGAGGGCGACCTGGGCTTCTATGGCCGAATGCCGGTGATGCCCTTCCCCGACTGGGAGACCCTGCCCTACGACAGCTTCTCGCCGCACCAGGATATCGTCTCCTCAAGGCTGCGCACCCTGCGCCGCCTGCAGGACGGCGAACACGGGATCGTGCTGGTGGCCATCAACACCCTGATGCAGCGCCTGCCCCCGGTGGACTACATCGCCGGGCGCGTCATGACGCTGGAGGCGGGCCAGACGCTGGATCGCGAAGGCTTTCGCAGCGCCCTTTCGCGCGCCGGCTACCGCGCCGTGGAGACGGTCTTCGAACCCGGCGAGTACGCCCTGCGCGGCGCGCTGATCGACCTGTTCCCCATGGGCGCCGAGTCGCCGCTGCGCATCGACCTGTTCGATGACGAGATCGACACCCTGCGCCACTTCGATCCCGACACCCAGCGCAGCGCCGACCGGGTGGAGCGCGTTGAGCTGCTGCCGGCCCACGAGTACTCGCTGTCGCGCTCGGCCATCGCCTGCTTCCGCGAGGGGTTCGAGACGCTGTTCGACGTCGACCCGCGCCAGTGCCCGCTCTACGTGGATGCCCTCAAAGGCATCCCCTCCCCCGGCCTCGAGCAGTACCTGCCGCTGTTCTTCGACGAGACGGCGACGCTGTTCGAACACCTGGCCGAGGGCACCCGCGTGGCCATGCTGCCCGATATCTTCGAGGCGGCCGAGCACCACTGGGCGGCCATCGAGAGTCGCTTCGAGAATCTCGGCGTCGACCCGACCCGCCCGCTGCTGCCACCCCATCGGGCATTCGTGCCCGTCGCTGAGGTCTTCGGTGGCATCAAGCGCCATCCCCGGGTGGCCCTGACCGAAGATCCTGAGCACCGGCACGCCGTGGAGCCCGCCAGCCAGGCGCCGCCGACGGTCACGGTCAACGCCCGCGCCAAGCAGCCGCTGGCCAATCTTTCGACCTTCCTCGACGACCACCCCGCCACTCGCGTGCTGTTCGTCGCCGAATCGCGCGGCCGCCGCGAGGCCCTGGAGGAGACCCTGGCACCGCTGGGGCTCACCCTGCCCCACGTCGACGACTTCGCCGGTTTCCTCGCGAGCGACGCGCGCCTGGCCATCACCGAGGGCGAGATCGATGCCGGCCTGTGGCTGACCGACCCCGACCTCGCGGTGATCAGCGAGACCGAACTCTTCGGCGAGGTGGTGCTTCAGAGTCGGCGTCGCGAGAAGGCCACCGACGACGGCGAGCTGGCGATCCGCCATCTTTCGGAACTGCGCCCCGGGGTGCCGGTCGTTCATCAGGCCCATGGCGTGGGCCGCTACAAGGGGCTCGAGACGATCGAGGCCGGCGGCCAGGCCGCCGAGTTCGTGACCCTGGAGTATGCAGAGGGCGCGCGCCTCTACGTGCCGGTGGACAGCCTGCACCTGATCTCGCGCTATGCCGGCGCCGACGACGAACTCGCCCCGCTGCACCGGCTGGGCTCCGACCAGTGGGAGAAGGCGCGCCGCCGCGCCGCCGAGAAGATTCGCGACACCGCCGCCGAACTGCTAGACATCTACGCCCGCCGCGAGGCGCGGGAGGGCTTCGCCTGCCCGCCGCCCGACGAGGAGTACGCCCGCTTCGCCGCCAGCTTCCCCTTCGAGGAGACCCCCGACCAGCGCGCCGCCATCCAGGCCGTGATCGGCGACTTGACCGCTCCGCGCCCCATGGACCGGGTGGTCTGCGGCGATGTCGGCTTCGGCAAGACCGAGGTCGCCATGCGCGCCGCCTTCCTGTCGGTCCACGCCGGCCGCCAGGTGGTGGTGCTGGTGCCCACCACCCTGCTCGCCCGTCAGCACTTCGAGAACTTCCGCGACCGCTTCGCCGATACCGCGGTGAATATCGAGCTGATCTCGCGCTTCACCGCCGGCAAGGGGCAGGCCGCCGTCCTGAAGCGCATCGAGGAGGGCCAGGCGGATATCGTCATCGGCACCCACAAGCTGCTCTCCAAGAGCACCAAGCTGCCCAAGATGGGCCTTTTGATCATCGACGAGGAGCACCGCTTCGGGGTGGCCCAGAAGGAGCGTCTCAAGAGCCTGCGCGCCGAGGTGGACATCCTGACCATGACCGCCACCCCGATCCCGCGGACGCTGAACATGGCCATGAGCGGCATCCGCGATCTCTCGATCATCGCCACCCCGCCGGCCCGGCGCCTGTCGGTGAAGACCTTCGTCCAGCAGCGCGACGAAGCGATGATCAAGGAAGCGATCCTGCGCGAGATCCTGCGCGGCGGCCAGGTCTACTTCCTGCACAACGAAGTCAAGACCATCGAGACCGCCGCCGAGAAGGTCCGCGAGCTGGTGCCCGAGGCCCGAGTCGGCGTCGCCCATGGCCAGCTGCCGGAACGCTCGCTCGAGCGGATCATGTCCGACTTCTACCACAAGCGCTTCAACGTGCTGGTCTGCTCGACCATCATCGAGACCGGCATCGACGTGCCCAGCGCCAACACCATCGTCATCGAGCGCGCGGACAAGTTCGGCCTGGCCCAGCTCCACCAGCTGCGCGGCCGCGTCGGACGCAGCCACCACCAGGCCTATGCCTACCTGCTCGCCCCGCCACCAAGGATCATGAGCAAGGACGCTGCCAAGCGGCTGGAGGCCATCGCCGGTGCCGAGGACCTGGGGGCCGGCTTCACCCTGGCCAGCCACGATATGGAGATCCGCGGGGCCGGCGAGCTGCTCGGTGAGGAGCAGAGCGGACAGATGGAGGCCGTCGGCTACGGTCTCTACATGCAGATGCTCGACCGCGCGGTGACGGCGATCCGCGAGGGGCGCACCCCCAATATCGAGGCGCCGCTGGACCAGGGCGTCGAGGTCAGCCTCAACCTGCCGGCACTGATCCCCGACGACTACCTCCACGACGTGCAGCAGCGCCTGGTGATGTACAAGCGCATCGCCAGCGCCGCCGACGAAGCGGAACTCAAGGAGCTGCAGGTAGAGATGATCGACCGCTTCGGCCTGCTGCCGGCGCCGGTCAAGACCCTGCTGCGCCAGACGCGGCTGCGTCAGCGCGCCGAGCGCCTGGGCATCGCTCGCCTGGAGGCCGGTCCCGAGAAAGGCCGGGTGATCTTCTCCGGCCAGACCGCCGTCGATCCGCTGGTGCTGGTACAGCTGATCCAGCAGGCGCCCGACCGCTACCGCCTCGACGGCGCCGACACCCTGCGCTTCGAGGCGAGCATGGAGCAGGAAGACGCCCGCTTCACGGCGGTGGAAGAGCTCCTCGAGACCCTCAACCGCAAGGCCGAGGCGGCCTGATCAAGCACACCGCGGTGGATCGGCCAATGCCGATCCACTCGCCCCATCTGGCAGAAACCGGTCGTCGCGGGCGATACTATAGGGTCAAAGCGCCCAGGACGGGCCCATCGCCGCCCCCGACGACCGGTAACCACGAGACATGACTCGATGACGCACTTTCCCCCGCTCGGGCTCACTGCCCGATTTGCCACCGCACTGGGCCTCTTCGCCGCCCTGACCGCACCCCTGCAGGCCAGCACCGACGACTGGCCGCGCGGCCACTACCCCCTTCCCGAGGAGGGTGACCTCGTCGGCGAGGTGTACACCATCGTTACCGAAGAAGAAGACACCCTGATCGACATCGGTCACGAACACGGCATCGGCTACGAGGAGATGATCCGCGCCAACCCCGACATCAGCATCTGGGCGCCCTTCGAGGGCACCGAGGTGGTGATTCCGGGCCGCTTTATCCTCCCCGAAGGCCCCCGCGATGGCCTGGTGGTCAACGTGGCCGAGATGCGCCTCTACTACTATCCGCCCACCGAAGAGGGCGAAACGCCCCGCGTCGAGACCTACCCCATCGCCGTGGGCCGGATGGACTGGAAGACGCCGCTGGGCGAGACCCGGATCACCGAGAAGGTCAAGGATCCCGCCTGGTACCCGCCGAAGTCGATCATCCAGGAGCACGCCGCCGAGGGCCGCACGCTGCCAAGCGTGGTACCGCCAGGGCCGGACAATCCGATGGGCCGGTTCAAGATGCGCCTGGGCATTCCCGGCTATCTGATCCATGGCACCAATCGGCCTGAAGGCGTCGGCATGCGCGTCACCCACGGCTGCATTCGCATGCTCCCTGAGGACATCGAGACCCTCTTCCCGCGTCTGCCGGTCGGCACTCAGGTCAAGCTGATCAACGAGACCCTCAAGCTCGGCTGGTCCGACGGCGTCCTGCATGTTCAGGCCTACCCCTACCTCGATGAGGAGGACGGCACCTCCATCCAGCGCATCACCGAGGCGCTCTCCCAGGTCGATACGGCGACCAGTGGCCTGGAGTACCCGGTGGACTACGCCCGTCTGCGCGAGGTCGTGGAAGTGCCCCGTGGCATGCCTACCCCCCTGGAAGTCAACGAGCCGGAACCGGTGCCCGAGACGCTCTATGACCGCCTGGAGCTGATTGCCACCGAGCCCAGCCTGAACGACGAGGCGACACAAGAGAGCTGACCTCAGCGGCCAGCAAGAACGTCCGGCAGGCGAGGTCCTGTCGGACGCCCACCGAAGAAGAGGCCTTGACCCCAGACGCCCCAGCGCCTCTCTGCGTCATCGCCCAAGGGTCGACCAGCCCCCCCCTGACAGCTCTTCCCCCTGACCTGCCGATCACTCTGCGAGCCGATGCGCTCGTGTCTCACGAAGGCGTATCTGGCCGATGGCCGCCCCACAACGACAAGGGCCTCGCCGTGATGGCGAGGCCCTTGCCTGATGGTTCCGCTACCGCCCTACCGGGCGGTGAAGAACGATCACTTGCGCATGGAACGCTCAAACATGCGGTTCATCTCTTCACGGTTCTGCTGAGACATCTGCAGAGCCGCCTGAGCGTCGCGCTGAGCCTGGTTAGCAGTGTTCTGCGCCTGGGTAGCGATGCTGCGAGCTTCTGCAGCGTCAGCCTGTGCAGACTCGGCGGTCATGCGAACTTCTTCCAGGGCGCCGGAGGACGCACAGCCGGCCAGCACGGCCAGAGAGGCAGCTGCGGCGGTCATCTTCAGGGTAGTCTTCAGAGTCATGGTGTTCTCCTTGAGTCTTCCTTGGTACTGCGTTGATGTTGCCTGAGAATCAGGCTTCCTGCAGATGCAGGACTTCGCACAGCAACATATGCTGCGAAGCACGGGGAGTCAAACGCTGTTCTAAAGTACGTCACGGAAATGCGTCACGGCGCTTATCCCTAGCCTAGAACGCCCCTTGCGCATGTAAAGACTAGCGGATCACGACGCGTGTGCCAATGTCGATCAATGACGACAGGCGCTCGACCTGTGGATCCGTCACCGCCACGCAGCCATCGGTCCAGTGGAAGCGCTGGTGGATCGCGGGATCTCCCTCGCCGAGGCCGTGAACCCCGATGAACCCGCCCAGGACCGTATCCTGGGGCGGATAACCGTGACGACGGTAGTAGGAAAAGTAGTCGTCGTAATCCTGCTGGCTATAGACGCCGGCATTCAATGCCATGCGGGCATGAGTCGGGGTGGGATAGTCCAGGCCAATGAAGATGTGAAACTTGCTCTGCCGGTTGAAGCGATTGACGCGGAACTCGCCCAGCGGCGTGGCCCGATCGCCTCGCTGACGCTGCGGCTTTGCCCCTCCTCGGCCCAGGGAGATCGGCTCGAAGCGCTCCAGGAGCCGATTCCCGTCGTAGACCTTGAGGCTCGCCTCGGCGTCTTCGACCAGCACCCAGCGCTCACCATCGTGGCGGGGCACGATGGCCCGGGCGAGTAGATCATCCATCAGGCTGGCGGACGCGGGGGTGCCGAGCAGCAGCAGCGGCGACCCCAGCGCCAGCAGGCCGAAGCGGCGGCGAGACAAGTGAGTCATCGGGAGCATCTCTGGGTCATTAGGGAAATGAAGAGCATCGATACATTCGGCGTTATACCGCATTGCAGCGGTGCTGTCAGGCGCGGCCGGCGAGGCCCCGAGCAAGCTGTCGCAGAATGGCGCCAGCGGCGCCCGGCACGCATGCCCACGCCGCCAGTAGCGGGGCCCAGAGAACCGGAGCCCTCTCACGCTTGGCCGTAGCCGAAAAGCGACAGAGCTCGTGATGTGGCAACCGCCATCAAGCGGCTCCACGAGGGCACAAGCGGCTTTTCAGTAGTCCTCGAGTCGCTGCATGTCGCGGGCCAGGCGTCGCACCTCGGCCTCATGGCCGCTGGCGAGCGCAGCGAAGAACTCACGCTCCGCCTCGATCGAGGCCTGCTCGATGCGGTGCGCATAGAGGTCCTGCAGGGTGCGATGCATGGTCAGGGCCGTGGCCAGTACATCCTGAACGCTGTCGCAGGCCATGCACTCGGTAAGGCGATCGAGGGTGGGCGCATGGGGAAAATCGGCGGGATCGTCGAACCAGGTCTCAAGGACCTTGCGATGGTCACCGCCCTCATCGAGATAGCGAGTCAGCTCGGTCTGCATCTTGCGCTCATGCTCAGCCAGATACTCCAGGGCCATGCGTACCCGATCGCTGACGTCGCCGGCAGCAAGCCGGTCATAACGCTCGGCCAGCCCCCGATGATAGTCGGCCGCCCAGGCGACCAGCTCCTTGACCCGATGAAAGCGCATGAGAGGCTCCTCCCGGTAATGCCCCGACGCGGGCGAATGGATCCTGCTTCAAGCCTAGCCAAGCCGCCGGCATTACGCTTGATGCAGATCATCCGATATGCGCGCAGCGCCATCGGGGACAGGCGCTGCCATCTCGGAGCGCCGGAACGCCGGGTCGTCGAGCCGCGGGATCAGCCGTAGAGACCCTGGCTGCGCAGGTAGTCGTCGTAGCCGCCGCTGAAGTCGGTGATCCCGGTGCCGCTCATGTCGAGGATACGGGTCGCCAGCGATGAGACGAACTCACGGTCGTGGCTGACGAAAATCAGCGTGCCCGGATAGTTCTCGAGCGCCAGGTTGAGCGCCTCGATGGACTCCATGTCGAGGTGGTTGGTCGGCTCGTCCATCAGCAGCACGTTGGGCTTGGTCAGGGCCAGCTTGCCGAACAGCATGCGCCCCTGCTCGCCGCCGGAGATCACCTTGACCGACTTGGCGATGTCGTCGCTGGAGAACAGCATCCGTCCCAGGGCGCCGCGAACCTCCTGCTCCCCGCCGGTGGTCCACTGCGCCATCCACTCGAACAGATTGGCATCATTGGCGAAGTCGTCGGCGTGGTCCTGGGCGAAGACGCCGACCTCGGCGCTGTCGGTCCAGCGCACCGCGCCGGCATCGGGGTGCAGCTCACCCGCCAGGGTCCTGAGCAGGGTGGTCTTGCCGATGCCGTTGGGGCCGATGATAGCGATGCGCTCGCCGGCCTCCACGGTCATGGAGAGGCGCTCGAAGAGCGGCGCATCGGCGTCGAAGCCCTTGGTGATCGCCTCGACGTTGACGGCATTGCGGTGGATCTTCTTGCCCTGCTCGAAGCGAATGAAGGGGCTGACACGGCTGGAAGGCTTGATGTCCTCGAGCTTGATCTTGTCAATCTGGCGCGCACGCGAGGTGGCCTGCTTGGCCTTGGAGGCGTTGGCCGAGAAGCGGCTGACGAAGGCCTGCAGCTCGGCGATCTGTGCCTTCTTCTTGGCGTTGTCGGCGTGCTGTCGCTCGCGGGCCGCCGTGGCGGCCGTCATGTAGTCGTCGTAGGTGCCGGGGAACAGCGTGATCTCGCCGTAGTCCAGGTCGGCCATGTGCGTGCAGACGCTGTTCAGGAAGTGGCGGTCGTGGGAGATGATGATCATGGTGCTGTCCCGGGCGGTCAGCATACCCTCCAGCCAGCGGATCGTATTGATGTCCAGGTGGTTGGTCGGCTCGTCGAGCAGCAGCACGTCGGGATCGGCGAACAGCGCCTGGGCCAGCAGCACGCGCAGCTTCCAGCCTGGGGCGATCTCGCTCATGGGGCCCGTGTGCTGGTGCAGGGGAATACCCAGGCCCAGCAGCAGCTCGCCGGCGCGGGACTCGGCGGTATAGCCGTCGAGCTCGGCGAAGCGCACTTCCAGGTCGGCCACGGCCATGCCGTCGTCCTCGCTCATCTCCGGCAGCGAGTAGATGCGCTCGCGTTCGGCCGCGACCTGCCACAGCTCGTCGTTGCCCATGATCACGGTGTCGATGACCCGCTCGTCCTCGAAGGCGAACTGATCCTGGCGCAGCTTGCCGAGCCGGGCGCCGGATTCGACCATCACCTGACCTGAAGACGGTTCCAGATCTCCGCCGAGGATCTTCATGAAGGTGGACTTGCCGCAGCCGTTGGCGCCGATCAGGCCGTAGCGGTGGCCGTTACCGAACTTGATGGAGACATTCTCGAACAGCGGCCGGGCGCCGAACTGCATGGTGATATTGGCGGTGGAGATCAATGAAGGGTCCAGGTCTGTGCGTGAAGGGGGCGAGATTGTACCGGTTATCGCCGCCGCTCACATCCTGATCGCGCTCGTTTACAGCAGAAGCCCGCCCTCGATGGGCACGAAGCGGGTGGCCGCGCGAATCAGCGAATCGGCACTTAGCCTCTCCACGCCAACAACCTCCACCGTCACGCCATGGCGCTCGCGCATCCGCTCGACCAGCAGGTCGAAGTCGCCGTCGCCGGAGGCCAGCACGACCCGATCGACGCGCGGCGCGGCCTCCATGGCGTCCAGGGCGATGCCCACGTCCCAGTCACCCTTGGCGGAGCCGTCGCTGCGCTGGATATAGGGCTTGAGCTGCACCGCGAAGCCGATGCCGCGCAGGATGTCCTGGAACTGGCGCTGCTTGGGATCGCCGCGATCGATCGCGTAGGCGTTGGCCACCACCACCTCTCGATCGGCGGCGAAGCGACGCCAGAAGGCGTGGTAGTTGAAGTGCCGACCGAAGGCCTGGCGGGTGGTGTAGTAGACGTTCTGCACGTCGACCAGCAGCGCCACGCGCTCCTTAGAGGCTGGCGGCGCGGCTACCACTCTTCGCTGGTCTCGCGCAGCGCGGCGGTCTCGCGTTTGGCCTCGCGCACGCAGTCGCTGAGCTCCTCGTTCAGGGAGGCGGCACCACCCACGGCGATCAGCCCGGGGTTGCTGGGCCTGCGCCGAGCCACGCCGTCGCTGCCGTGCAGCGCCTCGAATCGAGCGAGCAGCCCGGAGAGCCAGCTATCGGGCCGAGCGGCCAGCTCCCGCAGGCGATGCAGCTCGGCGATGCCGGCCCCCTCGGGGCCGAGCAATTCGCGCCAGTCGTGGCGCTCGAGGTGCGCATGCTCGGTGACCTCGCGCAGCAGCGACTCCAGCGCCAGCTCGAGCAGAGCGAGGCCGCCCTCCTCCGCCGCCATGCGGCGCGCCTCGGCGTGCTCGTCATCGCCTGCGGGCATGTCGAGCAGCAGCTCGGCCTGGTAGAGCAACTGATTGGTGCGGGCTCGCGGGGTCACTTGCGCTTGTCCTCCACGTGCCATTTGCCGCCCTGGAAGGTGGCCTTCCAACCGGTGGCCTTGCCGTCATCGTCGGTCATCACGAACTGCTCCTTCGCCTTGCGCGAGAAGCGAATCTGCGCCGGGCGGCCGTCCGGATCCGCGTCGGGCGCCTCGAGCAGGTAGCGATACTTCTCGGGCAGCTCCTCGGCGTGAGCCTTGAGCTCGATGACCAGCGGCGGTCGGGTCTCGCGGTTCTTGGGGAACTTGCTGGCCGCCAGGAACAGCCCGCTGGCACCGTCGCGCAACACGTAGTGATCCTCGACCTTCTGGCAGGCGAGTTCCGGCATGGGAATGGGATCCATCTTGGGCGGCGCCACCTCGCCGCTTCTGAGCAGCTTGCGGGTGTTCTTGCACTCGCTATTGGTACAGCCGAAGTACTTGCCGAAGCGTCCGGTCTTGAGCTGCATCTCGCTGCCGCACTTGTCGCATTCGATGGTCGGCCCGTCATAGCCCTTGATGCGGAACTTTCCCTGCTCGATGTCGTAGCCGTCGCAGTCCGGGCTGTTGCCGCAAATGTGCAACTTGCGCGTCTCGTCGATCAGGTAGCTATCCATGGCGGTGCCGCACTTCGGGCAGCGGTGCTTGGCGCGCAGCGCGTCGGTCTCGGCGTCCTCGCCGGCATCGGCCGCCACCGCCTCGTCGCCCGGCAGCAGGTCGATGGTGGTCTTGCAGCGCTCCTTGGGCGGCAGATTATAGCCCGAGCAGCCAAGGAAGACCCCGGTAGAGGCGGTGCGGATCTGCATCTTGCGCCCGCAGCTCGGGCAGTCGATGTCGGTGGGCACCGGCTGGTTGGGGCGCATGCCCTCCTCGCTCTCGGCCACGGCGAGCTCCTTGTGGAACTCGGCATAGAAGGCATCGAGCAGCTCTTGCCAGTTGCGCTCGCCCTCGGCCACCTCGTCGAGGCTGTCCTCCATGCGGGCGGTGAAGGAGTAATCCATCAGGTCGGGGAACGACTCCTTGAGCCGCTCGGTGACGATATCGCCGAGCTTCTCGGCATAGAAGCGCCGGTTCTCCAGCTTGACGTAACCGCGGTCCTGGATGGTGGAGATGATCGCGGCATAGGTTGAGGGCCGGCCGATGCCCTTCTTCTCCAGCTCCTTGACCAGGCTGGCCTCGGTATAGCGGGCCGGCGGCTTGGTGAAGTGCTGCTGGGGGTCGAGATGCTCGAGGGTCATGGGCGTTCCCTCGGCGAGGTCCGGCAGGGACTGGTCCTCGTCCTTGCGACCCATCGGCTTCATCACCCGGGTGTAGCCGTCGAACTTCAGCACTCGGCCCTTGGCGCGCAGCTCGAAGCCCTCGACCTCCACGGTCAGGGTGCTGGAGAGGTACTCGGCGGGCGTCATCTGACAGGCCACGAACTGGCGCCAGATCAGCTCATAGAGCCGCTCGGCGTCGCGTTCCATGCCGGCTAGATCGGTGGCCCGACGGGTAACCTCGGAAGGCCGGATCGCCTCGTGAGCCTCCTGGGCGCCCTCCTTGCTGGAGTAGCGGTTGGGCGCCTCGGGCAGATAGCGCGCGCCGAACTCCTCATTGATGAACTCGCGCACGCCCTCTACCGCGTCCCGAGAGAGGTTGGTGGAGTCGGTCCGCATGTAGGTGATGTAGCCAGCCTCGTAGAGGCGCTGAGCCAGGGTCATGGTCTTCTTGACCGAGAAGCCCAGCCGGCCGCTAGCGGCCTGCTGCAGCGTCGATGTGATGAAGGGCGCGTTGGGCTTGGACCGGGTGGGCTTGTCTTCGCGGGCGGTGATCGCAAGGCTCGCCTTGCGCAGCGCCGCGATACGCTCGAGGGTCTCGGCCTCAGAGGTGGGCCGGAAGGCCTTGCCGTCCTGGCGCACCAGCTCGAAGCGCACCGGCGTCGCGTCGTCGCCGTCGACGCGAGGGACCAGGTCGGCGTGAACGTCCCAGAACTCCTCGGGAATGAAGGCGTGGATCTCGCGTTCGCGCTCGGCGATCAGCCTCGTCGCGACCGACTGCACCCGCCCGGCGGAGAGGCCGCGGGCGATCTTGGCCCACAGCAGAGGCGAGAGCATGAAGCCCACCACCCGATCGAGGAAGCGACGCGCCTGTTGGGCCTCGACGCGCGGGATGTTCAGCTCACCGGGGTCCTGGAATGCCTCCTGGATGGCGTTCTTGGTGATCTCATTGAACACCACGCGCCGATAGCGGGTTTCGTCGCCGCCGATGGTCTCGCGCAGGTGCCAGGCGATGGCCTCCCCCTCGCGGTCCAGGTCGGTGGCGAGATAGACCGCATCGGCCTTCTCGGCGAGCTTCTGAAGCTCGGCCACCACCTTCTCCTTGCCCGGCAGGATCTCGTAGTGCGCCTTCCAGCCGTGTTCGGGGTCGAGGCCCATGCGCCGGATCAGCTGGTCGTGGGCCTTGCGCTTGCGATGCTCCGCCTTCTCCTCCGGCGACATCTTGCGAGTTGCCGCCGCCTGCCGAGCGCGCTCCTTGGGGTCCGACGCCGTCTTGCCCGAGCCGCTGGTCGGCAGGTCACGGATGTGCCCCACGCTCGACTTTACGATGTAGTCGTTGCCGAGATACTTGTTGATCGTCTTCGCCTTGGCCGGCGACTCGACGATGACCAGTGACTTGCCCATAGTGCTCCACTGTGCTGATGGCGCCAGCGTGACGGCTCGCGCCAGACGGTATCGACCCGTCCTCTGCGACGGGTGAAAAATGCGCTTACCCTACCCCAGCGATCGGCTTCACGCCAGTCGCCCCCGGCGGGCGGCTCCTTGAACCTAGACCGCCGAGTCACGAGACGACAAGCCCGGAACGTCAGGGTGCCAACGACAACGCCCCCGCCGAGAGGCGGGGGCGTGCGTTTCACGTCACTGGCACGCGGGGCTTAGCCAGCGACGCCGTTCGCGTCTCGGCGGTCGCTCCTGCCGAGCACTTCTAGCCGATCACTTCTTGCCAGAGTTGCGTGACGTGCGGCGACGCGGCGCCGAGCGACTCGTCGGCTTGCGCTTGACGCCGACGTTGGCGTTGGCGTTGGCCGGGTCAGCGACCTTAGGGGCCGACTCCGCTGCATCGACGTCCTGTGCATCAACGCCTCGTGATTCGACCTCCTTTGCTCCGACGGCCTGCGCCTCGACATCCTGTGCCTCGGCTGGCTTTCTCTCGGCACTGTGCGCCTCGGCCGCTGCGCTAGCCGCGGCGACGGGCATCGTCTCCATCAGACGCTCCACCTCGCGGCGGGCGAGCTCACCGGCCGCGGCCTCACGGGCAATGCTGGCCTCGGCGTCGCGCCGCGCCGCCTGCTCTTCCTCGGGGGCGTGATCGATGGCCTGATGAAACAGCGCCTTGATGCGCTCGAACCGCTCTGCCGCATGCTCGCTGAGCTCGCCGCTGGCGGCCAGCACGTGCTCGATATGCGCGAGATGGGCGTCGATCTGCTGGGCCGTCTGCCCCTTGAGCAGGGTCGGAATCGCCTCCAGTGCCGCCTCATGATCCTGCTGGAGCGTAAAAAACTGCTCGCGCACCAGGTGCTTGAAGTCGGCCAGCTCAGAGCCGGGCTCGAGCTCGGCCCGCGAGGCGCGCAGCCGCTTGAAGTTGCGCTCGTCGGTGGCCGGAGCCCCCCCCAGCACGTGGATCACCGAGCGCATGACCGCCTCGTGGCTGCCGCCTTCGGTGATGGCGCGATGGACTTCCTCGCGGCGGCGCTCGATGAAGCGGCGATGCTCCGGCTCGGCGCCCGGGCGACGGCGGTGCACGTGGGCGTCACCGCCCAGCCCCACCATGGCCTGCAGGATCGGCTGGCCGTAAACATCCAGGAAGAAGCGCTCGCTGGCGCTGTCGCGCAGGTCGCGCCAGGCATTCAGGCTGCGCGTGACCTGGTCGGAGACGATGCCCTCAACGGCCCGGAAGACATTGTCCTCGTGCACCGGGTGGCGATCGGCACGCACCTGATCGGCGAGCACCGGCACGGCATTCATCAGCGGGTTGCGATCGGAGAGCAGGCGATAGCCCAGGCGGTTGGGATGCATGCGCCGCATCCACTTGGCCGACTCCGGCGTGGCCACCGCCTGCACCCAGGGCTGCACGAAGAGCCGATAGAAGCCCAGATTGATCTCGGAGACGCGCGCCACGGTGGCGAAGCGAGTGTCGTCCTCGGGGCGGTGCTGGACCTCACGATCGAGCTCATCGATGGTGCGCGGCGTGAACTCGAGCAGGTAGTCACGCTCGATCAGCTCGGCATCCTCACGCTCGGCGGCGGACGAGACCGTGGTCTCGTAGAGGCCGGGCGGCAGCACATCGATATAGTCCATGTTGGCGGTGAACTCGGTATGCTCCTTGCGGGACACGCTGCCGGACACGAAGATGCCCAGGTGCCCGGTGGTGTCATGCACGCAGTAGACGATGGTCTGCTCGTTGGCGATCACGTCATCGACCCCTTCGTAGAGGTCGCGCACCCAGCCGAGTGCCTGGGGCGGCGGCGTGATGTCGTCGCCGCGCGAGCAGAACACCACCACCGGCGAGCGCACGTTGCGCAGGTCGATGCGCCGCCCGTCAGAGGTTACCAGCTGGGCGGTGGAGAGGCGGTTGCCGACGAAGAGGTTATCGACGATGTACTGGATCTCGTCGCCGCCGAGTACCACGTGGCCGCCCCACCAGCGCTCGAACTCGAGGTAGCGTTCGGCCTCGGTGTCGACGTGGGCGTAGAGCCGGTACTGCTTGCTCCACCAGGTATTGGCCGGATTGAGGCGCTCGAAGTTCTGCACCAGCCAGGCGCCGTCGAAGAGCCCGGCTCCCAGGTCGCTGAACAGCGACGTCATCCAGCTGCCCCCGCTCAGGCCGCCGGTGTAGCGCATCGGAGCGCCGCCCCGCTCGCCGCCCCAGTAGGAGAGCGGCGAGCCGGCGATCAGCAGCGGACCGAACAGCTCGGGCTCCAGGGCCGCGGCCATCATGATCTGCCAGCCGGCCTGGCAGTTGCCGACCACCATGGGCTTCTCGGAGGTATCGGGATGGCGCGAGATGATGTGACGCAGGAACTCGACCTCGGCCTCGACCACGTCCTCGACGGTCTGCCCAGGCACGGGGTAAGGCAGAAAGCCGATGAAATAGCAGGGGTGCCCGGCGCGCAGGGCGACGCCGATCTCGCTGTCAGGCTTGAAGCCGCCGATGCCCGGACCGTGGCCTGCGCGGGGGTCTACCACCACGAAGGGTCGCATCTGCAGATCGGTCTCCACGCCCTCGGGCGGCTGGATGCGCAGCAGCTCGTAGTTGACCGGACGAGCCAGCTCGCGACCGTCCATCAGCACCTCGGCGTCGAAGCCCAGCACGTTGGGCTTGGTCTTCTCGATGTGCTCGAGGTACTGGTTGCCCCGCTGGCGCATGACGTCCATGAAGAGCACGCTGCGCTCCATCGTGTCGCGCCAATAGTCGCAGGCCGCGCGTCCGAAACCGAACGGATCCATGAAGGGCAGCGCGTCGGCTGCCGGAGTCGGTATCAGGGGGTTCATTATCAGCTCCAGGGTTGCTCGGTGCTCAAGCCACATCCTCAGGAGGCTCGTGGCACCGATGCATGAAAACGGGCTTTGCTGCAATGCAATATAGCGCATGAAGCCAGTCGCTGCGAGGGGCTCGTGGTTGAACAGGGTCACACCCGGGGCATTCGTCGGACCAGCTTCCGGCATGGCCGGCGGCGATCGAGCGGTGCTAGCATGGCGCCAGACTCCCAGAGACCCACGGCATGGCGCCGGCGGACAGACCGACATGACCACACCCAAGCTGCTCAACCGCCTGACCTTTCGCCAGCTTCAGGTGTTTCGTGCCGTCTATGACCAGCACTCCTATTCTCGTGCGGCCGAGGCGCTGGGGCTGACCCAGCCTGCCGTGAGCGCCCAGATCCGCCAGCTCGAGCAGGCGCTGGGCCAGCCGCTGTTCAAGTATGCCGGTCGCACCCTGCACCTGCTGCCCGCCGCCGACGCGCTGGCCGCCTCGACCCGTTCGATCTTCGGGCAGGTCTCGCGCCTGCAGATGACGCTCTCCGACATGGCCGGGACGCTGAACGGCGAGCTAAACCTCGCCGCGGTCTCCACCGCCCAGTACGTGGTGCCTCACCTGCTGGCTCGCTTTCGTGCCCACTATCCCGACATCGTCGTGCGTCTGCGCGTCTGCAGCCGGCGCCAGGCGCTGGAGCGACTCGCCGAGCGCCGCGACGACCTGGTGATCATGGCCCGGGTCCCCGAGGGCGACGAGCTGACCTTCATGCCGATCCTCGACAGCGAGCTGATCCCCGTGGTCTGGCCGGGACATCCCCTGCTCGATGCCGAGTGCCCCACCCTGGAGGACTTCGCGCGCCACTACGTGCTGATGCGCGAGCCCGGCTCCGGAGTGCGGAGCGCCTTCGAGGAGCTGGCCGCCGAGCAGGACGTGTGGCTGCCCCACGCCATCGAGCTGGGCTCCAACGAGGCGGTCAAGCAGGGCGTGATGGAGCAGCTGGGGGTGGCCGTACTGCCCCGCCTGGCCGTGCGCCTGGAGATCGAGGCGGGATTGCTCTCGCCTCTCGCCCTGCCCGGCTTCCCGCTGCGCCACTCCTGGTGCACGGTACATCCCCGCGATCACTTCCCGACCCCGGTCACCGAACTGTTCCTGCGCTTCGTGCGCGAACACCTCGCCGAGCTCCACGAGCACTTCGCCACGCCTCCGACCCCGCTGCCGAGCCACGGTGTCGACTGCCTGCCGATGACCACCTATTGAGCGCCCGCGCTTGATCGCCACCCCTTGACCCGCCTCTCGCGGGCGTCACCGCACGGCCCACCCGCTGTCCAGAAAGGTGACGGCTGTGGTAGGTTATGGGCCTTTAATCCCCGTATCATTCGACGTGCCAGGCTGACTGGAAACGCCGATCGACGCGCTCCCAAGCGCCGTTCCGGTGAGACAGCCGGCGAGCAGAGAGGCTCACGACTATGAGCGACACCCCCTCCCCACGCGTCTCCAGCGGCGAAAAGTATCGCAACGACCATGGCACGGCCGCCATCAAGGACGGCATGAAGATGCGTCGTGAAGTCGAAGACGGCGGCGTCAGCGGACGCAAGCCAAGCTGGCTGCGCGCGCAGATCCCCGGCGGCGAACGCTTCGAGGCGGTCAAGAAGAACGTGGCCACCCACCGGCTCAGCACCGTGTGCGCCGAGTCGCACTGCCCCAACCAGGGAGAGTGCTGGAGCAACGGCACCGCAACCATCATGCTGATGGGCTCGGTGTGCACCCGCGCCTGCCGCTTCTGCGCCGTGGATACCGGCAACCCCAAGGGCTGGCTGGATGCCGAGGAGCCGCAGAACACCGCCCAGTCGGTGGAGCTGATGGGGCTGCGCTACATCGTGCTGACCTCGGTGGATCGTGACGACCTTCCCGACGGCGGCGCGACCCACTATGCCGACTGCATCCGGGCCATCAAGGCGCGCACCCCCGAGGTGGTCGTCGAGGCGCTGACGCCCGACTTCGACGCCGAGCCCTCGGCGATCGAGCGGGTGGTCGACTCGGGGCTCGAGGTCTTCGCCCAGAACGTCGAGACCGTCGAGCGACTGACCTCGCGGGTGCGCGATCCGCGCGCCGGCTACCGCAAGACCCTCGACGTGCTGGCCCATGCCAAGCGCCATCGCCCCGGCGTCATCACCAAGACCAGCCTGATGCTGGGCCTGGGCGAGACCGAGGAAGAGATACTGGCGACCTTCGATGACCTGCGCGAGATCGGCGTCGACATCGTGACCCTGGGCCAGTACCTGCGCCCCACCCGCAACCACCTGCCGGTGGAGCGCTGGGTCACGCCTGAGGAGTTCGATCGCTACCGCGAGCTGGGCCTGGAGAAGGGCTTCATGGAGGTACCGTCCGGCCCGCTGGTGCGCTCGAGCTATCGCGCCGACCGGGTGTTCGAGAAGAACAACCTCGGCCTGGCCGCCCCCGCTGAGGTGCCGGGCCAGGCGCCGGACCCGAACCGCATCGATGCCGTCAACGTCGGCTGAGCGCCGAGCGCTGGCGAACAACATGATGCCTCTGCCAATTCGGGTATCAACGCAAAGCCCCGCTGAATCAGGGCTATCGCAGATAGTTTGACAGCTCGGTGGCTCGTGGCTGACCTGGCGACTAGCCTGCGAGCGGGGCCGGCCTTCCGGAGGCGCTGTGAACCCCTCCCCGGGCGCTACCGACGCCATCCTTGGCGTCGGACCTCCTCTTCGGCTTGTCCCCAGCGCCTCTTGATTCCGGTTACTGCGATATCCCTGCCCGCTGGATACTTGATGCAGCGGGGCTTGTTCTATCTCCGCACCTGCTGCCCGTCACGGGTCAGCCTGGCGGCTCGGCGCCTGGCTGCTTGGCGCTGATAACTCACGCCCCAGCTCCCGCGCCAGGCACTCGGCCAGGCGCTCGCCTGCCGCCTCGACGTCGGGACAGTCGTCGACCAGGTCGGTCAGTCGCGTCATGGCCATGCCGGCATAGCCGCAGGGGTTGATCCGCGAGAAGGGCGAGAGATCGCCGTCGACGTTGAGCGCCACCCCGTGGAAGCTCGCCCCACGGCGAATCCTGAGACCCAGGGAGGCGATCTTGGCCTCCCCCACGTAGACGCCGGGGGCATCGGGCCGGGCATGGGCCGTCACGCCGTGCTCGGCCAGCAGCACGATCACCGCCTGCTCCAGGGCGCTGACCAGCTCACGCACGCCCAGGCGAGCGCGTCGCACGTCAAGCAGCGGATAGAGCACCACCTGGCCGGGGCCATGGTAGGTCACCTGGCCGCCACGATCGGTGGCGACCACCGGGATGTCACCCGGCATCAGCAGGTGCTCGGGCTTGCCGGCCTGCCCCTGAGTGAACACCGGGTCATGCTCCACCAGCCAGAACTGGTCCGGGGTCTCGCCGTCGCGCTCGTCAGTCAGGGTGCGCATGGCCTGCCAGACCGGGCCATAGGGCCTTCGACCCAGGCGGTGCAGCGCGATCGGCGCCGTGCTGTCGGGTGCCATCACACCACCATGTGCACGCGGCCAGTGGCCTTCAGCTCATCGAAGAGGGCCTTGATCTGCACCTCGCCCGTGGCGCGCAGGGTCAGGCGCACCGACTGGAAACGGCCGTTGCGGCTCGGCACCACCTGGATGCCGGCGGCGTCGAAGCTCGGGTCATGACGGTTGACGATCTGACAGACCGTCGCGGCGAAGTCGTCGGCGGCATCGCCGACGACCTTGATGGGATAGTCGCAGGGGAAGGTGATCTTCGGCGACGTATCGCCCGCCCGGGGGACGGGCTTGCGAAGGTCGCGTAGGGAGTTGTCACTCATGATCGCGTCCGGATGGAGGGTATGCCCCTATTCTACGCAACGCGGCGGCGGCGACCAACCGGACCCGTCGTCACCACGCTCTCCCCGGGGTCGGCTGCCTCAGACGCCAGACAGCAACACGGGCCGGCCCGAGGGGCCGACCCTTGGCTCATCGCCGCGGCGACGAGGACGTCAACGGGCGATACCCGCCCGCAGGCTTACTCGAACCAGCCGCGAGTCAGGTTGGTGAAGAAGCGCTGCACCTGATCGATCAGGCGTTTGAAGAAGCCGCCCTCCTCGATGCTCTCGAGGGCGACCAGCGGCCGCTCGCCGACCACTTCCTCGCCCTGACGCACCTCCATGGTGCCCACCCGGTCGCCGGCGGCGATCGGCGCGGTCAGGTCGGCCTGGATGTCGAGCTTGGCGGTGAGCTCCCCATCACGCGCGCGCGGCACGGTCATGACCACGCTGCTGTCGACGCCGACGCGCAGCTCGTTCTTGTCGCCGCCCCAGACCCGCGGCGTGTTGAGCACGGCCCCGGCGTCGTAGAGGTTGAGGGTCTCGAAGTAGCGAAAGCCGTAGCTCAAGAGCTTCTGGGACTCCTGGGCTCGCGCGTCGCTCGAGGCCGTGCCCATCACCACCGAGATGAGGCGCATGTCGTCGCGCTCGGCGGAGGCGACCAGGCAGTAGCCCGCTTCCTCGGTCCAGCCGGTCTTCAGGCCGTCGACGCTGGCGTCGCGCCACAGCAGACGATTGCGGTTGGCCTGCTCGATGCCGCCGTAGGTGAACTCCTTCTGGCGATACATCCGGTAGTGATCCGGATAGTCGTTGATGATGTGCTGGGAGAGCAGGGCCAGATCGTGGGCCGAGGAGAAGTGATTCTCGTGGGGCAGGCCCGTGGGGTTGACGAAGTTGGTGTCGTGCATGCCCAGGCGCGTCGCGTGCTGGTTCATCAGATCGGCGAAGGGACGCTCGCCGCCGGCCAGGTACTCGGCCATGGCCACGCTGGCGTCGTTACCGGAGACGATGACGATGCCGTGCAGCAGCTCACTGACCGGCACCTGCTCGCCGACCTCGATGAACATCTTCGACCCGCCCGTGCGCCAGGCCTTCTCGCTGATCGGCACCAGCCCGTCCGGGCTGATGTTGCCCTGGTTGAGTTCACGCTCGACCAGGTAGGCGGTCATCAGCTTGGTCAGGCTGGCCGGCGGCAGGCGCTCGCGGGAATTGTGCTCGGCCAGCACCCGGCCGCTGTCGGCATCCATCAGGATCCACGAGCTCGCCGCCAGCTGAGGGGGCGAGGGGATCATGGTTTGCGGCTGGGGCACCGCCTGGGCCGCGGCCTGTGACGCAACCAGCAGCAGGCTGACCAGCAGCATCGGCAGCAGCCGGTGGCGGCGAAGAAATAACGTGAATCTCATGGCAAGGGTTCTCATCGGGTGCATCACAGGGTTATACGCTAGGGAGACGCCGACTCAGTCGGCATCGTCGACGATGAAGGCCTGGGCGAAGCCGGCCCGGCGCAACTGTTCACGAACCGGATCCAGCTGACCCGCGGGATCCAGCGGGCCGACCTGAACGCGGTGAAGGCCCTCGGCGCTGGCTACGCGCACGGGCCCGGCGATTTCCGCCTCGAGCTTGGCCTGCAGCGCCAGAGCCCCGTCTTCAGAGCCCAGGGCAGCCACCTGCAGGAAGACGCCCTCCGCCGGCTCGTCGCGAACGGCCTGGGGCGCATCGCTGTCGCCCGCCGCGGCGGGCGACGCCGCCTCGGTCACGGTGGGATCAGGCTCGGGCTCACCACCGCGCCTGGCGAGCCAGCGCTCCACGTCGATGGCCTCGACCCTTACCCGGCCGGTGCCCTGCTCGAGGATGCCCAGCCGGGCGGCCGCGGCGTAGGAGAGGTCGATCTCACGCTCGCTGTGGAACGGGCCACGATCGTTGACACGAACGATCGTCGAGCGCCCGTTATCGAGGCTGGTGACTCGCACGAAGCTCGGCAGCGGCAGGGAGCGATGAGCGGCGCTCATCTTGTACATGTCGTAGATCTCGCCATTGGAGGTGGCGTAGCCGTGGAACTTCTCGCCGTACCAGGAGGCGCGCCCCTCGCGACGGTAGCCGCTGGCATCCGCCATTACCTCGTAGCGCTTGCCCCATACCTCGTAGGGGGATTTATTGCCGCCCCGGGAACGCGGCTCGCGCTGCGGCACGGCATCGGGCACCTGGGCCACGTCGGGCGGATCCTCGGGATAGGCGTCTCCGGTGAGCGCGTAGCGTTCGCCACCCTGGGAGGACGCCGAGGCCGAGGCGTCAGACCCGGCCGACTGGACGGGAGCGGGCCTCGGGCCGGCACAGCCGACCAGCAGCGACGCCAGACTCAGGATCACCAAGAAGCGTCTCATGAGGTCTCCTCGGGCAGGGTGTCGGCGGCTTCGAGCCAGCCGGCCTTGCGACCGCGCGCCTCGGCGATCGCCTCGGCGAGTTCCGTCACCGCCATGGCATAGAGGTGGCTATGGTTATAGCGAGTGATCACGTAGAAGTTCTGCTCGCCGAGCACGTAGCGCCAGGTGCCCTCCCCGGCCTCCAGCGCCACCGGCAGCAGGCGATGATCGTCGGCCAGCGCGCCCGGCATCTCGAGGCCCGATGCGGCGAGCCTGGCCGCGGGTACCGCCGGCGGTCGCGCGGCGCGATTGAACTCGATGCCCTCGGGCGGCGCAGCGGGCCCCTCGACCGCATGATAGATCGGGGCGTCCGCGCGCCAGCCGTGCTCGGCGAAGTAGTTGCCCACGCTGCCGATGGCATCCACCGGGTTGGTCCAGAGATCGCGCAGGCCGTCATCGTCGAAATCCACCGCATAGGCGCGGTAGCTCGTGGGGATGAACTGCGGATAGCCCATGGCTCCGGCGTAGGAGCCGGTCAGGCTGCCGGGGGCACGCTGCTGCTCGAAGGCGATCTCCAGGAAGGCGGCCAACTCGCCGCGGAAGAATCGCCCACGGCTCGGATGATGGAAGGCCAACGTCGACAGCGAGTCCAGCACGCGATGGCGACCCGTGATCTCGCCGTAGCGGGTCTCGACGCCGAGGATCGCGGCGATGACCTCCGGCGGCACACCGAAGTCGGCCTCGGCCCTCGCAAAGGCATCCGGGTGGGCCGCGATGAAGGCCGCCCCGTTGGCGATGCGCGCCTCGTCGAGGAAGATGGCGCGATACTCGGGCCAGGTCAGTCGATGCTCGGCGGCGCCGCTCATGGCATCGAGCACCGACTGGCGGTACTCGGCCGCTTGCATGGCGGCCTCGAGCCAGTCGCGGTCGATGCCGCGCTCGGCGAGCTCCGCCACCAGCCGGCGCGCCTCGCCGTGTCGCTGAGGATCGAAGTCGGCCGCCGTCGAGCCGGCGGCACTCAGGGCCAGCAGCCCTCCCGCCAGCCAGGCCATCCAGCGTTTTCCCTGTGGTGACGACACCGTCATTGCGGCTCTCCCTGAGTCGTGTCGGCCGCCTAGCGCGGCAGCAGTCGGCGGTGGGCGTTAACGGCCATGAGAATACCGAAACCGGCCATCAAGGTCACGCTGGAGGTGCCGCCGTAGCTGACCAGCGGCAGGGGCACGCCGACCACCGGCAGGATGCCGCTGACCATGCCCACGTTGACGAAGACGTAGATGAAGAAGGTCAGGATGATGCTCCCCGCCACCAGCCGGCCGAAGGTCTCCTGGGCGGCCCCGGCGAGCCACAGCCCGCGTCCGACGATCAGCAGGTAGAGCATCAGGAAGGCCAGCATCCCGACGAGGCCGAACTCCTCGCCCAGCACCGCCACGATGAAGTCGGTATGGCGCTCGGGAAGGAACTCCAGCTGCGACTGAGTGCCCTGCAGCCAGCCCTTGCCCCAGAAGCCGCCGCTGCCGATGGCGGTGGTCGACTGGATGATGTTCCAGCCCGCACCCAGCGGGTCGCTCTCCGGATCGAGGAAGGTCAGCACGCGCTGGCGCTGATAGTCATGGAGGTTGATCCACAAAAGCGGCAGCGCCGCCGCCGCCAGCGCGCCGCAAAATAAGATGAAGCGCCAGGAGAGCCCGGCCAGCACCACCACCAGTATCCCCGCCGTCGCCACCAGCAAGGAGGTGCCGAGATCGGGCTGCCGGGCGATCAGCGCCACCGGAAGGCCGATGATCACCGCGCACACGGCAAGGTCGCGCCAGCGCGGCGGGAGCACCTGACGGCTCAGCCAGGCGGCTACCATCATCGGCATGGCGAGCTTCATCAGCTCCGAGGGCTGGAAGCGGATCACGCCGGGAATCACCAGCCAACGCTGGGCCCCCATGCCCATGTCGCCGATCAGCTCCACGGCCACCAGCATGCCAAGCCCCGCCACGTAGACCAGCGGCGTCCAGCGCAGCAGGGTCGTCGTGGAGAGCTGGGCGAGCCCGACCATCACCACCAGGGCGACGCCGATTCGTTTCGCCTGGGCGGTGACCACCGAGAAGTGCTGACCGCTGGCGCTGTAGAGCACCACCAGACCGGCCAGCATCAGCACCAGCAGCATGCCGAGCAGCCAGGGGTCGAGGTGAATGCGCTCCCATAGGCTGCGGCGCCGCGCGATGCCGCTCAGCGAGGGTTTCACGGGGTGGCTGCGCAGGCCACGCGTCAGTTCGTTCCAGATCATCGCTCAGTCTCCCGCCACGCGATCGTCTTCGCGCTCCAGGGCCTCGCGCACCTCGTCGCTGTCCGGGGCCTCGTCATCGAGCAGCCAGGCATCGGTCATCGCCTTGGCCAAATGCGCGGCGTGGGTGCTGCCGCCGCCGGCATTCTCGACGATCACCGCCACGGCGATCTCGGGCTCCTCCACCGGCGCGAAGGCCATGAACAGGGCATGGTCGCGCAGCCGCTCCTTGAGCTCGTCGGCATTGTATTTCTCGTTCTGGCCCAGGGAGAAGACCTGGGCGGTGCCGGACTTGCCGGCCATCCGGTACTCGAGATCGCCACCGATTCGCCGCGCCGTGCCCTCGCGCCCCGAGACGACCTTCTCCATGCCCGAGTAGACGCTGTCCCACCACGTTTCGTTGCCAAGCTCGATGTCCGCGGGGGTACCCGGCAGGTCGACCGGCACCTCCTGCTCGCCGATGCGTTGGGCCAGGCGCGGCTTGACCCACTCGCCACGGTTGGCCAGCACCGCCGTGGCGGTGGCGAGCTGCAGCGGCGTCACCTGCAGGTAGCCCTGGCCGATGCCTACCGAGAGGGTCTCGCCGGGATACCAGGGCTGATTGAAGCGCCCGCGTTTCCAGGTGCGCGACGGCATCAGGGCGTCGCTCTGCCCCTGAACGTCGTGGGCGACCCGCTGGCCGAAGCCGAAGGCGGTCATGTTCTCGTGGATGCGATCGATCCCGAGCTCATGGGCCAGCGAATAGAAATAGGTGTTGTTGGAGACGGCCAGGGCACGCTCCAGATCGACTCGGCCGTGGCCCCAGCGCAGCCAGTTGCGGTAGCGCCGCGAGTCGTTGGGCAGCTGGAAATAGCCGGGATCGTAGATCACCTCTCCAGGCGTGATCGCGCCCTCCTTGAGGCCGGTAATGGCCATGAACGGCTTGATCGTCGAGCCCGGCGGATAGTGGCCGCGAATGGCGCGATTGTAGAGTGGCAGGTCAAGGTTCTCCTGCAGCGCCCGGTAGGAGGCGACGTCGATGCCGGTGACGAACTGGTTGCTGTCGAAGCCCGGCACCGAGGCCAGGGCGAGAATCTCGCCGGTGGTCGGCGCGATGGCGACGATCGAGCCGCGGCGCCCGTCGAGCAGCTCCACGGCGAGCCTCTGCAGCTCGCTGTCCAGAGTCAGCGTCAGGTCGCGCCCCGGCACCGGGTCGGTGTGGCCAAGCTCGCGCAGCACCCGTCCGCGCGCATTGGTCTCGACCTTGCGCAGCCCCGCCTCGCCGTGCAGCTCGTCCTCGTAGAAGCGCTCCACCCCGCTCTTGCCGATGAAGTGGGTGCCGGCATAATTGCCCGAGTCCAACCCCGCCAGTTCCTCGGCATTGATTCGGCCCACGTAGCCCAGGGCATGCACCATGGTCTCGGCATCGGGATAGTAGCGCAGCAGCTGGGCCTCGACCTCGACGCCGGGCAGGCGGTGACGGTTGACCGCCAGGCGGGCGATCTGCGCCTCGTCGAGGTCGCTCATCAACAGCGCCGGCTGGAAGGGCCGCTGGCGCTGGCGCGAGCGGACCCGAAAGGCCTCGGCCTCCTCCTCGGGCAGCTCCAGCAGCTCGACCAGCAGGGCCAGGGTGGCATCCAGGTCATCGACCCGCTCGCGCACCAGGGTCAGGTTGTAGGTTGGCCGATTCTCGGCCAGCAGCGCGCCGTTGCGATCGTAGATCAGGCCGCGGGTGGGCGGCAGAGGCTCCACCCGCACCCGGTTCTTCTCGGAGCGCGTGCTGTAGACCTCGTGCTGCACCACCTGCAGGTAGAACAGCCGCCCGCCCAGCAGCCCCGTCAGGATCAGCACCACCAGCACGGCCAACAGCGAGCGCATGCGGAACACGCGCAGCTCCTGTTCCGGGTTCTTCAGGGTATCGCGACGGCGACGCATGCTAGGTAATGACCTCGGGATGATGAAGCAAAGAGCCTTCAGCGGTAATCACGAAGAGCCTTCAGCGGTGCTCATAAAAAAGCACCTTCAGCGGTGCCGGCGAGGCACGCCGTCAGCGGTGATAGGGGTGGCCGACCAGCAGGGTCCAGGCGCGATAGAGCTGCTCGGCGAGCAGGATGCGCACCAGCGGGTGAGGCAAGGTCAACGGGGAGAGCGACCAGCGCTGATCAGCGCTGGCCGAGAGCGATGGCTCCAGGCCGTCGGGCCCGCCCACCAGCAGCGCCACGTCGCGTCCCTCGAGGCGCCAGGCGTCGGCTTCGCGGGCCAGCTGCTCGGTGCTCCAGGCCTTACCACCCACCTCGAGGGCCACGAGATGCTCGCTGCCCCTGAGGCGAGCGCGGATGCGCTCGGCCTCTGATGCCATGGCGCGCGCCACGTCGGCATTCTTGCCGCGCTGCCCCGGGGCGATCTCCTCTACTTCCAGGGCGAAATCGCGGGGCAGACGCTTGCGGTACTCTTCGACGCCGCGATTCACCCAGTCGGGCATCTTGGTGCCCACCGCCAGCAGGCGGACCTTCATGAACCCTGCTCGACCCTGGACTCGGCATCGCTCGGCAGATCGGCCCACAGCCGCTCGAGGTCATAGAGCTGGCGCGTTTCGGGAAGCATCACGTGAACCACCAGCTGGCCGAGGTCGACCAGCACCCAGTCGGAGCCGTTTTCGCCCTCGACGCCCAGCGGCGCCAGGCCCTCGTCCTTGGCCGCCTGCAACACCGTCGAGGCCAGCGCCGACACGTGGCGGGTGGAGGTGCCGGTGGCCAGCACCATGCGGTCGGTCACGCTGGTCAGTCGCGCAACATCCAGGACGGCGATGTCCTGGGCCTTGAGGTCCTCCAGTGCGTCGATCACCAGAGTCTTGAGTGCGTCGATATGCATAGCCCTTCGTATCTGCCCTTGGTCAACGAGAAATCGTCACCCTATTGTACCGACTCGACGCGCCGGTGGGCAGCATTCAACTCGCCAGCAATGACGCACGCCATCAAGCGTGCCGATAAAGTCCCCGCGAGAGAATGCGCGCCTCCACCGACTCGGGCAGCAGATAACGAACGCTGCGCCCGGTGGCCAGGCGGCGGCGCACCTCGGTAGCCGAAATAGCCATGCGCGAGGGCAGCCGCAGGCGCAGCAGCTTGCCGGCCGGGTGTGCCATCAGGGCCTCGCCCTGCTCGACCTCGCGCCCGGCCAGCAATTCACGAAGCGCCGCCGGCAGCGCCGCCTCGTGATCCGGGCGATCGATCACCACCACGTGGGCCAGGGCGAAGAGCCGCTCGGGATCGCGCCAGTCGGCCAGGCGTAGGAAGGCATCATGTCCCAGCGCCATGACCAGCCGCGCCTTGTCGCCGACTTCGCCACGCAGCGATGCCAGGGTATCGGCGCTGTAGGAGGGGCCGTCGCGCTCGAGCTCTCGTGGGTCGGCCACCAGCCCCGGCGTATCGGCGATCCCCAGGCGCAGCAGCGCCAGGCGCTCGTCGGGCGAGACCCGCGGCTCGCCGCGCAGCGGCGGCATGGCCGCGGGAATCATGTGCACCCGATCCAGCGCCAGCGCCTCGCGAAGCTCCACGGCGCTGCGCAGATGGCCCAGATGGACCGGGTCGAAGGTGCCCCCCAGCATGGCCAGCCGAGGGGGCGCCGGCGACTCTGGGGAGCGGACCGGCAGGCCCGTCTCGCTCACTGGCGCACCTGGCCGTCGCCGAGCACCACGTACTTGCGGGTGGTCAGCCCCTCGAGCCCCACGGGGCCCCGGGCATGCAGCCGGTCGGTGGAGATGCCGATCTCCGCGCCCAGCCCGTACTCGAAACCGTCGGCGAAGCGGGTGGAGGCGTTGACGATCACCGAGCTGGAGTCCACCTCGGCCAGGAAGCGCCGCGCCAGGGTGTAGTTCTCGGTGACGATGGCATCGGTATGCCGCGAGCTGTAACGCTCGATGTGATCCATCGCGGCATCGATGCCTTCCACCACGCGAATCGCCAGCACCGGCGCCAGGTACTCCGCCTGCCAGTCCGCCTCGCTGGCGGGGGCGATGTCGCCGAGGATCGCCCGGGTGCGCTCGCAGCCGCGCAGCTCGACCCGATGCTCGGCGTAGACGGCGGCCAGCTTCGGCAGCAGGGTCTCGGCCACCGGCGCATCGACCAGCAGGGTCTCCATGGTGTTGCAGGTGCCATAGCGCTGGGTCTTGGCGTTGACCGCGATGGCCAGCGCCTTGTCGAGGTCCGCACTGGCGTCGACATAGACGTGGCAGACGCCGTCGAGGTGCTTGATCACCGGCACTCTGGCCTCGCGGGTGATGCGCTCGATCAGCGACTTGCCGCCGCGCGGAATGATCACGTCGACGTATTCGGGCATGCTGATCAGCCGGCCCACCGCGGCGCGGTCGGTGGTGGCCACCACCTGCACGGCGCCCTCAGGCAGGCCGGCCTGGGCGAGACCGGCACGAATGCAGGCGGCGATGGCGGCATTGGACTCGCGGGCCTCGGAGCCCCCGCGCAGGATGGCCGCGTTACCCGACTTCAGGCACAGGCTCGCCGCCTCCATGGTCACGTTGGGGCGCGACTCGTAGATGATGCCGATGACGCCCAGGGGAACGCGCATCTGGCCGACCTGGATGCCGCTGGGCCGCGAGCGCAGCCCGTCGATCTCGCCGACCGGGTCCGGCAGCGCGGCCACCTGGGAGAGCCCTTCGATCATCGCATCCAGGCGCGCATCATCCAACGCCAGGCGATCGAGCAGGGCCTCGTCAAGGCCGCTCTCGCGGCCCCGGGCCAGGTCACGGGTGTTGGCCGCCAGCACCTCGCCGCGGGCCTGTTCGAGGCCCTCGGCCATGGCCAGCAGGGCGGCATTCTTGGCCGCCGTGTCGACCCGACGCATGCGGGTCACCGCTTCGCGGGCGCCCTGTCCGAGGCGCTCCATATAGGTGTCGACGTCCCCGATCTCCGGGGTGGCGGTCTCGAGATCCGAGCGAGAGGCTTGAGCTGTCATGCCGATGCGTGTCTCCTGGGGGCCGGCGCCGCCGCGACACGGGCAGGGCCGGGGTTATACTGTGCCGAAAACCGGGAAGGGATTCATACTAATCCACCATGCAGACCAAGTACAAAAGCGTCCTGCTGCGCGGCAACCTGCTGATCGCGGCGGTGCTGATGGCGCTACTGGCCACCCGCACGCAGCCCCTGATCGACACCCTGCTGATGTGGCTGGCCGCGGCCTGGCTGGGTCTTACCGCGCTGCTGCTGACCTTCGACCATCGCCGCCCCGCCACACTGCCCTGGCAGCTGCTGCCAAGCCTGCTGCTGGCGGCGCTGCTGTGGGGAGAGCCTGGCCGCCATGTCACCTGGCTGTGGGCCTGGGCCATGCTGCTGATGCTACCCCAGCCCCGCTGGGTGCTGCTGCTGGGCAGCCTGCTGGCACTCGCCACCTGGTGGCCCCTCAAAGACCTGCTGGGCCTCGAGCAGTGGGTGCTGAGCGGCCTGCTCCTCGCCGCCCTGATGCTGCTGGGCCTGTCCCGGGCCCTGGATCTGCGCGCGCGACGTCAGAACGCCCTGCGCCGCGCCCGTCTGGTGCCGGGACTGCCGCTGTGGCCCGGCAACCGGCTACTCGGTGACCTGATCCTCGAACGCAAGCGCAGCCTGCGCGAGGGCGTGCACGCCGAGCTGCTGCTGCTGCACACGCCCCGCCACCGCTGCTGGCCGCTGGCGCAGCGCCTGTGCCGTTTGACCTACCGTTTCGAGCGCTGCTACCGGCTCGATCCAACGACCCTGGCGGCACTGCTGACCAGCCGCGACCCCGAACAGGCCGATACGCGTCGCGAACGCTTGTGGCACGCCCTGGAGGCGCGCGGGCCGGCCCGGGCGATCCCCCTCGCCGGCCTGCTGTCGCTGGACGACGAGCGCCACGCCCTGTCCCACCAATCAGCTGGCCTGTGGGTGATCAAGGGAGCGGATCATGCCTGATCGCTACCGCCACGCCTCTCGGCTGTTCGCCTTGTGGCACGCCGGCGGCGCGCTGCTGCTGCTGGGCATGGCCCTATGGCTCTACCTGATGGGCGAGTACGAACGCATCCCCCTGCCCGCCGCGCTCTCCCTGTTGATGGTGGTCGCCACCCTGCTGAATGCGACGCGCGCTGAACACTCGCGGCTGGCCGCCTACCTGGCGCTGATCTGCGGCTATCTGCTGATTGCCGTCGAACTGCCCCGCCAGTCCGGTTTGCCGGCACTCTGGGTGGGCCTGCCGCCGGTACTCACCCTGCTGCTGCTGCCGCTGGCCCCCGCCATGCTGCTTAACCTCGCGCTGACGCCGGTGTGGCTGGCCCTGCTCGGCAACGGCCAGCTCGATGGCCAGATGCTGCTGGGCTACCTGAGCCTGGTGGCCGTGGCGGCCCTGGTGCCCTGGGAGCAGGCACGCCAGCACGCCCTGATCCGGGCCACCGATCCGCGCGATGCCGAGTGCGCCGCCACCGGCCATGAGACCCTGCACGAGCAGCTGGCAAGCGAGGTCGAACGCGCCAAACTGCTCGGCCAGCCCCTGGGATTACTGCTGATGCATCTGCCCCAGCTGGACATGGCCGGCGAACAGTTCGGCCCAGGCGCGCGACAGGCGCTGCTGGACACTCTCTGCCAGGCGGTCTCCAGCCGCAGTCGCGATCACGACATCCTGGGCCGACATGGCCCGGCAGACTTCTGGCTGATACTGCCGGACACCAGCGAGAGCGGCGCCCTGCTGGTCCAGCACCGCCTCGGCCAGGCGCTGGAGCAGACCACCCTGATGGATACCGGCCCGCTGGAAGTGCGGCTGCGCCTGTGCCGACTGCGGGCCGGCGAGCCCTGGCCGCACTTCGAGCAGCGCCTGGAGACCTGTCGCCGTTCGCTGGCCGACGGCTGAGCGCAGGTGCGCCGATTCCCGGCCTGACCATGGAGCGTCACGTGAACATCGCCGACACCCTCTTCCAGCTGGCGCCCTCACCGGGGCTGCTGCTGCTGATCATCGCCGCCATCGCCCTGGTGGAATCCCTCGCCCTGGTGGGGCTGTTGGTCCCCGGCGTGGTGCTGATGACGGCCGCCGCCTCCCTGGCCGGCCACCAGGAGCTCGCCGTGATCACGGCCATGCTGGCGGCCTTCGTCGGCGCCGTGATCGGCGACGGCCTGAGCTTCCTGCTGGGCTATCACCAGCGCGAACGAGTCACCGCCCAGTGGCCGCTGTCGCGCCACCCGGAGTGGCTGGCCCGGGGCGCACGCTTCTTCCAGCGGCACGGTTCACTCTCGGTGCTGCTGGGACGCTTCGTGGGACCGGTGAGGCCCGTGGTGCCGCTGATCGCCGGTATGCTGCGCATGTCGCCCCGCGCCTTCCTCTGGGCCAACCTGATCTCGGCGGCGCTGTGGGCGCCGGCCTACGTGCTGCCGGGCTATCTGCTGGGACGCACCTGGCAGCGGCTGGTGGCGCTGCCCGAGGGGCTGGAGGCCTGGCTGGTCGGCCTGGGGGCGCTGGTGGTGGTGCTGGCGGTGATTTTCTCCTGGGTGCGCCACCTGATGACCCGCCAGGGCATGGCCTACCGGGGACTGATCGGCTGGTCGCGCCGCAGCGCCCTCGGCCGGCGCCTCTGGCGGTGGCTCTCGCCGCCCCACGACGTCGAGCCGCCGCTCGCCTCCTGGCTGCTGCTCCTCCTCTCGCTGACCGCCCTCTCCGCCTGGACGCTGGTGGTCATCCACCACGATGCCCCGCTGGCCATGGACACGCACCTGGAGGCACTGATGCGGGGTCTGGCGCTGCCCGGGCTCGACGCCATCGGCCAGGCGCTTGACCGGGTCGGTGACCTGCTCGGCGTGCTGGCCCTGGTCCTGCCCTGGGGCATCTGGCTCATGTGGCGGCGCCACTGGGCGGCCTTCTGGCACATCGCCGGTGGGCTTGTGGTCATCGCGCTGCTCAACGTCCTGGGCAAGGCGGCGATCGGGCGCATCCGCCCCATGACGCCGGAGCATCTCGCCGACTCCTTCTCCTACCCCAGCGGCCACACCTCCACCGCGGTGGTGCTGTTCGGCATGGCCGCGGCCTTCGTCAGCCGTGAACTATCGCCCGGCCGGCGCACCCTGGCCTACTGGGCGGCCATCGCCGCCATCCTGCCCATGGCGCTGTCGCGTCTGGTGATCGGGGTACACTGGCTGAGCGATTTGATCGGCGGTGCGCTGCTCGGCCTGGTGGTCTGCGCCCTGGTGCAGCTCGCCTGGCAGCGCCACCCGCGGGCGCCGCTGCACCCCTGCCCCTGGCAGCGGCTGGGGATCGCCTCGCTGATACTGGTCGCCGCCCGCATCGCCTGGCTGCCGCCGTTTTAGCCCCGCCTCGCCTCAGCCCAGCGCCAGCCACAGGCCTACGCCGACCATCAGGGTGCCGGCGCCGCGATTGAGCAGGCGCACGTTGTCGCCGTTGCCGAGCAGCCGACGCAGGGTGCGTCCGCCGGTGGCATAGAGCAGCAGGCAGAGGAACTCGATGGCGAGTATCACCGCGATCAGCGCCGCAAGCTGGGGCGTCAGGGGCCGGCTGGCATCCAGGAAGGGCGGCAGCAGGGCCACGAAGAAGGCCCAGCCCTTGGGATTGGCCACCGCCGTGACCAGCCCCTGCAGGGCCAGCTGCCCTCGGGGGGCGGGTGGCCCCGCCTCGAGCGTCTCGGGGATGGCCATTCGCCCGCGGGAGCGCCACATCATCACGCCCAGATAGCCCAGGTAGGCGCCGCCCAGCCACTTGAACACCGCGAAGAGCTCGGGCTGGCGCAGCATGAGCGCGGCCACGCCGGCGCCGGCGGCAAAGGCCACCAGGCCGACGCCCACGAGCTCACCGACCATCATCCACAGCGTGCGCTTCACGCCCTGGGTCATGCCCAGCACCATGGCCAGGGTCATGCACATGCCAGGCGTCAGCGAGACCAGCAGGAAGGTCGGCACGAATACCGACAGCACAGAGAGCGTGATCATGGAAGACGTCCTTGTGATCTTGACCCGCCCAGGGTGGCGGGTCGACATGACGCCGGCGAGAAAGGGCGCTCCCTGGCCCCAGCCGGCCTATTCTCCCCAGCGCGGCATCAGGCGGTGCTCGATGCCCAACTGGTTGAGGATGCGCGCGACGATGAAGTCAACCAGATCCTCGATGCGCTGCGGCTTATGATAGAAGCCCGGCGCAGCGGGCAGGATCACCGCGCCCATGCGGGTCAGCGACAGCATGTGCTCCAGGTGGATTGCCGAGAAGGGCGTCTCGCGGGGCACCAGTATCAGCCGGCGGCGCTCCTTCAGGGCGACGTCGGCGGCCCGCTCGATGAGGTTGTTGCTGGCGCCGGTGGCCACCGACGAGAGCGTGCCGGTGGAGCAGGGACAGATCACCATGGCCGAGGGCGCCCCGGAGCCGGAGGCCACCGGGGCCATCCAGTCCTCGCGGCCGAAGCAGCGAATCTGGCCCGCCGCGGCGCCGGTGCGCTCGGTCAACGCCTCGGCGAGCCGCTCCGGCCGCGCCGGCAGCTCCTCGTCGGTCTCGGTGGCGACCACCAGGTGGGCGGCCTTGGAGATCATCACCCAGACGCGATGCTCGGCCGCCACCAGCGCCTCGATCAGGCGCAGGCCGTACTGGGCCCCCGAGGCCCCGGTCAGCGCCACCGTGACGGGCTCGCGCAGCTCGGTCGCCTCGCTGCGCCCGCGTGGTTCAATCGGCATGAGCGACCTCCAGGGCGGCCAGCAGCTTCTCGTGGATGCCGCCGAAGCCGCCGTTGGACATCACCACGATGCGATCCAGCGGCCGCGCCTCGGCCACCAGGGCCTCGACCAGGGCGTCGAGGTCCTGGCACAGACGAGCCGGCACAGGGCTCGCCTCGAGCACCGGCGCAAGCGACCAGTCGAGCCCCGGCGGCTGAAACCAGAAGGCGGCATCGGCGGCGGCCACGCTCGACGCCAGGCGGTCGCGCAGCGTGCCCAGCCGCATGGTGTTGGAGCGCGGCTCGATCACCGCCAGCAGCCGGCCGCGCGGGGTCGCGGCGCGCAGGCCCTCCAGGGTGGCGGCGATCGCCGTGGGGTGATGGGCGAAGTCGTCGATCACCTCGATGCCGGCCACCTCCCCGCGCAGCTCCTGTCGCCGGCGGGGCGTGGCGAAGCGCGACAGCGCGGCGGCGCCGCGCACCAGGTCGACCCCGCAGGCGTTCGCGGCCGCCAGCGCCGCCAGGGCGTTGCGGGCGTTGTAGGCGCCGGTCAGCGACCAGTCGACCACCGCGTCTTCGTTCACCTCCCCTGCCCCGTCGCGGGCCTCGTGGATCACCCGGAAGCGCGAGGCGTCCTCGCGCTCGAGCTCGAGGCGCCAGGGGCTCTCTGCCGCGCTGCCGAAGTGCTCCAGCGGCGTCCAGGCGCCCATCGCGATCACCCGGTCCAGCGCCGGTTCGCCATCAGCCACCAGCAGCCGACCGCGTCCGGGCACGGTGCGCACCAGGTGGTGGAACTGGCGCTCGATGGCGGCCAGGTCGGGGAAGATGTCGGCGTGATCGAACTCCAGGTTGCCCAGGATGGCGATCTCCGGGCGGTAGTGAACGAACTTGGAGCGCTTGTCGAAGAAGGCGGTGTCGTACTCGTCGGCCTCCACCACGAAGGGCGCGTCATCGGCGCCGAGGCGCGCCGAGACGCCGAAGTTGCGCGGCACCCCGCCGATCAAGAACCCCGGCGACTGGCCGGCGGACTCCAGCAGCCAGGCCAGCAGGCTCGCCGTGGTAGTCTTGCCATGGGTGCCGGCCACGGCGATGACCCGCCGCCCCGGCAGCACCCGTTCGGCCAGCCACTCGGGGCCGGAGACGTAGGGCAGCCCCAGGTCGAGTACCGCCTCGACCTCGGGGTTGCCCCGCGAGAGGGCGTTGCCGATCACCACTCGGTCGGGGCGCGGCATGAGGTTGTCGGCCGAGTAGCCGTCGCACAGGACGATGCCCGCCTCCTCGAGCTGGGTGCTCATGGGCGGATAGACGTTGGCATCCGAACCGCTGACGGTCAGGCCCCTCTCGCGGGCGAGCAGCGCAAGGCTGCCCATGAAGGTGCCGCAGATGCCGAGGATGTGAAGGTGCATGCAGTCTCCGGAAGTCTTGCCGCCGCTGGCCGCGGCGCGGTCTGCGCGAGACTAGCATGGCGCCGTTGGGGCGCTCCAGTAAGCGCCCCGGGCGGATGCAGTGACAGCCGCTTTCGGCTAGACTCTGCGGCTTTCGCACTCCTCGACGCATCAGGAACAGGTAAGCCCCATGGCCCAGCACAACGCCTTCTACGCCCAGTCCGGCGGCGTAACCGCCGTGATCAACGCCAGCGCCTGCGGCGTGATCGAAGCCTGCCGCCGCCATCCGGACCAGATCGGTAAGGTCTACGCCGGCCACAACGGCATCATCGGCGCCCTCACCGAGGACCTGATCGACGTCAGCCAGGAGAGCGACGAGGCCATCGCGGCCCTGCGCCACACGCCCGGTGGCGCCTTTGGCTCCTGCCGCTACAAGCTCAAGGACATCGAGACGCACCGCGCCCAGTACGAGCGGCTGATCGAGGTCTTCAAGGCGCACGACATCCGCTACTTCTTCTACAACGGCGGCGGTGACAGCGCCGACACCTGCCTGAAGGTATCGCAGCTCTCCGAGAAGCTCGGCTACCCGCTCACCGCGATCCACGTGCCCAAGACCGTGGACAACGACCTGCCGATCACCGACAACTCGCCGGGCTTCGGCAGCGTGGCCAAGTACATCGCCACCTCGACCCTGGAGGCCTCGCTGGACATCGCCTCCATGTGCGCCACCTCTACCAAGGTCTTCGTGCTGGAAGTGATGGGTCGCCACGCCGGCTGGATCGCCGCCGCCGGGGCTCTGGCCGGCGAGGGCGAGGGCGAGCCGCCGCACCTTGTGATCTTCCCCGAGGTGGCCTTCGACCGCGCCGCGGTCATGGCCCGGGTCGATGCCTGCGTCAAGGAGTACGGCTACTGCGTGATCGTGGTCTCCGAGGGCGCGCGCTACGAGGACGGCACCTTCCTCGCCGACTCCGGCAACACCGACGCCTTCGGCCATCGCCAGCTGGGCGGCGTGGCGCCGACGCTGGCCGGCATGGTCAAGCAGGACCTGGGCTACAAGTACCACTGGGCAGTGGCCGACTACCTGCAGCGCGCCGCGCGTCATCTCGCCTCAAAGACCGACGTCGACCAAGCCTACGCGGTGGGCGACAAGGCCGTGGAGCTGGCCGTGGCGGGCAAGAACTCCATGATGCCGGCCATCAAGCGGGTCAGCGAGACGCCCTACGAGTGGTGCATCGAGGCCGCTCCGCTGGCTGAGGTGGCCAACCGTGAGAAGTTCATGCCGGGCGAGTTCATTCGCGAGGACGGCTTCGGCATCACCGCGGCCTGCCGCCGATACCTCTCACCGCTGATCCAGGGCGAGGACTTTCCGCCCTTCGAGAACGGCCTGCCCAAGGTCGCGCACCTGAAGCTGGCCAAGGCCGAGCGCAAGCTGCCCGACTTCACGATCTAGGCGGCACCGAGCGGGATAGCAACGAAAGAAAGCCTCCAGAAGACACGTCTTCTGGAGGCTTTTTCTTGGCTGCTTGGCTGCTGAGAGGGCCTATCGCAACAGCCAGGAGAGCACCAGCAGCAGCAGCAGGATGCCCGCCACGCCCTGCCAGAAGCTCGCCCGCTCGCCGGTGCCTCGCCTGCTGCTATCGGCCTCTCGGGTCAGACGCAGGGCGCGACGAAACTCCGACATGCGCCGGAAGCGCAGCGGGCGCTGGGGATCCAGGGCCCGGCGCAGGGCATCGTCCAGCGCGACCGACACCTCGGGATTGAGCGTACGAGCACTGCGGTAGGCGAGCTGCTCGAGATCGGTGTGGCTGCGCAGCCGGTTGGGCGCCAAGGCGTAGGGCAGCTCGCCGGTCAGCAGCCAGTAGACGGTCGAGGCCAGTGAGTATTGGTCGCTGCGACGCCCGACCTGATCGTCCAGGGCATACTCCGGGGCGCTGTGCTCGGTGAGCCCGAGCTGGCGCACCAGGCCCCGCGAGCGGCGGTGACCGTCCACGTCGCGCAGGTGGCAGGCGCTGAAGTCCGCCAGCACCACCTGGCCGTGCCGGTCGATGAGCACGTTGTCGGGGTGGATGCGCTGGTGCAGCAGGTCGCGGTGGTGCAGCGCCTGCACCGCCTTGCCCAGCTGATTGGCGATATCCAGGCGCTGCTCGAGGCTCGCCTGGGGATGCTGGCGGGCCCATTCGGTCAGCGTGCTGCCCTGCACGTGGGCCATCAGGTAGTAGAGGAAGCGCCGCGGGCGCGAGGACTCCATGATCCGCACCACGAAGGGGGATTTCACGCGCTCCACCACCCACTGCTGCAGCAGGAAATGCTCGAGGTAGGCGTTGCGGCTGGAGAGCTCGGGGCTCGGCGCCTTCATCACCATCTCGCGCCCACTGTGCACGTCGCGCACGTGATAGACCCGCGACTGGGCGGTGCGCGACAGTACCGACAGCACCTCGAGGCCGTCCAGGCGCTCCCCGGGAGCCAGCTCCGGGGGAATCGGCAGATCGCCGTAGACCCGGCCGGGCTGATCCTCCGAGGCGTCGGGCAGGGCATCGATACGCACCAGCTGGAAGCAGAACTGATCGCTGCCGTAGCCGCGCTCCTGGGCCCGCTCTCGGGCCGCGCTGGCCAGCCGCTCGCAGGCGGCATCCAGGTCGCTGGCATCCTCGCGAATCAGCCGCACGTAGTCCGAGGGCATCAGGGTGCCCCGCACCGCCTGGGTGGTGAACAGGAAGATATCGCCCTGCTTGAGGGGCAGACTGGCGTAATCGACCTCCAGGCCGCTGTCCATGCCCATGGCGCGCGAGGGATAGCGATAGCCACCCAGGTCGGTGACGTGATCCCTGGAGAGCTGCTCGAACTCGGCGCCGCGCAGGCGGAACACCAGGGTATCGCCCATGTGGAAGAGATGCGCGTCACGCCCGCGAAAGACCATGGCGGAGAGCGAGGAGACGTAGCTGCCGTCCGAGATCCGCCGGTTCTGGCTGAAGCACCAGGTGTTCAGCGCCCGCAGCACCCGGGTCGCCGAGGCCTTGACGTCCCAGTGATCCGGCGTGGAGAAGTAGTCGGCCAGAAAGCCCTTGACGCTGAGATCGCCGGCCTGCTTGGCGAGGTTGTTGCGCGAGGTGGAGTCGCTGATCAGGGCGCAGGCGCCCTTGGCCGAGAGCAGCGGGGGCTCGGGCAGTCGCACCGACATCGAGCTGCGATGCCGACGCCGATCAGGCGCCACGAAGGCCTGGCCGTAGCTCAGCGACAGGTGCTGGGGGGTCAAGGCGTTCTCCTCGCAAACGACGCGCTTCGCCGGCCGATGGCCGACACCTTCCATCGGAGACCCATGATACACCCTGCTTCCACGCCTGGCCCATCGGCGGATGAAGCAGCATGCCACCTATGGCCGATTGGTAATCACCGCCTTGGCTTCGTATAATTCGGCGGATTTTTTCCACCATTCCGATTCGCCCCGCATTAGCAGTATTGCCAACCCAAGGAAGCGACGATGAACTTCGACAACATCCCCGCCGGCAAGGATCTCCCCAACGACATCTACGTGGCGATCGAGATCCCGGCCAACCACGCGCCGATCAAGTACGAGATCGACAAGGACATGGGTGCCCTGCTGGTCGACCGCTTCATGGCCACCCCGATGTTCTACCCGGCCAACTACGGCTTCATCCCGCACACCCTGGCCGACGACGGCGATGCCCTGGATGCCCTGGTGGTCACCCCCTACCCGGTTCAGCCCGGCGCCGTGATCCGCGCGCGCCCGGTGGGCATCCTCAACATGACCGACGAGGCTGGCGAGGACGCCAAGCTGGTCTGCGTGCCCCACCCCAAGCTCTCCAGCCTCTATGACGACGTTCAGGAAGTGACCGACCTGCCCGAGCTGCTGCGCCAGCAGATCGCCCACTTCTTCGAGAACTACAAGGATCTCGAGAAGGGCAAGTGGGTCAAGGTGGAGTCCTGGGAAGGGTCCGAGGCCGCCTGCAAGGCCATCGAGAAGGCCGTAGCCGCCCACGACAAGGCCTGATCGCTAGAGCGCATCACGCATGGTGGCGCCTACGCGCCGCCGCCAAACGAGACGGGCCGCCCAGTGGGCGGCCCGTCTCGTTGCTGCATGTTGGCGATCACGCCGATGCTTGCGATACCCTACTCCTGCGGTTTCGCGCCGGACTCACTGTCATCGCCGGCCTTGGCAGCCGCCTCGTCGCTGTCGGCCGCGCCCTCCGACGCTGACGCCTCGGGCGCTTCCTCGGGCTCGGCTTCGACAGCGTCTTCCCCGGCAGACTCGGTCTCCGCCTGCTCGGTTGCATCAACGTCGCCTTCATCGACCGCATTATCGGCCCCGGCATCGCCAGCGGTTGCCGCCTCCGAGGACGCCTCAGCGTCGCCGGCGGCCGGAGTCGCCGCCGCCAACTGATCGGACAGCGCCCGCGACAGGTCGCGGGCCCGGATCATGTGGTTGGCCATCACCAGCGAGTGGTTGGCGAAGAGGCCGAAGCCCGAGCCGTTGAGCACCAGCGGGCTCCACAGCCGCCGCTGGCTGAGTTCGAGCTCGGCCACCAGCGCCTCCCAGTGCGAGGTCAGGCCGGCCGCGGCCAGCACATCGGCCTGATCGCGCTGCACCGCCCGCAGCAGATGGATCAGCGCCCAGGCCTGACCGCGAGCCTCGAAGAAGACGTCGTCGACCCGGTACCAGGCGGTCCGCGCCGGCAGGGCCTCGGCGTCGATGTCCAGGTCGCGAAGCTCCGCACGCGGGCCGATGCTGGCCGACAGTCGAAGCCCCAGGTCGTCGAGCGAGCGGGTGACCGTCTCGAGCCAGGCGGCGAGCCCCTGGCCCCGGGCGCCGAAGGCGGCTTCGCCGTCCCGGTCGAGGGCCTGCAGGTAGCCGTCGAGGGCCTCGAGGGCCTGGGTCAGGCGCCGCTCGGTGGAGGGGTAGAGCCAGTCACCGCTGTCGCCCGCCAGCCGCTCGCGAACGTCCTCGAGCGCCGGCATGGCGGCCTGCTCCATGGCCGGCAGCGCCACCGAGAGCCGACGCGCCTGGGTGAGCACCCCGAACTCCCAGGCGGGCATGTTGTCGAGCCACACCCCGGGCGGGGCGATATCATTGCGCAGGTAGCCCCCAGGCTTCTCGAGCAGGGTCTCGACCAGCGTCATCAGGCTGGCGGTGGTCACCGCGCCCCGGGAAGCGGGGGTCTGGGCGGTCGTGCCGCGCTGATCGATCACCGCCTGCTCCACGTCGAAGACCGCCGGCGCGCGACTCCACCAGATGCCGAGTCCCACGCACACCGCCAGGTAGAGCACCAGCAGCGTCAGCAGTGGCTTGTAGATCCAGCCATAGGCCGGCCGCTCCAGTTCCTCGGTCCGCTTGCGGCGCCTGGCGGCACCCTTTTGCGTCAACGCCATGTTCGGGTTTCCTTGATGAAGAGAGCTTCCGGCGACGCGACAATACGGCGCAGCCTCGACGAGAGGATGCCATCAACACCCTCCTGATACTGCGATATCCTAGCAGGCCGGCGGCCTTGTCGCCGATGGGGAACCCGGACCATAGCCCGGAGTCAAACCGCGCCAAACGACCACCGCTCACTGCCACCAAGGAAGACCCGTGCCGATCGTCCTGCGACTCGCCCTGCTGATCACCCTGCTACTGCCGCTGGGAGCCCAGGCCCAATGGTTCTCCCAGAACGACGACGATGCGCAGTTCCTGCCCGTGCATGAAGCCTTTCAGCCAAGCGCCTGGCATGACGGCGAGAGGCTCTTCGTCGGCGTCGAGAATGCCGACGGCTACTACCTCTACCGCCACCAGTTCGACGTCGCGACCGCGACCGAGGGCCTGACGCTCGGGGAGCCCGATCTGCCCCCGGGCGAGGCCAAGAGCGACGAGTTCCTCGGCGACGTCAACGTCTTCTACGACAGCGTGGTCTTTGAAAGCGCGCTTTCGCCCGGCCACCAGGGCCCGCTGGACCTGACCCTGACCTTCCAGGGCTGCGCCGATGCGGGCCTGTGCTACCCGCCGGAGCGGGTCGAGCTCACCGCTCGGGAGGGCGAGGCGCCGGCCTCTCTCGCCGGCTGGATGCCCGCGGCGCAGGATCCCCAGCGTAGTGCGGTCGCCGACGCGCCGGGTGCCGCCACCGATCCTGCTGCCACGGCCTCTGCCGACGGGCCTTCTGCGGGCAGTGCCGAGGGCACGTCGATCGCCGCCCCGACGAGCGAGGACGGCCAATTTCGCTCGCTGATGGCAGAGGCCAGCCTGCCGCTGATCCTCGGGCTCTTCTTTCTCGCCGGCCTGGGGCTGACCTTCACGCCCTGCGTGCTGCCCATGGTGCCGATCCTCTCCTCGATCATCGTCGGCCAGCAGCCGACGCGCCCGAGGGCCTTCGCCCTCTCGGCGAGCTACGTGGGCGGCATGGCGCTGACCTACGCCGCCGTGGGCGTGCTGATGGGGCTGTTCGGCGCCGGCCTGAACCTCCAGGCGCGCCTGCAGTCGGCACCGGTGCTGATCACCTTCGCCCTGCTCTTCACGCTGTTTGCCCTGGCCATGTTCGGAGCCTTCAACCTGCGCCTGTCGTCGTCTCTGTCCGGCCGCATCGATGCCTGGCAGGCTCGCGCCCAGCAGAGCGGTCCCGCCGGCCTGGCACTGGCCGGCGCGCTGTCGGTGCTGGTGGTCTCGCCCTGCGTCTCGGCGCCGCTGGCCGGCGCCCTGGTCTTCATTTCCACCACCGGCGATGCGCTGATGGGCGGCGCTGCGCTGCTCGCTCTGGCGCTGGGCATGGGCGTGCCGCTGCTGCTGGTCGGCACCTTCGGCACTACCCTGCTGCCGCGCTCCGGCGCCTGGATGAGTGGCGTCAAGGCCGCCTTCGGCATCCTGCTACTGGGGGTGGCCATCTGGCTCGTCGAGCGCCTGCTGCCGGGCAGCGTTGCCCTGCTGCTGTGGGCGGGCCTCGCCATCGGCAGCGCCCTCTCCCTGGGCGCGCTCACCGTCAACCAGACCCAGGGCTGGCCGCGGGTGCGCCAGGCCGGCGGCCTGATGCTGCTGATCTGGGGCATCGCCCTGGTGATCGGCGCCTCCCGCGGCGGCGATGATCCGCTGCGCCCGCTGGCCGTCACCGCGGCGAGCTCGGGCGCCACCACGGCGGGGGCGCCTGCCCCCGCGCAACACATCACCACCGTTGAGGACCTCGAGACGCTGCGTACTACACTGGCGCAGAGCGACGAGCCGGCTTTCGTCAACTTTACCGCCGACTGGTGCATCTCCTGCAAGGTCATGGAGCGCAGCGTCTATCCGGCGCCCGAGGTGGCGGGTCCGCTGAGTCAGTTCCAGCGCATCAACGTCGACGTGACCGCAAGCGACGCCGCCAGCCGCGAGGTGCTCGAGCACTTCGAGCTGTTCGGCCCGCCCAGCCTGCTGTTCTTCAATGACGGTGAGGAACTGCGCGATGCCAGGGTCCAGGGCGAGGTCGATGCCCCCCAGCTCGCCAGCCACCTCGAGGGCGTGCTGGACTGGCTGGCGACACGACGGGGCTGAGCCCGCGGCGCGTGGGAGATCGCACTCGAACAGCGTTCCCCTACGGCTGGACATCCCGGCCGATTTTCGGCAGACTCCGCCTCCACTGCTCCTTCATGGTCAATAGAGGCCGCAAGACACGCTATCTTGCCGGGATCTATTGCAAGTTGGCCGGGGTTGACAGCACCCCGGATCATCACCCCAACCCCACCGGTCGAGAAACGTCATGGATATCCGCAAGGTCAAGAAGCTGATCGAACTGCTCGAAGAGTCCAACATCAGCGAGATCGAGATCCAGGAAGGGGAAGAGTCGGTTCGCATCAGCCGCCACCCCAACGGCACGAGCTGGCAGCAGCCCGCGCCCCAGCCCTACGCGGCCGCGCCACAGCAGGCGCCGCAGGCACCGGCGGCTCCCGCCGAGCCCGCCGCCGCCGCCGAGCCGTCCTATCAGGGCCAGAGCGTCAACTCGCCGATGGTCGGCACCTTCTATCGCTCACCGGCACCGGGCTCCAAGTCCTTCGTGGAAGTCGGCCAGAGCGTCAAGAAAGGCGAGACCATCTGCATCGTCGAGGCGATGAAGATGATGAACCAGATCGAGGCCGATCGCGACGGCGTGATCGAGGCGATCCTGGTCGAGGACGGCGAGCCGGTCGAGTTCGACCAGCCGATGCTCGTCATCGCCTGATCGCCCCCGTCTTCATCACTCATCAACTGGCGGATTCATCATGCTGGACAAGGTTCTGATCGCCAATCGCGGCGAGATCGCCCTGCGCATCCTGCGCGCCTGCAAGGAGCTGGGCATCAAGACGGTGGCGGTCCACTCCACTGCCGACCGTGAACTGATGCACGTACGCCTGGCCGACGAGGCCGTGTGCATCGGCCCGGCCTCCTCGGCGCAGTCCTACCTGAACATTCCGGCGCTGATCAGCGCCGCGGAAGTCACCGACTCCAGCGCCATCCACCCGGGCTACGGCTTCCTCTCCGAGAACGCCAACTTCGCCGAGCAGGTCGAGCGCTCCGGCTTCACCTTCATCGGTCCGCGCGCCGAGACCATTCGCCTGATGGGCGACAAGGTCAGCGCCATCGAATCGATGAAGAAGGCCGGCGTGCCCACGGTGCCCGGCTCCGACGGCCCCCTGGGCGACGACGAAAGCGAGACCCTCGCCGTGGCCCGGCGCATCGGCTATCCGGTGATCATCAAGGCCGCCGCCGGCGGCGGCGGGCGCGGCATGCGCGTGGTGCACACCGAGGCGCACCTGCTCTCGGCGGTCAACGTCACCCGCACCGAGGCCCACTCGGCCTTCGGCGACGGCACCGTCTACATGGAGAAGTTCCTGGAGAACCCGCGCCACGTGGAGATCCAGGTGCTGGCCGACGGCCAGGGCAACGCCATCCACCTCTATGACCGCGACTGCTCGCTGCAGCGTCGCCATCAGAAGGTGATCGAGGAGGCCCCGGCGCCGGGCATCGACGAGACCGCCCGCGCCAAGGTGCTCGAGGCATGCCGCGAGGCCTGCATCACCATCGGCTACCGCGGCGCCGGCACCTTCGAGTTCCTCTACGAGAACGGCGAATTCTTCTTCATCGAGATGAACACCCGGGTCCAGGTCGAGCACCCCGTCACCGAGATGGTCACCGGCGTGGACATCGTGCGCGAGCAGCTGCGCATCGCCTCGGGCCTGCCGCTCTCGGTCAGCCAGGACCAGGTGGAGCTGAGCGGTCACGCCTTCGAGTGCCGGATCAACGCCGAGGACGCCCGCACCTTCATGCCCTCGCCCGGCCGGGTCACCCTCTATCACCCGCCCGGCGGGCTCGGTGTGCGCATGGACTCCCACGTCTATACGGGCTATTCGGTGCCGCCCCACTACGACTCGCTGATCGGCAAGCTGATCACCTGGGGCGTGGACCGCGAGACGGCGCTGATCCGCATGCGCAACGCCCTTGACGAGCTGCTGGTGGAAGGCATCAAGACCAACACCGACCTGCACAAGGATCTGGTGCGCGATACTCACTTCCAGCAGGGTGGCGTGAACATCCACTATCTGGAGAAGAAGCTGGGCCTCTGAGCCCGTCTCCTCCTGCAAGCGGGGCGGCCATGGCCGCCCCGCTTGCGTTGCCCACTCCCTTTCCCCGCCCCTTCCCGCACCGACCGGAGATCGCCCATGCCCTGGATGCAACTCAAGGCCCGTATCGCCCCCGAGCAGGCCGAGACCCTCGAGGAGCTGCTGCTGGCCGAAGGCGCCACCGCCATCACGCTTCAGGACGCCTTCGACGAGCCGGTCTTCGAGCCGGAGCGCGGCACCACCCCCCTCTGGGACGAGACCGTGCTCACCGGGCTCTATGACGATCTCGAAGGCATGGATGCGATGCTCGACCGTGTGCGCGAGGCCTGGGCCGCTGAGTTCCCCGACGAGCCCTGCCCAGAGGTCGAGGTCGAACTGCTGGCCGACCGCGACTGGGAGCGCGAGTGGATGGCGGACTTCCATCCCCTGCAGATGGGCGAGCGGCTGTGGATCGTGCCGAGCTGGCACGCGCCGCCCGAGCCCGGCGCCGTCAACCTGCACCTCGACCCCGGACTTGCCTTCGGCACCGGCACCCATCCCACCACGGCGCTGTGCCTGGAGTGGCTGGACGGCCTGGCGGTGGCCGGAGAGCTGACCGATCTGGGCGTGCTCGACGTGGGCTGCGGTTCGGGGATCCTCGCGATCGCCGCGCTCAGGCTCGGTGCTCGGGAGGCCACGGGCACCGATATCGATCCCCAGGCGCTTTCGGCCAGCCGCGACAACGCCGAGCGCAACGGCATGGCCCAGTCGGCGTTCCGGCTCTGCTACCCCGAGCAGCTCGAGGCGGGCGAGTTCCCGCTGGTCATCGCCAATATCCTCGCCGGCCCACTAGTGGAACTCGCCGACGAGATCGCCGGCCGCGTCGCCCCGGGCGGCCGCCTGGCGCTCTCGGGCATCCTCGAGGCTCAGGCCGAGGACGTGCTCGAGGCCTACCGCGCCCGTGGGCTGATCATGGACGAGCCGACGGTGCGCGAGGGCTGGGTGCGGCTGACCGGGCGGCGTTCCGTCGGGCGGCGTTCCGTTGGTCGACGCCCCGCGGCCAACGCCTGATCCCGAAGCCCGCGCCTGGCGGTTCAACAACGCCCGGCGTGGGCGTATGATATGCACCCCTTGTCGCCGACGACCCCCGATCATGCACGACGCTCGCCCCCTGCCCCGCATCGGTCACCATCAACTGCCCAACCGGGTAGTGCTGGCCCCCATGGCCGGGGTCACCGATCGTCCCTTCCGCGCGCTTTGCCGGCGCCTGGGTGCCGGCCTGGTGGTGGGCGAGATGGTCACCTCGGATCCCACCCTGTGGCATACCCGCAAGTCGCGGCTGCGCATGGATCACCGCGGTGAGCCGGGGCCGCGCAGCGTACAGATCGCCGGCGGCGACGCCGAGATGCTCGCCGAGGCGGCCCGGCTGAACGCCGCCATGGGTGCCGAGATCATCGACATCAACATGGGCTGCCCGGCCAAGAAGGTCTGCAACAAGGCCGCCGGCTCGGCGCTGCTGCGCGACGAGGCGCTGGTGGCCGAGATCGTCCAGGCGGTGGTCGCCGCGGTCGAGGTGCCGGTGACGCTGAAGATCCGCACCGGCTGGTGTGCCGAGAGCAACAACGGCGAGCGGGTGGCACGCATCGCCGAGGACGCCGGCATCCAGGCCCTGGCCGTGCACGGCCGCCATCGACAGCAGCGCTATGCCGGCACCGCCGAGTACGACACCATCGCCGCCATCAAGGCCGCGGTGGGCATTCCGGTGTTCGCCAACGGCGATATCGACGGCCCCGAGAAGGCGCGCCGGATCCTCGACTATACTGGGGCGGATGCGGTGATGGTCGGGCGCGGCGCCCAGGGCAACCCCTGGATCTTTCGCGAGATCGACCACTATCTGCGCCATGGCGAGCCGCTGGCTCCCCCGCAGGACGAGGAGCGCGCCGCGGTGCTGCGCGACCACCTCACGGCCCTGCACGACTTCTACGGCGATCACATGGGCGTGCGCATCGCGCGCAAGCATCTCGGCTGGTACCTGGCCGGCGATGCGCGTTTCGACGACGAAGGGCGACGAGCCTTGCGAGCCACCTTCAACGGCCTCGAGAGCCCCCGCGCCCAGCACCGCTTCATTGACGAACTCTTTCGCCACGACCCCGCCGCGACGCCGCATCGCGTGGCCCGGGCCGTGGCATCCGACGGAACCCGTGCCGCATGATGAGCAGCCACCCCCTTGATCAGAACCTCGCGCAGTCCGAGTTCGAGTCCCAGACCTCCCGCGAGCTTGCCGAACTGAGCGACACCGTTCACCCGGGCCCCCAGGACGACCGCCCCCTGCGCGAGGCCGTCGAGGCCTCCCTGGCGCGCTACTTCGATCATCTCGACGGCTCCAGCGTCACCGACCTCTACGCCATGGTGATGGCCGAGGTCGAGGCGCCGCTGCTGGCCTCGGTGCTCGAGCACACCCAGGGCAACCAGACGCGTGCCGCCGAGATGCTCGGCCTCAACCGCGGCACGCTGCGCAAGAAGCTCAAGCAGTACGGCCTGATCTGAACGGTCCATCCGGAGAGCCTGCGCGGCTCCCCTCGCGTTTTCGCGCCCCATCGCAACCCGTGTCAGCCTGACCATCGACAGAGAGTGACTCCCATGGCCCAAGCCTCCTCCACCGCGGTCCGCCGCGCCCTGATCAGCGTCTCCGACAAGACCGGCATCGTCGACTTCGCCCGCGGCCTCAGCGAGCACGGCATCGCGCTGCTCTCCACCGGCGGCACCTTCCGCCTGCTCAAGAAGCACGGCATCGAGGTCACCGAGGTGTCCGAGCACACCGGGTTCCCCGAGATCATGGATGGCCGTGTCAAGACGCTGCACCCGACGATCCACGGCGGCATCCTCGGCCGTCGCGGCCAGGACGATGGCGTGATGGAAGAGCACGGCATCGACCCCATCGACATGGTGGTGGTCAACCTCTACCCCTTCGCCCAGACCGTCGCCAAGCCGGACTGCACCCTCACGGATGCCATCGAGAACATCGACATCGGTGGCCCGACCATGGTGCGCGCCTGCGCCAAGAACCACGCCCATACCAGCATCGTGGTGGATGCCGGCGACTACGCTCGAGTGCTCGCCGAAATCGCCTCTGGCGAAGGCGCGGTGAGTGATGCCACCCGCTTCGACCTGGCCGTGAAGGCCTTCGAACATACCGCCGGCTACGACGCCGCCATCGCCGACTACCTCGGCCAGCGGGTTCCCGGCGGCGAGGACGGCTTCCCGCGCACCTATAACCTGCAGTTCGAGAAGAAGCAGGGCATGCGCTACGGCGAGAACCCGCACCAGAAGGCGGCTTTCTACGTCGAGGCGGGCGCCCGGGAGGCGAGCGTGGCCACCGCCACCCAGCTCAACGGCAAGGCGCTCTCGTTCAACAACGTCGCCGACACCGATGCCGCCTTCGAGTGCGTCAAGGGCTTCACCGACACCGCCTGCGTGATCGTCAAGCACGCCAACCCCTGCGGCGTGGCGGTGGGTGCCACCGCCCGCGAGGCCTACGACAAGGCCTTCGCCACCGACCCGACCAGCGCCTTCGGCGGCATCATCGCCTTCAACGTGGCGCTTACCGCCGAGACCGCGCGGGCCATCGTCGAGCGCCAGTTCGTCGAGGTGATCATCGCCCCCGGGGTCGAGGACGAGGCGGCGCGCATCGTCGCCGAGAAGAAGAACGTGCGCCTGCTCGACGTCGGCGAGCACTGGCCCGGCGAGCGCGAGCACGCCCACGACATCAAGCGCGTCACCGGCGGCCTGCTGGTCCAGGATCGCGACCTCGGCATGGTCGGCCGCGACGAACTCACCGTGGTCAGCGAGCGTGTACCCAGCGAGCAGGAGATGCGCGACCTGGCCTTCGCCTGGAAGGTGGCCAAGTACGTCAAGTCCAACGCCATCGTCTATGCCAAGGACGGCCAGACCATCGGCGTGGGCGCCGGCCAGATGAGTCGCGTCTATTCGGCCAAGATCGCCGGCATCAAGGCCGCCGACGAGGGGCTCTCGGTGCCCGGCTCGGTGATGGCCTCCGACGCCTTCTTCCCCTTCCGTGACGGCATCGATGCCGCCGCCGCCGCCGGCATCGCCGCGGTGATCCAGCCCGGCGGCTCCATGCGCGATCAGGAGGTGATCGACGCGGCCAACGAGGCCGGCATCGCCATGGTCTTCACCGGCATGCGCCACTTCCGCCACTAAACGGAGGGGAAAACGCTGGAACTCGGCCATGCGTCGTTGAAAATCGTCTAGTGCGCTAGCCCGGTTGAAATGCTCATTTGCAACAGCAAACTCCGCTTTCGCGCCGATTTTCGCCTAGCCTGACCATCGCCCAGCCGTTTTCTTAGGTTCCGTATTAAAGAAACACCCCGCCGAGCGCGCTCGGCGGGGTGTTCTTCTTTCAGCTTTCAGGCGCGAAGCGCCGCTCTTCAAGCTTGCAGCTCCGGGCGAAGCCCGGTCAGCCGAGATCGAAGCAGAGGTACTTGGTCTCGAGGAACTCGTCGAGGCCCTGGTGGCCGCCCTCGCGGCCGAGCCCCGAGGCCTTGACCCCGCCGAAGGGCGCGGCGGCGTTGGAGATCAGGCCGGTGTTGATGCCCACCATGCCGTACTCCAGGGCGTCGGCGACCCGCCAGACCCGGCCCAGGTCACGCGAATAGAAGTAGGAGGCCAGGCCGTATTCGGTGTCGTTGGCCATTTGGACGGCTTCCTGCTCGTCATCGAAGGGGAACACCGCCGCCAGCGGGCCGAAGGTTTCCTCGTGGGCGACCTTCATCTTGTCGTGGGCGAAGCTGATCAGGGTCGGCGAGAAGAAGTTGCCGCCCAGCGGATGCGGATGGCCGCCCAGCAGCAGCTCGGCGCCCTGATCCACGGCGTCGTGGACGTGCTCGCTGACCTTGGCCACCGCCTTGTCGTCGATCAGCGGGCCGATGTTGACGCCGTCACCGGTGCCGTGACCCACCTTGAGCTCGCTGTTCATGGCCACCGCCAACTTCTCGCAGAAGGCGTTGACCACGCTGGACTGGACCAAGAAGCGGTTGGTACAGACGCAGGTCTGGCCGGCGTTGCGGAACTTGGCGGCCATGGCGCCCTCCACCGCGGCGTCCAGGTCGGCATCCTCGAAGACGATGAAGGGGGCATTGCCGCCCAGCTCCAGTGAGATCTTCTGGATGTGCTGGGAGGCCTGGGCCATCAGCCCGCGACCGACCTCGGTGGAGCCGGTGAAGGTGATCTTGCGCACCAGCGACGATTCGGTCATGGCCGCGGCGATCTCCGAGGCGCGCCCGGGCACCACGTTGAACACACCGCGCGGCACGCCCGCCCGCTCGGCAAGCTTGGCCAGGGCGGTGGCGGAGAACGGCGTCTGGCTGGCCGGCTTGACGACGATGGTGCAGCCCGCGGCCAGTGCCGCGCCGGCCTTGCGGGTGATCATCGCCGCGGGGAAGTTCCAGGGCGTGATGGCCCCCACCACGCCGATCGGCTGCTTGGTGACCACGATCCGCTGGTTGGCCTTGGCGGCCGGCACGGTATCGCCATAGACGCGCCGCGCCTCCTCGGCGAACCAGCGCAGGAAGCTCGCCGCGTAGGCGATCTCGCCCGCCGACTCCTTGAGCGGCTTACCCTGCTCGTAGGTCATGATCATGGCCAGGTCGTCCTGATGCTCCATCATCAGGTCGTGCCACTTCATCAGGATATCGGCACGCTCCAGGGCGGTGAGCGCCTTCCAGGCCGGCAGGGCGGCGTCCGCCGCGTCGATGGCCCGCTCGGTTTCCGCACGCCCCAGGCGCGGCACGTTGCCCATCGACTCGCCGGTGGCCGGGTTGAGCACGTCGATCTGCTCACCGCTGTCGGCGGCGACCCAGCTGCCGTCGATATAGGCGAAGGGGCAATAGAGCTGCGTTTCCTTGAGGGCTTGCATGGTCGTCTCCTGCCGCGATCGCGGCCTCTTGTCGGTTTTCCCCCATGCTAAGCGCAAAGACCCCGGTGCACCAAGCACCGGGGTCTTTTGCCAATCAACGCGGGCTCACTGCGGGCGGCGAGACTCCCGGGAATCGGACAGGGTAATCGACACCGAATCGGAGAAGCGCAGCGCGTGAGGCTTGTCGATCTCCACCTGGGCGGTCAGCACCTGCTGGTGGCCCATGATCAGGTCCAGCACCTCCCGGGTCATGCGCTCGAGCAGCAGGAAGCGACGATCCTCGACCAGGGCGATCACCTCCTTGGTGATGGTCCGATAGTTCAGGGCCTGCTCGATGTGGTTGAATTCGACGGCCTTGTCGGCGCGATAGCGAATCACCGCATTGATCACCACGTCCTGGCGGTTCTTTATCTCGTCATCCTTGATGCCGATGTGCGTGCGCAGGCGCAGGTTCTTGATGCGGATCGTGGCCATGTCGTGGTCGAAGTGCTGATCGTCCAGGGCGTGAATCGGCATATCGAGGCTCCTTGCGGGGAAATCAGCGGCCGTTGACCAGGGTGAGGAATTCCTGGCGGGTGCTCTGCTTCTCGCGGAAGGCGCCGAGCATCACTGAGGAGGTCATGCTGGAGTTCTGCTTCTCCACCCCGCGCATCATCATGCACAGGTGGCGCGCCTCGATCACCACCGCCACGCCCCGGGCCTCGGTCACCTGCTGAACCGCCTCGGCGATCTGGCGGGTCAGGTTCTCCTGGATCTGCATGCGCCGGGCGTACATATCGACGATGCGGGCAAACTTGGAGAGCCCCAGCACCTTGCCGCTGGGCAGGTAGGCGATGTGGCACTTGCCGATGAACGGCAGCAGGTGGTGCTCGCACATGGAGTAGAGCTCGATGTCCTTGACCAGCACCATCTCGTCGGTCTCCGACTCGAACACCGCGCCGTTGATGATCTCCTCGAGCGACTGGCTGTAGCCGCGGTTGAGGAACTGCATCGCCTTGGCGGCGCGCTTGGGCGTATCCCGCAGGCCCTCTCGGTCGGGGTTCTCGCCCAGTTCGTGGATGATGTGGCGGTAATGGTTGGCGAGTTCTTCGGTCATGGTCAGGCCCCGTGGCAGAGTCGGTGTCCGGCGTGTCGATGGTGGATAGCCCGGCCATCATGGTTGTATCGTGTACAGAAGATATACAACATCCAAATCTTGTACAACAAAAGAATCCAGAAAACCACATTCTAGCGCATGACGACCATCGACGCAGGGGAGCGTCGGGCCGGCCAGTGACATCGTGTCGCGCCTCCCCCCATCCCCGAGGGCTGCCGGGTCTGCCGGCCTGTGATAGGCTTATGCCTGCTTCATGCTGCGCCCAAATCACCCTCGAGAGCCCGACATGATCAAGACCCCTGCCTCTCTGCTGATGGCCGCTGCCCTAACGGTGCCGAGCCTGGCCATGAGCGACACCCTCGAACTGCCAATAGATGCGACCCTCGACGTCCAGGTCATCGAGACCCTGACGCTTACCGCCCAGGAACCAGCGCACGACGACCTGATCATTCACCCGGTCGCTGGCGGCAGTGCCTCCCACTCCCTGCCGGAATACTGCGTGGTGGTCGGCAACGCCCGTCTCGACGGTGAGCGCATCCGCCTGACCACCCAGGCCCTGACCTGCATCGAGACCGACGGCAGCGAGAGCGAGATCTACAGCGGCGAACTTTCCGCCGCCGCCTATGGCGCCGACGGCGATTTCGGCATCCCCGCCTGCCAGGGTGGCGAATGCCGCCTGACCCCGCAGCAGACCTTCCAGCTGCGCCTGGCCAGCGACCTGGCCATCGAGCAGCAGGATAATCCGGCGGCCGAGATCAACGCCCAGCGCCGCCAGGGCGAGGGCACTGCCAACCCGACGCCCGCCGAAACCGGTCCCGCTGACGACTGAGCGTCGCCTCTTTCGTAACGTGCTTTCGTACCGTGCTTTCGCGACGTGCTTGCTCGACTCGCTCCCGCGATATGCTGAAGGACGCACCCCGCGGGGTGCGTCCTGCATTAACGCCCTTCTTTCCTTCTCTCCTTCTCTCCTTCGTCCATCTTCCTCTCGGGCCAGCACGCCCTCAGGCCAGCCAGCGCGGCGCCGCTTCGAGCACCTGGCGCTGCTGTTCCAGCAGGCGCAGATGGCCATCCCAGTAGCCGGCATCGGCAAGCCAGGGAAAGGCCAGCGGGAAGGCCGGGTCCTCCCAGCGATCCACCAGCCAGGCGCTGTGGCGCAGCAGGCGCAGGGTGCGCAGCGGCTCCACCAGGGCGAGCTCGCCACGCTCGAAGTCGCGGTGCTGCTCGTAGCCCTCGAGCACCTCGGAAAGCTGCATCTGACGCTCGCCCTCCTCCTGGGCGGTGAACAGCATCCACAGATCCTGGATGGCGGGCGCCATCAGGCAGTCGTCGAAATCGACCAGGGCGAAGTGCTCATCGCGACCAAGCACGTTGCCGATATGACAGTCGCCCTGCACGCGGATCATCTGGCCGAGATCCTGGGCATGGGCGGCGAGCCGTGCATGCAGCGCGTCGCAGAGGCGCCGGTAGGCCGGACGTTGGCGGCGATCCAGCCAGCGGCTCGCCAGCACCTTGTCGCGGGCCTCCAGCACCATGCCGTCGAGATCAAGCGAGCGACGATGCGCGAAGCGCCCCCGCTCGCCCACCGCATGGACCGCGCCGATCAGCTCGCCGAGGGCGAACAGGTGAGTCGGGTTCTCCAGCTCCGGCGCCTGGCCCGGCAGGTGCGGGAAGAGCGTGAAGCGAAAGCCCTCGGCGCGATGCAGGCTCTCGCCCGCCGCGTCTCGCCAGGGGGCGGCCACGGCCACCTTGGCCTCGGCGAGTTCGGCCAGTAAGGCGTGCTCTTCGCGGATCTGGGCATCCGTCCAGCGCTCGGGGCGATAGAACTTCACCACCCAGCGGCGGCGCTCGTCGTCGTGCACCAGGAAGACCCGGTTCTCGTAGCTGTTCAGGGTGAAGGGCTCCCCGGGCAGCCAGAAACCGAGCGACTCCACCGCCGCCACGACCCTGGCGGGCGAGAGATCGGCGAAGGGATGGGGTCTGGTCTCCATGGAAGGCTCCGGCAGGGGTAAAGGGAAACACTTTACCAGAGCCCGGATCAGCGGTCGTGGAGGGGCGTGCGCGCCACCGCCCAGGCCTCCACCTCGCGAGCGCCGGCACGGCGACAGGCCACGGCCAGCGCCTCCAGGGTCGCCCCCGTGGTGACGACGTCGTCGACCAGCGCCACCCGCCCGGGCAGCGTCGCCGGCACAACAAAGGCCGCGCGCAGATTCTTGCGCCGCTCGCCGCGGTCCAGGCCGCGCTGGCTGGGCGTGTCCCGCAGGCGCTGGGCGCTTACCAGCGGGCAGCCGAGCCGTAAAGCAAGGCGCCGGGAGAGCCACAGCGCCTGGTCGAAGCCGCGTCCCCGCGCGCGGCGCGGATGCAGCGGCACCGCCACCAGCGCCTCGGGCCAGGCCCTGGCATCCGCCGAGAGCCGCGTCATCAGCAGCTCGAGCAGCAGACTCCCGGCCCGCGGCGAGGCGTCAAACTTGAAGCGCTGCACCAGGCCGGCCACCTCATTGGTGTAGCGCAGCGGCACCCTGGCCCGGTCGAACGTTGGGGGACGACGCAGGCAGCGCCCGCAGCGCAGCCCCGCCTGGGCCGGGGGCTGCGGCTCACCGCAGCCATCACAGGCCGGCAGGTTCCAGGGCAGCTCCGCGAAGCAGGCCGCGCACCATGGCGCCTCTCCCGGTAACGCCGCCAGGCAGAACGCGCAGCGACCGGGCAGGGCCCGGCGCAGCCAGCCGTCAACTCCACTCACTCCGCCGGTTGACATGCCCGCCGCAGGCCGTAGGCTATCCGTCAACCTCGATATCCACGACCAGTTGACCATAAGCGAGCCCGCCATGCCTGCTGCGCCCCAAGAATCCCGCCCCGACTCCCTGACCCTAGCCACACGAAGCGAGGTCCGCCACGACTGGTCGCTCGAGGAGATCGAGGCGCTGTTCGCCCTGCCCTTCAACGACCTGCTGTTTCGCGCCCAGCAGGTGCATCGTGCCCACTTCGAGGCCAACGCCGTGCAGGTCTCCACCCTGCTCTCCATCAAGACCGGCGCCTGCCCCGAGGACTGCAAGTACTGCCCGCAGTCGGGCCACTACAACACCGGGCTCGGCAAGGAGAAGCTGCTCGAGATCGAGAAGGTCGTCGAGCAGGCGCGCGCCGCACGCGAGGCCGGCGCCAGCCGCTTCTGCATGGGCGCAGCCTGGAAGAGCCCGCGGGAGCGCGACCTCGAGGTGGTGCTGGAGATGGTGCGCCGGGTCAAGGAGCTGGGGCTCGAGACCTGCATGACGCTCGGCATGGTCGACACCGACCAGGCGGGCCGGCTGGCCGAGGCCGGCCTGGACTACTACAACCATAACCTCGACACCTCGCCGGACTACTACGGCGAGATCATCACCACGCGCACCTATGCCGATCGCCTGGAGACCCTGGGCAACGTGCGCGAGGCGGGGATGAAGGTCTGCTCGGGGGGCATCCTCGGCATGGGCGAGGCGCCCCGCGATCGCGCCGCCCTGCTACAGCAGCTGGTCAAGCTCGAGCCGCATCCCGAGTCAGTGCCGATCAACATGCTGGTCAAGGTGCCCGGCACGCCGCTGGAAAACGTCGAAGACCTCGACCCCATCGAGTACATCCGCGCCATCGCCGTGGCCCGACTCCTGATGCCGAAGAGCCACGTGCGTCTCTCCGCCGGCCGCGAGCAGATGGACGATTCCACCCAGGCGCTGGCCTTCTTGGCCGGGGCCAACTCGATCTTCTACGGCGACACCCTGCTGACCACCGGCAACCCCCAGGTGAAGAAGGACCGCGCGCTCTTCGACCGGCTGGGCCTGCACCCCGAGCGCCGTGAAACCTGCACCGACGAGGCGGGCCAGCAGGCCGCCCTGACGGCCGCTCTGGAAGCCAATGCAGTGCGTCAGGCCGCGGCGGCGCAGGAGAGCGCGGCCGGCCGGCTCGCCTACGACGCCGCCCAAGCCTGACCCGCATGTCGGCTGTGAACCCTATGTCGGATGCCTGGACCAGCCACCTCAGCGCGCGGGCCGCCGCGCAGCGTGACGGCGGCCGCTGGCGTGCGCGCCGCACCCACCACCCCCGCGGGCCGCTTCGCGACTTCGCCGGAAACGACTACCTGGGCCTGGCGCGGGATCCGCGCCTCGCCGAGGCGCAGGCCGAGGGCGCGCGCCGTGATGGCGCCGGGGCCGGAGCCTCGCACCTGGTCAGCGGTCACCTGGCGGTTCACGAGGCGCTCGAGCAGCGCCTGGCCGAGCTGACCGGGCGCCCGGCGGCGCTGCTCTTCTCCACCGGCTACATGGCCAACCTTGGCACCTTGCAGGCGCTCTGCGACGGCGAGACCCGGCTCTACCAGGACCGCCTGAACCACGCCTCGCTGCTCGACGGCGGCCGACTCTCGGGGGCCCGTTCGCGGCGCTTCCATCACAGTGACCTGGACGATCTCGAGCGGCTGCTCGCCCGTGCGCCGGCCGACGGGCGCCGCCTGGTGGTCAGCGACGGGGTGTTCAGCATGGACGGCGACGTGGCCGACGTCGCCGGGCTCGCCGAGACCTGCGCCCTCCACGACGCCTGGCTGATGATCGACGACGCCCACGGGCTTGGCGTGCTGGGCGAGCACGGCGACGGCTGCGCGGGCCGGGCTGTTGGTCCCGAGCGCGTGCCGGTGCTGGTCGGCACCCTGGGCAAGGCGCTGGGCTCCGCCGGCGCCTTCGTGGCCGGCAGCCAGGCGCTGATCGATCACCTGATCCAGTTCGCCCGCCCCTACGTCTACACCACTGCCCAGCCGCCCGGGGTGGCCGCCGCCACCCTCGAAGCGCTGAACCTGCTCGAGGCCGAACCCGAGCGGCGCACGCGCCTGGCCGAGTGGATCGCGCGCTTTCGCGCCGAGGCCGCCCGGGTCGGGCTCGCGCTATCGCCCTCCACCACGCCCATCCAGCCCCTGGTGCTGGGCGACAGCGAGCGCGTGATGCGCTGGGCGGCCCGGCTGCGCGAACGCGGGATCATGGTCGGCGCCATCCGCGAGCCCACCGTGCCCCGCGGCGAGGCGCGGCTGCGCATCACCCTGAGCGCGGCCCATACCAACGAGGATATTGAGGCGCTGCTCGAGGCCCTGGCCGCGCTGCACGCCGAGGAGGTGTCGGCATGACCCGGCTCGTGATGCTCTCCGGCTGGGGCTGCGATGCGCGCATCTGGCGACCGCTGGCGGCGCACTGGCCCAATCGGCGCGAGGCCGGCTTAAAGGTCTCGACTCCCGACTGGCCCGGCTACGCGACCCGCCCCGCCCTGGACGACCCCGAGGACCTCGCCGGGCTAGCCGAGGCGATGGCCGCCGACCTGCCGGAAGACGCCGTCTGGGTGGGCTGGTCGCTGGGCGGCCTGCTCGCCGCGGCCCTGCTCGACCACCTGCCCGCCCCCCGCGGCCTGGTGCTGCTCGGCATGGGTGCGCATTTCTGCCACCCCGACGGCGTCTCGCACGAAGACCTCGCGACCTTTCGCACCGCCTTCCGCCGCGACCCACAGGCGACGCGAGCCCACTTCCTGCGCTGGCAGCTGCGCGGTGAGCCCTCGCCGCGGGCGGCCCATCGCCAACTGCTCGAGCTGCTCGGCCCCGCACCCGCTGCCCCGTCGGCGACCCTGGCCGCGGGGCTCGGCCAGCTGGCCCGGCTCGACCATCGCCACTCCCTGGCCGCCCCGCCCTGCCCGATCTGGCAAATCGTCGGGGAGCACGACCCCCTGCTGCCCCCGTCGGACCGCGACGCGGCCGACGTTCGCCTCGCCGACGCGGGCCACTGCCCGATGCTCAGCCAGCCACGCGCCCTGGCGGAGTGCCTGGCCGCTATCGCCGAGGAGCGAGCGCCATGATGGCTCTTCCAGAACCCCTGGCGGACGCGCCTCGCCGCGCCACGCCGCCCTTGATAGAACAGGCATCGGCCGAACAGGCCGGCTGGCGGGGACGCGTCGCTCGCGCCTTCTCCCGGGCCGCCCCGCAGTATGCCGAGCGGGCCAGCGCCCAGCGGGCCATGGCCGCGTCGCTGCTGGCGCGGCTTCCCGAGCGAGCCGGGGCGGTACTGGATCTCGGCTGCGGCCCGGGGGAGACGGCCGCCGGGCTCAAGGCGCGCTACGGTGCGGACTGCCGCGTGATCGGGCTCGACCTCGCCCCGGGGATGCTCGACGAGGCCCGCCGGACCCACGGCGACCCCGTGCGCTGGCTGTGTGGCGATGCTGCCGCCCTGCCGCTGAGTGAGGCGAGCCTGGACCTGGTGGTCTCCAACCTGGCGATCCAGTGGTGCCCGGACCTCGCGTCCGTGCTCGCCGAGGTGCGACGCGTGCTGCGCCCCGGCGGTCGCGCCCTGATCAACACCCTCGCCCCCGGCACCCTGGCCGAGGTGAACCACGCCTGGTCGCACCCCGAGCGCCCGGCCGCCCTGCTCGCCTTCCGCGACGCCGGCGAGCATCGCCGCGCGGCCCGAGCGGCGGGCTTTCGCCGCGTCGACTGCCGCGAGGTCGCCGCGCGCTTTCACTATCCCGACCTCGCCGCGGTCATGGCCTCGATCAAGGGCGTCGGGGCCCAGGTCGCGCGGCCCGGTGCCCGGCTGACGCGAGCCGACCTGGCCCAGGCGGCGCGGCGCTTTGAAGCGCTGCGCGAGCCCGAGGGGCTGCCCGTCACCTACCGCCTGCTGACCCTGGAGCTCTCGACCTGACATGCCCGCCTACTTCGTGACCGGCACCGACACCGATGCCGGCAAGACGCTCGTCACCAGCGGCCTGCTCGCCCTGGCCCGGCGCCGCGGCCTTACCACCCTGGGCCTCAAGCCCGTGGCCTCCGGCTGCGAGGAGACCGCCCAGGGGCTGCGCAACGTGGATGCCCTGGCCCTCGAGGCTCAGACCCGGCCGGCCCTGCCCTACGCGACGATCAATCCCTTCGCCTTCGCGCCCGCCATCGCCCCGCACCTGGCCGCCCGCCGAGCCGGGGCGACGCCGACGCTCGAGACGCTCGACGACCATGCTCGGGCGCCGCTCGACCTCGAACGCGACCTGACGCTGATCGAGGGGGCGGGCGGCTGGCGAGTGCCGCTCAACGACCACGAGGACCTGTCGGGGCTGGCGGTGCGCCTGGAGCTTCCGGTCATCCTCGTCGTGGGGCTGCGCCTCGGCGCCATCAGCCATGCCCGGCTCACCTGCGATGCAATCCGCGCCGACGGCCTGCGGCTGGCCGGCTGGGTGGGCAACCTCCTCGATCCTGGCTTCGCGTCGGACGATGCCCTCTACGGCGACAACCTGGCGACTCTCGACGCTACCCTCGATGCCCCCTGCCTCGGCGTGGTGCCGAGGCTCGCGGCCGAGGGACACGAAGCGCTGGCTGCAGCGGCCGCCGAGCACCTGGTGCTGCCCGATGTCGATTGACTTGCGCGAAGGCGTCCGTAGAATGTGCACGCCTGCCTATCCGTGCGGATGTGGTGGAATTGGTAGACACGCCAGGTTTAGGTCCTGGTGCCTTCGGGCGTGGGAGTTCAAGTCTCCCCATCCGCACCATCTCAGCGTCACCCAGCGTAATGCGACTCCCTCGAATCCCTTGACCCGACGTCATCGACGCCGGTCGACCTCTTTCTGTCGTACCATATGTCGCGCTCACCCGGCGCAATCGCCCTCGATCTCGTTGGCTCGGTGATGGTCATCGGCCTGCTCGCACACGCTCTCATGGATCCGCACGCGATCGCGCCCCGCCTGCTTGGCGGCATAGAGGGCCTCGTCCGCCCAGGCCATCGCCAGCGACAGGCGACGCTCGGCCGCGTCCGACGCGCCGGGAAGCAGGGCCACCCCCAGGCTGATCGAGACCGCGAGGCTGAGCCCCTCGCCATGCCCCGGCAGGCCCAGGCGGAAGGGCGTCGCCACCACGATCCGCCGCAGCCGCTCGGCCAGCGCTACCGCCGAGGCGTCGTCCCGGCCCCGCACTACGACGGCAAACTCCTCGCCGCCTAGGCGCACCAGGGCGTCCTCCTCGCGCAGCGCATCGCGCAGCCGCCGGGCCAGCAGACGCAGCAACGCATCGCCGGCGGGATGGCCGTGCGCGTCGTTGACGCGCTTGAAATGGTCGATGTCCAGCATCAGCAGGTGAAGGCGCCGCGCCTCGGCGCGCGCCTCGAGCCATCTCGCCAGGCCTCGCCGGTTGAGGGCCCCGGTCAGGGTGTCCGACTCGGCGGCGCGCCAGGCGTCCTGCTCGTCGCGCTTGCGCTGACGGATATCGATCAGGATGCCGGCGATGATCTGGGGGCGCCCGGCCTCGTCGCGGCGGATCTCCGCCAACAGATCGAACCAGTGCTCGTCGGCATCGCCGAGGGCCAGGCGCACGTCGAGCCGACACATTGCCTGGCGCTGAGACAGGGCGCGCCGCAGCTCGGCCCAGAGGCGCTGGCGGTCCTGCCGTTGCACGCGCGCCAGCAGCCGGCGCAGCGGCACTCGGGGGTAGGTGGCGGGATAGTCGAGCAGCGCCTTCAAGGCCTGGGAGCACCACACCCGCCCATTGGAGAGCACCACCTCCCAGACGCCGCAGTTCGTCACCTGATGGAAGAGCTCGAGCTGGCGGGAGCGGCTGGTCAGCTGGTGACGATAGAGAGCCGCGGCGATCAGCTCGCTGGCGGTGGTGAGCAGGTCGAGCCCCGGCCCCTGCCAGGAGATGGCGCGCTCGCAGTCGTCGATCCCCAGGGTACCCCACCATTCCCCATGAACGACGATCGGCACCGTCGCCATGGAGCGGATGTGTTGGCTCTCAAGATGGCGCCGCAGCGGACTCTCGTCCATCCGCGGCACGCAGAGGTCGTGGGCCTGGCCGGCGCGGCGCTCCTCGATCATGCGTCGATAGACGGGATCGCCCAGCGCAGAGTGGAAGAAACGGAAGCGGCGCTGCATCAGCTGGCGATAGCGAGGCGCGGCGGCCCACTCGAAGACGTAGTCCTGCACCACGGCCTCTTCCCTGAGTTCCAGCAGCTGGAAGATCCAGACGCGACTGGCCCCGGTACTACGACCAATCTCAGCGAGCAGGCGATCGACGCCATCGGCCCAGTTGGCGTCCTGCATCAGGGCTCGGCTCTCGCGGGCCAGGGCCGCCAGGGCCTGGGAGGCGCAGGGCAGCCTCACCTCGGGCGTAGCAACGTTCATGAAGGCCACGAACGGGCGGAAACCTGATGCGTCATGGCGAGCGCCGCCTGCTCAACCCGACGAAGCGTCCCTCGTCCCCCTGCGGACCGTCTTAGGCTTTGTCCGAAAACTTGAATTTGCTAATGTCACCTATGCCACAGCAGCATAGGTGACCCATGGCAGGACGCTACGAGATCTCCGACAACGGCTGGGCCATCATCGAGGACATCGTGTCACCGCCGCAGAGAACGGGGCGCCCCCGCCGCGATGACCGCCAGGTGCTGAACGGCATCTTCTGGATCCTCTGCTCGGGCGCCAAGTGGCGCGATCTGCCAGAACGCTACGGCCCGTGGAAGACCGTCTATGACCGGTTCCGCCAGTGGCGCGATGACGGCACCTTCGAGACCATCCTGGCGCGCCTCCAGCTCCGCTTGCGAGAGGATGGCT
>NZ_FPAQ01000039.1 GCF_900116405.1 Halomonas saccharevitans | reverse complement strand
TGCGGCGACGCTGACGATGCATGCCCGGCGCATCACCGTGCACCTCGGCGATGCCGCCGACAAATGGTGGCCCACCTTGCTGAAGGGGCTGCCTCGGCTGACGGCCTTGGCCTGACACCCAGCGTCACCAAGATTGACTCGCCAAGTAAGGCGGCCACAACGGAGGTCGACGGCCACGGCTGCGCCGGCGCCAGACATCAATTCCTGATCGTTATGAAAAGATCGGCCAAAAGCCGAATCGGGTATATGCCAACCGTCTACCAAGCGACCGCATGAGGTTGAAGCAGGTCGGTACCGGCAATCGATGGACTCAACACGCTCGTTCTGTGCCCTGATGAATGAGGCGGGCTAATGGGATACCAGGCATCGTCGTTAAAAAAACCAATAGCCCAAACTATCACACAGATGGCAAATGTTATTAGACACAATCTCACTACTTTCAAAGGGAAAACTCCAAAATGATGATGACTTACGGAATGTTCGTCTTCGCCCTTGGCACTGCTCCATACCAGGAACTGCAGCGACAGAGTGCCTGGCGCCACGAGGGCCAGGGGCGAGTCGGCCACCGCCCCGCAAGACAATACCTTGGCCCAGGGGATGACACCATCACCCTCACCGGCACCCTGCTGCCCCACTTCACCGGCGGGCAGCAGAACCTCGACCAGCTGCGCCAGATGGCCAATGAGGGCGCCGCCTGGCCGCTGATCGAGGGCAACGGCACCTTCTACGGGCTCTACGTCATCGAATCGCTCAGCGAGGCCAAGAGCCACCAGATGCGCGACGGCAGCGCCCAGCGCATCGGCTTCTCGCTCACCCTGCAGCGCGTCGACGACGACCGCGCCGACCTGCTGGGCAGCCTCAACGGGGCCCTGGCCCGGGCCGCCACGGGGCTGCTGGCATGAGCCCTTCACAACAGCAGGCACGCCCACCCCGCGCCCCCGGCTACCGCCTCACGCTGGCCGGCCAGGTCATCAGCCCCGAGCTCGACGCCCGCCTGATGCGCCTGCGCCTCACCGATCGCCGCGGCCTCGAGGCCGACCAGCTCGACATCACCCTCTCCGACCACGACGGCCGCCTCGCGCTGCCGCCCCACGGCGCCGAGCTCACCCTGGCACTCGGCTGGCAGGAGGCCGGCCTGGTCGAGCGCGGCACCTTCATCGTCGACGAGGTGGAGCACTCCGGCGCGCCGGACGTCGTCGTCATTCGCGCGCGCAGCGCCGACATGCGCCGCCAGTTGCCTGGCAAGCGTTCCCAAGGCTGGCACGAGCTCACCCTGGGCGACATCGTCACCACCATCGCCCGCCGTCATGACCTCGAGCCAGCCATCGGCACCACCCTGCAGGGCGTCTACGTGGAGCACGCCGACCAGACCGACGAGAGCGACCTGCACTTCCTCACCCGCCTGGCCGAGCAATACGACGCCATCGCCACCATCAAGGCCGGGCGCCTGCTGTTCATGGCCGCCGGCCAGGCCAGCACCGCCAGCGGCCGGGCCATCGCCCCGGTCACCCTGCGCCGCCACCACGGCGACGGCCACCGCTACGTGGAGGCCGACCGCGACGCATTCACCGGCGTGCTCGCCTACTGGCACGATCCCGACGCCGCCGGGCGCGCCGAGGTCATCGCCGGCAGCGACGAGAACGTGAAGCGTCTGCGCCACACCTACGCCAGCCGCGACGACGCCGCCAACGCCGCCAAGAGCGAGTGGCAGCGCATCCAGCGCGGCGGTGCCGAGGCCTCGCTCACCCTGGCCGAGGGCCGCCCCGACCTCTACCCCGAGACGCCGATCCGCCTCGCCGGATTCAAGGCCACCATCGACGCCGTGCCGTGGCTCGCCACCGAGGTCACCCACGAGCTCACCGAAACCGCCTACACCAGCGATATCACGCTGGAGGTTCAGGGCGCATGACTCGCAGCCAAGCTGTTGAAAGGAAAGATAGTTTCACAATCATGCTGCCATATGCAGCAAACTCCGACGTTGAGCTGGCTACTCAAGTCGCCTATAGTCCACCACACTAAAAGAGAGCCTAAGACAGTAGAACGAACCGGAAACAGACCGGTCGCAGGGCAGAGAGGACGCAAGGAGGGGCGCCATGACGGCATTGGCAGGAATCGGGCTTTACAGTCCTAAGCAGGCGGAGAGGCTCATCGGTGTCGATGCTGCCAAGATACGCCGCTGGCTGCTCGGTGACGACACCCACACCGCCCCCCTCTGGCATCCTGAGCCCGAGGCGCTCGGCGCCGAGGACACCCTCAGCTTCAAGGATCTACTCGAGGTACGAGCAGTAGAGCAATTCCGGAAGCACGGCGTACCCCTGCAGACGATCCGCACTGCACTGGCCAACCTCAGTGAGATACGTGACTACCCGCTGATCCATCGGCAACTGGTGACGGATGGCCGGGCAGTCATTCTGAAGGCTCTGAAAGACGATGGCGAGACGGCCATGACTGACCTCGCCAAGTTTCAGGATGTCATGACCGAGGTTATTGCACCGTTTATCAAGGATCGCATCACCTTCGATGCCAGCGACAACCCGGTCAGGTGGGAGCCCGATCCTGACGATCCCAACATTGTGGTCGACCCGAAGTTTGCCTTCGGCAAGCCGATCGTTCTTCCCAGCCACATGTCTACCATTGCTATTTTCAAAGCCTTCAAGGCTGAAGATGGTGATGCTGAGGCAGTGGCTCGCAACTTCGATATCACCCTCGACGAGGTGAATCGCGCCGTGAACTTTGAAAAAAGGATAACGGCGGGTGCACTTCTTCATTGACGAAAACATTAGCCCCAATCTTGCCAACGCCCTAAACCACCTGTCCCAGATTCTCGATGAGCGGCACACGGTTGTGCATGCTAGAGAATTCAATGGCGGTTATGGGGTGCCCGACCAGGTATGGCTCGAAAAGCTGAAAGCAGATCCCAACTGGATCATCGTCTCGAAGGATCGCTTCAAAAAGGGGGACCCTGAACGCTACGCCTTCGAAAACGCCGGCATTACAATCTTCAATCTCGGCAAGGAGTGGAGCAACAAGAAAGGATGGGAAACCGCTCTTCGACTCATTACATGGTGGCCGACCATCTCTCGGGAGGTAACAAAAATCAACAGCCCCATGATATATGAGTTACCATGGCCAGCATCCAGGAAGCTCAAAGGCAGGCAGTTACCGAAACTCAAATAAGAAAGCCCCTCACCATCCTGGCAAGGGGCCCGAGTACCGTGACGCGATCCCATCATCCCTGGCGACTTCCATGGCGAGGTCGCCTGCCGCACTCACTCGGCGTCACTTCCTCACCATGCCACACCCGGGCCGCCGCCACATGGCGATATCGCCAATGCAGCTTGTGCGAGATCTCCCACATTAACGTACTGGCATCCGTGCCTTGCGCACCACCACCCCTCGACACACCTCGGGATCCGCCCCGCGCCCCTCTCCCCCGCTTGCCGGCAGCAGACGGAAACGCCCACCAATGCGATGGCTCTTGAACAAGCCAAGTCCTTCGCCGGTTTCCACCACCACCAGGTCGCCATGCTGCACAGGACGCGCCTCGTCCACCACCAGAACATCACCCTCGATCAATGGACCCTCGACCCCAGCCTCCTCGCTCAACTCCACCAGGTAGCAGCTGACTGGAAGAGGTTCGTGATCCAGTTCGGCCAGTGCCGGATGGTCCACTGCCAGGCATGGGCCTAGATAGTTCACCTTCATGATCCCCCCGTCAGTCGAAGCTGAACGACTCACGGTTGCCGGCGGCATCCTGCTCCATCTGCACGCAGCTCTCCATGATCTGGTAGCTACCGCCAACAGTCTCAGCTACCTCCTGGCAGTGGTTTCGAATCTGCGACGAGACGCCCGACCAGTCCGCCTTCAGAGAGTTGTAGGAGCGCTGCTCCATCTGAATGCACGAGTTATAGATCTGATGGCTCCCGCCAACGGTTTGTGACACCTCCTCGCAGTGCGCCTCTACGTCGAAGCGTGGCATCGATTGGGCACTGGCCAGAGAGGAGGCCACCAGTCCCATGCATGTCGCCGCAAATGCAGCCACCCGAATCATTGTCACGCTGATCTCCTTACTGTGTAATTAGATGTCGCCACCTTGTCGAGCGTGACGTTTCTGTCGCCTTCTCGATCGAACAGCAAAGCTAGCAGCCTCGACAAAGTCCCGTCGTCAGGTCTCTTAGGCTCCTAATTCTATCAGCTTCGCTTCAATCTGCTGGATCTCTACGCCCTGCTGGTCGTCTGGAATGTCATCGTTGCGAATCAGGAACAGTGCCTCCTGATATTGATCGATCGCCTTCTTATTGTTTCCTTTGAATTCCGCTTTCTTTGCTGCTTCTAGGAAGCCATCAAGCTTCACCTTGTACATCAAATATTTAAACCCACGTTCCAGCTCCTCGCCCACCGAAGCATCTGAAGTGTTCCGGATAATCTCCTGCGACTTCAAAAGCCCGTTTGCCAGCGCGTTGTGCTTTGCCGTGATGGTAGATGCGACTTCTGACTTTTCTTTTGCCTTTTGAGCTACCTTTTGGGCTTCCTCAATAATCAGCTTGTCGCGATAACCTTTGAATTCGCTCAAAATATCAGATGGTGAAGGTGTCAACGTTGGTATGCCTTTATTCTCATACTGCAAAAGATGCTCCAAATGCTCAAACAAGAGGTCACATCGTGACAGTCTTGTCGCAAAGGTCTTCCCATCACGGGCCAGCCTGAGGCAATCTTCAATAATTCGGTGGCGCTGAGTAATATCGTGCAATACCTGGGGCGCGCAGTTCTCACATAAGCCATTCGTGTCAACCGATAAGAAAAACCCCTTCCGCTCGCAAAATCTGCATTGCCCCATTTCGAATCTCCTCAGGTTCCCTTTAGCCAAGTTGTGTAAAGCTGAAAGCCTCCTGGCCATCAGCCGTGACGGTCATAAACTCGGGCGCCTTCTCCTTCGGAGTGCGGCCGGTAGCTCCACCACACCTCGTCCATCACCAGCGGCGCATCATCGCTGGGATGACAGACCGCAGTGATCCAGGTACCCGGCGCCACATTGTAGCGTGGCGTCAGCTCCCTAGGCTCCAGCGGCAGGCGCAGGGCCTGGGAGAGCTTGAGGTATGGGCTATAAAGAGCAAAGCGGTCGCACATAGCCTACCTTTAATTTGTGTCCCTAATAGTAACCCTGCTCCAATCAACGGAATTTAGATCAGGGTTCTTACGTAGCAAAATAGCATCAATACTACTCAAATCAGGCATAATATTCCGATAAAGAGTATCATAAAAATATTTAGGATTAACTTCTTGAACCAGTCCAGGACCTACATTTGAGTGTGCAATACCGCCTCTTAGCTCACCATATCTATCAAAACTGGACACATATGGCTCTATTTCCTCAAATACGCCTGCGGGAGCAAATATTTTTTTCAAATCTTCCTTTTTTATACCATTCACTCTACCTAGCATCCACCTATAGTATTCATTCACATAGCGTCCCAACTGAGTTTTAAGTTTTCCCTTACCCCCTGAACTCCTTACTTTCGAAAGCAATTCTGAAAACAATCCATCCTCACTCTGATGGCCCTCAATTGCCAACGTCATGGTAATGGCAATAATACAATCTTCACCTCCATTACCACTTACCCATCTATCATATTTTGACTTTAAGTACGCCAGCCCGACTCTTTCGAAATAATTCTCAAGCTCTGCATGCACCAAAAGACAATAGCCACGAGCCATATCGTAATAACAAGGATCGTAGTTAACAAAATCGTCAAACTCACTTGGCATCAGATGATTTGAAAGCTGATCTATCCTATCCGAGACTTGAACGTAGAGCTCAGTATTATTCGTCACTCTACCCTCCCGCCTATTTCAATCAACTCAAGATCAGCTCCAAACTGAGAATTCAAAATCCCAATCGTCCCGTTAAAACGCTTCAAGACTGAAGATACAGTTTTTGTAGTGGACTCAAAGGAAGCTAAGAAATCTCCATCACTTTCCATCAAACCAACAAAATAGGCCTTGAAGTCTTCACCACTCTCCTTAACGGCATGCCGAACAATCGGCCGAGCAAACAAGTAAACTAAAACCTCAAATACAGACCTGTTAAACCTAGCTTCAAACCTGCCCTTTTTCCATTTCCTGTATAGATCTTCCCCAAAAACGCTCAAAAGAAATTCGTGTGCAATATCGAGCTGCTGGACAATGTAGCTCAGCTTGCTTTCATAAGAATCAAAATCATCAGATATTTGCCAATACGCATTATCTAGATGTTTTTTCAAATTCCCGCCATAAGCTTCTATAAACAAATTATTTGCAATATGCCTTAAAAGGAGCTCGGCATCCCTCATCCTAAAGTCTGGCTTATCATCATCAAAAATATAGCGAAAGACATTCAACACAGATGAATGATAATCCAAAAACTCTGAAAACTTTCCTGGCTGTAACGCGAACCGAAGCTCTTGAGGGCTTAGCGGAAGGCTACCCGTATTAAATCTATAAAATATCTGATAAAGAAGCGAATCAGAATTGGCATTCTTAATTATCGAAGTTCTGATCGTATAGTTATCAAAGTTCGCCAGCTGACCGCTTCCTCCGGAGATATCTTCATATGTCATCCCATTATATCCACCGAGAATAGGAAGAGACTTAAGCTTTAAAGCTGAAAATTCATCACGGTTTTCAACTGCAGCAAACTGCAGAATACTAAGAAGGCGCTGCTTACCATCCAGAACAATATACTTGCCTTTTTCCAATGGTGATTCAGCAAGCACTAGAGGCGGCACAGGAAGATTAAGGAGCATTGATTCTATAAAAAGGCTCTTCCTTTCTCTAGTCCATGCATCCCTCCTTTGGAAACTGGGATTTAGAACAATATTGCCTTTATCAATTTGGCGAATAATTGTTTCAGCCGTCCAGTCAGCGCTCACTACAACGGCATTAGAGAAATCGGAAGCATTGATATCGCTTATGTCATCAAGATAATCTTCTTGTGAAAACTCTAATTGGTAATGCCCACTCATAAGTCTTCCTTTAATATTAATTAACCCGCCCGATACGAATCTCACACCGCCCCAGGATCTCCACGTCCTTCATGTCTTCGGGCTTGATCATCTCGGGCTGGTAATGCTCGTTGTCGCTGATCAGCAGCCAGGCGCCGCCTGCCACGCGCTGCACGCGCTTGATGCGTCGCTCGCCGTGTACCAGCAGCAGAAACACCCCCTCTGGCTTCGGCTCACGCCGGCTGCGGTCCACCAGCACCCAGTCGCCATCGGCGAGGGTGCCGTCCATCGAGTCGCCGCGCACCTTGATACCCACCACCTGGGCCGGGTCCAGCCCCTGGGCGGCCAGCTGCTCGGTGGGGAAGTAGAGCGTGGATTCGACCTCTTCCTGTTCCAGGGAGCGACCATCACCGGCAGCGGCCTCTATGTCGTACATCTTCACTTCGGACATATCGGCACCCGAAGCGCTGAGGGGTGTCAACGTTTGTGAACCATGGCCATGGCTTGAGCGTCGACCTGTGAGGACGTACTGCACATCAACTCCCGCCCCATCCAACGCAGATAGGTAAGAGGCATCAGGACTCCGAGCATCTTTTTCGTAGTTAATCTGAGTCGTTTTGCCGACCCCACCGACCTGGGCTAACGCCGTCTGGCTCAAGCCCAAACGCTCACGCTCCGCCTTGAGTCGCTCACCTGTGGTTCTCAAATTTGCACCATCCCGCTTGACAGGTTCACATACGTGAACCATCATCGAATCGCAGTCTTAGACAACATTAAGGAAGCCTAACCCATGGACACCGCCGAGACCATGCAAGCCGCCGTTGCGGCCCGCGCCCCGCGCGGCTGTAACCGCCCGGTGATGACCCAGGTCACCGATACCGAGCGCACCAAGCTCGAGGGCATCGCCCAGCTGGAGATGCGCTCGCTCTCCGCCACCACCCGAATGCTCATCCTGCTCGGCATCGAGCACTACGAAGCCGAAACCGAAAGAGCCGGCCGGGCTTGATCGGCCGTCTGTCCTGACCTGCTGCATAAGGAACCTCGCCATGTACCAGGACCCGAAACGCATCCGCTCCAATAAGGCCACCGTCTACCTCGATCAGTACGAGTCGGACGTGATCACCGCGCTGGCCAATTACCTGGGCGTGCCCAAGGCCGAGGTGATGCGCCAGATGCTGATGAAGGAAGCCCGCGACGTGCTCGGCATCGATCCCGCATCCCTTACCGACACTCTCGCGGCTCACACCGGCTGAGCACACCACCACATCCACCGTGCATTAGAGGTCCCTATGCCGGAACAACCCGTGGAACTCGACCAGCAAGCCCGGGCAGTGCTCGATGCCGTTCGCCATCAGCAGGGGCTGGAGTCCCGCGAGCAGGCTGCTGAATGGCTGCTACGTCGCCGCATCCGGCGCGGCGCCCAGGGCCTCACCGGCCGCGGCCGCGCGCTCTACGAAGTGAAAGGAGATCCCCGGTGAGAATTCTTTGCCCGCATTGCGCGCAACGTGCCATCACCCGAACCAGCAAGCGCCCCTCGCCGGTGTTCTACGAGGTCTACGCCCAGTGCACCAGCCCGGCCTGCGGCTGGAGCGGCAAGCTGCTGGTCGAGTTCGCCACCACCACCTCACCCAGCCGAGCCCCCGCCACCGACGTGCGCATTCCCGTCGATCGGGCCTCGCGCCAGGTGCTGCTCGAGCAGCTCAACGAATGCTGAAGGAGACCGAGACCATGACCAACGTGACCCCGCTTCGCGCACCGCACTTGGATGCCCACAACATCGCCAGCGCCCAGCTCTTCCGCACCCGCTGGGAGAACAGGGAGAACGCCCTGCGCGATTGCATCGAGCACCTGACGCACCACCACGACATGACCGAAGAGGCCGCTGAGCTGGCCGCGCTCCAGGCCTATGCCGAGCTCGAGAGCACCAACCAGCAGGCGCGCATCGATGTGGATGCCAGTACCTCACACATGGTGTTCCTGCGCACGGAAGACGGCCGGCCGGTGGTCTTCACCGTGAACGACCTGCTGAACGTGCTGCAGCAGGACCGCCGTGAACAGCGCGCCGTCGTAGTGGGCCGCGACCGCCGCCGCCCGGTCGTCATCGAGCAGTAACCCCCTCCCCCTTCACCTCGGATAAAGGAGGCACAGCGTGAATCCATCGCTGCGCCAGGACATCCTCGCGCGTTTGCAACGCGACTACCGCGCCGAAGAGCGGGGCCCGTACCTGCAAAAGGTGCAGTGCCCCGACTGCGGCAAGCGCGAGGCGTACATCGCCACCGAGGCGCCGTGGATGCTGAAGTGCGGCCGCGAGAACAACTGCGGCAGTCAGATCCACATGAAGGAGTTGTTCCCGGAGTTCTTCGCCAGCTGGTCGGAGCGCTACGCCCCGCGCGCTGATCAAGCCCCGCACGAGAAGCCGACCAGCACCACCCCGGTGGCCGATGGCTACCTGCGCGACGGCCGTGGCTTCGAGCTTTCGCGCATCCAGGGCTGGTACACCCAAGAGAGCTACTGGCGGCAAGACGTGGGCGGCACCGCCACGGTGCGCTTCCCGCTGCCCAGCGGCGCCTATTGGGAGCGCCTGCTCGACAACCCCGAGCGCTTCGGCAAGCAGAAGGCCAACTTCGTGGGGCGCTACAAGGGCCAGTGGTGGTGCCCGCCGGTGTTTACTCCGACAGATCTCGCCAACGAGGACGAGGTGTGGATCGTGGAGGGCATCTTCGATGCCATCGCGCTCTACCACCATGGCATCGCCGCCGCCTCGGCGATGAGCTGCAGCAACTACCCCGCCGAGGCGCTCAAGGCCCTGGTAGACGCCGCCCACCAGGCCGGCACCTGCCGCCCCACCCTGGTGTGGGCGCTGGACAGCAACTCTGCCGGCCAGAAGGCCACCCGAAAGTGGGTGGAACGCGCCCGCGCCGAAGGCTGGGAGTGCCAGGCCGCGCAGATCCCTGGCGGTGGCCGGTTCGACTGGAACGATGCCCACCAGCGCATCGAGCTCACCGAGCAGCACCTGGCGCGCTATCGCTACCACGGCGATCTACTGCTGGCCCCCAGCGCCATGGCCAAGGCGCTGATCATCTTCAAGCGCACCGAGCGCCGCGAGTTCTGGTTCGAGTACAAGCGCCAGGTGTGGTGGTGGAAGCTCGACATGGACGCCTTCGACCGCGCCGTGCGGGCCGAGGGCGAGGATGGCGGCGACCAGCAGAGCCTCAACCCGGCCATCCGCGATGCGGCCCTGGAGCAGGCCGGCAGCGTGAAGCGCATCTGTACCTGCTTCCCCACGGCGCTCTATTACCAGGCCAACCTGGTCACCGACGAGAGCTGGTACTACTACCGGGTCGAGTTCCCCGACGGCCGCGCGCCGGTCAAGAACACCTTCAGCGGCGGCCAGCTGGCCAGTGCCAGCGAGTACAAGAAGCGCCTGCTCGGCGTGGCCCCGGGCGCGGTGTGGACGGGCACCAGCCAGCAGCTCGATACCCTCCTCCAGGACCAGATCGGCAACATCAAGACGGTCGAGACCATCGACTTCATCGGCTACAGCAAGGAGCACGGCGCCTATGTGTTCGGCGAACTGGCCGTGGCCGGCGGCAAGCTGGTGCGCATCAATGCCGAGGACTACTTCGAGCTCGGCCCGCGCAAGCACCTCAAGACCCTGAGCCAGTCGGTCACCCTGCACCTCAATCCGGACCGCAAGGCCTATCACACCGGCTGGACGACCCAGCTGCTGGGCGCCTTCGGTACCAAAGGCCTGGTTGCCCTGGCGTTCTGGCTGGGCAGCCTGCTCGCCGAGCAGCTGCGCGCCGAAATGGGCAGCTTCCCCTTCCTGGAGATCGTCGGCGAGGCCGGCGCCGGCAAGTCCACGCTCATCGAGTTTCTGTGGAAGCTGGTGGGCCGCCGCGACTATGAGGGCTTCGACCCGTCCAAGGCCACCATGCCGGCACGCTCGCGCAACTTCGCCCAGGTGAGCAACCTGCCGGTGGTGCTGATCGAGTCCGACCGCGAGCAGGAAGGGGGCGCCAAGCAGAAGCAGTTCGACTGGGACGAGCTCAAGACAGCTTTCAACGGCCGCTCGATCCGCGCCCGCGGCGTGAAGAACAGCGGCAACGACACCTACGAGCCGCCCTTCCGCGGCAGCATCGTCATCAGCCAGAACGCCCCGGTGCAGGCCGGCGAGGCCATCCAGACCCGCATCTGCCACCTGCACTTCACCCGCGAGGGGCAAACCCACCAGACCAAGGAACTGGCCGAAGCGCTGGAGAAGACCGAGCTCGAGAACGTCAGCCAGTTTGCCCTGGAGGTCGCCCAACGCGAGGCGCCGCTGCTCGAGCTGATCAAGGCGCGCGCCAAGCCCTACGCCAACCGCCTGGCAGAAGACCCCGACATCAAGGTGCTACGCATCGCCAAGTGCCACGGCCAGCTGATGGCCCTGGTGGACTGCCTGGGCCCCGAAGGCTTGGGCTTGTTCGACGCCCAGACCATCGACATGGCCGCCGGCCACGTATGGCAAATGGCCCGCGATCGTCAGCAGGCGATCAACGCCGATCATCCCCTCGTGCAGGAATTCTGGGAGGCCTTCGAGTACCTGGAAGGCCTGCGCGACGAGCCGGTGCTCAACCACTACGGCTACGGCAGCAACGAGGTGGCCATCAACCTCAAGGACTTCGAGCGCGCCTGTGCCGAGCACAAGTTGCGCGTGCCCGAGATCCGCGAGCTCAAGCGCTACCTCAAGGCCAGCAAGTCCCGGAAGTTCCTCGAAGCCAACCGCACCGTGCGCTCTCGCATCCGCCTGAACGGCGCGAGCGTGAAGTGTTGGGTTTTCCAGCAGTCGAGCCCGTAGAGACAGGAGATCGCCATGCATCACCCCACCTACCCCCTCGACCAGGCCGCGCCGCTGCTCAACCTGGGCCGCAACACCCTGGCGCGCCGCCTACGCGACGTCGGCGTGCTCGGGCCGGACAACCTTCCCGCCGGCCCGTACCGCGGTCGGGTGGCCCTGGTGATCGTAGCCACCGGCACCTACTGGCACCCCATCTGCGGCTGGACCCACTACGGCCGCACCGAATTCACCGACGCCGGGCTCGACCACATCGCCCGAAAGCTCGGCATCGACCTCGCCCGCCTGCCGCATCCAAGCAGCCGGCGTGCCCAGCAAGCACCGCAACCCGCAAGGAGCCTGTCATGACCCTCCAGAACCAGAATCTCTACGACGCCCTGCAGCACGTCAGCACCAAGGCCTCGACCCTCGAGACTTATCGCGAACTCCTTGAGCGCGCCGAGCGTGAGCTCGCCAACGCGAAGGAAAAGGCCCGGAAGATCCTCGAGGCTCTCCCCGGCGAGCAGCTCGATCAGCTGGTGGCCCTGCCGATCGAGCACGGCGACACCATCATCCACCTGGCCCTGGACAGCGAAGAAGGGGCGGTCTCGATCGCCGTAAGCCAGGAGCCAGAGCGCCGCAGCCTACATGACCTGATGGGCGAGGAAGAGCGCGAGGCGGTCCGCCAGCGCGTCGATGCCGCCGATCGCGCGCGCTTAGCGCAGCAAAAGGCCAACCAGGAGGGCGCCACCCATGGCTGACAACGCCGATATCGCCACCGAGCTGATGGAACTGCGCCTCGAGGGCGCCCTCGCCAGCCGCCTGCAGGTCACCGCACCGGTACACGCCACCGAGTGCGAGGAATGTGGCGACGAGATCCCCGCGGCCCGGAGCGAAGCCGCGCCTTGGGCCACCACCTGCATCGAGTGCCAGGGCATGCGAGAACAGCACGCCCGGCATCGCCGCTGATCACCACCAGGAGGACCGAGCCATGCACCCCGTCACCCGCCACCGGATCACCAGCCTGATCCACACCAGCGCCGACGATGCCCGCATCAGCATGGAGCTGATGCACACCGAGCACGGCGCCGACTACACCCTCGAGGTGGCCAGCGGCGCGATCCTGCGCTTGGAAGTGCTGCAGGCCGAGAAGCTCAGCCACCGCAAGGTGTTCGCCACCGCCGCCCGCAAGGCGCTCAAGGTACTGGAAAAGGGGCCGCTGAAATGACCGCTGCCAACGCCATCGACCCGCGCGACTACGCCATCATCAGGGCCCTCGGGGCCCTGTGCCTGGCCACGCCCAACGTGGAGCTGGCCCGGGCCTACCTTCGCGACGCCGGTGCTGGCGAGCGCATTCACCATGCGGCCCAGGTGCAGCGCTGCCAGCAGGCGCTCGCTCAGGGCAAGGCCCGCCGCGTCAGCGATCAGACCATCGAGATCGCCTTTCCCAGCTGCCGGCTGGCCTGTGTGTTCGAGGAGCTGCTTCAGGAGGATGCCCGGCAATGACTCAACCAGCACCGAAAGGCGGACGGCTGGCTCGGCAAGCCGCCATGCTCTGCCAGGATCCAGCCTTCCGGCTCTACCTGGACCGCCGCCGGCGTCACAAGCAGGGCCTCACCGAGGCCCAGCTACCCGACGGCACCCACAACGAGCAGGACGCCCGCGACTGGCTCTGCGCCGCCTGTCAGATCGAGAGCCGCGCCGAGCTCGACCACAACCCCACCGCCGCGGCAATGCTCCGCACCATCAAGCAGCGCTTCACCCACTGGAAGACCCGACAAGGAGCCCTGGCATGAACACCTACTTCGGACTGCTCGCCGAGTTCGACGGCCGCGCCGAGCTGCCGCTCGATGAAGTCGCCCCGCGCTACTTCGGCATCAGCCCCCGCACCGCCAGCGTGCGCGCCGGCGCCCAGGCCCTGCCGGTACCGGCCTACCGCGCCGGCGATTCGCAGAAGTCGCCCTGGCTGGTCAGCGCCGTGGATCTCGCCAAGTACCTGGACGAGAAGCGCGCCGAGGCGCATGAGATGTGGAAGCGGGTGAATACCTAAGTCATCATAGGTACAAGATAAACTCTAACCCACTGTCAGATCTCGAAGTGAAGGCCATGAACAAACTTAACCTTTTTGAGCCGGTAGTAGAGGAAGAAAAGCTGCATGAGAATTTCAAAAAAATCCTTACACCAGGCTATGAATCACAAAGAAAAATTCTTGATGAGCGGGCCTCTGGATTCATTGACAGAGATGGGAAACTAACAACCGAGCTTCAAACCACATTCAACTCAACATTTTGGGAAATCTACCTCTTCGCGGTCTTCAAGTCCTACGAAACAAAAATCAACTTTGACCACAGCACCCCCGATTTTTATCTAAAAAAAAGGGGGCTGGAATTCATCGTAGAAGCCACAACCGCAAATACAGCCAAAGGTAAAGCCCATGAATGGGAGAAGACCATAGAAGATGCAATGGAAAAACAAAGCACTGAAGAAATAAACAAAGAAGCCATCGTAAGACTATCTAACGCTCTACACTCAAAAACAACAAAATTCAGGGAAAAATACTGCAGGCTAGCACAGGTAATCAACAGACCTTTCGTTGTAGCCATAGCCCCCTTTGAGCAAAAATTTTTTAATTTGCAATATGACAGACCTATTAGAGCATTACTATGTGGGGAATATATCGATGAAGCCAGCTTCCTTGAAAACCCTGAAAAGTTCCCCTATGGTCCACCCAAGATCAATGTGTCAAGCATAAAAAAAGAGAATGGCGCAAAAATAAATCTTGGGCTCTTTAATGAAAAATCTTATGAAGAGGTCAGCGCAGTAATTTTCAGTTGCACCGCCACATGGGGAAAGGTCTGCGCCATGGACAAAGAATCCGACAAAACAATTGTTCAATATCTCTGGGCATCAGGACCAAACGGAGCACCTGAACGCAGCATTGAAAAAACACCAAATACCCGCGAAGAAATACATGATGGACTAATGGTTTTCCATAACCCTCACGCGATAAACCCTTTACCGCTCGATATTTTCCGAAGGCATAGAGTAGCCCAACACTACTATAGCGCTCAATCAGGAGAATGGATCGCAGAGGGTATGCAAAACGCATTGCTTCATCGCATGCCTATCACTTTGGCAACCAGTGGTGTCAACGAAGAATAAGAAGCTCTGGGCGCAAGTGAGTATAGCGTTTCAGCACGTCCCAGCTCTCATGCAGGGTGAACTGCTGCACCTCCACGATCTCATACCCCGCCTCGAACAGCCGCGACGTCGCCTCATGGCGCAGGTCGTGAAAGCGTAGATCCTCGATGCCGCAGGCAGCGCAGGCGGCGCGCCAACGCGTGCCGATCGACTTTCCGTGGTAGGGGAAGATCCGCTCTTCGCCTTGGGCCCGCGGCTGCCGACGGATGATGGCCATGGCCTCATGGCTGAGCTTGAATCGCTTGTGGTTGCCCCACTTCTGCCGGGGGTGCTTGGCGTCACGCACCCAGCAGGTCATCGCCTTCTCGTCCAGGTCCGACCACAGCAGCCGGGTGATCTCCTCCTGGCGCCTCGAGGAGGCGATGGCGAAGTCCATGATGTCTTCCATCGGGATGATCGCGCTCGGCCGGATCCGCTGCGAGCGCTGGAAATAGGCACGGATCCGCTCGATCTCGTTATCGGTTGGCCGCCGGCTTCGTGATCCCGGCCTCGAGACCAGCCCCTTGCTGCGCATCAGCAGCTTGGCCGATTCGAACTCGCCAAGGTCCACCGGCATCTTCCAGGCGGCCACCGCGGTCTTGAGGATGATGCCGAGCCAGGTGATGTCCTGGTTGATGGTCGAGGGCTTGATCCCACTGCTCCGGCGCATCACCGCGTGCTCGATGACCTGCTCGCTGGTCAGCTCGGTGACCTTCACCCGAGCGATCGGAAAACGTTGCATCTGCTTGATCGTCGCCCGCTTGGAGCGGCCGGCATCCTGGGCGAACTCATGCAGGTAGCGCTCGATGGCATCGTCCAAGGTCACGCCGCGCCACTTCGCCGAGAGAATGCCGCCGGGGCTGCTGAGCTCGAGCTCGCGGCGCTTGGCCCACTCCTCTGCCATCGCCTTCCTGGGGAACGTCCGCGACTCAGAGTGGTCTGGTTGCCCACGGCGGGCGATGCGGATCTGGGCTAGGTATGAGAAACTGCCGTCCTTTCGCCGACGCTTCCTGATCGTCGCCACGCGAACCTCCCGATGTACCAAATTGCCACGGCCCCGTGTGCCAAAAATGTACCAACGCATGGCGAAAAACAGGGCTCAACCACTGTAAATATGTACAGTTATGACAGATAAGGCAACAACCACAACCCGCATGGATACTGGCACCGCGCGCCCCGCGCTGGACAGGACTTTCTCCGTCGCGCCTATGATGGATAGGAACTAAGCCCCGCCATTCCGGCATTCATTGCCATCACGTACCAAATTTCTACCAGCAACTTTTCCTTTTCTCCTCGCGAACCTCGTTGGTTTTCGTGATGTGATGCGTGCGCGTGTGGGACGCGTGCGTGCACATCATGCGCGGGGCAGTTCTAGAATCCGTGGGGGGCTCGGAAAAAGGTAACAAAAGTAATGGCATGCCGAAAAATGACGTAGGCACTTGATATTAAAGGCGTTAAAACGGGTGTCCAAAAGGTAACAAAAAGGTGATGAAAAGGTGATGCGTTACCTTTTTGAATGGTCACAGAGAGAGATTTCTCTATCCTTTAAAATCAATGACTTGGCAGCCCGTTACCTTTTGCAGTACCTCTTGTTACCTTTTAAAGGTAACGATAGAAATCAATAGAATCAGATAGATACAAGCAGAAATCGGCCAAGTTACCGATGTTACCTTTTTCCGAGCCCCCCTCACCTTCTCAGATTGGCCCGCAAGCGCTGCGGGAACCTCCATAGCCGCCATTTTGCATAAAAACGCATGCCGCCACAGGCACTTAGGTCGCGATGTCCTACCTGTACCGCCGGGCTATCGGCCATAGTGCCTACATGCATAAAAACAAAAATACTTAGAGCGCAGGCGGGGCGGGGTGTCGACGGCGCGCGGCGGGCTGTGACCGGCAGGGTCTTCACCTACCCTTCTTTGATGAGCACATAGCAATTGGAGGTGCTGAGATGCGGGCCACAGCATGGTCGAATGGAAAGAATCAATACGGGATCAGAGTCGGCATGAAGAACCGTCGACTGCATTTTCTAACTGAATGGGAATCGATCACTGTCTTCATCGATGGCCAGCCTCACAAGTTTAAGCTCACCTCGGGGTTCTGGAACCAGTGTCCCGAGTTTCGGGATTCTTCTGAACCGGTGATCAAGTCATGGCTTGCACGCCAAGAGGCATTGGAATGGCCGAAGGGGAAACCACCGGTATTCGACTTACAACCGCTGGGAGGGAATCGATTTTCGTTGGAGAAGGTCTGAGCCGAGGCTGCCGCGCGGGCGCGCGAGAAGGCCGCCCGGTTGGACGGCCTGGTGATCGGGATGGCTGGGGAACTCGGCGGTGCTACTTCGTCGGATCGAGCTGCGGGCCGTTGGCCTCCCCGTCGAGCGAGTAGGGCCGGAAGCGCACAACCTCTTCGCCGACGACCTCGTTGATCTCCATCATGGCGGCCTGCAGCGGCTCGAGCTCGTTGGCGACGAATACCCGCGCGGCCTTCTCGACGTCGCCGAAGCCGCCGGTGTTGCTGGGGATGATGCCCATCAGCTGCGGCGGGATCCGGTGGCCGGCGAGCTGGTCGTCCCGGGTGATGTTCTTGATGTTCCAGAACTCGTCCTTCGCCGCGACCTCCGAGACGGGGATCACCTGGACCCCGTCCTTCTTCCCCCCGGGGGAGTAGAGAAACAGGTTCCGGAAGTTGCCGGGGCCCTTGCTGTCCTTGAGTGCCTGGCGCATGGCGTCGATGTCCTGCTTGTTATGGGCGGCATCGTTGACGTACATGATGAAGCCGGCATGGCTGCCGTTGAGGTAGTAGCGCCGTCGGAACAGGGTGGCGCTCTCGTTAAGCCAGGCCGACTGCAGGCTGCCGATGTAGTCCGGCACGCCGTAGATGCCCTGGTCGATGTCGGGTTCGAGCAAGTGGATCACCCGCCCCGCCGGCAGCTCGACCCGGTCGACGAAATTGGGTACCCACCAGTAGCGGTCGGCATTGAGCCCGCCCCGGCGCATGTAGCGGCTGCGCAGGTGGCGAAACGGCAGCCGCTTGCCCAGCCGGCCGAACACTTCCTCGAGGTAGGCGTTGCCGAACACCAGGTAGTCAAGGGCCAGGCCGCTGAACGCCTGGCGGCCCAGCAGCGGGTGCGGCTCGAAGGTGCGCAGCAGGATGTTGCGCTTCACCTGCATGGCACTGCCGTGGTGGGCGGTGGCCCGGTAGCTCTTGGCCAGCACGTCCAGCGGGATCGGCGGCTCGTACCACTCGTCGGCCGAGAGCCACAGCCCTTCGTAGAAGAAGTCGCGCATGCTGGTGACCGGCTCGGGGTCGCCGAAGCTGAACGCCTCGGCCCGGCCCGGCGCGGCGGCCGGGGCTGCAGTCGCGCCAGGCTCGTCGACCCGGTAGGCCGGCACGCGCACGCGGGGTTTGTCGGTGGCGGTGTCGCTCATTCGAAGATCTCCATCATGGATCGCCCGGCGTCCTCCGCCGGGCCGTCGATTGGCTCGTGGTGCAGGGCGTGCATGGTGGCCCAGGCCAGGTCGGCGTGGCCGGTCGCCTGGCTGCGCCCGCTGGTGTAGGTGAACTGGCGGCCCGAGGCGGTCAGCTCGCGCTTGATGGCCATGAACGACTGGGCGAGATCCGACCAGCCGGCGTCGAACTCGAGGCGCCCCTTGCGCATGATCTGCTGGGCCTGCATCACCATGCGGCTCTTCACGTCGGGGCTGTACTGGTAGCGCGCCACGGTGGGGAACCACTTCTCGACGTGCTCGGCCACCGCCTCGCCCAGCCCGCTGACGTCGATGCCGATGTGATCGATCTGGTAGCGCGCCTCGAAGCTGCGGATGAATGCCGCCTGCGCCTCGTAGTCCTGGCCCTTGAGCCGGTGGCGCTCCAGTATCCGGTGCGGTTCCTCGGCGCTACGCGAGGGTAGCACCACCACCAGGCCGGCGCCGTCGCCATCCTCGCCGGTGCCGGTCGGGTCGTAGCCGAGCCACACCCCGCGCTCGCCCACCGGGCGCGGCGCGAAGGGCCGGTAGTCGTCCCACACTTCCCAGCTGTCGACCATGCACGGGTGCACCATCGCCAGCGGGAAGGCGCTCTGGCTATCGTCGACGAACTCGCACATCAGCAGGTTCGCGAACTCGTCCTCGCTGTACTCCAGGCGCAGCTGCTCGAGGTCGAAGAGATCGCAGCCGCCGGCGATGGCGTCCTCCACGGTGACGATCTGGCGCCACTGGCCGTCGGGGCACAGCTTGCCGCCGGCGAGCGCCTCGCGGCTGACGTCGAAGGCCTGACGGTCGGCCTTCTTGCGCCGCTTGTTGAACATCTCCCCGGTCCAGAACGGATAGGCCTCGTGACCGATGCTCGAGGGCGTCGAGAAGTAGGTCTGGCGCCATTTCTTGTGCATCGCCATGCCGCTGGTGACCTTGCGGAACTCGGCGAAGCGGCCGATCCAGAAGTACTCGTCGAGGTAGACGTCGCCGTGATAGCCCTGGGCGGTCTTCGAGTTGGTGCCCAGGAAGTGCAGCTCGGCGCCGTTGTCCAGCACCAGGGGGTCGCCCTTGAGCTCGACGTCGCACACCTCCTTCACGAACTGGACGATGTAGTTCTTGAAGATGTGCGCCTGCGCCTTCGAGGCCGAGAGGAAGATCTTGTTGCGGCCCTGCTCGAAGGCATCGACGATCGCCTCGCGGGCGAAGAAGAAGGTCGCGCCGATCTGGCGGCTCTTGAGGATGTTGCGGATGCGGTGTTTCTGGCCCGCCTCGTACCAGTCCAGCTGGTACTGAAAGCACGTATCCAGGAAGGCCGCGCGCAGCTGCTCGATCTGCTCCTCGTCGAGGAAGTTGCGCCGCTGCTTGCGCCGCGGCGCCTCGTTGCGCGCGTTGATGTTGGGGTTGAGGTCCGCCTCGCGGCCGGTCGCCTCGTACTTGTGCACCCGCGCCAGGCGCTCGATCTGCCGGCCCAGCAGGTCGATCTCCTTGAAGTCCTTGCCCTCCTTGCCCTCCTTGCTGATCAGCTGCACCAGCCGCGCCTCGAGCGCGCCCTCCACCCGCTGGCTGGGCGAGGCCTCGTCCCAGCCATCGCGCTGTTTCCAGCTGTGCACGGTGGGCGGCTTCTCGCCCAGGAACTCGGCAATACGCGCCACGCGCCACCCCTGCCAGTAGAGATGGCGGGCGGTCACACGCGGTGAATCGAGGGTGTCGGCAGGCATCGTCGTCATGCCGCCAGCCTAACCGCGCGCGCGAATCGCCCACGGCCGGGCGCGTTGTGGATAAGGCGCCTACAACGCCACAACGTTGAGGCCATGACCGGCCGCGCGGAACCTGACGGCAACGTACCGCCGAGCAACCAGCAGAGGCCTCCGCCATGTTCCGGATCGCCACAGAAGGCGCCACCACCGACGGCCGCAAGATCTCACGCGAGTGGATCGAGCAGATGGCCAAGAATTTCGACCCCGCCGTTTACGGTGCCCGCGTCTGGATGGAGCACATGCGCGGCATGTTCGCCGACGGCCCCTTCCCCGCCCTGGGCGACGTCACCAAGCTCGAGGCCCGCGAGGTCGACGGCAAGCTCGCACTGTTCGCCGAGATCGACCCTACCGACCGGCTCAAGCAGATGAACCAGGAGCGCCAGAAGGTCTACACCTCCATCGAGGTGGATCCCGAGTTCGCCGACACCGGCGAGGCCTACCTGGTCGGCCTGGCCGTCACCGATTCCCCGGCGAGCCTCGGCACCGACATGCTCTCTTTCAGCGCCCAGCAGGGCGAAAACTCGCCGTTGGCCGCCCGCAAGCAGTCGGCGCACAACGTCTTCACCGCCGCCCTGGAGACCGAGCTCGACTTCTCCGAGCAGGCAGACGACACGCCCCCGGCCGACAAGGGCCCGAGCCTCGCCGATCGCGTCAAGGCGCTGTTCAAGAAGCACGACGCCAAGACCGATGCCGGCTTCGCCGCCTTCCGCAGCGAACTCGAGCAGACCCTCGAGCTCTTTGTGCAGAAGCACCAGGCCCTGGCCGCCGATCTCGCCGGACGCCCCAGCGCCGAGGCCTTCGCCGAGCTGCAGACCGCCCACGCCGAGACGCAGCGCCGCCTCGACGAGCTCTACACCGCGCTCGACAACGAACCGACCACCCCGCCCCGCGCCCCCGCCACCGGCGGCGGGAACGCCATGCTGACCGACTGCTAAGGACCGCCGCCCATGCGCAACGATACCCGCAAGAACTTCAACGCCCTGCTCTCCCGCGTGGCCCAGCTTTCCGGCGTGCCCAGCGCCGCCGAGAGCTTCGCCGTGGAGCCCAGCGTGCAGCAGACCCTGGAATCCAAGATCCAGGAGTCCAGCGAATTCCTCGGCCGCATCAACATGGTCGGCGTCGACGAGCTCAAGGGCGAGAAACTCGGCCTCGGCGTCTCCGGTCCGATCGCCGGCCGCACCGACGTCTCCCTCAACGATCGCAGCCCGCGCGACCTATCCACCCTGGAGGCCAACGGCTACGAGTGCGTCTCCACCGAGTTCGACACCTTCCTGCCCTGGTCCAAGCTCGACGCCTGGGCCAAGTTCGCCGACTTCCAGACCCGCGTGCGCAACGCCATCGTTCGCCAGCAGGCGCTGGACCGCATCATGATCGGCTTCAACGGCACCAGCGCCGCCGTGGCCACCGATCGCGTTACCAACCCGCTGCTCCAGGACGTCAACATCGGCTGGCTGCAGAAGTACCGCACCGATGCCCCGGCCCGGGTGCTCACCGAGGTGGTGGCCTCTTCCGGCCAGGTCACCGTCGGCAGCGGCGGCGACTACGAGAACCTCGACGCCCTGGTCTTCGACGCCGTCAACGAGATGGTCGAGCCTTGGTACCGCGAGTCCACCGACCTGGTGGCGATCATGGGCCGCAAGCTGCTCGCCGATAAGTACTTCCCGCTGATCAGCACCCACGCCGGCACGCCCTCCGAGGCCCAGGCGCTGGACATGCTCGTCAGTCAGAAGCGCGTCGGCGGCCTGCAGGCGGTGCGCGCGCCCTTCGTGCCCGACGGCATGATCTTCGTAACCAGCCTGGAGAACCTCTCGCTTTACTGGCAGCAGGGCAGCCGCCGCCGCTACATCAAGGACAAGCCCGAGCGTAAGCGGGTCGAGAACTACGAGTCCTCCAACGACGCCTACGTCGTCGAGGACTACGGCTTCGGCTGCCTGGTCGAGAACATCAACTTCATCTAAGGAGTGGGCCCATGACCGACCAGACCCGGCACGAACAGAAAGCGCCCGAGCGCAAGGCGCCCAAGCTCAGCCCCGCCCGTCGGCACTTCCAGCGAGCCACCGCCGCCCAGGCGGCGGGGGCCGCCGATCCCCGCGCCGCCCAGACCGGCGAGCAGTATGAGCTGCACGCCGCCGCCCTTTGGGAGGCCCGCCGCACCCTCAAGGGCATCAAGAGCCTCGAGGCCAAGGTCGAGAAGAAGCGCGAGCTGCTGCCCGAGTTCGAGGCCTACGTGGCCGGCGTGCTCGAGGGCGGCAACGGCGCCGCTGACGACGTGCTGATGACCGTGATGCTGTGGCGCCTCGACGTTGGGGATCTTGCCGGCGGCATCGAGGTCGCCGAGTACGCCCTGCGCTACGGCCTGGACACCCCCGACCGCTTCGAGCGCGACACCGCCTCGATCGTCGCCGAGCAGACGGCCGAGGAAGCGCTGGCCCGGCTCGAGGCCACCGAGGGCGACGCCCTGCCCCTGGTCGCTGCCGAGCTGGTCATGCACCTCTCGCGCGCCGAGGCCCTGACCGCCGACGCCGACATGCACGACCAGATCCGCGCCAAGCTGCACAAGGCGCTGGGCTACGCCTACCGCGACAAGGGCGGCCACCTGGACGACGCCCTCGAGCACCTGCGCCGCGCCCTGCAGCTCAACGATCGCGCCGGCGTCAAGAAGGACATCGAGCGCCTCGAGCGCGAGCTGAAGCACCAGAACGCCACCGGCCAGGGCAACGCCCCGGCCTGACGCCACCGAGTCGCACGCCGACGCCAAGGGGGCGCCGGGGGAGAGCGGACCACGGTCCCATCTCGTCGATCCCGGCCCACCCCCTTCCTTCACCTTGAGGCCCGGCCATGTCGTCACTGATCTCCTACGACACCGGTGAGACCACCACCCCGCCGGATGCGCTCGTCAACAACGGCTTCTGGCCCGACATCGACCCCGCCGCCTTCCGCGATGCCGAGCGCGTCGACGGCACCGTGACCGAGCCGCGCCTCACCCACGCCCTGGGCGTCGCCCTCGCCGACGTCAACCGCCAGCTCGCCGACTGGCAGCAGGCCCGCCAGGACGACGGCGCGACCAGCGTCAATGACGTCGCCGCCCCGAGCTGGGCCGCCGACGGACACTACGTCCTGCTCTACCGGCGCGCCCTCTACGCCACCGCCATGGCCAGCTTGATGGAGCGCTACCGCGACTACAGCGCCACCGGGGAAGGCGACGAGCGCGGCGAGGCCAAGGACCTGGCCGCCGACGACTACCGCCGCGACGCCCGCTGGGCCGTGGCCGAGATCCTCCACGAGCGCCACACCACCGTGGAGCTGATCTAGTGCCCACCGTGCGCACCCACCAGGGCGAGACCCTGGACGCGCTCTGCTATCGCGTGCTCGGCAGCACCGCCGGCGTCACCGAGCAGGCGCTCGAATTGAACCCCGGGCTCGCCGAGCTCGGGTCGATCCTTCCCCACGGCACCCTGGTCGAGCTGCCGGAAGAGCCGCCGACGGCTGCCGTGGTCGACACCGTCCAACTCTGGACCTGACATGAGGACTGCATGGCGGAAAGCACCGTGACTTCTTCCCTCTTTGAACGCCACCTGCAGACCGGCATCCAGCTCACCCTGGTCGCCCTGCTCGCCTGGGCGGGACTCAAGCTGGTCACGCTCGGCGAGCACACCGCCGTGCTGCGCGAACGCCTGGTCTACCAGGGAGAGCAGATCTCTAGCCTGCGCCGCGACCTTCGCGACTGGAGCGACCTCTACTACCGCAAGGCTGATGCCAGCCGCGAGATCGGCACCCTTCAAGACCGCATTACTCGGCTCGATGGCCGCGTCAGTCAGCTCGAGGAGGAAAGCCGCCCATGACCCTGCACTACGGAAGTACCGGCCCCGCCGTCGAACGCCTGCAGAACGACCTGAGACGGCGCGGCTTCGGCCTCACCGCCGACGGCATCTATGGCCCCGCCACCGAGACCGCCGTGCGCGCCTTCCAGCGCGAGCAGGGCCTGGTCATCGACGGCCTCGCCGGCCGCAAGACCCAGCGCGCCCTGCAGCAGGGCCGCGACCCCAAGGCGCTGCGCCAGGCGGACCTGGTCGGTGCCGCCGAGACGCTCGAGGTCGAGCTCGCCGCCATGATGGCCGTCAACGAGGTCGAGTCCCGCGGGGTCGGCTTCCATCACGGCGGGCCGAGAAACGGCGCCCCGGTGATCCTCTTCGAGCGCCACATCATGCGCCGACGCCTCGAGCACCACGGCATCAGCCCCAAGCCCTGGGAGAGCCGCACCCCCAACCTGGTCAACCGCCACCCCGGCGGCTACCAGGGCGGACCCCACGAGCACGGCCGCCTGGCGCGTGCCGGAGAGATCCACGCCGAGGCAGCCATCGAGTCGGCCAGCTGGGGGCTTTTCCAGATCATGGGCTTCCACTGGCAGCACCTCGGCTACAGCAGCGCCCGCGTCTGGGAGGAGGCAATGCGGGCCAGCGAGGGCCGCCAACTCGAGGCCTTCGTGAGCTTCATCGAGTCCGACCATGCCCTGCATGCCGCCCTGCGACACCGCGACTGGCGCGACTTCGCCCGGCGCTACAACGGCCCCGACTTCGAGCGCAACGACTACGACACCAGGCTCGATGCCGCCTACCGGCGCCACGCCCGCGCCCTGGAGCGTGTGGCATGAACCTGATCGCCAACATCCTCGGCACCGTCGCCGGCCCGGTGATGGAGGTCATCGACCAGGCCGTCACCGACAAGGACCAGGCCGCCCGGCTCAAGGCCGATCTGCAGCGCCGCCTGATCGATCAGCAGGATGCCGGCCTCAAGGCGCGCATGCAGGTGGTGCTCGCCGAGGCCACCGGCGAGAGCTGGCTGCAGCGCAACTGGCGGCCGATCCTGATGCTGGTCATCGTCGCCATCGTCGCCAACAACTACCTGCTCGCCCCCTACCTCGGCGCCATGTTCGGCGTCGGCCTGCACCTCGAGCTGCCCGAGCCGCTGTGGAACCTGATGACCCTGGGCGTGGGCGGCTATATCGCCGGCCGTAGCGGCGAGAAGATCGCCGGCACCCTCAAGGGCAAGCGCGGCAGCTTCCTGGAGGAGGTCGACACCCGATGAAGAAGCTCCACTCGCTGCGCACCTACCTGCTCGCGCGCATCCCCGACCTCTCGCGCAACCCCGACCGGCTGTTGACCTTCATCGAGGACGGCAGCATCGAGTTCCACCGCGGCGCCCACCTCTCGCACCAGTACCTGGTGCCGGTGCGCATCGTGCTCACCGACCACGCCGGCGAGCTCGACACCGTGATCATCCCGCTGCTGCAGTGGCTGTCCCGCTACCAGCCCGACCTGGTGCCCGAGGAGGCCGTGACCTTCCAGGCCGAGCTGCTCGACAACCAGCGCTGGGATCTCGCCATCGACGTCACCCTCACCGAGCGTGTGGTGGCCCTGGTGGACTGCGACGCCGGCACCATCCACGTCGACCACCGCCAGCCCGAGTTCGATATCGACCCCTGCGCCGCCGCCGACTGGCAGCTCTACATCCGCGACGTCGACGCCGACGAGGCCTACACCCTGGCAGCAGAGTGGCAGCAATGACCGACGACCTGGACGCCCTCGAGGACTGGATCGGCCCGCTGATCGAGCGCCTCGAGCCCGGCGAGCGCCGCAAGCTGGCCCGCGACATCGCCCGCACCCTGAGAAAGCGCCAGGCCGCGCGCATCAAGCGCGGCGAGAACCCCGACGGCTCGCCCTTCGCGCCCCGCAAGCCCCAGGCACGCGAGCAGGCCGGCGCCATCCGCCGCGGCGTGATGTTCGCCAAGATCCGCCGGGCCAAGTACCTCAAGGGGCGCGGCATGGCCGACGCCGCCACCGTCGGCTTCGCCGGGCGCGTGGCGCGCATCGCCCGGGTGCATCAGTACGGCCTGCGCGACAACGTCGACCGCAACGGCCCCTGGTACGACTACCCCGAGCGCCGCCTGCTCGGCTACAGCGACGCCGACCGCGCCGTGGTGCGCGACATGATCCTCGAGCGGATCGGCGACGCCCTCTAGCCGCCCGGCGACGCGGTACGTTGTAGCGTCCGCATCCACAACGCCCCCCGCTAGAGCCAACCCCGCCCAGGGGCAACGATGGCGCCATGAGCCAACGCCCCCTGCATAGCGCCGCCGAGCTGCTGCGCCTGATCCACAACTTGGTCCGCCTCGGCACCGTCGCCGAGGTGGACCACGCCCGCGCCCGCGTGCGCGTGGCCACCGGCGAGATCACCACCGCCTGGCTGCCCTGGCTCGAGGCGCGCGCCGGCACCACTCGCACCTGGTCGCCGCCCACCGTCGGCGAGCAGGTGGTGGTGTTCGCCCCCGGCGGCGACATGGTCAGCGCCGTGGTACTGGCCGGCCTCTACCGCACCCAGCACCCCGCGCCCAGCGGCAGCGCCGACGTCTTCCACGCCGTGATGCCCGACGGCGCCGTGCTCGAGTACGACCACGCCGCCAGCCACCTGCAGGCCACCCTGCCCGGCTCGGCCACACTCGCCGCCCAGGGCGACGTCACCGTGACCACCCCGGCCGCGCTCACCGCCACCGCCGGCGGCGGCGCCACGCTCAACGCCGACACCGTGATCAACGGCAACCTGACCCTGAACGGCAACTTCAGCCAGCCCGGCGGGCAGACCGCCACCATCGCCGGCGATGTCGCCTTCACCGGCGCCGTGACCAGCGACGGCAAGGACATCAGCGCGAGCCACCAGCACAGCGGCGTTCAGCCGGGCAGCGGCAACACGGGAGGTGTTATCTGATGACCGGCATGAACGCCAGCAGCGGCCGCGCCCTGGCGGGCCTCGAGCATATCCGCCAGAGCGTGCGCGACATCCTGACCACGCCCCTCGGCTCACGCGTCATGCGCCGCGACTACGGCAGCCTGCTGCCCGAGCTGATCGATCAGCCGCTCACCGATGCCCTGATGCTGCAGGTCTACGCCGCCACCGCCATGGCGCTGATCCGCTGGGAGCCGCGCCTGCGCGTCACCGCCGTGCGCCGTAGCGTCAGCGCCTCACGGCCGGGCACCGCCGTGCTCGAGATCGACGGCCAGACCACCGCCGGCGGCCAGCCCATCCGCCTGGAGGTGCCCGTCGCATGAGCGGAACCATCAACCTCTCGCAGCTCCCCGCGCCCACGATCGTCGAGACGCTCGACTTCGAGGAGATCCTCGCCGAGCGCAAGGCGGCGCTGCTCGACCTGGTCGAGGCCAGCCAGCGCGACGCCGTCACCGCCACCCTCGCCCTGGAGAGCGAGCCGCTGACCAAGCTGCTCGAGGAGAGCGCCTACCGCGAGCTGACCTGGCGGCAGCGCGTCAACGAGGCGGCCAAGGCGGTGATGCTCGCCTACAGCCTGGGCGATGACCTCGACCAGCTGGTGGCCAACTTCGAGGTCGAGCGCCTGGTGATCGACGCCGGCGACCCCGACGCCACCCCGCCGGTACCGCCCACCTACGAGAGCGACGAGGACCTGCGCCTGCGCGCCCAACAGGCCTGGGAGGGCCTCAGCGTCGCCGGCCCGCGCGGCGCCTATGTGTTCCACGCCATGAGCGCCGACGGTCGGGTGGCCGATGCCTCCGCCATCAGCCCCAACCCCGCCGAGGCCCTGGTGACTCTGCTCTCCACCGAGGGCGACGGCACCGCCAGCCAGGCGCTGATCGACATCGTCGACGCCGCCCTCTCCGCCGAGGACATCCGCCCGGTGGGCGACCGCCTCACTGTGCAATCGGCCACCATCACCCCCTATACCGTCGACGCCACCCTCTACGTCTACCCGGGGCCCGAACAGGAACCCATCCTCGAGGCGGCCGAGGCCGCCCTGGACGCCTACGTCGGCACCCAGCGGCGCCTGGGCCGCGACATCCGCCTCTCGGCCCTCCATGCCGCCCTGCATGTGGAGGGGGTGCAGCGGGTGGAGCTCGCCGCCCCCGCCGCCGACGTGGTGCTCGATGATACCCAGGCCGCCCACTGCACCGGCACCACCGTGGTGATCGGGGGCAGCGATGAGTGACACGCGCCGCCCGCTGCTGCCGCCCAACGGCACACCCCTGGAGCGCGCCGCGGCCGAGGCCCTGGCCGAGATCCAGCGCGTCCCGGTAGAGCTGCGCCAACTCTGGCACCCCGCCACCTGCCCGGCCCGGCTGCTTCCCTACCTGGCCTGGGCCTTCTCGGTGGACCGCTGGGACCCCGCCTGGACCGAGGCAGCCAGGCGCGAGGTGATCGCCTCTGCGTTCTACGTCCACCAGCGCAAGGGCACGATCTCGGCCCTGCGCCGGGTCGTCGAGCCGCTCGGCTACCTCCTCGAGGTCATCGAGTGGTGGGAGACGAGCCCCGAAGGCACGCCCGGCACCTTCGCGCTCAAGATCGGCGTGCTCGACACCGGCATTACCGATGCCATGTACACCGAGCTCGAGCGCCTGGTCGATGACGCCAAGCCCCTCACCCGCCACATCACCGCCCTGGACATCGCCGGCGAGAGCCAGGGCGTCGTCTACCTCGGCAGCGCCATGTACGACGGTGACGTCACCGCCGTCTATCCCTTCGTCGCCGAAGAGAGCGAGGTGACCGGCATGTTCTACCTGGGCATCGCCACCGACAGCACCGACATCGCCACCGTCTACCCGCAGCCCTGATCGGCCAGGATCGTCACACCACAGGAGACCCACATGGCCCAGTTCTACACCCTGCTCACCGACGTCGGTCAGGCCAAGCTGGCCAACGCCGTCGCCCTGGGCAGCACCATCGACATCACCGAGCTCGCCGTCGGCGACGGCGGGGGCAGCCTGCCCACACCCGACAGCAGCGCCACGGCCTTGGTCAACGAGGTCCGCCGCGCGCCGATCAACACCAGCACCACCGACCCCGACAATCCCAGCTGGATCGTGGTCGAGCAGGTGCTGCCGCCCGACGTCGGCGGCTGGACCATCCGCGAGATTGGCATCTTCGACGTCGACGGCGACCTGATTGGTATCGGCAACTACCCCGAGACCTACAAGCCGGTGCTCGCCGAGGGCAGCTCGCGCACCCAGACCGTGCGCTTCGTGCTCGAGGTCAGCGACACCGCCGCCGTCACCCTCAAGGTCGATCCGTCCGTGGTGCTCGCGACCCGGGAATATGTCGACCAGGAGCGGGCCGAGCACGAGTCAAGCCGCAACCATCCGGCCGCCACCGAAGCGGCCCAGGGTATGTCAGAGATCGCCACCCAGACTGAAACAGATGCCGGCACCGATGATGGACGCTTCGTCACACCAAAGAAGCTAAAGAATTGGGCCGTTCAATGGGTAAAGCAGGCGACAGAATCGGTTGCCGGCATGCTCAAGGTGGCAACTACAACCCAAGTCGATGAAGGCACGGATGACACCACGGCGGTGACGCCAAAAAAGCTGCGGTGGGGGGTGGATTACTCTCTAGGCGGCACCGGCTACATCATTTTCCCTAGCTGGTTGGGCGGACTTATTTTCCAGTGGGGTGTCACCGGCGTCGGTTCTACCAGTCGCCCTGTGACTTTCCCTATCGCATTTCCAACAGCCATTATTAATGTCACCAGCTTTGACCAAGGATGGGCCTCAGGCACTGGGGGAGCTATGTGGGGGCAGACAAACAAGTCAACAACAGGCTTCACAATGCACACGAATATTAGCGCTGAAGGTGGCGCGTATTTCGCCTGGGGGTATTAATGATTTATTTCAGCGCATCAACAAACGCTTTTTATCCGAAAAGCCTTCGTTCAGATTATCAGAGGTCCGGCTCTTGGCCCTCTGACACCATAGAGGTGTCAAAGTCGGATCATGCTATCTACATAGGGGAGCCTCCCGAGGGCATGCAACGTGGCGCCGACGAGAACGGCCGCCCAACTTGGGTGCCGATCCCCCCGATAGATCTCGATACCCTCGCCGCGCGCAAGCGCAGTGAGATCGACACCGCCCGCGACCAGGCCTTCGCCACTGGCTTGCCCTACGACATCGCCGGCGAGCCAGACGTAGTGCAGACCCGCCCCCAGGACCAGATCAACCTGCTAGGGCTCTCCAGCAAAGCACAACGACTGATCGCCGATGGCGTCACCGACCCGGTGATGCCATTCCGCGGCCAGTCCAACGTCACCCGCATGATCACCCCCGAACAGATGGACGCCATGACGCTCGACGCCCTGGCGCACATCGAGGGGATCTACCAGCAGAGCTGGGATTGCAAGGACACCATCAAGGCCGCCCTCGAGGCTGAGGATCGGGAGGGGATCGAGGAGGTGGCATGGTGAAGATTACATAAGGCAGGCCCCAAGTACCGGGGCCTTTTACACTTTGACCTAGCTCACTGAGAGCCTAGCAACGATCTACCATACTCGCGCTTGGTTGATTACACCCTAATCGACGCGCTAGTAAATTTGCGATCAACGGGACATAGACAACACTTAGCCGTAACTACTAACCCCGGAAAATCCGCATAATTCCATTTTTCGCCTATCGCCAAGCAATTTTTTAGCACAATCTTTACATTAATGTAGCCAGTCAGTATAAATTTCAGAGGCTCCCAGATTCAAGTACTTCAGATACTCATCGACACTATTTATTGTATGAACGTAGCTGCGAACCCCCCTTTCATCAAAGGCCTGCTTAGCCAAACCAGCGTCAACTTTGCCACGCGGCATTGTCAATCCATACAAATCCATGTTTTTCAAATGACTTAGAATAGATTCGTTGTCGCCACGGAATCGATACAATGTCCATATAACATTATCAAAACCCAACATTCTGGCCATATAATATTCTGTTGGCTGATACACTTGTGGAACAAATCTGTTTTTAAGCTCCGGGTAGCGTTCGGCTATTAACTTTAGTGCGTTAGCGTTTCTTTCCTTTACATCAGTGACAATTCTGTCTCCTGGATTTTTTTCCATCCAGTGAGCAAGCGATGTGAGCGTACATTTTTCAACATCCGACTTACCGGAAACCAAAGTAATGAATTCATTCAATGAAACAGCCGACTCAGTATTAATTCCAAATGAGCGTTCAAAACTATTGCCCCAGTCATGAATACAAACAAGCTCATCATCTGATGTCCACGATAAGTCAACCTCGAAGAGAGAGTAATTTTCCTTATTGTATTCAAGTGCTTCTATTGAGTTGGTATAAGTTTTTCCGTTATACCCGCCGCCGGCGTGAGCAACCCTTTCGATGCTACTCAAGTTCCTTTGATTGCTGAATTCAAGCAATAAGTGCAGCACCTGCGGTATCCAGGGCTCCTGAGTATTCCCCCAGGAATACCTGTGCCGGTGTCCGATAGCCGAGCCGT
>NZ_FPAQ01000036.1 GCF_900116405.1 Halomonas saccharevitans | reverse complement strand
ACGGTATACGCCACGGCCCAGGTCACCACCCTGCGCCTGAAGTTGCTGAAGATCGGTGGCGTGGTGATCCGCAATACCCGGCGCGTCCGGCTGATGCTGAGTAGCCACTACCCCGACCAAGACCTCTTCCTCAAGCTGATCAAGAAACTGGTGCCGGGATGACCGGCAGGGTGCTGTCCCCGGCACGAGATAAACAATGGGGGTAGGGGGCAGTGCGTCTTGAAGGCGGGAAATCGATCAAAAAGTGAGCGATTCTCGCGCCATCCAGCATGAAGAGCTGGCCTGCTCACCCGCCAGGCCAAACTCGCGATACTGATGCAATATTCAGGCTAGGCCATAGCCGACCTCGATACGCACCTTGCGCTCCTTCGGCGCGACGATCAGCAGGGCGCCATTGTCCTTCTCCTCCTGGCCGATGCCCCAGTGGCGCCCCAGCTGATAGCCATACTCCTCGATGGTAACGCCCTGCAGGTCCGGCAGGGTGGCCACCACCAGCTGCTCGGTGGTGGCCTCCTCGTGCGCCGCCAGCTGCACGCTCAGGCGGGATTCGGTGGCCTGGTCCAGCAGATCGGCCCGGTCAACCACGCGGCCGGTCAGCTCGGGAAAGTCGAGCTGCCGGGCGTCACTTTCCTGGGCCTGTAGGTCCTGTGCCTGAAGACCAAGGGCCGCCGACAGCAGCAGCGCTAATAGCGGAATGCGCAGAAGATCGATCATTCAAACTCCACCTGGGGGGCCTGGTCGGCGTTCTCGGTCGTGGCGTCGAAGGTCTCGCGAAGCGTCATCTCGTCGTAGAGGAGGCTGTGCCACAGGCGGCCGGGGAAGGTGCGAAGCTCGGTGTTGTAGCGCTCCACCGCGGTGATGAAGTCGCGCCGCGCCACGGCGATACGGTTCTCGGTGCCTTCCAGCTGCGACTGCAGGGCCAGGAAGTTCTGGTTCGACTTCAGGTCGGGGTAGCGCTCTGACACCGCCATCAGGCGGCTCAGTGCCCCGCTGAGCTGCTGCTGGGCCTGCTCGAACTGGCGCATCTTCTGCGGGTCATCCAGCGACTCGGCGTCGATCTGGATGGACGTGGCCTTGGCCCGCGCCTCCACCACGGCGGTCAGGGTCTCCTGCTCCTGCCGGGCGAATCCCTTGACCGTCTCGACCAGGTTGGGCACCAGGTCCGCACGCCGCTGGTACTGGTTCTCCACCTGCGCCCAGGCCGACTTCACCTGCTCGTCGTAGGTGGGGATGTTGTTGACGCCGCAGCCTGCCAGCAGCATCGCCATGATCAGCACAAGGGCGAACCGCCAGACGCGAGGATCGGGAAGCGGAGGGTGTCTCGTCAGCATGGAACAGTCATCCCTGTAATTGCGATTCGATGGTGCCCAAGGTACAGCTCAGGCTGATGGGAAGAAAGCAATGCCATGCCGACCTGCTGCCGTTGGCCGGCACGCCGACGACTTCACCCCCCTTGTTCAATACCAAGTTCGATACCGAGCTCGATACCAAGCTACGCCCGCACATGGGCGAGCTCCTGGTCGAGCGCGGTTTCGAGATGAAGTGAGCCTCGCACAAGCCCTTACGGCATGAGAGCGGCGGCCCAGGGCCGCCGCTCGCACGTGTCGCTTCTGGAGGGGCTGTGTGCCGGCTCAGCCGCTCACTCGCGCCTCCAGGGCGTCGAGGGTGGCCCGGATACGCGACGCATTGGTGCCCACGTCGCTGGTGCCGAGCCGCGAGGCGGAGCGCATGTCCACCCGAACGCCGTCGGCCGTTTCGCGCAGGCGGATCACCACGTCGTCCTTGAAGCCGAACCAGAAGGTCGTGTCGGTGGCCTCGAGCCGGCTGTCGCTTACCGCGGCGATCTCCCAGCCGGCCTCGCGAGCCTCGGCCTCGACGGCTTCCTGCACCTCCGAGAGCGGCGCCTTTAGCACCAGCGGGCCGAGCGCCGGATACCCCTCGCGCTGCTGCTTCGCGGTTGTCTCGCCGGGGTAGGCCACGGCGTTGGGCGCGGCCTTGCGCGCCTCGACCAGTGCCTCGAAGGCGGGCGGATCCTCGAGATCGGTGGTGATATCGTGGATGGGCGGCACCGAGCGCGCTTGATCGATCTGAAGCCAGGGCACCGCGACCAGCGCCAGGCCGGCCAGGATCACCAGCGAGCCGAGCACTGCCGGCAGCGCGCGGCGGGTGAAGGCGGCGATGAGCAGGCTCACCGCGCCCAGCCCAGCGGCGGCGAGGGCGACGAAGGCCCCGTAGCGCAGCATGCTGAAGGCCTCGCCGAGCGAGAGCATCTCCAGGCGGAAGGTCGGCCCGGCCCCGGCCATGGACAGCGCGGCCAGGCAGGCCAGGATGCCCCCGGCGATGGCCACCTTGAAGGCCACTCCCTGGCCTCTATGGGTGGAAAGCGAGCGGTGTGACGTCATGTCGATCCTCGTGGTGGCGTCAGGTAGCGGGCTCGGGATCGAGGCAGTTGTCGTAGAGGGTCACGGTCGCCGGCCAATCCGAGAACAGGCCCATGATCCCCACATCCTTGGCCAGCACGTCCAGCACCAGCAGCTTGTCGCCTTCGTTGTCGACGACCGCATCGACGCTTTGGTGGTACCACTCGCCGTCCTCGCTGAGGGGGCCGGAACGCTCGAAGGTCCAGGCGATCAGCTCGAGTCCGGCCGCCTTGGCACGCTCGGCATAGACCGAGGGCACGATACGCTCCTCGTTCTCTCCGGCCTCGGGGCGGGCCTCGAGCAGCATCCACATCGGCGGAGCGAGGATCTTCACGCCCTGCTCGGCGAGCGCATCCATGCTCGGCGCCCAGCTCGCCGGATCACGGTGGTCGAAGGTCTCGTCATCGTAGCGGCCATCCAGGTAGACCGCCTGACCGGCGAACTCGGGCGCGTTGTCGATCCAGTAGCGCACGTCATCCAGGTTGAACGACTGCGGGAAAACGTCCTCGGCCGCCACGCCGGCGTCCTTGTACTCATCGATCATCTTCTGGGCGTAGTCGGCCTGGCTCATGCCATCGAAGGGCATCGGCACGCCCGGCGCCTTGAGCTCCGGCGTCATGCGCACGCCAAGCGACCGGAACAGTTCGATGCTCTCTGCGTGGGTCATCAGGGTGCCGCGGGTGGCGTAGAGGTCGGTGCGCCAGCCGGGCGTGCCGTCGAGATAGCCCGCGAGGCTACTGGCCTCGGTGTTCACGCCGTCCATGCGGCCCTCCAGGCTCTTGAACTCGGACACCGTGATGTCACTGGTGCAGCACTGGATCGCCTCGGCATTGGTCAGCGCGCCGGTTTCGGGATCGAAGGCCGGCGGCACGCTGCACTGATTGGCCAGCTCCGTCTCGAGGATGTTGGTCGTGGCGTGCAGGTCGCACTGGGAGTGGCGACACACCAGCGCCTTCTCCTCGGTGAAAGTCACATCGCACTCCACGATGCCGGCGCCCATCTGCGCCGCCGCCAGGTACGATTCGCGGGTGTGTTCGGGGAACTGCATGGCCGCCCCGCGATGGCCGATCGAGAAGTCCCGGCGCTGCCACTGCTCGGTGCCGGCGGCGCAGCGCATCAGGGTCTCCTTGAGCTGGCGTTCGCGCTGGGTGCCCTCGTCCATGTCTTGAATCAGGAACAGCGGGCGAGGCCCCAGGGTGACGTTCTGGGCCGCCTCGACGGCGCTGATCTTCTCCGGGCTGACGGCCAGCGCGGACGCCGAGGCCAGTGCCACGACGATACCCAGGGCAAGCGCCAGGCCCATCCGTGGCAGCGCGCCGGTCCTGCTCATGCGGTAAGTCCTTTTCATGATTCGCCTCGCGAGTCGCTTGAGTGGTGGAGTGACTCGCTCAGCGTAGCAGAGCTCCCGTGCACTGCTGGTGACAGCCCTTCGACGCCTTCCCGTGCGGCGATTACCATGCAGGCGACCCGTGAAAAGCCTCTTGGCGCCTTCTCCGGCATTCCCGTGAAGCCCATCCACCGAGTGAGCCGACCCATGATTTCTCCGCCCAGATCCCAGACGATGCCCGACCCCAAGCTGGCCGCGCGCCTGCGTGAGCTGCTGACGAGCCTGCCTGACGAGGGCGTGCCGATTACCTACCAGCAGGCGGCCGAGGCGCTGGGACTTTCGCCGCCGCGCACCGTCCAGCGTGTCGCCTTGGCCCTTGAGGCGCTGATGCGTGACGATGTGGCCGCCGGGCGCCCGCTGATCGCCGCCCTGGTGGTCAGCCGTCGGGGCGAGCTGCCCCGTCTGGGGTTCTTCGAGCTGGCCGTCGAACTCGGCCGCTTCCCCGCCGACCCGGCATGTCACGAGGCGGCCTATCGGCAGGAGCTAGAGCAGGTGCTGGCGGCGCGATCAGCATGAAGCGAAGAGAGTGAGGTGAGGTTACAGGGCGCTATGGTCGGCGGCCGCGCCCTGCGCTTTGCAGTAACCACGCTGGCGTGTGTGCATGCTGGGCCACACAAGATCCATCTGGTGTGACGAAGAGCCGAAAAAAGCTTCTTTCGATTCAGTTGTTTGGGCTGGTCGTCAGGTTGGTAATGTTGAGTTGAGAAGATTTGATCTCTCTGGTGGTGATGTAGGTCATGTAGCGTTCGATTCCTAAATCCGCTGAAAGAAGTTCATCCATCACATCCTGAAAAGCGGGGAGACTAAGCGTCACGACTTTCAAGATGTAATCCATTCCTCCTCCCGTCGCCGTGCATTCGATGATCTCGTCTACCTGTTTGATGTGATTCTCGAAACGCTCAAAGACCGACTTCCGATGCTCCTTGAGTGAAACGGTAACAATAACCCTGGTGACATCTGCGATCTTATCGAGCGCGATGTCCGCATAGTATCCGCGTATCAACCCGGCTTCCCTTAATCGGTTGAAACGAATCCAGCACGGTGTCGGGGAAAGATTGACGATCTCTGAAAGTCTTATTTTGCTGAGATGGCCGTGATGTTGCACTGCGCAAAGAATGCGGATGTCTGCAGCATCGATGGCGATTTTTCTCATTTGTTCTGATCCTCCATTGTGACACCCAGCGTAGGCGCTGGCTCAGGAGTAAGGCGGAGGTATGTTCCGATGTTAGATACTGCGCCTTGAGATCGAGAACAATCTGAAGGGAATATTGACCGGGAGTATGAGCTAGGATGAAGATGCAGCACGCCAGGGTAGATCAGTGATTCGATTTACAGTGGTTGCCGAGGTTCTCGCACGCAAGGAACTCATTCCCGCTGTACAGTACTATAGCAGACGCTACCAGCAGCTGGTTCAAGCCGGTCGGGATCATGCTAGAGCTCATGAGTTGAACGCCTTTTATATCGATAAGTACATGTTTTTATTGTTGACGTGTCAAAAGGTTTCGTGAGCCACAGGAGGCGGCAGACACGCCGCAGATTGCGTGGATGGCCGAGGTGGCCACCAAGCGCGGCGATCATAGCGAATGGCCCTCTCGAATCAGGTTGGTCGCAGACATTAACGACTTACAGAGAAGATGCCATTCACCATTTTCAGGGCTGTTTTATGAGTATGCCGGGACCGAGTTTGAATGAATCATGGTTTCAGCCGCATAGACCCGACGCTTCTCCCTGGCATCGATCAGCACATCCCTTAACAGCTCTTCGGCACTGGGGTGATAGACCGGCATCATCAGTACCTGCTCGGCGGTCATGCTGTGGGTGATGGCCAGGGCAAGCAGGTGCGCCAGGTGTTCGGCCTGGTAGCCAAGCAGCTCGGCCCCCAGGATCACGCCGGTGCGCGCGTCCAGATAGACCTGAATACGTCCCTCGACCTTGTTCCATACCACATGACGGGGGCTGGCAAAGGGTAGCTCTCCTATCACGATCTCCAGGCCTTCAAGTTCCCGAAAGCTCTGCCCGATGATGGCGATCTGAGGGTCGGTGAAGAACACCATCAATGGCGGCCTACGGTCCACTGGCACCGGGTCCGGGTAGTTCAAGGCGTTATCGGCGGCGATACGCCCCTCATCGAAGGCTTCATGCCACACCGGCAGGTATTCGGACGCATCGCCGGCGATGAAAATGGGGGAGTCGGAGCAGAGCATCGTCTGCGGGTCGAATACGACCTTGCCCGCTTCGGTGAATTCCGCGCCGGTATGCTCCATCCCCAGCTGATCAACATTGGAGATCCTCCCCGTGGCGACCAGTACCCTGTCGAACACCTTGGTGACCCGCTGGCCGTTCGGCTGTTCAAACTCGATCCAGGCACCTTCAGCATCTTGCCACGTGCTTACCACCTGGCCGCTGGGGTAGATATCCAGTTCGGCGCTGAGGATATCGAGCGCTTCCTGCTGCATGTCCGGGTGGGTGAGGGCGTTGATCTTTCCGGAGCGGCCGTAGATGGTCGTGTCGACGCCGAGCCGGTGGAGTGCCTGCCCCAGTTCCAGTGCGATAACGCCCATACCGATCACCGCTATCGAGTGGGGAAGGTCCTCCAGCTCAAATACCGTATCACTGGTGAGTACGCGTTCCATGACGGGCTCGAACACCTGGCTCACCGCCGGCCTGGAGCCGCAGGCGAGGATGAACTTTTCCGCTTTGACTTCGACGGAGTCGCCTACCCTGAGGTGGCCCGGTCCGATAAACCTGGCGCGCCCCTCGAGCTTGTGATGGGGCGGGATCTTGTCGACGTAGCGAAGATTGTTGGCGACAAAGCGCTGATCTCGCTCTCGGCGCAATCTTTCGAACACCTTGTGTCCATCCACGTGACCTTCGGATGACACGCCGAAGAAATCGCTGGTGGTCAGGTGGTGCGCGTAATCGGACGCGGTGATCAGCAACTTGCTGGGCATGCAGCCGACCCGCGCGCAGGTCGTCCCGTAGGGACCGTCCTGGATCATCAACACGCTGTCAGTCTTGCGACTGATCTTAGAGTAGGCGCCAAGTCCAGAGGTGCCGGCACCGATGATCGCGTATTCAACATTAATGGTTTTCATCGTGGATTCGCTCATGGGGCGCCTCATGTTCCAGGTGCCTGGTTTTTCCAGGCGTGCCGTGATGGGGGACGTCGTCGCGCTTGGCTATGGTCGCTGTCCAGGCTGTTAACGCCTGTCGAGCTAGGTGTATAGGTGTAAAAGTTGTCGTGGTTTGCAGTGTGACGGTCTGGAGGCCATTTACCAGATACAAGCTACTCGTGAGGCGATCCAGCGGTAAAGCGAGAGTTTCTAAGTGTTTGGCTTATTTTTCGTAATCCATGTGGGTTGGCTGGCGGCCCGCGGGGAATAGGGAGTGAAGGTGGGTGGTGCACCCAGGCAATCATCGCCGTTGCCGGGTGTCTTCGCGTTAGCCAGGCTAATCCAGCGGCTTAGAAATCGTCGCTTTCCAAGGCTTTCCTGGATCACTTACGCTGAAGGTATCGTGAGGCAGGATGCCTCTCCGAGTCGGCCTGTCGGCTCGTCATCCGCTGGCGAAGCTGGCAAAGAAAGATAGCTCAGTCGGCTACCCGGAGCGAAACGAAAAAAGGGACGGAGGCGATAGGTGTCGTGCTGTCCCCCTAGATCACCTTCGGCGCAGCCATGATGTCGGGAAAAGATATCCAGTATCCATGCTGGGGGCTAGCGGCACTTTTCCTAGCGTCACTCGATCACCGCCGAGGTGACGATAAAGAGCAGTTAATCAGCCATCTCTGGCGGGAGTCATTTATGAATAACAGTCAGTCTCCAGAAAGTGTTCTTCTCAGGGATGACAAGGAAGGGGCCGTCTATCTCACGTTGAATAGACCGGATAAATTCAACACGCTCTCCGAAGCAGTGCTTGCCTCATTGCAGCAAGAGTTGGATGCGATCGCCGCCGATCCCGCTGTCCGCTGTGTGGTGATCAAAGGTGCAGGGCGAGGGTTTTGCGCCGGCCATGACCTGCGGGAGATGCGTGCAAATCCCGACCATTCCTATTACCAGGAGCTGTTTCGCAACTGCAGCCGGGTGATGAAGAGTGTCGTCGCGCTGCCGGTGCCGGTTATCGCCCAGGTCCAGGGCATGGCCGTGGCGGCGGGGTGCCAGTTGGCGGCCAGCTGCGATCTGGTCATCGCCGCCCAATCGTCCAGCTTCGGGGTATCGGGCATCAACGTGGGCCTGTTCTGCTCGACCCCCGCCGTGGCGCTGTCACGCAGCGTTTCTCCCAAGCGGGCGTTCGACATGCTGGTGACCGGAGAATTTATCGATGCGGATACGGCATTGGAGTGGGGGCTGGTGAGTGCCGTCGTCGCGGATGCCGATCTGGATGCCGCCGTGGCCGATAAGGTGGAGACGATCCTTGGCAAGAGTCCTGCGGCCGTGCGCTTTGGCAAGGCCATGTTTCATCCTCAGCGTCAGATGGCGTTGGCCGACGCCTACGACTTTGCCGGCAACGTGATGGCCGAGAACATGATGAGCCCGGACGCAGGCGAGGGAATCGATGCCTTTCTTGCCAAGCGCAAACCCGTCTGGGAACAGCCGGGCCGCTAGCGCCACGGTTCGCGGCAGATAGCCGTAGTGCCGGTCAGGCCGTGGTTCCTATGGACGCGTGGCCGTTGATAGGGGGAGCGACTGATAGGAATGGTGATTGATAGGGATGGTGAGTGATAGGGGTGATGACAGATGAACAGCTAATGGCTTGGTACGGCCGTCGCGCCGATTGAAAGGTTGGATTGCAAACCCTTACTTAAAAAATAACAGGGGTAAGACCATGAGTGAAACCTGCCATTACAATGATGCTCTCGAGAAAAATGCGGCGAATTATGTCTCGCTTTCACCCTTGAGCTTCATCAGACGGGCGGCCGCCGTATATCCCGACAGGACGGCGCTGATCTACAACGAGACCCGTTACAGTTGGCAGCAGACCTATGCCCGCTGCTGTCGACTAGCCTCCATGTTGAGGCAATTCGGCGTCAACAGAGGCGATACGGTGGCCGTCATGCTGCCGAATGTCCCCGCCATGTACGAAGCTCACTTCGGCGTACCCATGGTGGGCGCCGTGTTGAATGCGATCAACATCCGCCTCGATCCGGAGGCGGTGGCCTTTATTCTCGAACATAGCCGCTCGCGCCTGCTGCTGGTGGATCCTGAGTACGTTGACGTGGTCGAAAAGGCCCTGGCCCGGTTGGAAGGGCCGGCGCCCACGGTGATCAACGTGCCTGATCCGAGCCAGGGCGTTGAGCGCGCCATCGGTGAGTTCGACTACGAGACGCTGCTGGCCGATCAGCCGGTGTGGGAGGAGTGGCAGTTACCCGCCGACGAGTGGGACGCGATTGCGCTGGGTTACACCTCGGGCACCACCGGCAACCCCAAGGGGGTCGTCACCCACCATCGCGGCGCCTACCTGAACGCGACCAGCAACGTGCTGGCCTGGAACCTTCCCGCCTCGGTGGTCTACCTGTGGACCCTGCCGATGTTTCACTGCAACGGTTGGTGCTTCCCGTGGACCTTGGCGGCCATCGGCGGTACCAACGTCTGCCTGCGGCGCGTGGACCCCGAGCAGATTCTCAAGCTGATCGGGCAGCACGGGGTGAGCCATTTCTGCGGAGCCCCCATCGTCCACGCCATGATCGCCGATGCGGCCGATGCGTCGCAGGCGATGATCGAGCACAGGGTCTCCGGGCTGATCGCCGGTGCGGCGCCGCCTGCATCCGTGTTCAAGCGGATGGAAAAGATCGGCATCGAACTCACCCACGTTTACGGCCTGACGGAGACCTATGGGCCCGCCTCGATTTGCGTCAAACAGGATGGCTGGGATCAGCTTCCCCTGGAGGAGCGGGTCCGGCTCAATGGCCGTCAGGGCGTGACGTATCCACTGCAGGAAAGCATCGCGGTGCTCGACTCGGTCACGCTGGACCCCGTCCCCGCCGACGGCCAGACTGTTGGCGAGATCATGTTCCGCGGCAATATCGTCATGAAGGGCTACCTGCGAAACGAAGCCGCCACCCGTGAAGCCTTCGCCGGCGGCTGGTTCCACTCCGGTGACTTGGCGGTGATGGAGCCGGATGGCTACATAAAGATTCGTGATCGGCTGAAGGACGTGATCATCTCGGGCGGGGAAAACATCTCCTCACTGGAGGTCGAGGACATCATCCAGCGGCACGCCGATGTCGAACAGGTGGCGGTCGTGGCGATGGCGGATGCCAAGTGGGGCGAAGTTCCCGCCGCCTTCGTCCAGCTGCGCCCTGGCAGCGAGCTGAGCGAAGGCGAGTTGATCGGTTTCTGCCGGGAGAATATCAGCCGTTTCAAGGTGCCCAAGAAGGTCGTCTTTGGCCCGCTGCCCACCTCCTCGACGGGGAAGATCCAGAAGTTCCAGCTGCGCCAGCGGCTCGAGACCGGCCCGTCGGACTGAATCGCTCAGGAACCAAGCGTCGAACAGCCCACCGCCCCTGCCCAGAACGAGAGCGAACACGCAGGTAGGCAAACGTCCACCGAGAACAACGAGCCCGCCATGACCGTCGAGACCCTCACTCCCCAGCGTCGTTTCCGCGGCAAACCACGTGGCCGTGACCTGCCCCCGGTCGCCCTGGCCGCGCTGCGCCAGCTGCTCGGTGACGAACGCCGCGACCCTGGGCGGCAGCGCCGAGACCTGCTGATCGAGCACCTGCACGCCATCCAGGATGCCCATGATCACCTGTCGCTGGTGAGCCTTCGGGCGCTGGCCACCTACATGGACCTGCCCATGGCGGCGGTCTACGAGACGGCGACCTTCTATGCCCACTTCGACGTGGTGCATGACGACCAGGCGCCGCCGCCGGAGGTGACGGTGAGGGTCTGCGACTCGCTGTCATGCCAGCTGGCCGGTGCCGCGACGCTCAAGGCGGAACTGGAAGCCGGTGTCGATCCTCAGGCGGTGCGCGTGGTGAGGGCGCCCTGTATGGGCCGCTGCGATACCGCACCGGTAGTGGAAGTGGGGCATCACCATGTGCTCTACGCCACCCGCGAGGGCGTCGAATCGGTGGTCGATACCGGCCACTTCCAACCCGAGGCGATTCACTGGCAACGCCTCGATGGCTACCGGGAGCAGGGCGGTTATCGGTTGCTCGCCGACTGCCACGAGGGCCGCGTGACGGTCGAGACACTGATGGAAGCGCTCGAGCGGGCCAACCTGCGCGGCCTGGGCGGTGCCGGCTTTCCCACCTTCAAGAAGTGGACGTTCGTGCGCCAGGAGCCGGGTCCGCGCTATTGCGCGATCAACGCCGACGAGGGCGAACCCGGCACCTTCAAGGATCGCTATTATCTGGAGCGCGCACCGCATCGCTTCCTCGAGGGGGCACTGATCAGCGCCTGGGCGGTGGAGGCCTGTGCGCTCTATATCTACCTGCGTGACGAATACCCCGGCCTGCATCGGGTGCTCGGCGAGGCGATCGCCGAGCTCGAGGCCGCGGGCCTCGCGACGCCGGGCTATATCGTGCTGCGCCGGGGAGCCGGGGCCTACATCTGCGGTGAGGAGTCGGCGATGATCGAGTCGCTGGAGGGGAAGCCGGGCAAGCCGCGCCATCGCCCGCCCTTCGTCGCGCAGAAAGGGCTCTTCGGCCGCCCGACCCTGGTCAACAACGTCGAAACCGTGTATTGGATTCCCGAGATCTGGGACAAGGGCGCCGACTGGTTCGCCGGTCACGGTCGCCATGGTCGCAGTGGCCTGAGAAGCTTTTCCCTCTCGGGGCGGGTCAAGCGCCCCGGCGTTCACCTGGCACCGGCGGGCATCACCCTGAACGAGCTGATCGAGGAGTACGGGGGCGGCATGGCCGACGGCCATCGCCTGGCCGGCTATCTGCCGGGCGGCGCCTCGGGGGGGATCCTGCCCGCCAGCAAGGCCGATATCCCGCTGGACTTCGATACCCTGCAGGCCGAGGGCTGCTTCATCGGCTCGGCCGCGGTCATCGTGATCTCCGACCAGGACGAGCTGCGCGCGGTGGCAGCCAACCTGCTGGCCTTCTTCGCCGATGAATCCTGTGGTCAGTGCACGCCCTGCCGGGTCGGCACCGAGAAGATGCTGAGCCTGGTCGAGCGCCCCGAATGGGATGTCGAGCAGCTCCAGCGACTCTCGCAGGTGATGATGGACGCCTCGATCTGCGGGCTGGGCCAGGCGGCGCCCAACCCGGTGCTGGGGCTGCTCAAGGATTTTCGCGACGAGCTCGCCGGCCAGCACGTGATCGTCAGGGGGTAGCGGAGATGAACATGACAGAACCGAGTGTGAAGGAAAGCTTCACCCTGACCCTGGATGGCACAGAGGTCGACGCCCATCCCGGCGAGACTCTCTGGCAGGTGGCCAAGCGCGCCGGCGAGACCATTCCGCATCTGTGCTTCAAGGAGGCCCCCGGCTACCGGGCCGACGGCAACTGTCGCGCCTGCATGGTGGAAGTGGAGGGCGAGCGTGTGCTGGCGGCGAGCTGCCTGCGCGAGGCGGCGCCCGGCATGGTGGTCAAGAGCGCCACCTCCGAGCGGGCCCGCGTATCCCGGGAAGGGGTGATGGCGCTGCTGATCGCCGACCAGCCCGAGCGCGACGCTGGCCCCGACCGCTCGAGCCACTTCTGGGCGATGGCCGACCTGCTGGCCATCGACGCCGGCGCCGTGCGTGAGCGGCTGCCGGCGCGGGCCGAGCGAGAGGCGCCCACCGTCCACCATGTCGCCGAGCGGGCGGGGTCCCTGCCCCATGCCGGCGGCCACGACACCACCCACTCGGCCATGAACGTCAATCTCGATGCCTGCATCGAGTGCAACCTCTGCGTGCGCGCCTGCCGCGAGGTGCAGGGCAACGACGTGATCGGCCTGGCCCACCGCGGCGCGGCCTCGAAGGTCGTCTTCGACTTCGACGACCCCATGGGCGACAGCACCTGCGTGGCCTGCGGCGAGTGCGTCCAGGCCTGCCCGACCGGGGCGCTGATGCCGGCGACCCTGATCGACGCCACGGGGCGCGGCGACTCGAAGATCGCCGATCGTACCGTCGACTCCGTCTGCCCCTATTGCGGCGTGGGGTGCCAGCTCACCTATCACATCAAGGGTCAGCACGCCGAGGACGAGCGGATCCTCTTCGTCGAGGGACGTGATGGTCCTTCCAATCAGGGCCGGCTATGCGTCAAGGGCCGCTTCGGCTTCGACTATCCTCGCCACCCCTCACGCCTGACCACCCCGCTGGTCCGCCGTCCCGGCGTGCCCAAGGGGCTCGACCCCGACTTCGACCCGGCGCGACCGCTGAGCCACTTCGTTGAAGCGAGCTGGGAGGAGGCGCTGGATCTGGCCGCCGGGGGGCTGGTGGACCTGAAGGCGGCGCATGGCCCCGACGCCCTGGCCGGTTTCGGCAGCGCCAAATGCTCCAACGAGGAGGCCTGGCTGTTCCAGAAGCTGGTGCGCACCGGCTTCGGCTCCAACCATGTCGACCACTGCACCCGGCTATGTCATGCCAGCTCAGTGGCCGCGTTGATGGAGTGCATCGGCTCGGGCGCCGTGACGGCTTCCTTCATGCAGGCCCTCGAGGCCGACGTGGTGATCCTCACCGGTTGCAACCCGACCATCAATCATCCGGTGGCGGCCACCTACTTCAAGCAGGCGTCCAGAAACGGCACCAGGCTGATCATCCTCGATCCCCGCGGTCAGGCGTTGGATGCCTACGCCCACCGCAGCGTGCGCTTCACCCCGGGCGGCGACGTCTCGCTCTACAACGCCATGCTCAACGTGATCGTCGGCGAAGGCCTGTACGACGAGGCCTACATCGCCGAGCACACCGAGGGCTTCGAGGCACTCAAGGCCCATGTGAGCGACATGACCCCTGAAGCGATGAGCGGGCTCTGTGGCATCGACCCCGACACCATTCGCGAGATCGCCCGAGAGTACGCCACCGCCGATAAGGCGATGATCTTCTGGGGCATGGGCATCTCCCAGCACGTGCACGGCACCGACAACGCCCGCTGCCTGATCTCGCTGGCGCTGGCCTGCGGCCAGACCGGCCGCCCCGGCACTGGCCTGCACCCGCTGCGTGGCCAGAACAACGTCCAGGGCGCCTCGGATGCCGGGCTGATCCCCATGGTGCTGCCGGACTACCAGCCGGTCGGCGACGCCCAGATTCGCGCCGCCTTCGAGGAACTGTGGAACACGAAGCTCGAGGAAAGACCCGGGCTCACCGTGGTGGAGATCATGGATGCGATTCACGCAGGCCAGATCAAGGGCATGTATATCCAGGGCGAGAACCCGGCGATGTCCGATCCCGACCTCCACCATGCACGCGGAGCGCTGGCCAGGCTCGAGCACCTGGTGGTGCAGGATCTGTTCGTCACCGAGACGGCCCAGTTCGCCGACGTCATCCTGCCGGCCTCGAGCTGGGTGGAGAAGGACGGCACGGTGACCAATACCAATCGCCAGGTGCAGCTCGGCCGCGCCGCCGTGGCGCTGCCCGGTGAGGCACGGCCCGACTGGTGGATCCTGCAGGAGATCGCCCGGCGTATCGGGCTGCCCTGGGACTATGCCCACCCCCGCGAGGTGTTCGCCGAGATGAAGCGGGGCATGGCGTTGCTGGACAACATCACCTGGGAGCGACTCGAGCGCGAGAACTCGGTGACCTACCCCTGCCCGGCAGAGGATGCCCCCGGGGCCGATGTGGTCTTCTCCGAGAGTTTCCCGCGAACGGGTGGCAAGGCGAAGTTCGCCCCCACCCGACCGCTGCCGCCGGATGAGCCCGTGGATGAGGCCTTCCCCACGGTGCTGATCACCGGGCGTCAGCTCGAGCACTGGCATACCGGATCCATGACCCGACGCAGCCAGGTACTCGACGCCCTGGAGCCCGAAGCGGTGGCCAGCGTGTCGCCGAGTGAGCTGCTGCGACTGGGACTGCATCCCGGGGAAGCGCTGACCATCACCACCCGGCGTGGGGCGATCACGCTCAAGGCGCGGGTCGATCCGCTGATGAGGGAGGGCATGGTATTCGTGCCGTTCTGCTACGTGGAGGCCGCGGCCAACCTGCTGACCAACCCGGCGCTGGACCCCGACGGCAAGATTCCCGAGTTCAAGTACGCGGCCTGTCGCCTGGGGTCCGCCACGACGGCTCAGGCAGAGTGAGGACACCGCCTCTCAACGAAGAAGGACAACGGCATGTATAGGATGCGTCGCTGGGTGGTTCGCCATTCCAGAGCCTTCGAGATGATCTATCGACGCTTCGAGCCGGTGCTGGTCAAGCTCGCCCCGGTGTGGAGGCGACTGGGTTACGAGCGTATCGAGGCGCCGGTGAGGTCGGTGGAAAAGGCCGTCAAGGGAGCGCTCTTCGATTGCCAGATGTGCGGTCAGTGCGTTCTTTCTGATACCGGCATGTCCTGTCCAATGAACTGTCCCAAGTCACTGCGCAACGGCCCCTGTGGCGGGGTGCGTGCCAATGGGCACTGCGAGGTGAAGCCGGAAATGATGTGCGTCTGGGTCGATGCCTGGGAAGGAAGCCGTCGGATGAAGCACGGCGATCGCATCCATGCGGTTCAACTGCCGGTCGACTATCGCCTCGAGGGAACCTCTTCCTGGCTTCGCGTGGTTCGCCAGCAGGATGGTACGTCCTCTTCAACCGCCAAGAGCGAGACAACAAAATGAAGTTCGATGACGAGCCCGTACCGGGCTACTCCCTGCCGATCCTGCCCGGCCATGTGTCCCCCGGGCGACTGGAGCGTGTGCTGCGGGCGGGCAAGTTCGCCGTTACCAGCGAGATCGACCCGCCGGACTCTGCCGACCCGGCAGAGGTGCTCAAGCGTGCGGCCATCTTCGATGGCTACGTCGATGCCATCAATGCGACGGATGGCTCTGGCGCCAACTGCCACATGTCCAGCGTCGGCGTCTGCTCGCTGCTGACCCGGGTCGGCTATGCCACCATCCTGCAGATCTCGTGCCGTGACCGAAACCGCATCGCCATCCAGGGTGAGATCCTCGGTGGGGCGGCCATGGGCGCCTGCAACCTGCTGTGTCTGACCGGTGACGGTGTGCAGGCCGGTGACCATCCCCAGGCCAAGCCGGTGTTCGACCTCGACTCCATGTCGCTGCTCGAGATCGCCAGGGCGATGCGCGACGAACAGCGCTTCGATAGTGGGCGACACATCGCGGTGCCCCCGCGGATTTTCCTCGGTGCCGCCGAGAATCCTTTCGTGCCGCCGCTGGACTGGCGACCGCATCGCCTGGCCAAGAAGGTGGCCGCAGGCGCACAGTTCATCCAGACCCAGTACTGTTTCGATATCGAGCGGTTGCGCGAATTCATGCTCAAGGTGAACGACCTGGGCCTGCTGGAAGGTCCAGACCGTGTCTTCATCCTGCCCGGGATCGGGCCGCTGGCCTCGGCGCGCAGCGCCCGCTGGATCCGCGCCAACGTGCCCGGGGTGCATATTCCGGACGCGGTGATCGCGCGACTCGAGGGGGCGGAGAATCAGAAAGAGGAGGGCAAGCAGCTGTGCATGGATCTGCTCAATGAGATCCGTGAGATTCCGGGCGTCAGCGGTGCCCACATCATGGCCTATCGCCAGGAACACACCGTGGCGGAGATCATCAAGGCCACCGGCGTGCTCGAGGGCCGCGTGCCATGGTACCCGGGACGCGACGACCCGAAAGAGCTCAATCCCGAATCCTCCGAGGCCCTGCTGAGCTAGAGGCAGGGCATCGCGAGCGGGTAATGGAAACGCTGGCGACCTGCCAGCGTTTTCGCTGCAGGTGGCGCAGGATCGTTGACGCTTCCCACCTAGATGCTTCCCACATAGACAGAGCGAAGAGCGGAAACGACGACGTCCCCAGGTGGGGACGTCGAAGAAGGGAAGAAAGACGCAGTCAGTACGTTTCCGCGAGCCTCACGGCGCGATGTTCCTCGCACAGGCCCTTGACCATGCCATAGCACGCCACCAGCAAGACGAAGGTGAAGGGCAGGGCGGTAACGATCACCGCCGTCGCCAGCGCGTTCAGGCCGCCGCCCAGCAGCAGGGCGATGGCGATGGCACCTTCGATGAGGGCCCAGAAGATACGCTGTGGCTTGGGCGCATCGATCTTGCCGCCGGCCGTGATGGAGTCGATCACCAGCGAGCCGGAGTCGGAGGACGTGACGAAGAACACGATCACCAGCACGATGCCGATGAAGGAGGTGATCTGGGACAGAGGCAACTGGCTGAACACCTCGAACATCTGCAGTTCAAGAGCCGCGGCCATGGCGCCCTGGTAGTTGTCGGTGATCACCTGGTCGATGGCTGTGCCACCTAAGGCGCTCATCCACAGCACCGTGATAATCGACGGCACCAGCAGCACGGCGATCAGGAATTCACGGACAGTGCGGCCTCGGCTGACCCGGGCGATGAACATGCTGACAAACGGTGCCCAGGAGACCCACCAGGCCCAGTAGAAGGTGGTCCAGCCCTGGCTGAAGTTGGCGTCCTCACGGCCGAAGGGCATGGAGAGCGCCGGCAGGTTGACCAGGTAGCTGCCCAGGTTCTCGAAGAAGCCGGTGGCGATCAGCAGGGTCGGGCCCACGGCGATCACGAAGGCCAGCAGCAGGAAGGCCAACACCATATTGAGCTGGGAGAGTCGCTGCACGCCCTTCTCGACGCCGGCGACGACCGATACCAGCGCGACCAGGGAGATGCCGATGATCAGCACCACCATGGTGACATTGGTGTTGGGAATGCCGAACAGGAATTCCAGGCCCGCTGCGGCCTGAGTGGCGCCGAGGCCAAGCGACGTGGCCAGGCCGAAGAGAGTGGCGAATACGGCCAGAATGTCGATAGCGTGGCCTGGCCAGCCCCAGATGCGCTTTCCAAGGACCGGATAGAACACCGAGCGCATGGTCAGCGGCAGGCCCTTGTTGAAGGCGAACAGCGCCAGGGCCAGGGCCACCACGGCATAGACTCCCCAGGCATGCAGGCCCCAATGGAAGATAGAGGCGGACAGGCTCAGCGAGGCGGCGGCGGCCGGGTCACCCGCAGCGGCGCCCAGTGGTGCCCAGTCGGTGCGCACCCCGTTTTCCACGGTGATGCCGCCCATGGCGCTGCCGAAGTGGGTCAGCGGCTCGGAGATCCCGTAGAACATCAGGCCGATGCCCATGCCCGCGGCAAACAGCATGGAAAACCAGCCGATATAACTGAATTCCGGCTTGGCATGGGCTCCGCCTAACCTGACCCGGCCCATGGGCGTGAAGATCAGCACGAACGCGAGCAGCAAGAAGATGTTAGCCGCCAGCAAAAAGAACCAGGACAGGTTCACGGTCAGTAAGGTGAAGCCGGCATTGAAGATCGGCTCCACGTAGTCCTGCAGCGCCAGCGTGATGATCACGAATGCCAGGACCGTCAGCGAAGAGATGGTGAAGACCTTGCCATGTATGTCGACGCTGATGCCGAACTTGGTAGTCGCGAAGTTGTCCTGGCCTATCACGTAATTGGTATCGATGAGGTTCGACGGCCCTTCTGGTGCCGGGATGCCCCGGGAGCCGCCGGGTTCCGATTGATGGGCACTGTCGTCGTTGGGATTATTATTCACTTTATATTTCCCTTTCAGTTTGTCGGTCGTTGAGCGTGCGTGCGTTAGTTAGCACCGGTGGTTTGATCAGAAATATCGAGGCCTCGGTGCGGGTCGCCACCTTCCTGGTGCCAGCGGCGGCAGATCTAACGGTCAGGACAACTGATGCCTGGCGGCACGTGTCGTATTCAACAGCAGGCAGGCTATCGTCATCGGGCCCACGCCACCGGGCACCGGCGTAATGGCACCGGCGACCTGAGCGACCGATTCAAAATCCACATCACCCACGAGCTTTCTCTTGCCGTCGACATCAATGGCGTTGATACCGACATCAATGACCGTGGCACCCGGCGTGATCCAGTCGGCGTCGATGAACTTCGCCCGGCCAACGGCGGCGACAACGATATCGGCATTGCGGCACACTGCTTCGATGTTCTTCGTTCGTGAGTGCGCAATAGTGACCGTGCAGTTCGCCTGTAACAGCAGTGCAGCCATCGGCTTGCCCACAATATTGGAGCGTCCTACCACCACCGCGTTTTTACCACTGAGATCCGGATGGACCTGACGCAGCATGATCATGCAACCCTGTGGCGTGCACGGGACGAGCGAGGGGCGCCCGGAAGCGAGTGCCCCGACATTCAGTGGATGAAAGCCATCGACATCTTTATCCGGATGGATGGACGCTATCACCTCATCCTCGTCGAGTTGCGGTGGCAGTGGCAGCTGCACCAGGATGCCGTGCACACCGGGATCATTGTTTAGAGAGTCGATCAGCTCATTCAGGGCATCCTGAGTGGTATCGGCATCGAGGCGGTGCTCAATAGAACCCACCCCGGCCTCCGTTGCCCGCTTCACCTTGTTTCTCACATACACCTGGCTGGCGGGATCCTCTCCCACCAGCACGACCGCCAGGGTCGGCACGATGTCATGCTCGGCCCTGATCGACTCGACTTCAGAGGCAACCTCTTGCAACACCTGAGCCGAAATCTGCTTTCCGTCTATGAATTGAGCCATGATGACCTCTGTTTCTATTTGAAAATAATGGTCTTGTTGCCCGAGATTAATACACGGTTTTCTGCGTGCAGTTTTACGGCGCCGGCGAGCGCCCTCATTTCGGTGTCTCGGCCAAGGGAAACGAGTTCATCGGGGTAGTAGGCGTGACTCACCGGCAAGACGGACTGTTCGATGATCGGGCCTTCATCCAGATCGCCGGTCACATAGTGCGCAGTGGCGCCGATCAGCTTTACACCACGCTCATATGCCTGATGATAAGGTTTGGCACCTTTAAAGCCTGGCAGGAAGGAGTGATGGATGTTGATGGCCCGGCCGTGCAGATGCTGACAGAGATTGTCGGACAGTATTTGCATATAACGTGCCAGTACCACCAGGTCAGTGCCTGTCTCGTTGATGATGTCGAGTAGCTCAGCCTCCTTTTCCGCTTTGGTTTCTGCTGTTACCGGTAGGTAAATGAAACGAAAGCCTTCACGCTCAGCGATCGATTGAAGATCCATGTGGTTGGATACGATCGCGGTGATCTCTATATTCAATTCACCCTTGTTATAACGGTAAAGAAGATCAACCAGGCAGTGGTCAAACTTGGATACCATGATCAATACTTTTGTCGGGAGACTCGCGTCGTACATGCTCCACGTTATGCCATGCTTTTCGGCCAGGACATCGAAGCCGTCGTAGATGTCTTGAAAAGTATGGCTGGAGTCAGTGGTGATGTTGAACAATGTCCGCAAAAAGAACTGGTCGGTGATCTTGTCGTCGAACTGGGAGAGTTCCGCGATATAGCCGCCGCGCTCTGTCAGATAGGATGCGATGCCGGCAACGATGCCCGGTGCAGTCTTGCAGTTGACGGTGAGTACGTATTGGTTTGAGTAGTCCACGAATTTTTTCACTAGAAAGCCTTTGTGTATTGATGTTTGTTAGTTGACTCGCCAGATGGTAGTTACAAGTCTTTCGTTTTTTCCGTCTTGCAGAGCAGACCGCCTGGCGGTTTTTTCTCCATTGCGGTCTAGGTCTACATCACTATTTCAGCTCACTCATGTTCTTGTTGTGTATCTGAAGCATTACGCGCCACACGCAGCCAGGATGAGCTTCCCTTGAGACTGTGGTCCACTGGCAGTTGCACTACATGGATCTGTGCGCCGCCCTTCATTTTCTGACTCCCTTCCCAGGCTTCGACCCAGACACATCGCATCTCGGGATTAACTTCGCAATTCCCGCTCTGCTGTACACCACCACAAGGACCGTTGCGCAACGACTTGGGGCAGTTCATGGGACAAGACATCCCGGTGGAGCTGAGGATGCACTGACCACACATCTTGCAATCGAACAGCAGCTCCTTGCTGAACTTCTCCACCACACTTACCGGCTTTTCTGCGCGCTGGTAGCCTATCGACTTCCAAAGCGGCTGCAATTTGACGATCACCGGCTCGAATGTTCGGTAGATGCGCTCAAAGAACCTCGCGTGTCGCACAACCCAATGACGAACGGGATACATATACCTCTCCTTTACTACGGCATCACGACGGTGGAGGTAGTTATCGACCCCTGAATCCGTGAGGTTTTTAACTTTTAAAGTCAATAGCATGAGCTTCTTCTTTGCCTCGGGTGATGGTTTTTATTCAGACGAAGCTTTGTTAACGAAGGAGCCTTATTGACTTCTCACGGATGCAGGTGTTTTTTAATGAACTCGTTGTTCTTGGATTGCCACGGTGTGTTATGGCAGTGCTCGAAAACTCCAAGGCAAGAAGAGTTTTTCTTTCTTCAAGAAGATGTGGCTTTCTGCTTTTTGGGGTCGAAGAAAGGCTTTTCGACGACAGTTGCCTGCACGATTCCGGATTCGGCAGGAATGTCTAGCGTCGTGCCAATCTCTGAATGTTCAGTATCAACCATGGCCAAGGCAATGTTCTGCTCAAGACGCGGTGAATAGACCGCAGACGTCACTTTTCCGACGGGCTTGCCGTCTTTTGTAAGCGCCCAGAACCTGGTGTTGGGTTTCTTGAGGGGTGCCATGTCAATACGCAGGCCAACTTCCTTGCGGCTCACGCCATTTTCACGAATTCGCTTTAATGCGGCTTTACCGATAAAGTCAGCATCCATATCCGGGTTAACCAGACGGTCCATGCCAATTTCATAAGGATTGGTGCTGATATCCGCGTCAGCGTGATAGGAGAGCATCCCACCTTCGATGCGGCGAATCGTAGAGGTGTGACCAGGCTTCAGCCCGAAGGGCTCACCTGCCGCCATGATCTTTTCCCAGAGCTCATCCCCGCGGGTGCCATCACGCAGATAAAGCTCATAGCCAAGCTCGCTCGACCAGCCGGTGCGCGAGACGATCAACGGAATGCCGTCGAGTTCGAGCTCGCGCAGCCAGTAGTAGCGAAGATCCATGACGCTCTCGCCGAAGAGCGCCTTCATCACTTCGCCCGACTTCGGGCCCTGCAGTTGCAGCGGGGAAACATCGGGTTCGCCAATGCTGACATCCATCCCGGCATGAACCGCAACCCCCTGTGCCCACAGCAGGATGTCGGTGTCAGCCAGCGAGATCCAGAAATGATCTTCTGCCAGCCGCAACAGGATGGGGTCGTTGAGAATGCCACCGTCTTGATTAGTGATCAGGATATACTTGCACTGCCCGACCGCCATTTCCGACAAATCACGCGGAGTCAGGCTCTGCATGAACTTTGCGGCATCCGGCCCCGTGATTTCGACCTGCCGTTCGGCGGCAACATCGCAAAGGATCGCATCATTCACGAGATTCCAGAAGTTCTGTACAGGATCTCCGAAGTCACGTGGGATATACATGTGGTTGTATACCGAAAACCCTTTGGCGCCCCACCGGACCGTAGCGTCAAAGTAGGGAGACTTTCGGATCTGTGTCCCGAATCCAAACTCATCATCTTTTTCAATGTTGATGGGGGCATTGGTTGTCATTTTTGTGTACCTTCGGATAGGAAGTTGAACAGGGTGCTTTAACTCACCGACTCGGCCCGCTCAATATAGCCGCGCATGGCATCGCAAAGCAGCCTAAAGCATCGGTTGCAGCAGACAAAACGGACCAACTTTTCACCGGATGCGGACCTTTTGGTTCCGCGCTCCTCCGCGGAGGGGAGTGTGTCCCCGTATCCGGCCCGCAGCGCGCCGTGCGGGGCGTGTCGATCAGCCTCTGCAGGGAGGCCGGTCGCTTTCAGGCCCAGAGGCAGGGCATCTTCGGCCGGCCAACAACTCCCCGTGGAGGAGAGTCTGGAGGTTTTCGCTGCTGAAGCAGTCATAACCAGGCTTTGCGCCTGATAGGGTAGGTGATGAGGGGGTGGGCCAGCCGTTTGGTCGCGGTCTGGTGTTTATAACGGCAGTGTTTATAGTGACCGTTACGCGCGTCACTCGGAAGTGCCAGTGGCCCACCGCCAACTTGCGAGCACTGTTCATGCTACGACTCCCGTCCCTGATCTCACTGTCCTATTTCGAGGTCGCCGCGCGAACCAAGAGCTTCGCTGCGGCGGCCAAGGAACTCAACGTCACTCCGGCGGCGATCAGCCATCAGATCAAGGCACTCGAGGAATATCTCGGGGTTCCGCTTTTCGTCCGCCACCACCGGCGCGTCAGCCTGACCCCGGCCGCGCGTGCGGCCCTGCCGGAGCTGCATGAGGGATTTCAGGCCCTGAGCAGCGCGGTAGACAAGATTCGCTCCTACGGCGAAGAGCGCCTGATCGTCACCGTGTGCTCCGAGCCCCTGTTCGCGACCAAGTGGATCGTACCGCGGTTGCACCGTTTCTACGCCATTTGCCCGGAGGCCGAGGTGCGCTTGCAGGCCAGCCTGCACACGGTGGACCGAGCCCGTGATAGCGTCTTCGGGGTGAGCGAGCTCAAGCGCTCCGGGATCGACGTCTCCGTTCGCCTCGGCTATGGAAACTACGCGGAGATCACGCCGCAACGGCTGATGGGGCTGGAGCTGGTGCCCATGTGCGCCCCCGAATTGGCCACCACCGTGACCGACATCGACACCCTTCGCCAACAGCCTTTGCTGTGTGACAGCACCCTAACCCGCTTCGACGAGCCGTGTGATTGGAAAGCGTGGTTCAAGCAGCAGGCATATGAGGTCGGCGCCTTCCGGGAACTGCGTTTTGGTAACGGACTGCTGGCCCAGGAGGCCGCCGTCGCCGGTCAGGGCATTCTGCTTGGCAGTCGGGACCTCCACCAGGCGGAGCTGAATGCCGGCAAGCTGAAGGTGGTGTGTGATAGGCCACTGAACTGTGAACAGGCGTACTACGTGGTGAGTACGGTCACAGGCCAAGAGCGATCGATCGCCGCACAGTTTCGTGAATGGTTGCTCGATGAGGCGAACAAGCCGGTGTGAGTGCAACCCTGACGTGATCTTCGCCAAGTCTGAAACGGGCCCCAGGCGAGGGTCCAGGCATGAGAATCCTCGGCAGGGCAGCGAGGATGAATGCTGTCTGCACTACCTTTCCCCCTTCCTTTCCCATCCGGGGCAGCGCCGCTCCGCCCCCGGCGCTCGCTCCGCCGTCGCGCGTAACCCTCTGATCTACCCTCCGAAACCGTCGTTCGATGCACGCCTCGAGCGGCATATTTGCATCGACTCGCGGCGCGACTACAACCAAAGTATAGTGCTCAGGATTATCATTAATTGATAACCGTTTTTTGGATCGCCGATTTTCTTGCGTATCGTTTATCAAATTATGAGGTGAGAGCCATGGGTCCTTCCGATCGAATGCTGGCGCTGCTGTGCTGCCTGGCCAATCAGGGCAGGCCGATGACGGTGAAGTCGCTTGCCGAGCTGACCAGTCAGCCGGTCTCGACCGCCTATCGGCACCTTCGCCAGCTGCTGGCCTGGGGCATGGTCAGCGAGCGCGAGGGGGGCACCTATGCGCCGGGCCCCCAGGCGGTGCGCCTGCAGCAGGGCTTCGAACAGCGCAACGACCTGCTGCAGTGGGCGCGGCCGGTGCTCACGGAGCTGACCGACATCACCCAGGAGAGCTCGGCGCTGCTGATGGCGGTGCGCGATCACGCCCTCTGCGTGGAGATGATCGACAGCCCCCAGCCGCTGCGCTGCTGCTATCACCGCGGCCAGGTGCAGCCGCTGCTGAAGGGCGCCAGCGCCCGGGCGCTGCTCGCCTTCATGAGCGAGGAAGAGCGCGAGATGGCGCTGACGCTGCGCACCGAGGCCGAGCGCGACGAGGCCCAGGCCGGGCTCGAGAGCATCCGCGCCGAGGGCGTCGCGATCAGCCTCGGCGAGATCGACCAGGGCGTCTGGGGCGCGAGCGCCCCGGTCTTCAACGGCCGCGGGCGGCTCAAGGCGGTAATCAGCGTCATGGCGCCGGAGGCCCGCACCCGGCAGCGAACCGCGTGGCTCGCCGAACAGACACGCCAAAGTGCACAGCGATTGGGAGAACTCCTCGAGTGATTCAGGACCAAGCAAACGACGCGCGGATCTCGCCCTGGCAGGGTCGCGTCGACAGCGAAGAGGCCGGTAATTCGCGGCGCTGGCACCAGGTCGTGCGGCCGGTGGCCGAGGCCGAGCAGCCCGGGTGCGCGCTGGTCGGCTTCTGCTCCGACGCCGGCGTGGCGCGCAACAAGGGTCGCGTGGGCGCCAGCGAAGGGCCCCTGGCGATGCGCCGCCAGCTCGCCAACCTGGCCTATCACCTGGAGTCGCCGCTCTATGACGCCGGCGATGTGGTCTGTGAGGGCGACGCCCTGGAAGAGGCCCAGCAGGCCTTCGCCAAGCGCGTCACCGGCCTGCTGGATCAAGGCCATCGGGTGATCGGCCTGGGCGGCGGCCACGAGATCGCCTTCGCCAGCTTCTCCGGGCTCTTCGAGCACGCCCGCCGTCAGGCGCGCCCGCCGCGCATCGGCATTCTCAATCTGGATGCGCACCTCGACCTGCGCCAGTCCGAGCGGGCGAGCTCCGGCACGCCGTTTCGCCAGTGCGCCGAGCTCTGCGAGCAGCACGGCATCGAGTTTCGCTACACCTGCCTGGGCGTCAGCCGCACTGGCAACACCGAGGCGCTGTTCGAGCGTGCCGAGGCGCTGGGCGTGGAGTGGGTGCTGGACGACGCCTGCCGCTCCATCGCCAGCCCCGAGGTCAAGGCGGCGCTCGGCCGGCTGCTGGCCCGGGTCGACGTGGTCTACCTGACGATCTGCCTGGACACGCTGCCCGGCTGGATCGCACCCGGCGTCAGCGCCCCCGCGGCCCGCGGCATCGAGCTCGCCTTCGTCGAGGACGTCATCGACTACCTGGCGGCGCGCACCGCGCTGCCGATGGTCGACGTGGCCGAGCTCAACCCGAGCCTGGACACCGAATCGCGCACGGCGCGCGTCGCGGCGCGCCTGGTGGAGCGGCTCGCCCGCTGATTCTCATCTCATGATCCAAACCGCCTCATAGCGGTAACAACCACTCGGACCGCCACCTGGCGGCAGCAAGAACGGAGCATCGCCATGCACTTCTCCCTGGATGCCGTGACTACCACGGCACTGGCCCTGCTATTGCTCGCGATCGGGGCCGGCCTCAAGCGTCGCCTCAAGTGGCTGGAGCACTTCTGCGTGCCCACGCCGGTGGTCGGTGGCTTCGGCTTTGCCCTGCTGGCCTGGCTGCTGCGTGACCTGGGCCTGGTCACCTTCGAGCTCGACACCGCGATGCAGAGCCCGCTGATGATCGCCTTCTTCACCACCGTGGGCCTGGGTGGGAGCCTGGCGCTGCTCAAGAAGGGCGGCAAGGCGCTGGGCGTCTACCTGGTGGCCTGCTGGCTGCTGGCGCTGATGCAGAACGGCGTGGGCATCGGCATGGCGAGCCTCTTGGGCCTCGACCCGCTGATCGGCCTGATGGCCGGCGCCACCTCGCTCGAGGGCGGCTTCGGCGCCGCGGCGGCCTTCGGCCCGGAAGCGGAAGCGCTGGGCGCCCAAGGCGCCACCACCGCGGCCATCGCCTCGGCGACCTTCGGCATGATCATCGGCGGCGTGATCGGTGCGCCCATCGCCCGCTGGATCATCGATCGCCGCCAGATTCCGATCGAAGCCGAAGACGTGCATGACCTGGAGAAGCTGACCGCCGAGGAGCGCCCCACCGTGGCCAGCATCGACGGCCCGATGCTGCTGCGCGTGCTGGCGATCGTCGTGCCGATCATGGTGCTCGGCCTGTGGTTCAAGGAGAGCCTGGCGACGCACCTCGGCATCATCCTGCCGAGCTACGTGGGCGCCATGTTCGTGGCGATCGTGCTGCGCAACCTCAACGACCGCTTCCACTGGGTCAGCATGCCCGACAACGCCCTGTCGAGCCTCGGCGACGTGGCGCTCGGCGTGTTCCTGACCATGGCCATGATGAACCTCAAGATCTGGCAGCTGCAGGAGATGGGCGGCTCGCTGCTGCTGATCCTGCTGGTGCAGACCCTGGCCATCGTCTTCCTCGGCGTGTTCGTACTGTTTCGCCTGCTCGGCCGCAACTACGACGCGGCGGTGCTCACCGCGGGCTTCATCGGCCATGGCATGGGCGCCACGCCGAACGCCGTGGCCAACATGAGCGCCGTGTGCGAGCACTACCGCGTGATCTCCCACAAGGCCTTCATCATCGTGCCGCTGTGCGGCGCCGTGCTGATTGATATCGTCGCCATCCCGGCCATCACCTGGTGCCTCAACGCCTTCGCCTGAGGCCATCACCAGGGCTATCCGGTGAGCAAAAAGCGACGCCCGCCGACCGCGAGGTCTGGCGGGCGTCGTGCGTTCGGTGCACGTTAGCGGGCGGCTCTACTTGAAGCGCGAACGCGCCTTCTCGATCGCGTCGCTCAGCGACTCCCAGGCGCGCTCCGCACCGGCACGGATGTCGTCCCAGGCCTCGTCACCGGAGTGGCGCAGCTCCTCGAGCTTCTTGCGCATCTCCTCGCGGCGGGCCTCGAGCCGGTCGATCTCTTCCTCACGGTCGATGCGCGCATCGGCATCGGCGCTCCGGGCGCGGGCCTTCAGCTTCTCCACCTCGGCCTGCAGCTCGTCCAGCTTGGCGCGCAGCTTCTGCTCGTAGGCGTCTCGATTACTCATCGGATGCTCCTTCCATTGAGAGGGCGGGGTACCCTGAGGATAGCCCGCTCTCGGAGTGTTACCCCAAGACCTGCGTGCGAGGTCGCGGCGTATCAAGGGCCGAGGCGGCTTTCTTCTCGGTGGTGCGCTCGTCCTTGGTCGACGATGTTACGCTGCGGGAGACGAGACACCACCACAGGGAGCGCGCATGAACGATACGTCAGAGCCCCGCATCACCCTGCATCCGCACGCCCGCCGGGTGCGGGTCGTCATCGACGGCACCTTGATCGCCGACACCACTCGCGCCATCGAACTCCGCGAGACCGGCTACCCGCCGCGCCAGTACTTGCCCCGCGACGACGTGCGCATGGACTTGCTCACGCCCTCCGAGACCACGACCCACTGCCCGTTCAAGGGCGATGCCAGCTACTTCGCCTTCGGCGAGTACGAGGACGTGGCCTGGAGCTACGAGAACCCGCTGGCAAGCATCCAGGAGATCGAGGGAAGGGTGGTGTTCTACCAGGGCGTCAGCGAATGACCGCTGGGGGCCCGGAGTGGCCGTGAGCACTCCGGGCTAGATCCTTTTTGCGCGATCAGTGCGTCAGCCGTCGGTTAACAGCTGCTGGTATTGGCCGTTGCGCGTGCCTCAGTTCTGCATCGGCACGCCATCGGCCCACCGAAAACCGATGCCGCCGCCCTTCCAGACGCCTTCCCCGAGCGGGTTGGGCCCCTGGATATCGACGTGTTGCGGCAGGCCGAAGCCGGGGGCGAGGTCCTGCACGCCGCGCACGGTGCTGCGGTGCATGATGCGCAGGCCCTGCTCCTCGGCGGGCAGGTGGGCCTCGGGGGCGGCCCGGTGCGCCACGGCGAGGTTGTCGATGAACACGCAGTCGTTCTCCTGATACTCGAAGGCGATGGCATAGCCGTTCTCGAGCCCCGCATTCAAGATATCGTTGTACTCGTGACAGAGCCGCTTCAGCTCGTCTTCGTTCAACAGCCGGAAGGCGTCCTCATCGGGCAGCTTCTCGATTACCGCGCCGGTCATGCCGAGGTGCAGCCAGACGCAGCGGCGCCCGGTGATGGGGTGCTCGTGCACCACGGGGTGAACGGTGCCCGAGGCCGAGTTCACCGAGGAGAGCCGGCTCCAGAATTCCTGGCGATCCTCGGGGAGGGCGTCATAGGCCGCGCCCTGATGGGCGAAGTAGGTGCCGCCGCCTTTCTCGGCCGGGCGGATGATGTGGTAGCCCGAGTGCGAGAAGGTATCCGCATTGAAGCTGCCGTCGTTGTGCCACTGCGGCCCCACGTCCTGGATGCCGTGACGCTGATCGTTCGAGAGGCGAAAGATATGCGGGTTGCCCCCGGGAGTGGCCGGGTGCACGCCGTGGGTGCTGTGCAGCTCGCGGCCGCCCCACCAGCAGCTGGCGCGCAGGAAGTCGTCGGCGGCCAGCGGCGTGTCGTTCTTGAAGACGAGAAAGCCGCGGTTCGCCATCTCGCGCTCCAGGGCGTCGAGCACCTCGGGCGGCGGCGCGTCCTTGGCGGAGAGATCGATGCCCCGCACCTCGGCGCCCAGCGGCTCCAGCGGGGTGATGGTGCCACCGAAGGCTTCGATGGCGGCGACGCGGGTGGGATCGAGCGGCGGAATCGTCGGGGAGCGGTGGGTCATGCGGGCCTCCCTGGGTCTGTGGCGATGGCATAGGCGATGCCAGAGGAGGAGGGCGCCGCGGGCGCTATCGTGAGGGGGCGGCGCCGTCATCCGATCACAGGATGAGTGTGTGGATCATGCTGACAGACACCTTCCCGTATGCCAAACGCGCCCGGCATGGGCCGGGCGCGTGCGTCACGACGCGGCCGCAGCGGGGCGCGCCTCCGCCGGGGCGGGCCCCGGCGAGAAGCGGTAGCCCAGCAGGCGCATGGCGTTCAGCGTCACCAGCACCGTGGCGCCGGTATCCGCCATCACCGCGATCCACATGCCGGTGATGCCGAGCGCCGTGGTCACCAGGAAGACCGCCTTCAGGCCCAGCGCCAGGGCCACGTTGGTCTTGATGTTGCGCAGCGTGGCCCGGGAGAGGTCGATCAGCTCGGCGATGCCGCTCACGCGATCCTTGAGCAGCGCCGCGTCCGCCGTCTCCAGGGCCACGTCGGTGCCGCCGCCCATGGCGATGCCCACCTCGGCGGTCGCCAGCGCCGGGGCGTCGTTGATACCGTCGCCCACCTTGCCGATCGGCCCCTCGCCGGCGGCCTGCCACTCCCGCACGCGATGGGCCTTGTCGCCGGGCATCAGCTCGCCGTGGGCCTCGATGCCCAGCTGCTCGCCGATGGCGGTGGCGGTGCGGGCGTTGTCGCCGCTGAGCATCACCGCCCGCACGCCGAGGCGCTCAAGCGCCGCCAGGCCGTGTCGGGCATCGTCGCGCGGCTCGTCGCGCACGGCGATCAGCCCCAGCGCCCGCTCGCCCTCGACCAGTACCGCGAGGCTCTTGCCGGCCTGCTCCAGCTCGGCGATGCGCGCGTTGAGCTCGTCTCCCAGGGCGACCTGCTCGGCCAGGTGGCGCGGTGTGATCAGGGCGAGCTCACGCCCCTCGACCCGACCGGCGACTCCGCGCCCGGCCAGGGCGCGGCTCTCGCTCGCCCGCGGCACCGAGAGGCCCTGGCGCTCGGCGTGGGCCAGGATCGCCACGGCGATGGGGTGGCTGGAATCGCGCTCCAGCGCGGCGGCGAGGCGCAGGATCTCGCCCTCGTCATGCCCGGCGACCAGGGTCGCCACGTCGGTGACCCTGGGCGCGCCCGCGGTCAGCGTGCCGGTCTTGTCCAGCGCCACCAGCCTGAGCTTGCCGAGCTGCTCCAGCACCGCGCCGCCCTTGATCAGCAGGCCGCGGCGTGCGCCGGCCGAGAGCCCGGCGGCGATCGCCGCCGGGGTCGAGATCACCAGCGCGCAGGGGCAGGCGATCAGCAGCAGCGCGAGGGCGCGGTAGATCGACTCCGACCACGCCATGCCCGCGACCAGCGGCGGCACCACGGCCATCAGCAGGGCGAGCCCGATCACCGCCGGCATGTAGTAGCGCGCGAAGCGGTCGATGAAGCGGGCGACCGGCGCCTTGGCCGCCTGGGCCTCCTCGACCAGGCGGATGACCCGGGCGATGGTGTTGTCCTCGGCGCGCCGCGTCACCTCCACCTCCAGGGCCGCCTCCAGGTTCACGGTGCCGGCGAAGACGTCGTCGCCCGGCTCCCGCGAGCGCGGCACCGACTCGCCGTTGATCGGCGACTCGTCGAGCTCGGAGGCGCCGGCGAAGATGCGCCCGTCGCAGGGCACCCGGTCGCCGGGGCGGATCAGCACCCGCTGGCCGGGCGCGAGGGTGGCGGCCGGCACCTCGCGGGTGTCGTCGCCCTCCAGCAGCCTTGCCGTCGAGGGCGTGAGGTCCGCCAGCACCGAGATGCTGCGCCGCGCCCGGGAGGCGGCCACGCCCTCCAAGAGCTCGCCCACGGCGAACAGGAAGACCACCACCGCGGCCTCGGCGGCGGCATCGATGGCCAGCGCCCCCAGGGCGGCGACGCTCATCAGCATCTCGATGGTGAAGGGGTTGCGCTGCTTCAGCGCGCCCCAGGCGCCCTGCACGATGGGCACCAGCCCCACCGCGGTGGCGGCGACGAAGGGCCACTGGCCGAGCGCCGGCCAGGCCAGGCGCAGCGCGAAGGCCAGGACGAGCAGGCCGCCGGTGACCAGCACCAGCCGCCCCTTGGCCGTGCGCCACCAGGGCGCCGGGGCGTCCGGCGCGGCCGCCTCCTCCTCGCTGATCAGGCGGTAGCCGAGCTCATGAATCGTGCGCTCGATGGCGGCGTTGGAGGGCGCGGACTGCTCAGGGGTGTGTGGAGGCGGATGTGGAGAAAAGTGCAGCTTGACTGACCCGGTGACCGAGCTGGCCGAGACCTCCGCGATGCCCTCCAGGCGACCCAGCGCCGACTCGACCTTGCGCTCGCAGCCGCCGCAGTCCATGCCCTCGACGCGCAGCGTCAGGGTCGCGGCGGTGGATGGGGATGCCGATGTGGCCATGGCGGGGCTCCTGTCGGTGGGGTAGTGTCTGAAGCATAAACCCTGTAGCAACTACAGGTTCAAGTGGCGGTCTGAGGTGGAAGCCCCCCATAAACAGGTCCGAGTAAAAACATCCCTGCATAGAGGAGATCCCCATGACGGAGACGCCCAGCCTCGGCATCGGCGCGCTGGCCCGCCGAGCCGGCTGCCAGCCGGAAACCGTGCGCTACTACGAACAGATCGGGTTGCTGCACGCCGCCGCGCGCACCGAGGGCGGCCAGCGCCGCTACGGCGAGGAGGCCGTGCGGCGACTGACCTTCATCCGCCACGCCCGGGACTTCGGCTTCTCGGTGGAGGCGGTGCGCGAGCTGCTGGCGATGTCGGACCGCCCCGACATGTGCTGCGACGAGGTCGACGCCCTCGCCAAGCACCACCTGGAGGAGGTGGAGTCGCGGCTGCAGCGGCTCGCCGCGCTGCGCGACGAGCTGAAGCGGATGATCGGCCAGTGCGCCGGCGGCAAGGTGGAGAGCTGCCGCATCATCGAGGTGCTCAGCGACCACCGGCTGTGCGACAGCGACACCGCCCACGGCGGCGCCCACGACCTGGGCGAGCCGCCCACGGCGCGGCGCAGCTGAGGGCGCCTACTGGCCTACTGATAGCGGTGCTGCCAGCCCTTCACCGCGATCTGCTCCTTGAGCAGCTCCAGCATGTCCACCAGCACCTGCTCGGTGATCTGTTCGGTCTGCGGGTCGGTGCGCAGCCAGGCATCGAAGCCGCTCTCGGCCAGGTGCTCCACCAGGGCGGAGAACTCCGCCGACTTGAGGCCCGCGAGGGCCTCGTCGACCAGGCGACAGGCCAGGTCCGAGAGCGAGGACTCGAGCCCCCGGGTCAGCTGGCCGCCCAGCGGCAGGCGTCCGAGCCGCTTGAGCTCCGGGCTCTCGGCCAGGGTGCGGCCGACCAGCCCGCGCACGTAGCGCAGGGTGTCGTCGCGGTTGTGGGCATAGGCGTCGCCCGCCATGGCCTCCAGCCGCTGGCCGATCTCGCGGATCAGCGCCTGCTTGCGAGGCTGCACCACCCGCTCCATCAGCGGGGCGGAGACCCCGTCGCTCTGGCGGATCTCCCGCTGCACGTTGTCGAGCATGCGCAGGGCGATGCGGTCGGTGAGCTCCTCCAGCAGGATGTCGTAGTACTTGGCGACCACGGAGTAGAGGTACCAGCGGCGCACGTCGATCAGCCCCATGCGCTGCAGGCGGTGCAACAGCGAGATGACGCGCAGGATGCGCAGCAGCCGAAAGCCGCCCAGCGGGATGCAGCCGAGCACGTCGTACCAGTGCACGAAGGGGTAGAAGAACCAGCGGTGGTAGTGCCGCTCGGCGATGGCCACCGCCCAGCCCAGCAGCACGTCGAGCAGGAAGATCGACACAAACGCCAGGTCGATGGTGAGGAAGTTGGCATGGATGTGACGCTCGTAGGCGGCGTGCAGGCCGGGGGCCACGGCCTCGAAGGCGGCGTTCAGCGGCGGCAGCAGGTAGAGGCTGTCGAACAGCAGCAGGGCCAGGTTGGCGATCACCAGCACGATGATGAGCAGGTCCCACACCAGGTGGACCCGCTCCAGGGCGGGGGAGGTCGTGCGGGTGGCGGGCATTTCTACTCTCCTTTGGCGGGGCGCATCCTCCCCCCCAGCCTAGAAGCTCGGTGCCCGGGCGGCACTGACACGGCACCCCGGGCCCGGCCCTCAGCGCGTCAGCAGCCCCTCCCGGATCGCCGCCTCGAGGCGGTCCACGGCGCCGGCCAGCTTCTCGTCGATGATGTGGAGATACTCCGTCCAGTCGTCAATATGGTTCAGCTCCGCCTTGCCGTCGGAGATGCCGCGCAGCACGACCAGCGGCACCGCGAAGCGCGTGCAGGCGCGCAGGCCGGCGTAGCTCTCCATGTCCACCATGTCGGCGGCGATGGCGTCATAGGCCGCGCCCGATACGATATCGGCGCCGGTCGAGAGCGTCGCCTCGCGAATCCCCGGGATGCGCAGCGGCAGGGGCAGGGTGGCCGGCAGGTCGAGGAAGGGGGTGACGCCCGTCGCGAAGCCGAGCGGCGTGGCGTCCATGTCGCGGTAGGCGACCGAGGTCGCCTGGTAGACCTCGGTCTGCTCCAGCGCCCGGCTGCCTGCCGAGCCCAGCGACACCACCATGTCCGGCAGCCGCCCACGCGCCTCGAGCCCCGCCAGCGCCGCGGTGAGTTCCACCGCCGCCTCCACCGGCCCACGCCGGTCATGAAGGGCGTGAAACGCTTCCGAAGATGCGGGCCGTACTCAGGCTCAGCCGCCATCACGAAGAGGATCGACCGGCCGCCCAGCTCCGTCAGCGGCGCCGGTGCGCCTGGTGTCTGGTTCATCCCGAGAGTCTCCCGCGGCCCAATAAAGCCACCATCATGGCGGGCAGGGGCGCAGGCGCCAAGTGCGCGGTTGTCTGTTGGTAGCGAGCGAGGCTTGGTCAGGCGAGGGCGAACCTAGACGAATTGACCTAAGTGTCGGGTCCCGTGTGATTGACCACCCGCTTGGTAAATAACTCAGGTCGCTTGGCCTGCCATTCCTTCATCACCGCAATCGGTGATTGATGGTGCAGCGCCTTCTGGGGAATGTGGTGATTGTATAGCCACGTATAGCGTTTCAGCGTCTGCTCCAGATCTTCTCCTGAGGTATAGCGCCTTGTCGCTAGCACATCGCTGATGCGGCCATTGAAGCGCTCCACCATGCCGTTCGTCTGCGGCCTTCCCGGCTTGATCAGACGATGTTCGATACCATCGGCCTGGCACTCTTGGTCAAATGCATGGTTCCCGCTGG
>NZ_FPAQ01000013.1 GCF_900116405.1 Halomonas saccharevitans | reverse complement strand
TCCTCGTAGCCCAGCGCCAGACCAAAGACGCGCTGCCGGAGCATGGTCTCGGCGCGGTGCTGGCAACGGCGAGTGGCCCGAGCATCATCGAGGCGGCGCGCGATGGTACGGGTCAGCCCCATCTCGCGATCCAGCTGGCGAAGCAGCAGGACACCGCCATCGGAGGTGATCTCGCCCCCGTCGAAACCGGCGGTGACCTGGCGGCCTTTACAGCGTGGAAAGGAGGCAGTCGGCGTGGTACATTTTGTCATGGCGGCTGATGCGGTTGATTCTTGGTTAGGCTCTTGAATTATAACCGATTTTCAGCCGCCTTTTTCATGTCTGGTGCAATTTCCGGGTTAGGCATTCATGGTACGTTCGGCCTATCAATATGCCGATAACGCCATACCGTGAGCCCCTGCATGAAACCACCCGTCCCCGAGAATGACACCGCCCGCCTGGCCGCCCTCGAGGCGCTTGGCGTGATGGACTCAGCGCGCGATGCGGGCTTCGATCAGCTGGTCGAGCTGGCGCAGGAGTTCTTCGAGGTCCCCATCGCGCTGGTCTCACTGGTGGCCGAGGATCGGCAGTGGTTCAAGGCCTGTGTCGGTCTGGAGGTCCGCGAAACGTCGCGGGAGGTCTCCTTCTGTGCTCATGCGGTCGCCGCCCTGCAGCCGCTGGTGGTGCCGGACGCCCGCGAGGATGTTCGCTTCAAGGACAATCCCCTGGTCACTGGCGAGCCCGGCATCCGTTTCTACGCGGGACATCCACTGTTTCCCGATGGGGAACATGCCGTGGGGACCCTCTGCCTGATCGACACTCACCCACGCGAGTTTTCCGCCCGCGACCGGCGGCTGCTGGGACGGCTGGCCGGCCAGGTCGAGGCGCTGCTGAGAAAGCATCAGCTGCGGATGCAGCAGGAGGCCCAGCAGCGCGAGCTGGTGACGCTGAACCTGCGCCTCTCCGAGGCCGGCGATCGGCTGGCCAAGGAGCGGCAGCTGCTGCGCTCCGTTCTGGATGGCAGTCGCGATCCCATCTACGCGCGCAGTCGCAGCGGGCGCTACCTGGCGGCCAATACCGCATGCCTGTCGCTGCTGGAGGGCAGCTCCGGTAGGGCGATGGAGGAGGGGACGCCGCAGCTGCCCGCCGAGGTTCAGGCGCGCCTTGATGCGGCGGAGGCCGAGGTGATCGCCAGCGGCGTGGCGCAGCAGATATCGCTGCCGCCCCTCCGGGGCCGCCATCATGAACTGCAGCTCGGGCCGCTAAGAGATGAGGAGGGCGAGATCGGCGGCGTGGTGGGCGTGGCGCGCGACACCACCGAGGCGTTGCGCCAGGCGAGCCTGATTCGCGTGCTGCATCGTGGGATCACCGACTATCAGGCGCTGATGTCGGGTCACCAGCTGTGGGACTTCCTGATGGAGGCGCTGCGCGAGCTCACCGACAGCGAATACGCGTTGATCGGTGAAGTGAACGAGGATGCGGGGCAGCCTGCGTTGAAGATCCATTCCATCACCGATCTCTCCTGGAACGAGGAGTCGCGCCTGCTGATGGAGCGGCTGCGCAACGGTGACATGACGCTCTCCAATCCTCGGTCGCTGCTCGGACGGGTGTTTGCCCATGGCGAGGTGGTGATGACCGACAACCTCGCCGAGCACCCGCATCGCGGCGGTTTTCCTCCGGGACATCCGCCGCTTCACAACTATCTGGGCGTGCCGATCTTCGATGGCCAGCGCCCGATCGGGATGTTCGCCATCGCCAACGGGCGTCGCCGTTACGATCAGGCCCTGCTGGAATGGCTGGAGCCCTTTACGGCGACCTGCGCGCTGCTGATCAACCTCTATCGGCAGATGGCGGAGCGTGAAGGCTACATCGAGGCCCTCTCCACGGCGAGAGACAGCGCCGACCGGGCCAATCGCGCCAAGAGCGAGTTTCTCTCGTCGATGAGCCATGAACTGCGCACCCCCTTGAACGCGATCCTCGGCTTTGCCCAGCTGCTGGAAGGTGGCAAGCGCCACCCGCTGGAGGCGCGCCAGCAGCGCCAGGTCGCCCAGATCGCGCGCAGCGGGCAGCATCTTCTGGAGCTGATTAACCAGACTCTGGATCTGGCGCGGGTGGAGGCCGGTCAGCTGAGCCTCTCCATGGAGGCGCTCTCGCTGGTTGAGGTGGCAGACGATGCCACACACGCCCTGGAGGCGACGGCCAAGGCCCACGACATCGCGCTCCACCAGCAGATTCACGGTCCACTGCCGGCGGTTTATGCCGACTACACGCGACTCAAGCAGGTGTTGCTGAACCTGCTCAGCAACGCCATCAAGTACAACCGTCCGGGCGGCCGGGTTTGCCTGGAGGCCGCCGCGGAGGAGGAGTGTCTTCGCTTCACCGTGCGCGACAACGGCCAGGGAATTCGCGACGAGGGTCTGGCGCTGCTCTTCCAGCCCTTCCAGCGACTTGGGGCCGAGCGTAGCGGAATCGAGGGTACCGGCATCGGCCTTGCCATCACGCGCCAGCTGCTCGAGGCCATGCATGCCACGATCGAGGTCGAAAGCGTCGAGGGGCAGGGCAGTGCCTTCCACTGCCGTCTGATGCTGGCCGACGTCGATCAGCGTGTCGTGAACCGGGCCGAGAAGAAGGGCGCAGGCGCCCCGGAGGAGGTGGCGGCGCGTATCGTCTACATCGAGGACAATCCCGCCAACCAGCGCCTGATGGAGGATATCTTCGAAGAGTGGCAGGCCTGCCAGCTGCAAATCTATCCTAGCGCTGAGCTCGCCCTGCCGCATATCGAGGCCGAGCCGCCGGATCTGGTGCTGATGGATCTTAATCTGTCGGGCATGAACGGCTATCATGCGCTGGAACGACTGCGCCAGCTCCCGCTCATGCGGGCGCTGCCGGTGATCGCGCTCTCCGCCAATGCCATGCCAGCCGATATCAAGCGTGGCCTGGCGGCGGGGTTCGACGACTACCTGACCAAGCCCTTGGAGCTGGCGTCGTTCTTTGCCACCCTCTCGCGCCATCTCTCGTCGTTCGAAGGAAACCCGGATGCCTTCTGATTCCACCCTCTACCACAAGCGGCTGCTGGTGGTGGATGACCATCCCGTCAACGTCGAGCTGCTCCAGGATCTGTTGGAGGATCATGGCTATCGGCAGGTCGCCGGCCTCACCGATCCGCGCGAGGTCCTCGCGCACTGCCAGGCGCAGGTGCCGGATCTGCTGCTGCTGGATATCCGCATGCCCCACATGGACGGCTATGCGGTGCTCGAGGCCCTGCAGCAGGCCTTTGCCATGGAGGCGCCGCCGACCATCGTGCTGACCGCTCAGGTCGATGACGATACTCGCCGGCAAGCGCTGGCCATGGGCGTGCGCGACTTCCTGACCAAGCCGTTCGACCATGAAGAGGTGCTGGCGCGCATTCATAACGCCCTGCGCGATCAGAGCCACTATCAGTGGCGCCGCGATCAGGCCGCGATGCTGGAACGGCTGGTGGCCCAGCGCACCCGTGAACTGGAGCGTCTCTCCTGTACCGATCCGGTGACGAATCTGCCGAACCGTCGTGGGCTCACGGCGACCCTCGGTGAGTGGCAGCGGGACGGCGTCGTGGTGGGCGCGCTGTTCATCGTGCTGCAAGGGATCGATGCCATCATGCGGTACCACGGCCATCGGATGACCGAGGTCTTGCTCAGCGAGATGGCTCGCCGCCTGAAGGCCGCGCTGCCCGATCAGGGCGTGGTCGGGATCTGGGGCAGCCATGAGCTGCTGCTGATTCAGCCCCGGGCCTCGATGGCCGAACTCGAGCACCTGGCAACGCGTGTGCGCGGGGAGCTCAAACGCCCCCTGGCCACGAGTGGCGTGCGGCTGCAGATCGATGGCCGAATCGGCGTCGCCGGCGGCGTAAGCCTGGAGCCGGAGCGGCTGGTGCACATGGCGGCACTGGCGGTGCCCCATGCTCGAGAAGGGGTCGCCATTCAGGTGCATAGCCCGGCGCTGGAAGCCAGTGAACAGCGGCGCATGCAGCTGCGCCAGGCGTTGCCGCAAGCCGTGCAGCGCGGCGAGACCTCGCTTCACTACCAGGCCAAGGTGGCGCTCGCTTCGGGGCGAACCTGCGGCGCCGAGGTGCTGGTGCGCTGGACGCACCCGGCGCTGGGCAGGGTCTCGCCCGCCGAGTTCATCCCGATGGCCGAGGCGAGCGGTGATATCCTGGCGCTGGGCGCCTGGGTACTGGAGGCCGCCCTTGCCACACTTAGTCGCTGGCGGCGTGAGGGGCTAGTCGATGAGGCGTTCAGCCTCGCCGTGAACGTCTCCGCCCACCAGCTGTGCCGGCCGGGCTTCGTCGCCGAGGTGCACGAGGCTCTGGCGCGATACGACGTGCCCCCCTCGGCGCTGGAGGTGGAGGTCACCGAGTCCGCCGTGATGACCGACCTGGAGGTCGCGACCCTGCAGCTCCAGCAGCTGGCCGATCTCGGGGTCAGCATCGCGATCGACGATTTCGGCACCGGCCACTCGTCGCTTGCGTACCTGCGGCGGATGCCGGTCGATACCATCAAGATCGATCGCAGCTTCCTGACGCATCTGCTGGACGACGCCCAGAGTCATCGGCTGGTCGAGTCGGTCGTCGCCATGGCCCATGGGCTGGACTGCCGGGTGGTTGCCGAGGGGATCGAGGCACCGGCTCAGGCCGCCAGCCTGGCGGCCATGGGCTGCGAAATGGGTCAGGGCTTCTGGTTCGCGCGCCCCCAGCCCGTTGAGTCGTTCCTGCCCTTGCTCGAGGAGTATCGCTGAGAAGGGATCGCCGTCAGAGCTCCCGGATGGCCTCGGAGACGCTCTGTGCCCCGGTGAGTATCTCCCGAATGACGTCCTGGGTGGCGTGGATCCGCTGCTGGTTGACCTGACTGTGCTCGACGACGTCGAGGATCTTCTGGTTGGCCATGCCGATGCGCTCGTTGTTGTCGTTCAGCACGCGGGTGATCTGTTCGGCGGCCTGGGTCGATCCCTGGGACAGCTCGCGCACCTCCTTGGCCACCACGGCAAACCCGCGGCCGTGATCCCCCGCCCTGGCGGCCTCGACGGCCGCGTTCAGCGATAGCAGGTTGGTCTGCTGAGCGATTCGCGAGATCGCGTCGGTGATGCCATTGATGGTGCGGACCTGCTCCTGCAGCGCCGAGATGATCTCCTGTGCCGCCTGGATCTCCTCGCCGGCCCGCTGCGTCGAATCGACCGCCTCCTCGAGCTGGGTCAGGCCGTCGGCTGCGATGGTCTCGGTCTGCTGGGCGCTTACCCGAGCGGACTCCACGGTGTGGCGCGCCGCCGCCTCCGACTCGATGGCGGGGGTGATGTCCGTGGCGAACTTGACGATGCGCGTGACCCGGCCGTTGGCGTCTGTCACCGGGTTGTAGGTCGCCTCGAGCCACACTGACCTGCCGTCGGCGGTAAAGCGCTCGTAGCGGCCCTGCTTGAAGACGTTGTCGGCAAGCTCCGCCCAGAAACCGGGGTTATTGGCGTAGAAGGCCTCGCTGCAGAACATTCGATGATGCCGACCCGCGATGTCTTCTTGGCGATAGCCCATGGTGTCGAGGAAGTTGTCGTTGGCGCGCAGGATCTCGCCGTCCGGCGTGAATTCAATCACGGCCATGGAGGCATTCAGGGCGCCGAGCACTGCCTGCTGATCGTCGGTGGCCTGGCGCTGCCGGGTCACGTCGCTGGCGATCTTGATGATGTAGGCGACGCGCCCGCGGGCGCCCTTCACCGGCACGTAGGTCGCCTCGAGCCAGAGCGGAACGCCGCGAGCGTCGAGGCGCTGGAAGGTGCCTTCCTGACTTTCGCCACCGGCAAGCTTTTCCCAGAATAGCCGATAGGCCGGGTCGTTATGTATCTCCTGGGGGCAGAAGAGACGATGGTGCTTTCCCTTTACCTGATCCAGCTGATAGCCGACCGCGTCGAGGAAGGGGGCGCTCGCCTTCAGGATCACGCCGTCGGGTGAGAAGACGATGCAGGGCGTGTGGGCGGTCAGGGCTCGGTACAGCGGGGTTTTGCGCGTTGTCGTCAGCATTCAGGGCCAGTCTGGTAGTTTCGTCGGGAAGCACCTCACCGGAGGTTATCGGCCGGTGTGGGGACATGCTTGAGTCATCCGGCGGTTGAGCCGGCGGTGATGTGTATCGACGAGCGAGGCGGCGACTCGGTATCTGCGAGAGGCGCCATGCTGGCGAGGCACAAACAATTAGTAAATTCTAAATCTATCACAGTACGGGAGAGGTGGCGGGCGATATTTCCTGCAGGAGCGCGAAGAGAGGCACCCGGTTTCTGAGGTCGCGATGCCGGGTCTCGGACGGCATCGCTGAAGATGAAAGTGCTAGGCTGTGACGGCGGGAATGGCAACAGAGCGGCAAACAGATACCGTATCGTTCACCGCAGGACTGAACAGTTAATGGTCGGTCAGTCGGTGGCACCTGAGCCCGGAAAATGTGGGGGGAGTGGCGACAGCGTGAGCACCGTCTAGTGCTGACTGCTACTGCCGTAGCCTATGGCCTAGGCATCTTTGCACTATCACCGTGGGGCGCTAGCGAGCCCCTGGAACCCATACGGAACCCAGCCGATTTTTTCTGAGCCACAACGAAAAACCGCCACCCGGCATGATCCGTAAGTGGCGGTTTATCTGATGTTTGTGGTCGGAGCGACAGGATTCGAACCTGCGACCTTTGCAACCCCATTGCAACGCGCTACCAAGCTGCGCCACGCTCCGACGGTGTTTCGGGATGTTTGGCCGTTGGTCCTGGCCCCCGAGAACGAGGCGTATACTAGCGCGACCCGAGGCAAATGAAAAGTCCTTTTTGCGCTTTCTTTTCAATTGCTTGGCCAGCCAGAACCTGGGGCCCCCGGATCAAGCTGGTTCTGTCACAATATCGGCAATCAGGACAGGCTCCACGGGAGCCGCAAAAAGGAAGACACGATGCCGTTGATCATGGGGATGAGCATGCTGCTGGCGTGCCAGTTTGCAGGGGAGCTGTTGGCGAAGGGCTTGCTGTTGCCGATACCGGGGCCGGTGATCGGCATGGTGATCCTGCTGGTGGCGCTATTGGTGCGAGGCAAGGTGCCTTCTTGCCTGCGTATGGCGGGGGAGGGGCTCCTGCGCTATCTGACGCTGCTGTTCGTGCCGGCCGGGGTAGGGCTGATGGTGCACTTCGAGCTGATCGGTGCGGATCTCTGGCCGATCGCGGCGACCCTGCTGGTGTCCACGGCGGCGACGCTCACCGTGACGGCCTGGGTGCTCGAACGGTTGCAGCGTCGCAATGCCTCACGCGGCGGTCGGGCGGGAGATAACGGATGAACCTCGCCTCCTTCGATCAGCTGTGGGTCTATCTCTCCGGAAACCCGCTGCTCTCCCTGCTGGCGACGCTGCTGGTGTTTGCCCTGGCCGTCAAGATCAACCGCGCCGTGGGCGGCACGCCGCTGCTGCATCCCGTCACGCTCGCCATCGCGATGCTGATCACGCTGCTGCTGCTGGTGGACATGGACTATGCCACTTACTTCGAGGGCGCCCAGTTCATTCACTTCCTGCTGGGGCCGGCCACGGTGGCCCTTGCGATCCCCCTGTACGACCATCGCCAGCGCGTCTATCGCCTGCTGTGGCCGCTACTGCTGGCCTGTGGGGCAGGGGTGCTCACGGCGGTGTCGACCACTCTGGGACTCGCCATGCTGCTCGGCGCCGATCCCAAGACGCTGCTCTCGCTGGCTCCCCGCTCGGTGACGTCGCCGATCGCCATGGGTATCGCCGAGCAGATCGGTGGCATTCCGTCGCTGGCGGCCGGCCTGGTCCTGCTGACCGGCTCCATCGGCTGCGCCCTGGGGCCCTGGATCCTGCGGCTGTTGCGCATCACGGATCCGGCCGTTCAGGGCTTCACCATGGGCCTTTCGGCTCACGGTTTCGGCACGGCCCACGCCTTCGCGCGCATGGGCGCCGTTGCCGGCGCCTTTTCGGGCCTGGCCATGGGGCTTTCGGGCCTTCTCACGGCCTTCCTGCTGCCGCTGATCACCAGCCTTCTGGGCCTGAGCTGAACCTTGCCCTCGTCAGAGTTCCTCCCAGACTCGGCGCCGGAAGTCGTGTGACAGCTCGGCGGCCTTCTTCATGCGATCCATCTGCGCATCGGTGAGCTCCGAGATCAACGCCTGGTAGCGCTTCTGCATCTCGGCCGGAGTCTGCGGAGTATCGCCGTCGAAGGACTGGGCAATCTTCTGGCCGCTCTCGGCGAGCGTCTTGAGAAACTGCGCCTCGAACTGCATGGCCTCGGCCATGCTCTGCATCCAGGCCATCTGCATTCGCGCCATGGGCGTCACTCCCTGACTCCACTGCTGCTGCCACCACTCCATCATGGGCTCGGCGGCCAGGGCCGGATTGGTCGCGGTGTCGTCGTGCTGGGTCATCGTCGGTCTCCTCCGGGCTTTCGGATGATAGGCATCTAGTCTCCTTCGGGCTTTCTGAGTATAGAAGACGATTCGCCGATGGTGCGTTGCAGCGAAGCCGTATCCAGCATTTTTCCGCGCTTGCGTGAAATGCCTTCACGGGAGTCCGCCCGCATCTGGGCTAGGGTCAGAAGGAGGAATCGTCAAGGCATAGGAGGGCGGTGATGTGGCAAGCGATCAAGTCAGTGCTGGCGGCCTTTCTGGGCGTGCAGAAGGATGAGCGCCGCCGGGAGGATTTTCGCTCTGAGCGCCCCGGAACCTTCATCGTTGCGGGAGTGATCGTCGGGGCGGCATTCGTGTTGCTGGTGGCCTTCGTGGCGATGATGGCTGCTCGCTGAGCGTGAACGTTGACGACCGCGTTTATCACGCCGGTGAGGTGCGCGTAGAAGAACGGCCGCGCTCTTCTATACTCCTTCAAGCGCTGACTAATACAACAATGATTCGAGGAGGCGCCGATGCGCAGGCTGCTTGTGTGGATGGCGGTAGGGGTGATGCTATCAGCCCTGACCCCGATAGCGCTCGCCAACGGCTGGAACATGCCGGTGGGCGTCACGGCGTTGAGTCGCGATATCTACTCTCTGCACATGATCATCTTTTGGATCTGCGTGGTCATCGGGGTAATCGTCTTCGGGGCGATGTTCTATTCCCTGTTCCGCTATCGCCATTCGCGCGGCGCCAAGGCCGCCACCTTTCACGAGCACACCAGCGTCGAAGTCATCTGGACGGCGATACCGCTGCTGATCCTGGTGGCCATGGCGGTGCCCGCCACCGCAACGCTCAAGACCATGTACGACGCTTCGGAAGCCGACCTCGACGTCATGGTCACCGGTCAGCAGTGGCGCTGGCGCTACGACTACCTGGGCGAGGACGTGGCCTTCACCTCTAATCTGAGCACGTCGCGAGAGCAGATCAGCGGCACCAGCGAGAAGGGTGAGAACTACCTGCTCGAGGTGGACGAGCCACTTGTGCTCCCGGTGGGTCAAAAGGTGCGTTTGTTGCTGACCTCGGACGACGTCATCCATTCCTGGTGGGTGCCCGATCTCGCCGTCAAGCAGGATGCCGTGCCCGGCTTCGTCAATGAGAACTGGGTGCGCATCGACGAGCCCGGCATCTATCGCGGCCAGTGCGCAGAACTCTGCGGCCGCAATCACGGCTTCATGCCGGTGGTGGTCGAGGCCGTCGAACCGGAGCGCTTCGAGGAGTGGATGGCCAAGCGCAAGGAGGCGGCCCAGCAGGAGGCGATGAGCGCTGATCGCGAGTGGAGTCTCGAGGAGCTGATGGCCCGAGGTGAGCAGACCTACGGCGCCGTTTGCGCCGCCTGCCACCAGCCGGATGGCGGCGGCAGTCCGCCGGCCTTCCCCGCCCTGGCGGGCAATCAGGCGCTGCTGGAGGAGCCGGAGCGCCATATCAATGTCGTGATTGACGGGGTGGCGGGATCGGCCATGCCGGCGTTCCGCAACACGCTTAGCCCGGTGGAGATCGCCGCGGTGGTCACCTACGAGCGCAACGCCTGGGGCAACGACGCCGGCGATACCGTGCAACCGTCGGAGATCGCCGAGCGCCTCGCCGCCCAGGGCGAATGAACGGTCCTTCCGCTCCTCTTTCGTGATGGTCCACAGGAGATTCCGATGGCTTCCCACCTGCCACCCAAGCCGACTCCGCAGCACAGCACAACCACCGCCGGTGGCATGGCCGAGTCCGGGCATGCTCGCCCTCGCGGGCTGATGCGCTGGCTCTTGACCACCAACCACAAGGAGATCGGCACGCTCTACCTGCTCTTCTCCCTGACCATGTTCTTCATCGGCGGGATCTTCGCCCTGGTGGTCCGTGCCGAGCTGTTCCAGCCCGGCCTGCAGCTGGTGCAGCCCGAGTTCTTCAACCAGATGACCACCATGCACGGCCTGATCATGGTGTTCGGTGCGATCATGCCGGCCTTCGTCGGCCTGGCCAACTGGATGGTGCCGCTGCAGATCGGCGCCCCCGACATGGCCCTGCCGCGCCTCAACAACTTCAGCTTCTGGCTGCTGCCGGTGGCCTTCCTGCTGCTGCTCTCGACCCTGCTGATGCCGGGAGGCGGGCCCAACTTCGGCTGGACCTTCTATGCGCCGCTCTCGACGACCTACGCGCCGCCCTCCACCAGCTTCTTCATTCTCTCGCTGCACCTCGCCGGGATCAGCTCCATCCTCGGTGCGATCAACATCATCGCGACCATCCTCAATCTGCGTGCCCCGGGGATGCGCATGATGGACATGCCGCTGTTCGTGTGGACCTGGCTGATCACCGCCTTCCTGCTGATCGCCGTGATGCCGGTGCTCGCCGGGGTGATCACCATGATGCTGATGGACATCAACTTCGGCACCAGCTTCTTCAATGCCGCCGGCGGCGGTGACCCGGTGCTCTTCCAGCACCTGTTCTGGTTCTTCGGGCACCCCGAGGTTTACATCATGATCCTGCCGGCCTTCGGCATTGTCTCGGCGATCATCCCGACATTCTCGCGCAAGCGCCTCTTCGGCTACGCCTCCATGGTCTACGCCACGGCGGCCATCGCGATCCTCTCCTTCATGGTCTGGGCCCACCACATGTTCATCGTCGGCTTGCCGCTGGTGGCCGAACTGTTCTTCATGTACACCACCATGCTGATCGCGGTGCCGACCGGCGTGAAGGTGTTCAACTGGGTGGCGACCATGTTCCGCGGCTCGATCAGCTTCGAACCGCCCATGCTGTTCGCCCTGGCCTTCGTGGTGCAGTTCACGGTCGGCGGGTTTTCGGGGCTGATGCTCGCCATCGCACCCGCCGATTTTCAGTATCACGACACCTACTTCGTGGTGGCGCACTTCCACTACGTGCTGGTGCCCGGGGCGCTCTTCGCGATCCTTGCCGGCGCCTACTACTGGCTGCCCAAGTGGACCGGCCACTACCCATCGGTGCGCCTGTCGCAGTGGCACTTCTGGCTGTCGGTGATCGGCGTGAACCTGACCTTCTTCCCGATGCACTTCTCGGGCCTGGCCGGCATGCCCCGTCGTATCCCCGACTACGCGCTGCAATTTGCCGATTTCAACCTGGTCTCGAGTCTCGGCGGCTTCCTGTTCGGCGCCTCACAGCTGCTCTTCGTGCTGGTGATCATCAAGTGCGTACGCGGCGGCGAGAAGGCACCGGCTAAGGCCTGGGAAGGCGCCGAGGATCTCGAGTGGAGCGTGCCCAGCCCGGCGCCGCTGCATACCTTCGAGACGCCCCCGACGTTTCAACCCCGCGAGCACTGAGCGAGCCCGCCAGGGCTCAGGAGGCAGGCATGAGCAGACGTGACGATCAGGCCACGGGTCGTGCAGGGGTCCGTCGCACCGTGACCCGTACCCTGGTGGTGCTCGCCGGCATGTTCGCCTTCGCCTTCGCCCTGGTGCCGCTCTATGACGTCTTCTGCGACCTGACCGGCCTCAACGGCAAGACCAGCGCGCGGGCCCAGCCGCTGGTCGAACAGGAGGTCGATGCCTCGCGGATGGTCACGGTGCAGTTCATCACCCGGGGCAGTCAGGGCCTGCCCTGGCACCTGGAGGTGAATACCCGCCAGATTCGTCTGCACCCCGGCCAGCGCGAGGAGGTGTTCTTCACCTTCCGCAACAACGGCGATGCGACCACGCTCGCCCGCGCGGTGCCCAGCGTCTCACCGTCGGCGGCATCGCTGCACCTGCGCAAGCTGACCTGCTTCTGCTTTCAGGAGCAGCAGCTGGCGGCCGGCGAGACGTTGAAGGCACCGCTGGTCTTCCAGCTGACCCGCGACCTGCCTGCTGACATCAAGACGGTGACCCTGGTCTACACCCTCTATCCCGTTCAGTCGGCCCAGGCCGAGGTCGCGCGCCGTGAGTCGATCACAGAAGGAGACAGCGCATGAGTGGTGGCAGCTACTACGTACCCGAGTCCAGCAAGTGGCCGATCCTGGGGTCGCTTTCGCTGGGGGCCATGATGATTGGCACTGGTACCCTGCTGGTGCATGGACTGGCGGGGATGCCGGTCATGGTGATCGGCCTGCTCGCCATCCTCGCGGTGATGACACTGTGGTTTCGCGACGTCATCCGCGAGTCGCGGGGCGGGCTCTATGATGCCCAGATGGATCGCTCCTTCCGCTGGGGAATGGGCTGGTTCATCTTCTCGGAGGTGATGTTCTTCGCGGCCTTCTTCGGCGCGCTCTTCTACGTGCGCACCTTCGCGCTGCCGTGGCTGGACGGGGAGGGCGCCAAGGGCGTGGCCTCGCTGCTGTGGCCCGATTTCACCGCGTCCTGGCCGCTGCTCAACCCGCCGGACGCGAGCATCGAGGGGCCCCGCGAGACCTTCAGCCCCTGGCACCTGCCGCTGGTCAACACCCTGATCCTGGTGACTTCCAGCATCACCCTGACCATCGCCCACGAGGGCATCAAGGAGGGCTTTCGTGACAGCGCCCGCTTCTGGCTCACCGTCACGGTGCTGTTGGGCCTCACGTTCATCACCGTCCAGGGGGTCGAGTACTACGAGGCCTATGCCCACTACGGGATCACTCTGCAGGCCGGGATCTACGGTGCGACCTTCTTCCTGCTCACCGGCTTTCACGGGCTGCACGTGATCATCGGCACCATCATCCTGGCGGTGATGCTGTGGCGCGTACGTCAGGGGCACTTTACCGCCGATGATCATTTCGCCTTCGAGGCAGGGGCCTGGTACTGGCACTTCGTCGACGTGGTGTGGATCGGCCTGTTCACCTTCGTCTATGTCTTCTAAAGGTGGGTCTTCTAAGGGCGGGTCTTCTGAGCTCGGGTCTTCTGAGTCCGGGCCTTCTCAGCGGCTCAGGCGCCGAGATCGCCGAGATAGAAGCCGAAGAACAGCAGGGCCAGCAGCAGCGCCGCCAGGCCCACGCGCAGCTTGAGCGAGACCAGGACGCGGCGAGAGCGCCCCCCGTCTCGGATCAGGAAGCCGGCGCCGGCGGCGAGACTGATCACCATGGCGAGAAAGACGAGAGCAATCATTATCTTGAGTAACATTCACGGCTCCATGAAAGCGTCGGCATCGAAGCGGCATCATCGCCGATTCCCGGCGCGTCGGCTCGGCTGGTGGGGGTTCTGGTCCTGCCTGGTGATGGCGGGTCTCGCCCTAGGACTATGGCAGTGGGAGCGGGCCGCCGACAAGCGCGAGTACCTGGCGCGCCTGGAGGCGGCGCCGCGGCTGGAATCGCCAACCGAAACCCCGCCTCCCGGGGCCCGTGTGGTGTTGCGCGGGGAGTACCTGGCCGGGGAGACGCTGTTTCTCGACAACCGGATTCATGAGGGGCGTCTGGGCGTGGCGCCCCTCACGCCCTTTCGCGATCTCAACGGCCAGCTCTGGTTGATCCAGCGTGGCTTCCTGGCGACCGGCCCGACGCGAGACGACCCCTCGGTCGACACGCCCGATGGCGTGGTGCGTCTGGAAGGGCGCTGGCAGGCGTCGGGCGATGCGGCTCCACTGTTTGGCCCCAATCGCGAGGGCAATCGCCTGCAGCGCATCGACCTCGCGGCCTGGCGACTCGACGAGGGCGTCGCCCACGCCGGCTGGCTGCACCTCGAGCAGGGGCCTGGCCATCTCGCTTCCTGGTGGCAGCCAAGCGTGGTGCCGCCGGAACGCCATCTGGGCTACGCCCTGCAGTGGTGGGGGCTGGCCCTGGCGGCACTCGTCATCATGCTGGTGGGCGCCCGTCGCTTCGCGCGTTCCGAATCGATCTCCTCCCCGAGCAAGGAGCCTCCCCGATGACCCACACCGAACGCCAGCGCCTGAAGCTGCTGGCCCTTTTGGCGATCTTCGCACTGCCTCTCGTGCTGGCCTGGGGCATGGTGCAGTGGCGCCTCGGCATTCCCGAGGGGCGCACCGCTCACGGCGAGCTTGCGCCCACGCTGCCCAGCCTGGATCAGTGGCCGCTGACGGCGGTGAAAAAGGATAGGGCGAGTGACTGGCTGCTGGTCTTCGACTGTTCCGAGGCCTGTGCCGAGCGCGCCGATCGCTGGTGGCGGCTGCATCGCGCCCTGGGGCGCGATGCCGATCGAGTCAGCCGCCTGCGCATCGGCGGAGAGGGCAAGGCGCTGCCCGGGGCCGCCGTGGCACAGTGGACGGACGCGGCCGAGTGGCGAGGCTCCCATCGCCTGTGGATCCTCGATCCCGAGGGGCGCGCGGTGCTCGGCTACGGGCCCGAGGTCGCGGCGTCCGATGTGCTGACCGACCTGCGTCGTCTGCTGCGGCTGAATCCCGAGTCGCCCCTGGCGCAGTACGCTACCGTCCAAGCTGAGACACTTCAGGCAGAGACAGGCCCGGACGATATAGCTACGGGTGACGCCGCAGCGAGCGACACAGCATCAGGGGAGCAAGCCGATGGCCGCGGATGAGAGCGTCCAGCGCCTGGAGGCCCGCCGCCGCTGGCTGGTGCGCTTGAGCCTGGCGGGAGTCGTCTTCACTGCCGTGGTGGTGCTGGTGGGGGCCTGGACACGGCTGGTGGATGCGGGTCTCGGCTGTCCCGATTGGCCTGGTTGCTACGGCGCCCTGGTGGTGCCGAACGCCGACCGTGCCCTGGCCCACTCCCCGACGGTGCCGCTGGAGTCCGCCAAGGCCTGGGTGGAGATGGTACATCGCTACCTGGCCTCCCTGCTCGGGCTGCTGGTGATCGTCCTGATCGTGGTGGGCGCTCGGTGGCGCCGCGAGGTCGCGTATCCGTGGCGCATCAGCCTGGGGCTGCTCGTCGTGATCCTGATGCAGGGGGCCTTCGGCGCCTTCACCGTGACGCTGAAGCTGTGGCCCCAGGTGGTCACCCTTCACCTGCTTGGCGGGCTCAGCGTGATGGTGCTCTTCCTCTGGTTGCACCTGCGCCTGCGCCGCTTCCGGCCCGGCGACCCCCGGCGGGTCAGCCCCCGGCCGCTGACCCCGCTGTGGCGACTGGCGCTGGCGCTTCTCGTCGCCCAGCTGGCGCTCGGCGGCTGGACGTCGAGCAACTATGCCGGGATCGCCTGTCAGGGCTTTCCCACTTGCAACGGCCAGTGGTGGCCGAGCATGGACTGGAGTGAGGGCTTTCATCTGACCCAGACGGTGGGGCCCAACTATCTGCACGGGCAGCTGCACGCCGAGGCGCGCAGTGCCATTCAGTTAGGACATCGGCTGGGGGCCCTGGCGCTCGGCCTCGGCCTGCTGCTGCTCGCCGTGCGCTACCGCGACGCGACCGGCATGCGCCCCTGGCTGGCGCTGCTGGGCGGTACCTTTGGGGCGCAGCTAGCGCTGGGCATCGCCAACGTGCTGGCGTGGCTGCCGCTATGGCTGGCCCTGCTGCATACCGCCGTCGCGGTGGCGCTGGTGGCAGCGATGACCCTTGCCCTGTGGCACTGGCGCTGGTCGAGCGTGACGCAGGGCACGGCCGCGCCGCAGGCGGGGAATTCGGTAACGAAGGAGGAGTGGGCTCATGTCTGAGGTCGTGATGGAACGTGCAGCGGTCGGCCATCTCACCGGCTGGGGCTGGCGAGATCTCTACACGCTGTGCAAGCCCCGGGTGGTGGCGGTGATGCTGGTCTGCACCCTGGTCGGCATGCTGCTGGCGGCGCCGCTGCCGGGGACGGCGGCGGTAGTCTTCGGCCTGGCGGGGATCGGCCTGGCCGCCGGGGGAGCGGCGGCCTTCAATCACGTGGTCGATCGCCGCCTGGACGCCTTGATGCTGCGCACCGCGGGCCGCCCCCTGGCGACCCAGCGCCTGCCCACCGGGTTGGCGCTTGGGTGGGCGACTCTGCTCTCGGTCTGCGGTATCGGGCTGCTGGCCTGGCAGGTCAATCCGCTCACGGCCTGGCTTACCCTTGGCTCGCTGATCGGCTATGCGCTGATCTACACCGCCTTTCTCAAGCATGCCACGCCGCAGAACATCGTCATCGGCGGGGTGGCGGGAGCGGCGCCGCCGCTGCTCGGCTGGACGGCGGTCACCGGGCAGCTGGGCCCCGAGCCGCTGCTGCTGATGCTGATCATCTTCGCCTGGACGCCGCCGCATTTCTGGGCGTTGGCGATCCACAAGCGCGACGAATATGCCCGGGCCGGCGTGCCGATGCTGCCGGTCACCCACGGCAAGGCCTTTACACGCTTGCAGGTCTGGCTCTATGGCTGGTTGACGGTGGCGGTCACGCTGCTGCCGTTCGTCATCGGCATGAGCGGGGTGCTCTATCTCGTCGGGGTGACGGCCCTCAATGCGCGCTTCATGGTCTGGAACTGGCGGGTCTGGCGCGGCCGCGACCCGAAGGCACCGCTGGCGGCCTTCTGGTTCTCCATTCGCTACATCCTCGGCGTGTTCGGCGTGCTGCTGCTGGATCACTATGCCGCGGCCTGGATGCTCGCGAGCTGAGTCGACGCCAGCGTCATCCGAAAAAGAGGAGCCCGGCCATACGGCCGGGCTCCGTCGTTCGGGTCGGGCGGCGTCCCTACCAGAGGGCGAGGATCAGGAAGTAGGCCATCAACGTCACGACCACCGTGCTGATCAGGTTGAGCATGAAGCCGGCGTGGATCATCGACTGGATCTTCATGCGACCGGTAGCGAAGACGATGGCATTGGGTGGCGTAGCCACCGGCATCATGAAGGCGCAGCTGGCGGCGATGGCCGCGGGCACCGTGATCAGCAGGGGCGAGATGTCCAGCGACAGCGCCAGGGCGCCGAGCAGCGGCAGGAAGGCGGCCGCGGTGGCGGTGTTGGAGGTCACCTCGGTGAGGAAGATGATCACCAGCACTACCACGCCGACCATCGCCAGTAGCGGTAAGGCGCCGAAGATGCCGAGCTGCTGGGCGATCCACTCCGCCAGCCCCGAGCGGCTGATGGCGCCGGCCAGCGCCAGGCCGCCGCCGAACAGCAGCAGAATCCCCCAGGGGAGCTCCTTGGCGGCGTCCCAGTCCATCAGGCGCCTGCCATCGCCGCGGCCGGTGGGCACCAGGAACAAGGCAATGCCGGCGATGATGGCGATACCCGTGTCTGAGAGCCAGTCGAGCCCGGCATCGTTGAGCAGCGGCCGCAGCATCCAGGTCACCGCCGCCAGCAGGAAGATCAGACCCACGCGGCGCTCGGGCGCGCCGATTCGGCCGAGCTTCGCCAGTTCGTCGCGCACCATGCCGGCGCTGTCGTCGCCGACCTTCAGGTTGAAATCGCGGCGAGTCAGCCACCACCAGGCACTGACCATCATGACCGCGCTGATCGGCAGGCCGATCATCATCCATTGGGCGAAACCCAGATCGATGCCGCGGTCCTCGGCCAGGTAGCCGGCGAGCAGGGCATTGGGCGGGGTGCCGATCAGGGTCGCCACGCCCCCGATGCTGGCGGAGTAGGCGATGGCCAGTAGAAGCGCCGTGGCGTAGCGGTTCAGCTCGACCGGGTCGGCGTCGTCCAGCAGGCTGACCACCGACATGCCGATGGGCAGCATCATGATGGCGGTAGCGGTATTGGAGACCCACATGCTGAGAAATCCGGTGGCCAGCATGAAGCCGCCGATCTGGCGACGCGGCTGGTGGCCGACCACGCGCAGGACGTGCAGCGCGATGCGCCGGTGCAGGGCCCAGCGCTGCATGGCAATGCCGAGCAGGAAGCCGCCGAGGAAGAGATAGATGATCGGGTTGGCATAGCTGGCGGCGGTCTCGTTCATGTCGCCGATGCCCAGTGCCGGCACCAGGGCCAGCGGCAGCAGCGAGGTGGCGGGGATCGGGATAGCCTCGGTGGACCACCAGGTGGCCATCAGGAGCCCCAGGCCGGCGCAGGCCCAGGCCGGATCGGACATGCCGGTGGGCGCCGGTGCCAGCAGGGTCAGCAGTACCCAGAGTGGGCCCAGCCACAGGCCGATACGTGTGGACAGGGCGGGTGCCGAGGGCGAGGCGTAAGAGTCGTCGGATGTGGGCATCGTCGTTCCGTCGTTCCATGCGCGGTGGGTGGAGAGAGGATTTTACGCAAGGCCCAGGCCGTCTGCAGAGCCTTGATCGGTAAATCGACCTGGTCGCCTTGCCGGGTCACTCGAGCGTGATTTCGGGGTCTGGCGGGCGGCATGTATGATGAAGTCCCTGACACGAACCGACACGGGACATGCCCATGAACCCTACTCTGGCACTCATTCTCCTTGGCCTGGGGCTGGCGATCATCGCCGGTCTCGGGGCCTATGCTTTCACGCTCTGGAAGGAGGTACGGCGGCGCCGGAACTTTCGTGAAGAAGAGTTGCGGCGTGCCCATGAGAACTGCCTGGAGAACCTCGAGATGGTGGCCTCGGCGCTGGCCCAGGAGCAGGTCGATATCACCGAGGGGTCCTGGCGCTGCAAGGTGCTGCTGGAGATCCTCGATCAGGACCTGACGCAGCGGCCCGACTTCCAGGCATTCGACGAGGTCCATCGCCGTACCCAGCACCTGCACACCCATGCCGCGCGCAAGGCCTTGAGTCCGAAGGCGCGGTTCCAGGAGGACCGCGAGCGTCTGATGGTCGAGGATGAGATGCGCGAACCGGTACTCAAGGCCGCGACGGCAGTAATCGAATTTCGTCGCGGCTGGCCGGGTAGTCTGCACTGACTTCCTGTTGCCGGTGTCTGCAGGAAGGTGTGCGTTGGCCACCTGCGTTGATTGCAACCGTCCAGGCTCTGCGGCAAGCTGACACCCTCACGTTGACGGCTAATATGCATTGGATGCCCTAGCCGCCGTGCCTGGAACTGGCCGAGAAAGGCGTAACGTGCTTTCTTGGAAGGTGCAGGAAGCGGTTCGGGGGCCGTTTCCCTCGGTTCATTCCTCGGAACCCCCTGGCAATGGCGCTCCTTACCCGTCGTGCCGGGATGTAGTTAAGAAGAAGGAGTCTTGCATGAAAAAATCAACGACTGGTTTGTTGCTCGGTTCTGCGCTGGTGGTCGGGCTCTCCGGCTGTGCCAGCTCAGGGTCTCAATCCTCCGGCATGGACAGCGGCGTTTCCTCTGACCGTGCCTGGTACCAATCTCCCTTCGTCTGCGGGCTCGCCGGCGGCGTGATCGGTGGCGGTCTGGGCTATGCCACCAGCGGCGAATCCGATGAGGATACCGGTGCGGCCATCGGCTCCACCGCGGGTGCGGCCATCGGTGCGATGCTGTGTGCCGAGCCCAACCGCAGCCCGGCACCGGCGCCGCGCGACACCGACGGTGACGGCGTCACCGATGCCAACGACCAGTGTCCGGGCACACCGGCAGGCGTGGCCGTGGATGCCGTGGGTTGCCCGCTCGACTCCGACGGCGATGGCGTGCCGGACTATCAGGACCAGTGTCCGGGTACCCCGGCCGGTGCCGAGGTCAACGCCCTGGGCTGCGAGCAGGACCTGGTGCTGCGCGACGTCAATTTCGAGTTTGACTCTGCCGTCCTGACCATGGGCGCCGAGGACATCCTCGCCGATGTCGCCGAGAAGCTGCGCGCCAACGAGAATGTTCGCGTGCGCATCGAGGGTCACACCGACGCCGTGGGCAGCGATTCCTATAATCAGGACCTCTCTCAGCGCCGTGCCGACTCCGTCGCCGATTACCTGGCGAGCCAGGGCGTCTCGATGGATCGCATGCGCACCATCGGCTACGGCGAGTCCCAGCCGGTGGCCAGCAACGAGACTGACGCTGGCCGTGCCGAGAACCGTCGCGTCGAACTTGGCGAGTGGGAGTGATCCTGCCCTGACCCGAGCCACCGTCCCGGCATCGCCCGGGACGTGACGCAAGCACGAGACAAGGCGCCTACGGGCGCCTTGTCTCGTGTCGGGGTTCCTGCCCTTGGCCATCCACCGTGGCGCCACAGGGGGCGCTTCTGCTAGGCTATGTGGCTTTCAGACCACGACCATTCGTCTGGCGACACGTGATCCCTGGTATGGATCACCACTGCGCACAAGGAAGCCTTCATGCCCATCGTGACCCTGCCCGACGGCAGTCAGAGAACCTTCGACGACCCCCTCAGCGTGATGCAGCTGGCCGAGAGCATCGGTCCCGGTCTCGCCAAGGCCTGCGTGGCCGGCAAGATCGACGGCGTGCAGGTGGATGCCGCCGATATCATCGACCATGATGCCGAGGTGGCGATTCTCACCGCCCGCGACGCGGAGGGCCTCGAGGTCATTCGCCACTCCTGCGCCCACCTGATCGGTCATGCCGTCAAGCAGCTCTATCCCGACGCCAAGATGGCCATCGGCCCGGTGATCGAAGACGGCTTCTACTATGACGTCGACTTCGGACGCTCGGTGACCCCCGAGGATCTCGAGGCCATCGAGGCGCGCATGAAGGCGCTGATCGATCACGAGTACGATGTGGTGCGCGAGTATGTCGATCGCGATCACGCCATGCTGCAGTTCTTGCACCGCGACGAGCCCTACAAGCAGGAGATCGTGCGCGGCATTCCCGAGGGAGAGACCATTCGTCTCTACCATCACGAGGAATACCTCGACATGTGCCGGGGTCCTCACGTGCCCAATACGCGGCACCTCAAGGCGTTCAAGCTGACCAAGCTCTCTGGGGCCTACTGGCGAGGCAACGCCGAGAACCCCATGCTGACCCGTATTTACGGCACCGCCTGGGGCGACAAGAAACAGCTCAAGGCCTATCTCAAGCGCCTCGAGGAGGCCGAAAAGCGCGATCATCGCAAGCTGGCCAAGAAGATGGATCTCTTCCATCTCCAGGAAGAGGCCCCTGGCATGGTCTTCTGGCATCCCAACGGCTGGACGATCTACCAGGCGCTCGAGCAGTACATGCGTCGCGTGCAGATCGAGCACGGCTATCAGGAGATCAAGACGCCCCAGGTGGTCGATCTCTCGCTGTGGAAGGCCTCGGGGCACTGGGGGCACTACAGCGAACTGATGTTCACCACCGAGTCGGAGAAGCGCGAGTACGCGGTCAAGCCGATGAACTGCCCCTGCCACGTGCAGGTGTTCAACCAGGGGCTGAAGAGCTACCGCGACCTCCCTCTGCGCCTCGCCGAATTCGGCAGCTGCCACCGTAACGAGCCCTCCGGCTCGCTGCACGGCCTGATGCGGGTGCGCGGCTTCACCCAGGACGACGCGCACATCTTCTGCACCGAGGGGCAGATCCAGGCCGAGGCCGAGGCCTTCATCGCCCTGACCCTCCAGGTCTACAAGGAACTCGGCTTCGACGACGTGGAGCTCAAGCTCTCCACCCGCCCCGAAGGCTACATGGGCGAGCCGGCGCTTTGGGATCGTGCCGAGGCCGGTCTCGAGGCGGCGCTGAACGCCACCGGCCTCGAGTGGGACCTGCAGCCGGGCGAGGGCGCCTTCTACGGGCCCAAGATCGAGTTCTCGCTGCGCGATTGCCTCAACCGCGTCTGGCAGTGTGGTACGCTACAGCTCGACTTCAACCTGCCGGGTCGCCTGGGGGCGCAGTTCGTCGACGAGGATGGCGTGCGCAAGACGCCGGTGATGCTGCATCGCGCGATTCTCGGTTCCTTCGAGCGGTTCCTGGGTATCCTGATCGAGCACTATGCCGGCGCCATGCCGCTGTGGCTGGCGCCGCAGCAGGCGGTGGTCATGACCATCACCGATGCTCAGCGTGATTACGCCGTCTCGCTGGTCGAACGGCTCCAGAAAGTCGGTCTGCGCGTCAAGTCGGACTTGAGGAACGAGAAGATCGGCTTTAAAATCCGAGAGCATACGTTGCAGAAGGTCCCCTATCTCCTGGTGGTGGGAGATAAGGAAGTCGAGTCCGACTCGGTGGCCCTGCGCACCCGCAGCGGCGAGAATCTCGGGACGATGACGGTAGACGCCTTCATCGAGCGGATTCAGACCGAACGGCAATAGCGACATCTTCCAAGCGATAGTGGAGACGGAACCATCAAGAGAAGCAACCCAAGAGGGCGCGTTCAGGATAAACGCCCCCCGATGAACGAGCGCATTACCGAGGATCAGGTCCGCCTGATCGATAGCGACGGCGAACAGCTGGGCGTTGTGCCCACCAGCGAAGCGCTGGAGCGAGCCGAAGCGGCCGGAATGGACCTCGTACAGATTTCCAACGCCGATCCCATTGTCTGCAAGATCATGGATTACGGTAAGTTCGTCTTCGAGCAGAAGAAGCAGAAGTCTGCTCAGAAGAAGAAGACGAAGCAGATCCAGGTCAAGGAAGTGAAATTCCGGCCTGGCACCGACGAGGGTGACTATCAGGTCAAGATGAAGAACCTGATTCGATTCCTCGAAGGTGGCGACAAGGGCAAGGTCACCCTGCGTTTTCGCGGTCGTGAAATGGCGCACCAAGACATCGGCCGCAAGCTGATGGAGCGGATCGCCGCCGACCTCGAGGACCTGGGTACCGTGGAGTCCTTTCCGAAGATGGAAGGGCGCCAGATGATCATGATCATTGCCCCCAAGAAGAAGTGATTCGACGGCCCGTTTAACGGCCGGAAGGCATGCCAGCCTTCCGGTGGCCCCGAATTTTCTGAAAAAACCTCGAGCGGAGTGTTTCTCATGCCGAAAATCAAGAGCAACAGCGGCGCTGCCAAGCGCTTCAAGAAGACGGCCAACGGCTTCAAGCACAAGCAGTCGTTCCGAAGCCACATCCTGACCAAGAAGTCCACCAAGCGGAAGCGTCAGCTGCGTGGGATGAAGCAGATCCACGCCGCCGACAAGCCGCTCATCCAGCGGATGCTGCCGACTCTGTAACTTCCCGGGTGCACCCCTCTAACGTCAGGAGAAAGCTATGACTCGCGTCAAGCGTGGTGTCGTCGCACGTCGTCGTCACAAGAAGATTCTTAAGCAGGCCAAGGGTTACTACGGTGCCCGTTCGCGCGTCTTTCGCGTTGCCAAGCAGGCCGTCATCAAGGCCGGCCAGTATGCGTACCGCGACCGTCGCCAGCGTAAGCGTCAGTTCCGTGCCCTGTGGATCCAGCGTATCAACGCCGGTGCCCGCCAGCATGGCCTGTCCTACAGCCGCTTCGTCGGCGGCCTGAAGAAGGCCGGTATCGAGATCGACCGCAAAGTGCTGGCCGATCTGGCCGTTCACGAGAAGGCTGCCTTTGCCGCCATCGTCGAGAAGGCCAAGGCTGCCCAGTAAGGGAGTCGACCCTGGCCGGTGAGTGGCTCGTGTCGCGCCGCCGGTCCGTGATCGTCGCAGGGGAAGAGCAGCCGCTCTTCCCCTGTTTTTTTGAAAGACTTCTTTGAAAGACTTCGGAGCTCAACGGATGGACCACCTTCCCACTCTGGTTGCCGAGGCCCGCGACGCCATCCACGCCGCGGACAGCCTGGCCGCACTGGACGAGCTGCGCGTGCGCTATCTCGGCAAGAAGGGCGAGATCACCGCCCTGCTCAAGGGGCTCGGCAAGCTGCCCGCGGAGGAGCGCCCGGCCGCCGGTGAGCGGATCAACCAGGCCAAGCAGGCGCTGAGCCAGGAACTCGACGAGCGCCGCCAGGCGCTGGAGAAGGCGGCGCTGGAGGCGCGACTGGCCGCCGAGCGCCTGGACGTGACTCTGCCGGGGCGCGGCCAGCCCAGCGGGGGCCTGCATCCGGTGACCCTGACCCTGGAGCGCATCGAAGCGCTGTTCACGCGCATCGGCTACGACGTGGCGGTGGGTCCGGAGATCGAGGACGACTACCACAACTTCGAGGCCCTCAACATTCCCGCCCATCACCCGGCGCGGGGCATGGCCGATACCTTCTACTTCGATGCCACCCGGCTGCTGCGCACCCACACCTCGCCGGTGCAGGTGCGGACCATGAAGGAGGCCGAGCCGCCGATCCGCATCGTCTGCCCGGGCCGCGTCTATCGCAGCGACTCCGATCTGACCCACACGCCGATGTTCCATCAGGTCGAAGGCCTGCTGGTCGACGAGGACGTCAGCTTCGCCGACCTCAAGGGCACCATCCAGGACTTCCTGCACGCCTTCTTCGAGCGTGACGATCTCTCGGTGCGCTTTCGTCCCTCCTATTTCCCCTTCACGGAGCCCTCGGCCGAGGTCGATATCGAGTGCGTGATGTGCGCAGGCGAGGGCTGCCGGGTCTGCTCGCACAGCGGCTGGCTCGAGGTGATGGGTTGCGGCATGGTGCACCCCGAGGTGTTCCGCCACTCCGGCATCGATACCGAGCGCTACACCGGCTTCGCCTTCGGTATGGGCGCCGAGCGCCTGGCGATGCTGCGCTATGGCGTCAACGACCTGCGGCTGTTCTTCGACAACGACCTGCGCTTCCTGCGCCAGTTCGCCTGATTGATCACCGGATAAGCAGAACACAGGAGTTGTCATGAAATTTTCCGAACAGTGGCTGCGCGACTGGGTCTCGCCGGCCCTTTCTACCCAGGCGCTCGCCGACCAGATCACCATGGCCGGCCTCGAGGTCGATGCCGTGGATCCCGTGGCCGCGAGCTTCAGCGGCGTGGTGGTCGCCCAGGTGGTGGCCAAGGCCCCGCACCCGGATGCCGACAAACTCAACGTCTGCCAGGTCGACGACGGCAGTGGTGAGCGGGTTCAGGTCGTCTGCGGTGCCCCCAACGTGGCCGAGGGCCAGCGGGTGGCCTTCGCTCGGGTCGGCGCCGTGCTGCCCGGCGACTTCAAGATCAAGAAAGCCAAGCTGCGCGGCGTAGAGTCTCGCGGCATGATCTGCTCCGCCTCGGAGCTGGGCCTCGAGGAGGAGACCTCCGAGGGCATCCTCGAGCTGCCGACGGACGCGCCGGTGGGCGAGGGCTTCCGCGACTTCATGGGGCTCGATGACCACACCATCGAGGTCGACCTCACTCCCAACCGCGGTGACTGCCTGAGCCTGAAGGGCCTGGCCCGCGAGGTCGGGGTGCTCAATCGTCTGGCGGTCGAGGGTCCCGCGCTTACCGCGGTGGCGCCGGTCCATGACGAAAGTTTCCCGGTTCGCGTCGAGGACGGTGAGCGCTGCCCGCGCTACCTCGGCCGCCTGATCAAGGGCGTCGATGTCACCGCCGAGACGCCGCTGTGGATGGTCGAGCGGCTGCGCCGCAGCGGCATCCGCGCCATCGACCCGGTGGTCGACGTCACCAACTACGTGATGCTCGAGCTTGGTCAGCCGCTGCACGCCTTCGATCGCGCCAACCTGCACGGCAGCGTGATCGTACGGCTGGCACGGGAGGGCGAGCGCCTGGTGCTGCTCGACGGCCAGGAGATCACCCTGGAGGCCGAGACACTGGTGATCGCCGACGAGCGCGGCCCGCTGGCCATCGCCGGCGTCATGGGCGGCGAGCACTCCGGCGTGAATGCCGAGACCCGCGACATCTTCCTCGAGTCGGCGTTCTTCTCGCCGCTGGCCGTGGCCGGTCAGGGGCGTCGTTACGGCCTGCACACCGATGCCTCCCACCGCTTCGAGCGCGGCGTCGACCCGGCACTCGCCCGCGAGGCTGCCGAGCGGGCCACCGCGCTGCTGCTGCAGATCACCGGCGGTGAGCCGGGCCCGCTGACCGAGGTGGCAAGCGACGCGCATCTGCCCGGCGCCCGCCAGGCGATCCTGCGCGCCGCTCGCCTCGAGCAGGCGCTCGGCAAGGCGCTGCCCGACGACGAGGTCGCCGAGATCCTCGAGCGCCTGGGGCTCGGCGTCACGGCCACCGGCGAGGGCTGGACGGTGCAGGTGCCGACCTGGCGCTTCGACATCGCCATCGAGGAGGACCTCATCGAGGAGGTGGCGCGCATCCACGGCTACAACCGCCTGCCGGTGCGTCGTCCTCAGCTGCGCCTGGCGCTGCGCCCCGCCGATGAGGCTCACACGCCGCTGGGCCTGCTGCGTCGCCAGATGGTCGCCCGTGGCTACCAGGAGGCGGTGACCTACAGCTTCGTCGCCCCGGAGCTGCAGCAGGCGCTGCATCCCGAGGCCGTCTCGCCGGCGCTCGCCAATCCCATCTCCAGCGATCTGTCGGTGATGCGGGCTAGCCTCTTCCCGGGCCTGGTGCGTGCCCTCACGCATAACCTGAATCGTCAGCAGAGCCGAGTGCGGCTGTTCGAGACCGGCCTGGTGTTCCGCGGCGAGCTCGACCACCTGCACCAGCTGCCGATGCTTGGCGCGCTGGTCTGCGGGCCCCGCGAGCCCGAGGGCTGGTCCGGAGACAAGGCCGCGGTCGATTTCTTCGACCTGAAGGGCGACCTGGAGAGCCTGTTCGCGCTTGGCGAGCCCGAAGCCTGGCGCTTCGAGCCGGGCGAGCATCCGGCCCTGCATCCGGGGCAGTGCGCGCGCATCCTGCACCGCGGCGAGGAGGCCGGCTGGATCGGCACCCTGCACCCGGCAGTGCGTGCCAAGCTGGGTCTCAAGGTCGATGCGCTGCTCTTCGAGGTGCGTCTCGACGCGCTTACCCAGGGGCGGGTGCCGGCCTTTACTCCGCTGTCGCGCCATCCCGAGGTGCGTCGTGACCTGGCCTTCCTGGTCGACGCCGAGCTGCCGGTGCAGTCGCTGCTCGATACCATCCGCGGCCAGGCCGGCGAGTGGCTGGTGGACTCGCACCTGTTCGATGTCTATCAGGGCAAGGGCGTACCGGAGGGGCGCAAGAGCGTGGCCCTGGGCTTGACCTGGCAGCATCCTTCGCGCACGCTTAATGACGAGGAAATCAATCAGTTGGTTGATGCTATCGTCGCGGAATCGCACCAGCATCTGGGCGCAGAGCTGCGTTCATGACAGCGTCGCGTGACAAGGCTGCGTCCTCAAGCGAGGCGCAGCCCGGCGATCGGCAGGACCAGCGCCACGAGGACGACAACATGGGTGCGTTGACCAAGGCGGAACTGGCCGAACATCTGCACGCCGAGCTTGGCCTGTCCAAGCGCGAGGCCAAGTCCATGGTGGAGGCCTTCTTCGAGGAGATACGTGGTTGCCTGCGCGAGAACGAGCAGGTCAAGCTGTCGGGGTTCGGCAACTTCGACCTGCGCGACAAGCGCGAACGCCCCGGTCGTAACCCGAAGACCGGCGAGGAGATCCCCATCTCCGCGCGGCGCGTGGTCACCTTCCGACCCGGCCAGAAGCTCAAGAGCCAGGTCGAAGGGTACGACGGCGAGGTGCACTGAGCGTCCTCGGTTGCCGCGATAATGGCCGGTCGCCAGGCAAGACGCCACTCCTCGGAGTGGCGTCTTTGCGTTTGACCAGATTGCGCGGCATGCCCCGTACTTTCAGTGCGGGGAAGAATAGCGCGGGTGTCGAAGGCGCCCTATAATGCTGTATGTATGCACAGCACAGGGTGAGCCATGCAACGCCTCCAAGCCTTCAAATTCGAGCTGATGCCGAACGGCGAACAGGTGCGCAAGATGCGCCAGTTTGCCGGCATGGCTAGGTTCGTGTTCAACCGGAGCCTGGCGTTGCAAAAGGAACGGTACGAAGCCGGCGAAAAGAAGCTCAGCTATGCCGCCTTGTGCAAGCAGCTCACTGGCTGGCGCAACAGCGACGACACCCCGTGGCTCAAGGAGGCACCGGTCCACCCGCTCCAGCAGTCGCTGAAAGACCTGGAGCGCGCCTACGCCAACTTCTTCGCCAAACGGGCCGATGTTCCGCGCTTCAAGAAGAAGGGCCGGCGCGACAGCTTTCGCTATCCCGATCCGAAGCAGATCCGGCTCGATCAGAGCAACCGCCGGATCTACCTGCCCAAGCTGGGCTGGCTGCGCTTCCGCAAGAGCCGTGAGGTGCTGGGGACGGTCAAGAACGTCACCGTCAGCCAGTTGGGCGGTCGTTGGTTCATCAGTATCCAGACCGCGCGCGAGGTCGAGGTGCCGGTGCCGCAAGGTGGCGCGGTCGGCATCGACCTGGGCGTTACCCGTTTCGCCACCTTGTCGGATGGTCGCTACCTCGAGCCCCTTGACAGCTTCAAGCGTCACCAAGAAGCGCTACGCAAGGCCCAGCAGTCCCTGAGCCGCAAGAGCAAGTTCAGCAACAACTGGAAGAAGGCCAAGGCCCGCGTCCAGAAACTCCAGGCTCGCATCGCCAATGCCCGGCGTGATTTCCTGCACAAGGCTTCCGCCACGATCAGCCAACACCACGCGCTCGTGGTGCTGGAAGACCTGCAGGTCCGCAACATGTCGCGGTCGGCCAAGGGCAGTATCGAGAAGCCAGGCCGCCATATCCGGCAGAAGTCAGGCCTCAACCGCTCGATCCTCGACCAGGGGTGGTACGAGTTCCGGCGCCAGCTCGACTACAAGCTGGCCTGGCGCGGTGCGCATCTGGTTGTTGTGCCACCGCATAACACCAGCCGCACCTGCCCCGAGTGCGGGCATATCTCCGCGGAGAACCGGCGCAGCCAGGCCCGGTTTGCCTGTGTCGAATGCGGCTTTGCGGCCAACGCCGATCATGTCGGCGCCATCAATGTGTTAAGGGCGGGGCACGCCCGGTTAGCCTGTGAAGTGAGCGGTGCAGCAAAGCCGCCAGCAGCAGGAACCCACCGAAGCGACTCAGCGCCAGCCGTAGGCTGCGCCTGAGCGCCGTAGGAATCCTCTTCCTTTCCGCCGCAGGCGGCAACGTCCTGAGACGTTGAGGGAGAGGAGGATGTCAACCACTTGGCGCTTCGAAGGGCGGGGCCTACACGCCGACGCCGCTCTCCAGCGTCCAGGTGATCACCACCTTCAGCACGTAGCCCAGCATCCCGGCGCCGAGGACCACGAACAGCATGAGGGTGCCGAAGCGTCCCGCCTGGGACTTCTTGGCCAGATCCCAGATGATGAAGCACATGAAGAGGATCAGACCGCCGATCATGATCGGCGTGATCCAGGTCTCGAAAGCGTGCCGCATGGTGTCTCCCTGCAGGAATGTTGAATGCCTGACCATTATACTCGGACTTCCCGCGCTCGGCAGTCATCATGGCGTGGCCCCATGCCGCACCCCCGTGTTAATATCCGAGTGAAATTCTCAGGTAAATCCATGACATGCCCATGCTCAAGATCTTCGTAGGCACCATGTATGGCGGTGCCCTGGACGTCGCCGAACAGGTCAAGCCGCTCTTCGAGGAGGCCGGTTACGAGGTGGCGATTTTCGATCAGCCGACCCTCGACGACCTCACCGGCTCACCCACCGACCTGGCGCTGTTCTGCGTCTCCACCACCGGTAGCGGCGACCTGCCCGGTAATATCGTGCCGTTCGCTCGGGCGCTCGAGGAGCAGAGCCCCGGCCTTGGCAGCCTGCGCTACGGGCTGATCGCCCTGGGCGACAGCTCCTACGGCGAGACCTACTGCGGTGCCGGGCGCCATCTCGACGAGCTGCTCGAAGGGCAGGGCGCCCAGCGGCTCGGCGAGCGCCTCGAGGTCGATGCCATGGAGACCTTCATGGCCGATGACGAAGCCCTTCCCTGGGTCGAGGAGTGGATCGACGCCCAGCAGCTGAAGGTGGCCTGAGATGGGGGCCACACCGACCGCGGAGCGCGTCAGCCTGCTGGTGGGGCTCAGCGTGCTGATGCTGGCGACCCTGCCGCGCTATCTGGCCGCCGGCCTCGAGACTCGCCAGTCGCTGATGCTGATGGCGCTGGCCGTGGTCGCGATAGCGACTCTGCTGCAGTGGCGGATGCTCGAGCACGAGGCGCGTGCCCGCCTGCCGGGGCTGCTGCGCCGGCTAGTGCTCTGCCTGGGGGCGGGGGCTGCCGGCATGACGGCCTGGCACGCTCTGACCAGCGACTTCTTCGGCTGGGAGCTCGTCGTCTCCCACGGTGCGACTCTCGGACTGTTGCTGCATGCGCTCTGGCTGTGGTGGAGACCCGTGCGCGCCTAGCCGCGGCGGCGATCGAAACGGCGAGAATGCCCGGCTGAGTCCGTCACGACCAAGATCGCCGTTAAGATCAAGCAACCGCAACCTCCTAGAGGCCCCGCCGGATCAGTGATCCGGTGGGGCTTCTTGCGTCTCGGTCGGGTCTCTCTGGCTAGCCCAGGGTGTAGCAGGGCACGTAGTCGCCTGCGAGCTTCATGCGTCCCTGATCGACGAAGGAGGAGAGCAGTTGATCCAGACGAGCCATCAGCTCCGGCTCGGCGTGCAGGCGGAAGGGGCCGTGGGCCTCGATGGCGCGCAGGCCCTGCTCCTTGACGTTGCCGGCGACGATGCCCGAAAACGCGCGGCGCAGGTTGGCGGCGAGCTCGTGTACCGGCTGCTCGCGGTGTAGCGCCAGGCTCGCCATGGCCTCGTGGGTGGGTTCGAAGGTTTCCTGGAAATTGCGCGCCACGGTCAGGCGCCAGTTGTAGTAGAAGGCGTCCTGGCGACTGCGGCGATACTCGGCCACCCGATCGATGTTGACGCGCATGGCACGGGCCACCTCGACGGGGTCGTCGACGATGATGCGGTAGTGGCGGCGCACCTCCTCGCCCAGGGTGTAAACCAGGAACTCGTCGATGCGCTTGAAGTAGTCGGCGGCGCTCGCGGGGCCGGTGAAGATGACCGGCAGCTCCATGTCGCTGTTGTCCGGGTGCAGCAGGATCCCCAGCAGGTAGAGGATTTCCTCGGCAGTGCCCACGCCTCCGGGGAAGACCAGGATGCCGTGGCCCAGGCGCACGAAGGCCTCCAGGCGCTTCTCGATGTCGGGCATCACCACCAGCTCGTTGACGATGGGATTGGGCGCCTCGGCGGCGATGATGCCGGGCTCCGAGACCCCCAGGTAGCGCCCCTGGCTGCGCCGCTGCTTGGCGTGGGCCACGTTGGCGCCCTTCATGGGCCCCTTCATGGCGCCCGGTCCGCAGCCGGTGCAGATATCCAGCTCGCGAAGCCCCAGGTGATAGCCCACCGATTTGGTGTAGTCGTACTCCTCGCGGGAGATCGAGTGGCCCCCCCAGCAGACCACCAGGCTCGGATCACGGCCCGGTTTTAGGGTGCCGGCCTTTCGCAGGATATGGAACACCGCATTGGTGGTGCCTTCCGCGGTCTGCAGATCGAAGCGATGGCGAGTCTGGATCTCGTTGTAGACGTAGACGATGTCGCGCAGCACCGCGGAGAGGTGCTCGCGGATGCCGCGGATCATCTTGCCATCGACGAAGGCCTCGGCGGGAGCGTTGGTGATCTTGAGACGCACGCCGCGGTCCTGCTGCAGCACCTCGATATCGAAGTCCGGGTAGGTCTCGAGCAGGGCCAGGCCGTCATCGGTGAGGTTGCCGCAGTTGAGCACCGCCAGCGAGCAGTTGCGCAGCAGGTCGTGCAGCCCGCTGCGGGAGGTGTCATGCAGGCGCTCGACCTCCTGCTGGGAGAGGATCTCGAGGCTGCCTTCCGGTGAGATGGTGGTGGAAATGGTGTCGGGCATCCGTGGCGTTCCCTGTCGTCATGGCCGGATTGGTCGTTCCATGATGCTACCACGCCGGCCGTCGGGCGGGCATCGCTGCGGCTCCGGCGGCGAGCTGATAGAATCACCGATGCCAGGCCACCGCCCTCGACGTGACATCCCATGTTCAACGCCCGCTATTTCCGCACCTTCATCACGCTGGTCGAGACCGGCAGCTTCACGCGCACCGCCCGGCGTCTCGAGATGACCCAGCCCGGCGTCAGTCAGCACGTCCGCAAGCTCGAGCAGTACCTCGGCAAGTCGCTGCTCGATCGCCAGGGTCGGCGCTTCGTGCTCACCGAGGCCGGCCGTCGCGCCTATGACTACGCGCTCAAGCTGTTCGCCGAACACGAGCAGTTCTGCCACTCCCTCGACAACGACAGCCTGGACACCGGCGAGTGCCGTCTCGCCTCGCCGGGCAGCATCGGACTGATGCTCTATCCGTTCATCCTCGGCCAGCAGCAGATGCAGCCGGGCCTCACTGTCAGCTACAGCTTCGCCTTCAACGCCGAGATCGTCGCGGACGTGCTCGCCGGTCGCCACGATCTCGGCATCGTCACCGAACCGGTTCGTCATCCCGAGCTCGACTGCGAGCCCTGGCACCAGGAGCCGCTCTGCCTGGTGGTGCCGGCGGACTTCGCCGGCAGCGGACTGGGCGATCTGATGGCGCTCGGAATGATCGGCTATCCGGGCGGCAATGATCATGCCGGGGTACTCTTGCGCGCCAACTTCCCCGACTTTCGCTCAATGAGTCACTTCCCGCGCCAGGGCTTCACCAACGAGGTGGGCATGGTGCTAGATGGGGTGGCCCGGGGACTGGGTTTCGCCGTGGTCTCGCGGGTAGTGCTGGAGACCTCACCCTGGCAGCGCCAGGTCAAGGCGCTCTCCCTGGCCCAGGCGTGCCACGAATTCCTCTATCTGGTGACCCGCACCGGGGCACACATGCCGCGGCGCTACGTGCGCCTGCTCGAGGGCTATCGCGAGCAGCGCCGCCACGAGCGCCTCGGCTATGGCGAAGTGATCGAGAGCTGAGGCGGTCGAGGGCCGGGATGCTCGAAAGTGCACTGACGAGGCATGCACGGACCACGGCCTGAACGCGAAGGGCCCCGCCGAAGCGGGGCCCTTTTCATTGAAAGTCAGTCATTGAAGGTCAGTCGTTGAAGGCCCGTCGCTGACGGTCAGGCGTTGGTGATCGGTCGTTGACGATCAGACGGCGCCGGTGAGGCGCCGTCTCGATGGTTTAGCCGCATCGTTCAATCGCGTCCTTCAATCACGGTACTCGTCGATGCTCGGGCAGGAGCAGATCAGCTGCCGGTCGCCGAAGACGTTGTCGACGCGATTGACCGCCGGCCAGTACTTGGCGGCCCGAGTCGCCTCCGAGGGGAAGGCGCCGAGTTCCCGCGAGTAGGGGCGCTCCCAATGGGCGTCCATCAGGTCGGCCATGGTGTGCGGCGCGTTGACCAGCGGGTTGTTCTCCGCCGGCCAGTCGCCGCGCTGCACCGCGCTGATCTCCTCGCGGATCGCGATCATGGCGTCACAGAAGCGGTCGATCTCGTAGCGCGACTCCGACTCGGTGGGCTCGATCATCAGCGTGCCGGGCACCGGGAAGGACATGGTCGGCGCGTGGAAGCCGTAGTCCATCAGGCGCTTGGCGATGTCCTCCTCGCTGATGCCGGACTCGGCCTTGAGCGGGCGGATGTCGATGATGCACTCGTGCGCCACGCTGCCGTTCTCACCCTTGTAGAGCACCGGATAGTGCTCGCCGAGGCGGGCGGCGATGTAGTTGGCGTTGAGGATGGCGAGCTCGGTGGCCTCGCGCAGCCCGCGCGCACCCATCATCTTGATGTAGGCCCAGGAGATCGGCAGGATCGAGGCCGAACCGAAGGGCGCCGCCGAGACCGCGCCGCAGCCCGCCTCGACGCCCGCAATCGGCGTCACCGCATGGTTGGAGACGTAGGGCGCCAGGTGCGCCTTGACGCCGATCGGGCCCATGCCCGGGCCGCCGCCGCCGTGGGGGATGCAGAACGTCTTGTGCAGGTTGAGATGGCTGACGTCGCCGCCGAAGTCGCCGGGGCGGGTCAGGCCTACCTGGGCGTTCATGTTGGCGCCGTCGATGTACACCTGGCCGCCGTGGGCGTGCACGATCTCGCACACTTCACGGACGTTGGTCTCGAACACCCCGTGGGTCGAGGGGTAGGTGATCATGATCGCCGAGAGGGCGTCGCGGTGCTGCTCGGCCTTGGCGCCGAGGTCGTCGATGTCGATGTTGCCGTCCGTGTCGCACTCCACGACTACCACCTTCATGCTCGCCATGGCGGCGGAGGCGGGGTTGGTGCCGTGGGCGGAGCTCGGGATCAGGCAGACGTCGCGGTGCCCCTCGCCCTGGGCCGCCTGGTAGCGACGGATGGCGATCAGGCCGGCGTACTCGCCCTGGGCGCCGGAGTTGGGCTGCATGGAGATGTGGTCGTAGCCGGTCACCTCCACCAGGAAGGCGGCCAGCTCATCGATCATCTGCCGGTAGCCGGCCACCTGATCGCGGGGCGCGAAGGGGTGGATGCGGGCGAATTCCGGCCAGGTGATGGGGATCATCTCGCTGGTGGCGTTGAGCTTCATGGTGCAGGAGCCCAGCGGAATCATCGCATGGGCCAGCGACAGGTCCTTGTTCTCCAGGCGCTTGAGGTAGCGCAGCATCTCGGTCTCGCTGCGGTAGCGCTTGAAGGTCGGGTGGGTCAGGAAGTCGGACTCCCGCGCGCAGCCGGCCGGAATGCCGCTGAGCCCCTGGGCCACCACGCGGTCATCGAGCTCACGCACGCCCAGCCCATGCTCCTCGTCGAGCAGCACGTCGAACAGCGTGTCCAGATCGTGGGCGGTGGTGGTCTCGTCCAGGCTTAGGCCTACATCGCCGCCCTCGAAGTAGCGCAGGTTGACGTCGTGGGCCATGGCGCGGCCGTGGATGCGGCCGGCATCCACGCCGGTCAGGCGCAGGGTGTCAAACCAGCTGTCGTGGGCCAGGGTCACACCCTTTTCCGCCAGGCCCGTCGCCAGAATGGTGGTCAGGCGGTGGATGCGCGAGGCGATGGTCTTGAGGCCCTCGGCACCGTGATAGACAGCATAAAAGCCGGCGATGTTGGCCAGCAGTGCCTGGGCGGTGCAGATGTTGGAGGTCGCCTTCTCGCGGCGGATGTGCTGCTCACGGGTCTGCATCGCCATGCGCAGTGCGGTCGCGCCGCGGCTGTCCTTGGAGACGCCGATGATGCGCCCCGGGATCGAGCGCTTGAGCTTGTCGGTGGTGGCGAAGAAGGCGGCGTGGGGGCCGCCGAAGCCCATCGGCACGCCGAAGCGCTGCGAGGAGCCCACCACCATGTCGGCGCCCAGGGCGCCGGGTTCCTTGAGCAGCACCAGGCCCATGATATCGGCGACGACGCAGGTCATCACGCCGTGCTCGCGGGCGGTTTCGATCAGTGGGGCCAGGTCGCGGACCTGGCCGCTGTCTCCGGGGTACTGCAGCAGGGCGCCGAAGACGTGGTGCTCGGCGAGTTCCTCGGCCGGTGCCACTACCAGCTCGAAGCCGAACCAGGCCGCGCGGGTGCGCACTACGTCCAGGGTCTGGGGGAAGACGTCATCGGCGACGAAGAAGGTATCGCTCTTGGCCTTCTTGTTGGCGCGCTTGCACAGCGCCATCGCCTCGGCGGCGGCGGTCGCCTCGTCGAGCAGCGAGGCGTTGGCGAGTTCCATGCCGGTGAGGTCCATCACCATCTGCTGGAAGTTGAGCAGGCCCTCGAGGCGCCCCTGGGAGATTTCCGGCTGATACGGCGTATAGGCGGTGTACCAGCCCGGGTTCTCCAGCACGTTGCGCTGGATCACCGTCGGCAGGTGGGTGTCGTAGTAGCCCTGGCCGATATAGCTCTTGGCCACGCGGTTCTGGCGCGCCAGACGTTGCAGGTAGTCCAGGGCCTCGGCCTCGCTTTTCGGCGGGTCCAGGTCCAGCTCACGGCCCAGGCGAATGCCGGCGGGCACGGTGGCCTCCATCAGCGCGGGAAGGCTCTCCATCTCCAGTGCGTCGAGCATGCCCGACACATCGTCGGCGGTAGGCCCGTTATGGCGCTGAATGAAGGCATCGTGAGCGGCCAGATCGGCCAGACGGCGGTTGTCGAAAGCCATGGAACACCCTGTTTGCGTGGTGGGGCGATGCCCCGGGAATCAGTGAAAGGCCGGCCCCGCCTGAACGGGGCCGGGGTTGGCACGCTCCTTTACCGGTCGTTGCTGCCGGCGGGCAGAGGGTGCCGGAGCGAGGCTCAGTCTTCGGCGGCGGCCACGGCCTGATAGGCGTCGGCATCCATCAGCGCGTCGAGTGCGGCGGCGTCGTCGAGGCGGACCTTCATGATCCAGCCGTCGGCGTAGGGCGCCTCGTTGACGGTCTCCGGGGCGTCCTCGAGGGCCTCGTTGACCGCGAGGATCTCGCCGGCGATCGGCGCGTACAGATCGGAGGCGGCCTTGACCGACTCGATGACGCCGAACTCGTCGCCGACGGCGAGGGTCTTGCCGACCTCGGGCAGTTCGACGAAGACCACGTCGCCCAGTGCCTCCTGAGCATGGTCGGTGATGCCGATGGTCACGCTGCCATCGCCGTTGTCCAGGACCCATTCATGGCTTTCGGCATAGCGCAGGTTGGCGGGGATAGAGCTCATCATTATTTCCTATACGAAAAAGGTTTTCGGATCCGCGAATGCTAACGCCATTGGCGGCATTTGGCGAGTCCTGCGGGGGGCAGGAGGGCGGATAACCGCGCCTCGACCCGTTCACAGAGTGGTCGGCGGCGTCGAGTTCGTCCAGTGCGCGACGCGTCCTTGCCTCAGGGCGGCGCCGACAGTAGGCTTTTGGCGTTTCCGATCGGAAACCTGGTGTACGCTCCGGGCATTTGCCAATCCAGAGTAACCGCGGGGGCAGCCTTTCGCCGGGCTGGTGCAGCGGCGGCTTGATCCGCTATCGTGAGGGCGTTCGTCCTGTCGATCTTTCGTCGAAGAGCGACCTGACCAAGCCTTTTCGTCTTATCGGATCGCTCGCCTGCCAAGAGGGGGAAGGCGAGTCCGGGGGAATGCCTGGCAGGTCACCACAAGCGGCAGATCACAACAACAAGTGTGAAGAAGACAATAGGGAGATTCTCGTGGAAACCTTGAACAGTATCTTTGGCGCCATCAATGGCGTGGTGTGGGGGCCCTTGATGCTCATCCTGCTGCTGGGGGTGGGCCTCTATCTGCAGTTGGGCCTCAAGCTGATGCCGATCCGCAAGCTCGGCACCGGCTTCAAGCTGATGTGGGCCGGCCGCGACAAGAAACCGGCACCCGGCAAGGCGGCCGAGAAGCATGAGGATGGCGAGATCTCGCCCTTCAACGCCCTGATGACTGCGCTGTCAGCGACCATCGGCACCGGCAACATCGCCGGCGTGGCCACGGCCATCGCCCTGGGTGGCCCGGGGGCGGTCTTCTGGATGTGGATCACGGCGCTCGTGGGCATGGCCACCAAGTTCGCCGAGGCGGTGCTTGCCGTGCGCTATCGCGAGACCGACAGCACCGGCTATCACATCGGCGGTCCGATGTACTACATCAAGAACGGCCTCGGCCAGAAGTGGCTGTGGCTCGGTGGCGCCTTCGCCTTCTTCGGCGCCGTGGCGGCCTTCGGCATCGGCAACACCGTGCAGTCCAACTCAGTGGCCGACGCCCTGGATTCCACCTTCGGCCTGCCGCACTGGATCACCGGCGTGGTGATCATGGTGTTGGCCGGGGCGGTGATCCTTGGCGGCATCAAGCGCATCGCCAAGGTGGCGGGCAAGCTGGTGCCGGTGATGGGTATCCTCTACGTGATTGCCGGCCTGACAGTGCTGGTCGTCAACGCCGACCAGCTCGGTAGCGCCTTCGGCATGATCTTTACCTACGCCTTCAACCCCCATGCGGCCGTGGGCGGTTTCGCCGGTGCGGCGGTGATGGCAGCCATCCGCTTCGGCGTGGCGCGCGGCATCTTCTCCAACGAAGCGGGCCTGGGCAGTGCGCCCATCGCCCACGCCGCGGCGCAGACCAAGAACCCGGTGCGTCAGGGCCTGATCGCCATGCTGGGTACCTTCATCGATACCATCATCGTCTGCTCCATCACCGCCCTGGTCATCCTGACCGCCGGTGTCTGGGAGACCGGTGAGGCCGGGGCATCGCTGACCGCGCTCTCCTTCGATGCGGCCCTGCCGGGCATGGGTAACCAGATCGTGTCGCTGGCGCTGGCGGTGTTCGCCTTCACCACCATCCTCGGCTGGTCCTTCTACGGCGAGAAGTGCTTCCAGTTCCTGTTCGGCACCCGCTCGATCATGCTCTATCGGGTGCTGTTCGTGCTGGCGATTCCGCTGGGTGCCATGGCGCAGCTGGGCTTCATCTGGCTGATGGCCGATACCTTCAACGCCATGATGGCCATCCCCAACCTGATCGCCCTGGCGCTGCTGTCGCCGGTGGTCTTCAAGCTGGCCCGTGACTACTTCGACGGCAAGGAGGTTCTGCCGGGCGAGGAGCTGGACCACGACAAATCCTGAGGGGTGAGTCCGGCAAGAGAGGTGCCCCGCGGGGCACCTCTCTTGCATTGGCCCCCTCGACACGAGAGACGACGACATGAGTGAACTCAAGCATACCCCCCTGCATGCCCTGCACGTGGAACTGGGCGCCAAGATGGTGCCCTTCGCCGGCTACGACATGCCGGTGCAGTACCCGCTGGGGGTGAAACGCGAGCACGAGCATACCCGCCAGGGCGCCGGGCTCTTCGATGTCTCCCACATGGGCCAGGTGCTGCTGCGTGGCCCGGACCCGGCCGAGGCCCTGGAGACCCTGGTGCCGGCCGATATCGTCGGCCTCGCCGAGGGCATGCAGCGCTACGCGCTGTTTACCTCGGAGGAGGGGGGCATCCTCGACGACCTGATGGTGGTCAATGCCGGCGAGCACCTCTACCTGGTGGTGAACGCCGCCTGTCGCGAACAGGATATTGCCCACCTGCGCCGCGGCCTGCCGGATCACGAGATCGAGGTGGTCGACCGCGGCCTGCTGGCCCTGCAGGGACCGGCGGCGGCCAAGGTGATGCAGCGCCTGTGCCCCGAGGCCTGCGAGATGGTCTTCATGCAGCATGGCCACTTCACTATCGACGGCATCGACGTCTGGGCCAGCCGCAGTGGCTATACCGGCGAGGATGGCTTCGAGATCTCGGTCGCGGCCGAGGATACCGAGGCCCTGGCGCGTCGCCTGCTGGCCGAGGAGGAGGTCGAGGCGATCGGCCTGGGCGCGCGTGACTCGCTGCGTCTCGAGGCCGGGCTCTGCCTCTACGGTCACGACCTCGACACCGAGACCACGCCGGTCGAGGGCGGCCTGATCTGGGCCATCGGCAAGCCGCGGCGTCGCTGCGGCGAGCGGGCCGGCGGCTTCCCCGGCGCCGACCTGATCCTGCACCAGGTGGCCGAGAAGGATCATCGCCGCAAGCGCGTGGGCCTGCTCGGCGATGGCCGCGCGCCGGTGCGCGAGGGCACCGAGCTTTACGATGCCGAGGGTGGCCACCTGGGTCGAGTGACCTCCGGCGGCTTCGGCCCCAGCGTCGGCCGGCCGGTGGCCATGGGCTACGTGGCCATCGAGGCCGCCGAGGTCGGCACCACCGTCTACGCCGAGGTGCGCGGCAAGCGCCTGCCGATGACGGTCAGCAAGATGCCCTTCGTCACCCCCGGCTACTACCGAGGCTAATAGCTTACTTGCGGATTTATACCGTTATCTGTTTTAAGCAACATGCAGCGGCCATTCCAAACGGGGTGGCCGTTTTGCATGGGCAGAAGCTAAAGGCGGCGATTGAGGGCCCGGGTAAGCGGGCGACCGCGGCTCAGTCGTGGATGCGCGACGGATGCACCCAGCGAAAGGTCAGGCTGATGCGCAGGCCTCGGTGTCGCCGCGGCAGCAGCGCGTGCTGCAGGCGGCGCTGCACCCCGGGCCCCATCACCAGCAGGCTGTCATGGGGCAGCCAGGCGTTGAAGGCCTCGGCTTCGCGCTGCTTCCAGCGAAAGCGCAGCGGCCGCTCGGCGCCGAGGCTGACCGCCGTGATCAGCGGGGCGGCGCCGAGCTCGGGCTCGTCGTCGCTGTGCCAGCCCATGCGCTCCTCGCCGTCGGCGTAGCGGTTGAGCAGCACGCTGTTGAAGCGCGCCGATTGGCCGGCGGCGGCCAGGCACTCGACCACGGCATCGCGGATGGCCGCGACCTCGGGGTGCCAGGCCTCGGGGCAGAAGTTGCGCCCCGAGTAGCGATAGCGGGCGTCGGGACTGCCCATCCAGACCTGGTGGCGCGGGATCGGATGCTCGCGACCGTAGAGGCGCAGGCTTGGGCGCTGCCAGTCAAGCTCGCGATCGAGCCGGGTCAGTGCCTGGGTGGCGGCGGGCTCGCCGAGCAGCCTGGAGAACCGCGCCAGGGGCGGATCCCCGAGCAGGGTCTCGCGAGAAGATAGCGACAACTGGGTCATTGCCTCAGGATGCCATCCCGCCGGGTGGGAGGCCAGCGGGACTCGGCCACTGGTCCCACGACGGTCTCAGCCGAAGACCGCCAGACTGAGCATCGCGAAGGCCGTTCCAAGCAGGGCGCCGGCCAGCACGTCGCTGAGGTAGTGCAGCCCGAGGCCGACGCGAGAGATGGCGATCATCGCCGCGAACGGAAGGAGCCACGGCAGCAGCCAGGCGGCGTGCACGGCGGTCAGCAGGCAGAAGAGCACCGCGTGCATGGTGTGTCCGCTGGGGAAGCTGTAGCGGTCTCGAGCGGGTTCGCCGCAGCGGATGATCCCGGTGAAGGTGATGAAGGGGCGCTCGCGGCACAGCCGCGTCTTGAGCACGCGATAGCAGGCGATGGCCACCAGGGCGGTGGCGACGTATTCGACCAGCCGCCGTCCGCCGTTCACCGGGTCGAGCAGCGGCTGGGCCAGGATCAGCCCGACCCACAGCGGCCAGTCCCCCAGCCGGCTGGCCAGGCGCAGCAGCATCAGCCAGGGGCGGTGGACGTTGCAGCCGACCAGTCGGCGGCAGAGCTGCCACTCGATGAGATCCAGACGATCAAACACGGCAGGGGGGAGCGGCTTCATCGTCGATCTCCAGCGGCTGGGTGAGGGTGGAGAGGAAGGTGTCGGCGATTGCCGGCCATCGATAGGCCAGGGCGCGCTCGCGTGCCGCACGTCCCAGCCGGGCATAGCGGGCCGGCTGCTGACACAGGGCGACCGCCGCCGCCTGGAAGCCGGCCGCATCGTCCGGCGCCAGGCTCAGGCCGTTATGGTCGTGGTCGATCAGCTCGGCACCGGCGGCGTGGCGAAAGGCGACCACGGCCAGGCCGCTGGCCATGGCCTCGAGCACCACGTTGCCCCAGGTCTCGGAGAGCGAGGGGAAGACGAAGAGATCGGCGCTGGCGTAGTGGCGAATCAGGCTCTCGCGATCGATGAAGCCGGTGAAGTGGGCCTGGGGCAGCGCGCGCTCGAGGGAGGTGCGCCCCGGGCCGTCGCCGACCACCACCAGGGTGAGATCGGGGCGCGCGGCAAGCATCGCGGAAAAGGTGTCGCGCAACAGGGCCAGGTTCTTCTCCGGCGCCAGGCGCCCTACATAGAGGGCCACCGGACGATGGGCATCGCTGCCCCAGGCCGCGCGCAGCGGCGAGTCGCGATGCGCCGGGGAGAAACGCTCGCCGTCGATGCCGCGCGCCATCACGCGCACGTTGGCAAAGCCCTGCTCGAAGAGCTCGCGGGCCTGGGCATGGGTCGGCACCAGGGTCGCCGCGGTGCGGTTATGGAATTGCCTCAGGCGGCGCAGCACCAGCGGCGCCAGCCAGGGCAGGCCGTAGTCGCGGCAGTATTGATCGAAGTTGGTGTGCCAGCCGCTGATTACCGGGATGCCCAGCCGGCGGGCGATGCGCAGCGCCGACCAGCCCAGAGGGCCCTGGGTGGCGAGGTAGATCGCCTGGGGGCGCTGTTGACGCCACAGGCGCTGGATGGCTCGCCCGGCCGGCAGGCCGATGCGCACCTCGCGATAGCCCGGCAGGGCCAGGCCACGAACGCGAAGCTCTGCCTCGATGCCCTCGGCCCGCGGCACGGTTCGCGCGGTCGGACGGGGTCGTACCAGCTGCAGCGCCACCCCGCGTCGCTCCAGTTCGGAACTCAGCCGGCCAAGGGTGTGGGCGACGCCGTTGATATCGGGGGACCAGGTGTCGCTGACCAGGCAGATGCGCATGGCGCTCCTCGTGCGTTGGCGGGCCCGACCGGGCCTGACACCGCCCAGGATGGGCGTCGCTCATGACAGGCGCGCGACACCGCGATGACGATGACGTGATTCTTGCGTCAACCACGTCAACGCCGCGTCTAGCGAAGGACCTGGGCGGGGTCCATGGGCTTTCCGCCATGGCGCATGTCGAAGAGCAGGCGTGGTCCGCCGTCCTGGCGACCCACCTCGCAGACCGGGGTGCCCTGCGTGACGCGCTCTCCGCTGCCCACGAGCGGCCTCTTGCACAGCGCATAGACGCTCTGCAAGTTGTCGGCGTGGTGCACGATCACCACCTGGCCGAGCTGGCGCATGCTGTCGGCGAACCGCACCTCGCCATCGGCCACCGCCTTGGCGCGACTGCCAGGCGCGGTGGCCAGCAGCATCGGCTGAAGGGCGCCGCGTTTATCGGTGCCGAACGGTCGAGCCACCCGATAGTCGTCCAGCGGCCAGGGCCAGCGCCGCGCCGAGGCGGGCAGGTCGCCCGGGTCCGGCAGCTGCTTGCGGGACGGCCGAGCGGCCTTGCGCTTGCTGGCGGTACTCGAGGCGGACGCGCTCGGCTGGCCCCCGCGCAGAGGCACCTTGATCTGCTGGCCGACCCTGAGCGCGGTGGGCACGATACCGGGGTTGCCCGAGCGGATTCGCCCTGGCGTCGTGCCGAAGCGCCGGGCGATGGCGCTGAAGGTGTCGCCCGGTCGAATCTGGTACCGATAGGGGCCGCCGGAGGGCGCCCGCTCATTTCGAGTGGGCACCATCACTCGCTGGCCCACGGCCAGTTGCCGGGTGTCGACGCCGGGATTGAAGCGCTCCAGGCGCACCAGAGGCACATCGGCGCGGCGTGCGATCTTCCCCAGGGTGTCGCCACGCTGGATGGTGACCCACTCGCCGGCGATGTCACGTGCGCGACCGCTGTCATATCCTCGTCCCATGTCGCGGCCGGTGCCTGCACAGCCGGCCAGCAGCACCGTCAGGGCGATTAGCAGCCAGCTCAGCGGTGGTCGTCTAGACGGCGATCCTTGTCCTGCCACAGGGCGTTGAGCCATGACTGGAAGCGTTCCTTGTAGTCCGTGTTGTCGTGATAGTCCCCTTCGAGCATCCAGGAGGGGACCTCCAGACGCCGCGCCTCCAGCACGACACGGCCCTCGCGGCCGCAGAGAAAGCCCCAGAAGCTCGGCGCGGGATTGTCGTAGTGCAGGGTGACGTCGAGGATGCCGCCGAGCCGGTCGCCGAGCAGGCTCACCACCTGGGCGATGCCGCCGGCGCGCGGCCTGAGCAGGTGTCGATAGGGAGCGCCCTGGGCGGCGTGCTTGGTAGGGGTGAAGCGGGTGCCCTCGACGAAGTTATAGATCGCGATTGGCCGCTCACGGGCATGGCGACACATGCGCTCGGTGGCCTCGCGGTCGCGACGCGCCAGGTGGGGTTGGCGCTCGCGCTGCTCGCGGGTCAGGCGACGCAGCATGGGAAACTCCATGGCCCAGAAGGCCAGCCCGACGATGGGAATCCAGATCAGCTGCCGCTTGACGAAGAAGTGCGGCATGGGGATGCGCCGGTGGAAGGCGAAGAACAGCAGAAAGATGTCCGTCCAGCTGCGGTGGTTGGAGAGCACCAGCCACCAGCGGTCCCGAGACATGCCATCGGGTAGCTGCAGCTCCAGGGGCGGGCGCAGCCAGCGGCTCATCCACCACAGGTTGCTGCCCATCCAGTTGAGCGCGACCCAATTGAGGGCCGTCAGCACCCGGCGGCGCCAGCGGCGCCCGGGCGTCACTAGCTTGACCAGGGTCAGCAGGATCAGCGGGATTCCCCAGGTCAGGGTGGTCAGGCTCAGCAGCAGGATGCTCACGAACCCTCTTAGGGTCGACATGCCTGTCTCCTTGACGGGTTTTATGAGGCGTTCATGCTAATGGATCGGCCGCGAGCTGCCCAGCTGTAGGGCTCAACAACGCGGCGATAGCCCCGGTGTCTGAATGGTCTCGGCCAGCACGCGATGCAGCGCGACGGCGGCGACCGAGAGCTCGTGACGATTCCAGGTCAGCACGCCGACGTCGCGTTCGACGACCGGGTCCTCCAGCGGCACGCAGACCGCGCCGAGCTCCTGCATCTGGTCGATGCACAGCGACGGCACGGCGCTGACCCCCAGGCCGCTTGAAACCATGCGCCCTACGGTGGCCAGCTGATGGCATTCGAAAGTCGCCGGCAGCACCAGCCCTCGCCCCTCCAGTGCCTGCTCGAGCAGGCGGCGTACCATGGAGGGGCGCTGCAGTGCGATGAAGTCCCGGGTCATCAGGGTCGCCCAGTCGAGGCTCGGCCGCTCGGCCAGGCGCGACTCGGCCGGCACCACGGCAACGAAGCGGTCGCGAAACAGCGGCGCGAAGGAGAGGCTGCCGGTGGCCTCGGGCTCGAACACCAGCCCCAGCTCGACCTGGCGGGCGCGCACCATCTCGATCACCTGCTCGTTGATCACGTCGTGGACCGTGACGTTGACCTTGGGATGGCGCTGGCGAAAGACCCGCAGCGCCGGCGGCAGCAGGTTGCTGGCAAACGAGGGCATGGTGGCCACCGCCAGGCGCCCGAGCTGCAGGGTGAAGCGTTGGCGCAGCAGCTCCTCAGTGTTGTCCCACTCGGCGATCAGGCGCTTGGCCAGCGGCACCAGCGACTCGCCCTCCGGGGTGAGGCGCACGCTGCGGGTGCTGCGGATCAGCAGGCGCCCGCCCAGGCTCTCCTCGAGCCCCTTGATCGCGAGGCTCAGCGCCGGCTGGGAGAGGTGCAGATGCTCGCAGGCCTGGGTGAAGCTCAGGGTTCGCGCCACGGCGAGGAAGGCGCGCAGTTGCTTGACGGTCATGGCGTGCTACCAAGGTCAAATTTATGAGTCGATCATATCAATCGATAAATAAAACAAACTTAACAAATATATTGTCAGGGGCAACACTGGCCTGACACTCTGCGAATGAACGCCTGGCGTTCACTTCTTCCTCCATCCCCCACTCTCTACAACAACGCGAGGCGCCACGATGGCCGGATTCGACAAGCGTGTGACTTCCTACGAAGAGGCAATGGACGGCATCGAGAGCGGCATGACCGTGATCGCCGGCGGCTTCGGTCTCTGCGGCATCCCCGAGAACCTGATCGGCGAGATCAAGCGTCGCGGTGTGAAGGACCTGACGGTGTGGTCCAACAACTGCGGCGTCGATGGCTTCGGCCTGGGCCTGCTGCTGGAAGACAAGCAGATCCGCAAGATCCACGCCTCCTATGTCGGCGAGAACGCCCTGTTCGAGCAGCAGATGCTCAACGAGGAGATCGAGGTGGTGCTGACGCCTCAGGGGACTCTGGCCGAGAAGATGCGCGCCGGCGGCGCCGGTATCCCCGCCTTCTATACCGCCACCGGCTACGGCACGCCGATCGGAGAGGGCAAGGAGGTGCGCGAGTTCAACGGTCGCCACTACATCCTCGAGGAATCGGTGGTCGGCGACTTCGCTATCATCAAGGGCTGGAAGGCCGACCGCTACGGCAACGTCGTCTATCGCGACACCGCCCAGAACTTCAACCCGATGGCTGCCACCGCGGGCAAGATCACCGTGGTCGAGGTCGAGGAGATCGTCGAGCCGGGCGAGCTTACCCCCGACCAGATCCACACCCCGGGCATCTACGTCGACCGCATCATCCAGGGCTCCTTCGAGAAGCGCATCGAGAAGCGCACCGTGCGCGAGGGCTGAGCGCTCCCCGCACGTGACGACCGGCACGGCCGGCGCTTTTCTCCCGCTTCTCCACCGATCACAAGAGGCAACACGATGGCACTCACCCGCGAACAGATGGCACAGCGCGTGGCGCGCGAACTCGAAGACGGCTTCTACGTCAACCTGGGCATCGGCATCCCGACCCTGGTGGCCAACTACATCCCCGACGGCATCGACGTGATGCTGCAATCCGAGAACGGCCTGCTCGGCATGGGACGCTTCCCCACCGAGGAGGAGGTCGACCCGGACATGATCAACGCCGGCAAGCAGACCGTCACCGCCCGGCCGGGCGCGGCGATCTTCTCCTCCGCCGAGTCCTTCGCGATGATCCGCGGCGGTCACGTCGACCTGACCGTGCTCGGCGCCTTCGAGGTCGACCAGAACGGCAACATCGCCTCCTGGATGATCCCGGGCAAGCTGATCAAGGGCATGGGTGGCGCCATGGACCTGGTCGCCGGCGCCGAGAACATCATCTGCACCATGACCCACGCCTCCAAGCACGGCGAGTCCAAGCTGCTTGAGAGCTGCAACCTGCCGCTGACCGGCGCCGGCTGCATCAACCGCGTGCTGACCGACCTGGCGTATCTCGAGATCAAGGACGGTGCCTTCCACTTGAAGGAGCGAGCGCCGGGCGTCTCCGTCGAGGAGATCAAGGAGCTGACCGCAGGCAAGCTGGTGGTGCCCGAGCACGTGCCGGAAATGACCTTCGAGGTTTGATCCAGCACGGCGCCCTCGAGTGAGGCGCATGCCAATCGACGGCCCGGACCCTGTGTCCGGGCCGTTGTCGTTAGGGGAGGTCCGGACTGCCGAAAAACTGATCACGACGTTGCGCGGCCCCCGCCATCCGGGTCTCCGCGGCTTTCCCCGGGATGATACACAGCGTTATCCACAGATTCTGTGGATGATCCGGATCAGGTGAGTTCGCAGCGTGTGTGGTGGGGCAACAGCAGTTCGGCGGCGCGCTCCTGGTTGGCGCTAACCTGCTTCTGCACCAGCGCCAGGCCGCCCAGGCCGATGCGATGCTCGTCGCCCTCGGCGAAGGCCAGGCGCTGCGAGCGGGTGGCATAGAAGCGGTAGTCGAGCAGCGGCGAGACGGGGAAGAGCCCATGGTGGCGATCGTCGCTGCCTTTGAGCCCAACCTGCTGTAACTGACCGTCGAGGGTCTGGAAGTCGTGGCCCAGCCGTTGGCAGTCGAAGCCGACGTGGTGGACCCTTGGTCCCATCACTGCGAGCCAACCGGCCAGGGGGTGGGCGCGCTCCAGGAGCTGGTAGGTATCCCAGTCGGGCATCGGCCAGGCGCGGCCGTGGCAGAGCAGCGCCTGGCTGCGCGCCTCCCGGGGGTCGGCGTCGGCAACCAGTGCCTTCAGGCTCTCCCGGGGCTGTCGCGACAGGGCGCCCAGCTGCAGCTCGGCGAGCAGCACCCAGCCGCCATGATCCGGCGCGCTGAGCAGGGTCGCGAGCAGGCCGCGGTCGGCCATGCCGTAGCGCTGCTGGGGTCGATAGCCGAAGCGCACCAGCGTCGGGATCAGCGATTCCATGGCCCAGGGGCCGTGATTGAGGGTAAGGATCGCTAAATATTCCGCCGGGGCCTCGACCGGCCACAACCGCAGGCCGCCGACGTCAGGATGGTGATGGACGAAGTCCAGCCACAGCTGCTGGACGAACTCTTCCCGTTGCATCGTGCCGTTTCCCCCGTCGTGATGCCCCGTTCGTGTGGCCCGTTTTCATCTCTCGTGCGCTCGCAGCGCCAGTATAGGCAGCGAGGTCGGGAGCTCATTCAACGCGGGAAAGACGCAGGCTCTCGCGGGCATGCACACACAACGAAAACGCCGCCACCCTGGGGTGACGGCGTCGAGGATGGCGTGCGGCGCGTGTCAGACGCTGGCGGCCATCAGGGCGTTGTCGCGCACGTACTGATCGAACTCGGTGAAGCCGCCGACGTGGGTCTGATCGACGAAGATCTGCGGCACGGTGTGCACCGGCTGGCCGATGGTCTTCTCCAGGTCGGCCTTGGTGATGCCCTCGGCCTGGATGTCGACATAGCGGTGGCCCTCGATGGCGCCGGCGCTCTCGAGCCGCTCGGCCAGCGACTTGGCGCGGACGCAGAAGGGGCAGGCGGGGCGGCCGAAGATGACGACGAACATGAAAAGGCTCCTGGCACGACGAGGTGCACGGCAGTGGATGATGGGAAAGAAGGATGGGCATTGTGAAGGAGCGCGCGCCCTTTCGCCAATAGCCGCCACCTTGGGCGGCGATGGGGGCGGGCTATCGGCAACCGCGTTATAGCGTTCTTATCGCTGTGCCCTGACCGGTCGCACTAGATGGGTACGGTCCGGCGAACGGACTTGCGAAGGCGCTCTTGCGACGGCCCTGGCGATCGCCCTAGAGATCGATCTCGCCGGCGTCGGCCCGGCGCAGCAGGTCTCCGAGCGCGACATGGACCTCGGGGGCGGTCACCAGCAGGTTCTCGCCGTAGAGATCCTCCGGAATCGCTGCCGGGACGGGATAGAGGTGCCCGGTGCGGGCGCCGGCTTCGCGGGCGATCAGCCAGCCTGCGGCGCAGTCCCAGGGTGAGACGCTCTCGTAGTAGGCGTCGAGCCGACCGCATGCCACGTCGCACAGGTCCAGGGCGGCCGAGCCGTTGCGCCGGACGTCCTGGCAGTGGCCGAGCACCGCGGTGAGACGGCGCATCAGCGGCGGGCGGCTGTCGCGGCGGTAGGGAAAGCCGGTGCCCACCAGGCAGTGGGCCAGGCTGCCCGTGCGGCTGGCGCGGATCGGCTCGCCGTTGCGCCAGGCGCCCCGGCCGTCCAGCGCGGTGAAGGTCTCGCCGAGGAAGGGCGCATGCACGACCCCCAGGCGCGTCTTGCCCTCGCTGGCCCAGCCGATGGAGACCGCCACGTGATGCAGGCCGTGGGCGAAGTTGACCGTGCCGTCGATGGGATCCACCACCCACAGTGCCTGGGGCGTCGCGAGCGCCTCGCGGTCGGGGGCCAGCTCCTCGCTGAGGCGCGCCTCGTCGGCGAAGTGCTCCTGGAGGCGCTCGCTGATTCGCGTATCCACCTCGACGTCGGTGTCGGTGACCAGTTCATGTCCGTGCTTGTAGCGATGGCCGAAGGCCTGACCCTGGCGGGCCTCGATGATCATCTGGCCGGCCTCTCGGGCGATGTCGACGGCGATCTCCAGGCGCTGGGCGGGGGTCATGGCGGCTCCTTGGCGGGTCATTATCAAACGGCTTTCATGCTAGCAGCTCGCCGTGTCGCTGCCGAACGCCCGGTGTGACGACCCGAGCGCGGCGACTATACTGGCGGCCTCGCCGAACCGGAGGACATCATGCAGGCATTGAGTGCCGATCAGTATGCGCGGCTGGGGCGCCTGGCCGAGGCCTGGACCCGCCGCTACCTGAAGGACGCCAAGGGCGAGGCGCACTTCAATCCCCGCCTTGGCGTGGATGCCCTGTGCTTTCAGCCCCACCTGCTGCCCGACGGGCGCCGCGGGCTGCTGGGGGCCCTGGTCACCCCCGTCTCTCTGTCGCTTGCGCTGGTGGTCGACGACGAGGCCGCGCCGCCGTTGGCCGAGCCGCGCCTGACCCTGGCGCTGCCCTCGGGGCGCTATCCCTTCGCCTGGGAGCCCCTTTCTGACAGTAGCGCCGACAGTCACGATGAGCGTCGTGTCGACGGCGACGCTGAGGGTAAAGGCGCGCTTGAGGGCTGCTGGCGCTGTGAGCTGCTCGAAGATATCTCCGATCTCGACTCCCGCCAGGCGGCCAGCCGCCTCGCTCAGCAGCTGATGGAGCGGGTCATGACGCCTGCCGCGCCCGATGCCTGATGGATGACGCACTGCGTCATTCGCCTTATGCTGGTGGCGCAGTGCCACCCCCATGAGCACGACGACAACCACAACATCACCGGGCTTCAGCGGGGCGCGCCCCGTCGCCCTGGGACGATCCGATCAAGAGGAGTCACGCATGACCGCCAACGCTTCCACCCCCCGCGTCGCCCTGGTCACCGGCACCAGCAGCGGCATCGGCGAGGCCGTGGTCCGCCACTTCTGCGAGCAGGGTCATCAGGTGCTGGCCGTGGACTTCAATCCGGCCGGCAAGGAGGTCGCCGAACAGGCCGGCGCGGCCTTTTTCCAGGCCGACCTGACCGATGGCGAGGCCTGCAAGGCGGCTGTGGCGGAGGCGATCAAGCGCTTCGGTCGCGTGGACATCCTGGTCAACAACGCCGGGATTCAGCACGTCTCGCCCATCGAGACCTTTCCCGAGGAGAAGTGGCGCCAGATCATCGACCTGATGCTGACCGCGCCCTTCCTGCTCACTCAGGCGGTGTGGCCGAGCATGCGCGAGAGCGGCTGGGGTCGGGTCGTCAACATCGCCTCGGTGCACGCCCAGGTGGCTTCGCCGGGCAAGGCCGCCTACATCAGCGCCAAACACGGCATGATCGGCCTGACCAAGACCGCGGCGCTGGAGGGTGGCCAGCAGGGCATCACCGCCAACGCCATCTGCCCGGCCTACGTGAAGACCCCGCTGGTCGACAACCAGATCGCCGATCAGGCGAGGATGCACGGCATGGAGGAGCAGGAGGTGATCGAGAACATCATGCTCAAGAATGCCGCCGTGAAGCGGCTGATCGAGCCGAGCGAGGTGGCGTCGCTGGTCGCTTACCTGACCTCGGATCAGGCCGGCGCCGTCACCGGGGCGAACTGGAACATCGACCTGGGGTGGACCGCGCAATAACGCCGCGTTCGGGCCGCGGGCGGCGAGCAACGAGCTATGCTGTTGCCGTAGCCCGTAGCCCGTAGCCCGTAGCCCGTAGCCCGTAGCCCGTAGCGTCAGCGCCTGACCGGTCGCTTTTGCAGCTTGCGCTGCAGGGTGCGGCGATGCATGCCCAGCGCCCGCGCCGTGGCGGAGATATTGCCGTCGTGCTCCTGGAGCACCTTCTGGATGTGCTCCCAGGTGATGCGGTTGATCGACGGCGGGTTGTCCGCCACCTCCATCTCCGGATCGCCTTCCTCCCGTGACAGGGCGGCGAGCACCTCGTCGGCATCGGCCGGCTTGCACAGGTAGTTCACCGCGCCGAGCTTGATCGCCTCCACTGCGGTGGCGATGCTCGAATAACCCGTCAGCACGATCACCCGGCATGCCGGCACCAGCTCGAGCAGCTCGGGCAGCAGCTTGAGGCCCGACTCGTTCTCCAGCTTGAGGTCCAGGGTGGCCAGCTGGGGCTGGTGACGGCGCGCCAGGGAGAGCGCCTGGGCGGCGTCGTGAGCGACCATCACCTCGAAGCCGCGGCGCGTCAGCGCCCGGTCGAGCACGTGGCAGAACATCTCGTCGTCGTCGATGATCAGCAGGCGTTCGGCGGTCTCTTGCATGTCGTCCTCGCAGGGTCGGGGAATCCCGGAGCCGTCAGGTCGTCGTCTGGCTGCGCGGCAGGGTCACCTCGGTGAGGGTGCCGCCGTCGGGGTGATTGTACAGGCTCACGCCGCCGCCGAAGCGGTTGATGGTGGCGTGGGTCAGGAACAGGCCGATGCCCAGCCCCTTGCTCTTGGTGGAAACGAAGGTCTCGCCCAGCTGGTCGGCGATCGACATCGCCACGCCCGGGCCGTGGTCGCGAATGTCGATGATCACCTCGTCGCCGTTCCACTCCAGGCGGATGATGATGTCGTCAGGGTTGGCATCGGCGGCGTTGTTGAGCAGGTTGGTCAGCGCCTGGTCGAGGGTGGCATCCACGGCCAGCCGGGGCGGGTCGCGCCGCTCGGCGACCTCGAGGCGATGGCTGACGTCGGGGCGCAGCACCAACCAGCGCTGCACCACGCCGGCCAGCCACGCCTGGGCATCGCAGACCTCGGGTTCGGCCATGCGCCGGCGATCGGCGCTCTGCACCAGGTGGCGCAGCCGCGACTTGCAGGTATCGACCTGCTGGCGCAGCAGCTCAAGATCCCGAGTCAGCTCGGGGTCGTCCTTGGCATCCTCGCGCATCTCGGCGAGCAGCACCGCCATGGTGGAGAGCGGCGTGCCGAGCTCATGGGCGGTGCCCGCGGCCTGGGTGGCCACCGCCAGCACCTGCTCGTTGCGCAGCGCCGCCTCTCGGGTGCGCGACAGCGCCTGGTCCCGGCGGCGCAGGGCATGGGCCATCTTGAAGATGAAGAAGGTCACGAGCCCCGCCGAGAGGCCGAAGTTCAACCACATGCCCAGGGTGTGCAGGCCAAGGGTGGTCTCGCCATCCCCCTGGGCAAGCGGCGGCAGCGGCTGGTAGACCACCATCAGGAAGGTGTAGGCGGCCATGGAGGCGGCGGCGACCAGCCAGGCATGGCGCCAGGGGAGGGTCGCCGCGGCGATGGTCACCGGCACCAGGTAGTAGTTGATGAAGGGATTGTGGGCGCCGCCGGTGAAGTAGAAGAGTAGCGTCAGCCCTGTCACGTCGATCATCAGGTGACCGAGGTACTCCTGGTGCGTGACCGCCCGGGGACGCCCCAGCCGCCACCAGGTGGCGATGTTGATCACGCCCATGGAGACGATCACCGCGATCACCGCGATCACCGCGGGCACCTGCAGCGAGAAGCCCAGCAGCTCGATGCCGATGATGATGGCGGCCAGAAAGCCGGTCCAGGTGATGCCGCGCACGATGGTCAGCCGCACCAGGTTGCGGTTGGGGGTGGAGAGCGGCAGGGGAAGGGCGGCTTGCATGGTGACTCCGCGAGGCGAGTGGGGGCCGATGATACCCGATCCGGAACAGGGCGGGGCGAGCCGCCGACGCAACGGGCTGCGGTAGAGTGTCGCCGTGGCGACGTGGCGCCGACAATCACCGCTTGATGACTGTATATTGTGGGCTGTTGATATGCCCGTTGGAACCCAGCCCGATGCTCAGACGCCTGCTCCCCCTGTTGATCCTGGCCGTCGGCGTGGCGGCCTTTCTGTGGCTGCGCGCGACCCGGCCCGAGAGCCCCAGCGTGACGCCCGAAGAGCGCCGCTGGCGCGTCGAGACCCTCGCGGCGACGCTGGCGCCCCAGGCGCCTGTCCTGCCACTGTATGGCGAGATCACCGCCCCCGACATGCTCACCGTCACCGCGCCCCTGGCCGGGCGGATCGCCGAACGGCCGGTCCGCGAGGGGCAGCGGGTGGCCCGCGGCGAGCGTCTGGTGGCCCTGGACGATGCCGATGTGACGCCGCCCCTTCAGCAGGCCGAGGCCGAGGTGGCGGATCGCGAGGCCCAGGTCGAGAACGAGCGGGTGCGCCACGAGAGCGACCGCGAGGCCCTGGCCCGCGAGCGCGAGCTGGTCGACAACGCCCGTCGCCAGCTTGAGCGCACCCGTTCGCTCAGGGCGCGCAACCTGGCCTCTCAGTCCGACCTGGACGCCGCGCGCAATGAGCTGGCCCGCGCCCGGGTGACGGTGGCGGCCCGTGAGCGGGCGGTCGCCGAGCATCCGGCGCGCCTGCGTGCGTTGGAGGCCAACCTGACCCGGGCTCGGGCCGCCCTGGCCGCGGCGCGCCGCGATGCCGAGCGCAGCCGGGTCGATGCGCCCTTCGATGGTATCGTCACGCGCATCCGGGTGGCCCCGGGGGATCAGGTCGCGGCCCGCAGCGAGCTGCTCAGCATCTATCCCGAACGCGGGCTGGAGCTTCGCGCGCGCATCCCCCAGCGCCATCAGGGCGAACTGCTCGAAGCCCTCTCCCGCGGGGAACGCCTGGTGGCCACCGATGAGCAGGGCGCGCGTCTCGTGCTGACCGGGCTCGCCGGCGAGGGCGACCCGGCCGGCACCGAGGCGATCTTCCGCCTGGAGGAAGGCGGCGAGGGGTTGCGCCCCGGCAGCCTGGCGGCCGTGTCGCTTCGGCGCCCGCGGGTGCCGGACAGCCTGGCGGTGCCCTACAGCGCGCTCTATGGCAACGAGGCCCTCTACCTGATGGACGAGGCGAGCCGCATGCAGCGATTGACGGTGACTCGCCATGGCGACGTGGTGCGCGACGGCGAGCGATGGGCGCTGGTCAGCGGCGAGGCGCTGGCCGATGGCGACCGAGTGATCCTCACCCACCTGCCCAACGCCATGCAGGGGCTGCTGGTCCAGAGCGTTGGCGACGACCAAGCCGCCAGTGACGATCAAGCCGCCAGTGACGATCAAGCCGCAAGCGACGGGGAAGACGACAGCAGCGCCAACGCCGAGCGCGTCGAGCGTGCCGGCGACATCGACGGCGACATCGACGGCGGCGTCGATGGAGGCGCTGGCTACGAGGAGACGGCCTCGTGAGTCGCCGGCGCGGGGTGATCGGCTTCTTCGTCCACCACAAGGTCGCCGCCAACCTGGTGATGCTGGTGATGCTGCTCGGCGGGGCGCTGGGTATCTCGCGGATGAACATCCAGTTCTTTCCCTCCTTCGCCCTGGACGTGGTCAGCGTGCGCACGGTGTGGAGTGGCGCCTCGGCGGAGGACATCGAGCAGGGCATCACCATCCCCTTCGAGCAGCGCCTGCGCAGTATCGATGGCCTCAAGCGGATGACCTCCACCTCGGCTCAGGGCATCTCGAACATCACCCTGGAGTTCAACGAGGGCAGCGACCCCATCCTGGCCCTGGACGACGTTCGCCAGCAGGTCGATGAGTTCACTAACCTGCCGTCGGAGGCCGAGGAGCCCCAGGTCGCCCGGGCGGCCCGCTATGAACCGGTGGCCCGGCTGCTGGTGCATGGCGAGGTCACCCCTCAGGAGCTGCGCCACCTGGCCAATCGCTTCGAGGATCAGCTGCTGCAGGCGGGCATCGACCGGGTGGAAATCAGCGGCCTGCCCGATCAGCAGATCAGCATCGAGATCCCGGCCGAGCGCCTGCAGGGTCTGCAGCTCGGCCTCGGCGAGATCGCCGAGCGCATCGAGGCGATGTCCCGCGACCTGCCGGCGGGGCTGCTCGGCCAGCAGGACAGCACCCGCGAGTTGCGCGCCGTGGAGCAGCGTCGCGACGCCCTGGCCTTCGCCGACCTGCCGGTGCTCAGCGGTGAGCGAGTCCAGCTGCGCCTGGGCGACATCGCCATTATCCGCCAGGAGGCCCGCGAGCCCTCGGTGACCCTGAGCCGCAACGGCCACCCGGCGGTGGAGCTGATGCTGCAGCGAAGCGAGAACGGCAACTCGCTGGCCGCCGCCGAGGTGCTCAATCGCTGGCTCGACGAGACCCGCCCCCAGCTGCCGCCCTCGGTGGAGCTCGAGGTGCACGATGAGACCTGGCAGCTGATCGCCGAGCGCATCTGGCTGCTGATCAGCAACGGCCTGGGTGGCCTGGCGCTGGTGCTGCTACTGCTCTACTTCTTCCTGCCCGCCCGCGTGGCGCTGTGGGTCGCCATCGGCATTCCTACCGCCTTCCTGGCGGCCATGGCGGTGTTCTGGGTCATCGGCGGTTCGATCAACATGATCTCGCTGTTCGCGCTGATCATGGCGCTGGGGGTGATCGTCGACGACGCCATCGTGGTCGGAGAGGACGCCGATGCCCACTTCCGCGGCGGCGAGCCCGCCCGTCACGCCTCCGAGGGGGCTGCCAGGCGCATGCTGTGGCCAGTCATTGCCTCGTCGCTGACCACGGTGGCCGCCTTCATGCCGCTGCTGCTGGTGGGCGGGGTGATCGGCAACATCCTCGGCGATATCCCGGTGGTGATGATCTGCGTGCTCATCGCCTCGCTGCTGGAATGCTTCGTGGTGCTGCCGGCTCACCTGCGCAACGCCTTCGTGCCGGGGCGCAAGACACGACGCCACCCGCTGTCGCGGCCCCGCGAGCGCTTCGAGACGGCCTTCGAGCGCTTCCGCGAGGGCCCCTTTCGGCGCTTCTCGGCGTTGACCCTGCGCCACCGTGCCGCGACGCTCGCGTCGGCGCTCGCCGTGGTGCTCTTTACCGCGGGCCTGCTGGTCGGCGGGCGCCTGGAATTCAATTTCTTCCCCACGCCGGAACCCAACATCCTCTATGCCAACGCCAGCTTCGTGGCCGGTACCGATCGAGGCACCGTCGACGAGCTGCTGACCCAGATGCAGGCCGCCCTGGACGAGACCGAGGAGGCGCTCGGCGGCGGGCTCGTCCAGCATGCCGTGGTCCGCCACGGGGCCACGATGTCCGGCGGACAGCCGGGGCGAAACGGCGACAACGTCGGCTCGATGATGATCGAGCTCACCGCCTCGGACGACCGCGACGTGCGCAACGCCGAGTTCATTCGCGCCTGGCGCGGCCGGATGGCCGAGCCCGCGGGCCTGGAGAACCTGACCATCAGCGAGCGCGCAGCGGGACCGCCCGGCAAGGACGTCAACATCCGCCTGACCGGCGAGTCGGCCGACGACCTCAAGGCCGCCGCGGAATCGCTGTCCCGCTCGCTGCGCGAGTTGCCCGGGGTGCTGGATACCGAGGACGACATGCCCTGGGGGCGCGAGCAGCTCATCTACCGGGTGAGTGCCCACGGCGAGGCCCTGGGGCTGACCACCCTCGACCTGGGTCGACAGCTCAGGGCGGCCTTCGACGGCCGCCTGGTGCAGATCTACCAGAACGGCGACGACGAGATCGAGGTGCGGGTGCTGCTGCCCCGAGAGCAGCGAGAGCGGCTCTCGACCCTGTCGCGGCTGACGGTGCGCACGCCGGCGGGGCGCTTCGTGCCGCTGGATCAGGTCATGGCGCTCGATCATCGCCAGGGCTTCGAGGCGCTGCGCCATGCCGACGGGCGCCTGGCGGTGGAGGTGACCGCCGAGCTCGACAGCGAGATCACCAACGCCGAGCGGGTGCTCGACGCCGTCTCCGAGGAGGTATTGCCGACCCTTGTCAGCACCTACCGGCTGCGCTATAGCTTCGAGGGGCGCGCCGCCGACCAGCGCGAGACCTTCGCCGACATGCGCACCGGGCTGATCATCGGCCTGGGACTGATGTACGTGGTGCTGGCCTGGGTCTTCGCCTCCTGGAGCCTGCCGCTGATCGTCATGACGATCATCCCGCTGGCGCTGGTTGGGGCCCTGCTGGGCCACTGGGCACTGGGCCTCAACCTGACCATGCTCTCGCTCTTCGGGCTCTTCGGGCTCTCCGGCATCGTGGTCAACAACGCCATCATCCTGGTGGCCTTCTACCGTCACCAGCGCCAGAAGGGACTGGCCATCGACGCCGCGCTCAACGAGGCGGTGGTGCAGCGGGTGCGGGCCGTGCTGCTCACCTCGCTGACCACCATCGGCGGGCTTTTGCCGCTGCTCTTCGAGACCTCGCTGCAGGCGCAGTTCCTGATTCCCATGGCCGTCTCCATCGCCTTCGGCCTGGCCTTCTCGACCCTGCTGGTGCTGGCCGTGATCCCGGTGCTGCTGAGCTATCTCGAGCGGCTGCGCGAGCGCTTCGGGCGCATGAGGGAGGAGGCCCCAGATCCCGTCGGCGGGGCTTGACGCTCGGCCCTGCCGCCGGCGGCCGATGATCTTCTCCGTTCAACAAAAAAAGGAGGAGCTGACTTGGGCAGCTCCTCCTTTTTTACGCGTAGTTGTCGTGACTTTTCGCTGCCGTGGTGACCGGCCGCTGTCGTGAGCGCTCGGTGCGCCTCTTGCGGGTGCGCTTAGCCGAGGAGCTGGAAGCCCTCGGCGTTCATCCAGAGATGCACGGCGATGCTGGCCGCGTAGCCCAGCCCGATGACCGGGGCCCAGCGCAGGTGGGTGGCGAAGGTATAGTTGCCACGCGCCTGGCCCATCAGCGCCACCCCGGCGGCGGAGCCGACCGAGAGCAGGCTGCCGCCGACGCCGGCGGTCAGGGTGATCAGCAGCCAGTTGCCCAGCGACATGTCAGGCTCCATCGAGAGCACGGCGAACATCACCGGGATGTTGTCGACCACCGCCGAGATCACGCCCAGCACGATGTTGGCCCAGATCGGGTCCCAGCCGGTGTAGAGGGTCTCGGAGAGCAGCGCCAGATAGCCCATGAAACCCAGGCCGCCGACGCTCATTACCACCCCGTAGAAGAACAGCAGGGTGTCCCACTCGGAGCGGGCGATCCGCGTGAAGACGTCGAAGGGCACCACGCTGCCGAGCTGCTCGAGCTTCTTCCAGTCGCCGCGCTGGGTGTAGCGGGTGCGCTTGCGTTCCAGCGACATCGGCAGGCTGCGTCGCAGGTAATAGCCGAAGAACTGCAGCAGGCCAAGGCCCGTCATCATGCCCAGCACCGGTGGCAGGTTCAGCAGGGTATGGCAGGCCACGGCGTTGGCCACGGTGAACAGGAACAGGGCGATGATGCGTCGCGCGCCGCGCTTGAGCCAGACGTTCTCTTCCAGGGAGTCGGGCTTCCGGTTCTTGATGAAGACGCTCATGATCAGCGCCGGCAGCAGGTAGTTGACCAGCGCGGGCACCAGCAGGGCGAAGAACTGGTTGAACTCGACCATCCCGGCCTGCCAGACCATCAGGGTGGTGATGTCGCCGAAGGGACTGAAGGTGCCGCCGGCGTTGGAGGCGATGACGATATTGACGCAGCACAGGCCGATGAAGCGTTTGTCACCTTCGGCGACCTTGAGCACCACGGCGCACATCAGCATCGCCGTGGTCAGGTTATTGGCGATGGCCGAGATGCCGAAGGCCAGGATACCGGTGATCCAGAACAGCGAACGGTAGCTGAAGCCCTTGCGCACCATCCAGGAGCGCAGCGCATCGAACACGCGGCGCTCCTCCATGGCGTTGATGTAGGTCATCGCCACCAGCAGGAAGAGCAGCAGTTCGCTGTATTCCAGCAGGGTCTCCCGAAAGGCTTCCTCGGCCGCGTCGGGCAGGCCCGCCTGCACGTAGACCCAGCCAATCAGCGTCCAGATCAGGCCGGCGGCGATCAGCACCGGCTTGGACTTGCGCATGTGCAGCTGTTCCTCGGCCATGACCAGCGCGTAGGCGAGGATGAACAGCGTCACGGCGCTGAAGCCGTAGAGAGAGCTCGTGAGCGCGAGGGGCCCGGCGGCGGCCTGAGCCAGCGGGGCGGCCAGCAGGGCCATCAGGCCAAGCACGAGAAGACCAGGCATCCGGGCGCTGTGCCTGGGCCTGTGGTGCGGTCGGGGTAGCATCGACATCGGAGTGAAATTTCCCGGGGAGGAGGGTGAGCGGGGAGGCTGGAGCGAGAATGATAGGGGGCGAACCGTTTGCTCGCAACTGGAAACGGGCCTTCGCCAGCGCCGTCGGCGGCCCTTCGGGGCCCGGACATCGGCAGTCGCGATGCCGGCAGACAGCAGGCAAGGGCCTGACGCGCGCAGGCGGAGTATCGCGGCGTTTCCTTAAGAGTTTCTTAAGGCATTCTCAAGAGCATCCAAAGAGCATCTCAAGAGCACCTCGAGGGCACCTCAAGCGATCCTCGAGCGTCCTTCACTACGGGCATCGCGAGCGGCAGAACGGGCGGTGCCATCGACGGTCACGCCGCGGCGCTAAGCGTCTCGCGCTTGGTCGGCACTGGCTCGGCCAGGGCGTAGGTCAGACAGCGCCCCTTGAGATCGACCCTTGAAATCGACGCGTCTCCCCGCACCTAGACAGGATCGGCGCGGCATGCCCGACATGCACTGCGCCACCGGTTCAGCGCGAAACGCAGCGCTCGACACGAGGAGCAGAGCCCATGAGCACGACCCCGCTGCCCAATCCCGGCCTCGGCACCTTTCGCCTGAAGGGCGACACCCTCAAGCAGGTGATCCACGACGCCCTGGCGCTGGGCTATCGGCATATCGATACCGCCCAGATGTACGAGAACGAGCAGGACGTGGGCGCCGCCCTCGCCGAGAGCGAGGTGCCGCGCGAGTCGCTGTTCCTGACGACCAAGGTGTGGCACGACCGGCTCGAGCCCGGCGCGCTCAAGGAAAGCGTGCGCGAGAGCCTGGATAAGCTTGGCACCGACTACGTCGACCTGCTGCTGATCCACTGGCCGTCACCCGATGACGAAGTGCCCATGGCCGACTACCTCAATGCCCTGTGCGAGGTACGCGAGGCCGGCCAGGCGCGCCATATCGGCGTCTCCAACTTCACCATCGCCCAGGTCGACAAGGCGCTGGAGATCCTCGGGCCGGAGTCCCTGCTGACCAACCAGGTCGAGGTGCATCCCTTCCTGCAGAACCGCGATGTGGTGGCGCACTGCCAATCCCGCGGCCTGACGGTGACCGGCTACATGCCACTGGCCGTGGGCAAGGTGATGGAAGACGCCACCCTGGCGCGCATCGCCGAGGCTCACGATGCCACGCCGGCTCAGGTGGCCCTGGCCTGGACCCGCGCCCACGGCGTGGTGACCATTCCGTCCTCCACAAAGCGTGAGCATCTGGCGAGCAACCTCGCCGCCCTCGACCTCACGCTGAGCGAGGAGGAGCTCGCGGCCATTGCCGGCCTGGATCGCGGCGAACGGATCGCCGATCCCGACTTCGCCCCCGACTGGGATTGATCCCGGCCGGCTCCGGTGGGCGAACGACAGACATGAACCGCACCAACGGCACATCGAGGAGAACACATGGCTTCCACCGTCCTGATCACGGGCGCCAATCGCGGCGTCGGCCTGGCGCTGGCGCGCCACTATCACCGGGCAGGCTGGCAGGTGATCGGTGCCTGTCGCGCGGGCTCCGACGAGCTCGCCGAGGTGGCTCATCGGGTCATCGACGGCATCGACGTGACCCGCGAGGCGGAGGTGGCGCGCCTGGCCGAGTCGCTCGCGGACCAGCCGCTGGATCTTCTGATCAACAACGCCGGGTTGCTCCACGACGAGTCGCTGGGCGAGCTCGATTTCGACGCCATGCGCGCGCAGATGGAGATCAACGCCTATGCCCCGCTGCGGGTCACCGAGGCCCTGCTGCCGCGGCTTGGCGAGGGCGCCAAGATCGCCAACATCACCAGCCGCATGGGCTCGATCGCCAACAACGACTCCGGCGGGCGCTACGGCTACCGCGCCTCCAAGGCGGCGCTGAACGCCTTCGGCAAGTCGCTGGCGGTGGACCTGGCGCCCCGCGGCATCGCCGTGGCCCAGCTTCACCCGGGCTACGTGCAGACCCGCATGGTCAACTTCGGTGGCCTGATCAGCCCGGAGGAGGCCGCCGACGGCATCGCCGCGCGCATCGAGGCGCTGACGCTCGCGACCAGCGGCGGCTTCTGGCACAGCAATGGCGAAACGCTGCCTTGGTAAGGCCTGTCCTGGCAAAGCCTGTGCCGATGAGGTCCGTCCACGTCGAGTTAGCCGCTTTTTGAGGTGAGCCGTCTGATGACCGACCCCGATGAGGCGCTAATGACGTGGGCGATCATCGAGGCTCAGCGCCGGAGATTGCCGATGGGTCCGCGCCTCAGCAGACGCAGCAGGGCGGCCCGGCAGGCGCGCAGCCAGGGATAGAGCCGAGCGGTGCGGCTCGGGGAGGCGAAGAGCCTCGCCATCAGCCGGTTGAAGAGGCCGCTGCGTGTGCTCATCAGCGCCAAGCGATGTAGGGCCTCGCTGCCGTGGATCCACTGTTCGCCGATGCGCAGCGCGAATCCCTCGTCCAGGTCGATGCCGAGCGCGCTCAGTTCGCGGCGCGCGGCACTCTGCTCTCGTGCATCGACCAGTTCCAGCTCGCCGACGTCGCGACGCAGCCGCTGCAGGCGCACGAACCGGCGACACATCGGACACTCGCCGTCATAGACCAGCGTCATGTCGGGTCGAGACGTTTCCCGTCGCGTCATGCCAGCGCCTCGAGGGAGGCGATCTCCAGCCGGAACTCCCCCTCGCGACGGTCGGCGATCAGGAAGCCGAGCTGGCGAATATCCTGCGGCGCGAGTGGCGGGGCATCCTCCAGCCGCCGGCCGCGGAAGACCGCCTCGAAGTCGCCCCAGTCAAGATCGAGGCTCTGCCACTCGCCCGTGGTGGTGAACCGGGCGCGATAGGCCGCCCCCTCGAAGAGGCGGTCGGTGCGCAGCCGCAGCTGGTAGGTGCGGCCGTCGCCGCGCACGTGGAGACGCATCCCGCGAGCGTCGCCCAAGGCCGGGTCGCCGGGTTCCCGGCGCACCGAGGCGAAGCCGCCGCCGTGTTCGAGCGACAGACGGCCGGTGAAGACGCCGGTGCCCGCGGCGGTCTGCATTCCACCCTGAGAGACCCCGCCCATCACGCCGTCGTTGATGGCATGCCAGCGATCTGCCTCGTCGGGGTCCTGAAAATCGATGCGGAAATCGATCCCTGATGGCATGGAGCCTCCTCGCGGTAGCGGTGAACCTGAGTATCCTTCATCACTCGACAGGATGACGTCTATCGGGGGGCACTGGCCAGCTGCCCATGTCCGTCGCCGCGACACCCCGGGTGGTGTGCACGCTCGGCGGCTAGACTGGTGAAGTGTCGCCGCCGCGTCGGCCGTCGGGGCTCGGGAATACCGTGCGGCCGGTCGCCGGCGCTTGCTTGCCCAACCATTGCGAGGTCGGCATGTCGCCTTTGCTCACGCCCCGCTGGCCCGCACCGCTCGTGCTCCGGATACTGCTGCTGGCGCTGCCTGCGGCACCCGCCGTGGCGTCCACGTCGCCCGGCCCCCCCTCGATTTCGGCGCCGGCACGGATCGTCCGGGAGCAGAGCGCCTGGTTGGCGCTGCGCACGGACTACCGCGAACCGGTACTGCCGGGGGTGCAATTCGAGAGCCAGGCGAGCCTGCAGCAACGCTGTTTCCCCGACTTTCCCGAACCGCTGGGCATCCTGGTCAAGGGAGCCTACGACCCCGTGGACGGCATCATCTACCTGGACGTCGATCTCGACCTGGACGACCTCATCGACCAGAGCTATCTGCTCCACGAGCTGGTCCATCATTTCCAGGTTCATCATGCCCAGCGCCACGATCGGGACGATGCCGCTACACGTCCCCGGGGGCGCCTGGAGGGCGAGGCCTATCGCTTGCAGCTGCGCTGGCTCGAGGAGGCGGGGGTGGCGGACCCCCTGGCGGCGCTGGGCATTGACGACAAGACCCTGCGCATCATCGAGCGTGGGCTGCGCTAGCCTCATCGTCATCGGCGACGAGCCGTGACAGCAGGGCGGGCTGACGAGGCAGCAGGCCGACCCTCAGGCCCAGGGGGCGAAAGACGCGGTCCATGCTGGCCATGGAAGCGTTGCCGGCGTCGCGTTCGATGTCGGAGAGGGTGCGTCGGCTGATGCCGACGAGCCGTGCGTAGTCGCCCTGGGACATGCCCAGCACCTCGCGGCGCAGGTAGCGCAGCACCTGGCCTTCGCTGAGCTCCCCGCGCAGTAACTGGCGCAGCTGCTCCAGCAGGGCGGCTTCCCGGGCCTCGGGGGTCAGGGTGTCGGTTTTCATGGTGCCAGTCCCCAGCGTTTCAGCCGTTGATCAAGGTGACCAAGGCCCACGGCCGGCCGAGTCAGGATTCCTTCCGGCACGCCGCGCGCCGCGAGCCGCTCCGCCAGGCCTTGCAGGCGCCTGCCGAGGTCCTCCAGCTCGGCCATCAGGCGATCGGGGTCGACCAGGCCACCGAGCGCCCGGGCGATGGCGGGCCAGTCGAAGTCGCCGCCCTGTTCCAGCGGAGCGCCCCACTGGGTGGTGCGCGTCACGCCCTCCGGGTCGGCCTTCATGGGCGCGAAGTCGTAGACCGGGGCGTGCCAGATGCCTTCCGGGCGCTTGAGCAGGGCCGCATTGCGCCCATGGTTGTCGGAGTTGCCGAAAGCCACGTTGAGCAGGTCGCGCTTGACCCATTCGATCACGAACGCTTCTCGGTCGAAGGCCTCGCCCAGCTCCCGGACCCGGTGCTGGCGCTCGAGCAGGGTGACCAGCCGCTCCAGTACCGCCGGGTGGCGAAGGTGGGAGCCCGGGGCCACGCCGAGCAGCGCATAGACGGACTCCAGGCCGAAGCGACACAGCCGGCCGTCGCGTACCTCGACATCGAAGCGGGGCAGCCACAGCGAGGGATAGCGCTCGCCTTCGCTCAGCTGCAGGCCCTGGAGCGAGACGGTATCGATGCCCAGCTCGGCCAGCTCACGGTAGTAATGGTATTCGGCGCGCAGGATGTCGCAGTCGTCGTCCCCGCGCTGGCCGCGGGGAAACTTGACCAGGAAGTGCGGGTCGAGGGTCGTCGGGTCGTCCTGCCAGGTGTCGATCCAGACCTCGTCGCCCGCCGTGCGACGCACCAGCAGCTTGGGCGCCTCACCGCCGGCGCCGGTGGCCCCGCCGCTGGCGGCGCCCATCTGCTGGGCGTACTCCAGGAAGTCGGTATGCCGCTCGATGACATCGCTGAGTGGGAAGCGCAGTGCCTCCAGCGTGCTGCCTGGCGGGCGCGGCGGCACGGCCTCGCGGATGCGCAGGTTGCCGACCGGCGCGATGGTGCCTCGGTGCAGCAGCTCGCTGTCCTGCTCGCCGGACGTCAGGTCCTGGATGCCGAGGTGAGCGATCCAGTAACGGCGGCTCGCCCCGGCGGGCATGATGTCCTCGAGGAAGCCGAACCAGCGCTCGCCGTGGTGGCGCATCATCAGCTCGACCGGCAGGGTCAGGCTGCAGGCGTGCTCATCATCGCGGGACATCCAGGCCAGGGCATGCGCCTGGAGATAGCCCAACCGGGCCGGGCCACGCGTGCCGCGCTCCGGATGCGGGAGCTCCAGCACGGCCGCATCGTGCCACTGTCCCTGGTGATGGATCTGGAGGGTCAACTGCATGGTGGGCCCTGGCATGGTGATGGGTTTGCGCAATGTATTGCGCATAGTCTAGCGCAGGCGGTATTTCTTGCGCAGTAAATTACTCATATTTTGGCCGACAGGTCATATTTTGGGCAATATAGTGCGAATTGTGTGTGCGGGCGCCCATCGGGGTGGCCTGCTGTGTTCATGTCGCCGCGGCTTGAGCCGGATCTGATACCCCGTTCCGTTGCCGGTGGTCTGGCGGCCTGGTCGACGACCGGCGACAGAATCCGAGCCTGACGGTACAATCGTCGCATTCACGATACCGATAGACACCGACACGCGCCGGCCGGACCCGACCCCCGGCCGGATGTGCATCAATCAGCGACGAGACGCAATGTCCAACTCGACCCTCGCCCATGAAACCGGGCTGCGCCGCACCTTCGCGATCATCTCGCACCCCGACGCCGGCAAGACCACCATCACCGAGAAGATGCTGCTGTTCGGAAACGCCATCCAGCTGGCCGGTTCCGTCAAGAGCAAGCGCGACGACCGCCACGCCACCTCCGACTGGATGAAGATGGAGCAGGAGCGCGGCATCTCAGTGACCACCTCGGTGATGCAGTTCCCCTATGGCGGGCGCATCGTCAACCTGCTCGACACGCCGGGCCACGAGGACTTCTCCGAGGACACCTATCGCACCCTGACCGCGGTGGACTCGGCGCTGATGGTGATCGACGGCGCCAAGGGCGTCGAGGCGCGTACCATCAAGCTGATGGAGGTGTGTCGCCTGCGCACCACGCCGATCCTCACCTTCGTCAACAAGATGGACCGCGACACCCGTGACCCCGTCGAGGTGATGGACGAGGTCGAGGAGGTGCTCAACATCCAGTGCGCGCCCATGACCTGGCCGATCGGCATGGGGCGGCACTTCCGGGGCGTCTACCACCTCTACAACGACGTCATCCACCTCTACACCCAGGGGCAGGGCAACCGCATCCCCGAGGACAAGCGCATCGAGGGGCTCGACAGCCCCGAGGTGGACGAGGTGCTCGGCGAGGAGCAGGCCGAGGAGCTGCGCATGGAGGTCGAGCTGGTACGCGGGGCCTCGCATGAGTTCGATCTCGAGGCCTATCGCCGCGGCGAACTGACGCCGGTCTACTTCGGTACTGCCATGGGCAACTTCGGGGTGCGCGAGATGCTCGACGGCTTCGTCGAGTATGCGCCGCCGCCCCAGGCGCGTGAGACCGACACCCGAGTGGTGGAGGCCGACGACGGGCGCTTCACCGGCTTCGTCTTCAAGATCCAGGCGAACATGGACCCCAACCATCGCGACCGCATCGCCTTCCTGCGGGTCTGCTCGGGCAAGTACGAGAAGAACATGAAGATGCGCCACGTGCGCATCGGCAAGGACATCAAGATTGCCGACGCCCTGACCTTCATGGCCTCGGATCGCGCTCAGGTGGAGGAGGCGTGGCCCGGTGACATCATCGGCCTGCACAACCACGGCACCATCCAGATCGGCGACACCTTCACCCAGGGCGAGGACATGCGCTTCACCGGCATCCCGCACTTTGCGCCAGAGCTGTTCAAGCGCGTGCGCCTCAAGGATCCGCTGAAGATGAAGGCGTTGCAGAAGGGCCTCCAGCAGCTATCCGAGGAGGGTGCGACCCAGGTCTTCATGCCGATGGACAACAACGATCTGATCCTCGGCGCCGTGGGTACCCTGCAGTTCGACGTGGTCGCCCACCGCCTCAAGGAGGAGTACAAGGTCGATTGCATCTACGAGGGTGTGAACGTCAACACCGCGCGCTGGATCTACTCCGACGATGCCAAGAAGCTCGAGGAGTTCAAGCGCAAGGCCAGCACCAACCTGGCCATCGACGGCGGCGGCTACCTGACCTATATCGCCCCGACTCGGGTCAACCTGCAGATGACCCAGGAGCGCTGGCCGGAGATTCGCTTCCAGCCGACGCGGGAGCACTGAGCTTTAAGCACCGAGCGCCGAGCAGGATACTTCCAAGCCGGCGGCGCCGGGGACAGGACGAAGCGGAGGTCATTTGCCATGGATGGCAAATGTAGCGCCCAGGGACGGGTTCACAGCGCCTCCGCGATGGTCCGGCACCCCGGGGCCTGCCGCCGGATCAGCCGCCTGCCAAGGCTTCCCTAACCGCAGAGACTGCTCATGCTGATCGACGCCCACTGCCACCTGGATTTCCCCGATTTCGATGCCGACCGCGAGTTGGTGATTGAGCGGGCCAGGGCGGTGGGCGTCGCGCATTGCGTGGTGCCAGGGACGACCCGTGAGCACTGGGGGCGAGTGCTGGCGCTGGGGAAACGCGAGGACGTCAGCATCTGCCTGGGGCTGCATCCCTACTTCATGGACGAGCATGCGCCGGGCGATCTCAAAGCGCTGGCGCAGTGGTTGGACGATCATCCGGAGATCGTGGCGGTCGGGGAGTGCGGCATCGATGCGCGTTTTGCCGACAGCTGGGACGCCCAGTGGCGCTTCTTCGACGCCCAGCTGCGCCTGGCCAAGGAAAGGACGCTGCCGGTGGTGATCCACTGCGTGCAGGCCAACGACCGTGTCGCCAAGCGGCTGCGTCAGCTCGACCTGCCGGCGGGTGGGCTGATCCACGCCTTCGCCGGCTCGCCCGAGCAGGCGAAAAAGTTCCTCGATCTCGGCTTCACCCTGGGGCTCGGCGGGGCGACGACCTTCGAGCGCGCCAAGCGCGTGCAACGCGCCGTGGCCTCGCTGCCGGACGACGGTTACGTGCTGGAGACCGACAGCCCCGATATGCCGCTGGCCGGCTATCAGGGAGAGCGCAACGAGCCGGCGCGAGTCGCCGAGATATGCCGCACGGTGGCCGAGCTTCGCGGCCAGTCGGAGGAGCGGGTGGCGGCGGCGAGTACCGCCACCGCCCGACGGCTCTTCGACCTGCCGTCCTAGTCGGCTCTCGCAGCGCGGATGGCCGGTGGTGGAGGGCCTAGCGAGCCGCCAGCGCCTCCGGATCCAGCCGTTCCACCGCATAGGGCAGTTTCAGCAGCTTGAGCTTCTGGCCGGCGCAGCGCAGGGGCAGGGCGGGCTCCTTGGTGCTCATCACCGCCAGCACCTCGGCCTCGCCGTAGGCGTCGAGCTCGGCCCCCAGCACTTCGCCGAGGCGCTTGTCGTTGGCGTCCTCGATGGCGCTGCCGGGCTCCGGCAGCAGGCCGCCGTCGAGCTGGGCCCGCACCAGACGCTTCTTGACCTGGCCGCGGAAGTGGGCGCGGGCGACCACCTCCTGACCGGTATAGCAGCCCTTCTTGAAGCTGATGCCGCCCAGCGCCTCCCAGTTGATCATCTGCGGCAGGTAGGTGTCGCGCTGCTCGGCGTTGAGCCAGGCGAGCCCGGCCTGGATGTCTTGCAGCCGCCAGACGGCGTTGTCGACAGGCGTGGCGTGCTCCTTGAGCCGCTGCCAGTCTTCCTCGACGCGTTCGGCCGGCAGGCAGACCAGCAGACGAGGCCGCGGCCCGGGGTGGGCCAGCAGCTGGACTGCCTCGTCGCCGGCCTGATGCCAGGGCCGGGGTGCTGCGGCATCGAAGCGCACCTCGGCAAGCGCCGGGGCCTCGCGGCCGATCAGGCCGAGCAGCGCCAGGTCGTCGCGAACTCGCAGTTCGGCCTTGTAGAAGGCGGCGAACTTCGCCAGGTGCTCGGCGAGAGATGGTACCAGGCTCGCATGCATGATCAGGCGGAAATGTGCCGGGGCGATGCGCATCAGTTGGGCGTTGGCCAGCACGCGTCCCTTGGGGGTGCAGAAGCAGGTCAGCGGCGCGAAGCCGCCGTCGGCCAGTGACAACTGGGCGCTGGTCTGGCCCTGCAGGAAACGCTCGGCATCGGCACCCTCGACGTCGAGCACCCCGAGGTGGGCGAGCGGCGTCATCACCGTCGTATCCAGGGCGACCCGGGGTGCCGCGGGCGTCTCGAACGTCACGCGATGACCGGCCTCCTGCCGGCCGCCGGTGGCAGCGATCCAATCCTTCATCTGCGGGGCTCCTCGTGATTCGGTGTCGGGCTTGATGCTGCGCTAGATGCGGGCGACGGAGCGGCATTGCAAGCGCTGCCCGGTACCTCGGTGGCGTGCTAGACTCGATGCCTACTCTTATGCACCCTTTCATTCCTCTCAGGAGCCGATCATGGCCCAACAGTCGCTGAGCTTTCAGGGCGTCGAGAACGCCGACCAGGTCAACCGCATCACCACCGCCCTGATGATGCTCGACGGCGTCGACACTGTCGAGGTCGGTCGCCACGGCGCGGAAGTCGAGGGCAAGGCCCGCCGCGAGGCGCTGATCAAAGTTATCAAGGACCTCAAGCTCGGCATCGAGGTGAAGTGACCGGACGGCGACCCGATGAGGCGTTTATGTTCGAGGTGAAGTTCCAGGGAAGGTGATTTGGAGGTGACATGAAGAAGACCATTGAAGTCGTCAGCGAGCGTAACCATATCTATCGTCAGCGGGTCGAGCTGGACGGATTCGAGGACCTCTTCGTCGATGTGCCCGAGGCCTACGGCGGCGAGAACAGCGCCCCGGATCCCCACGACTACTTCGATCTCTCCCTGGGCGCCTGCAAGGCGATCACGGCCATGATGTACGCGCGCCGCAAGCAGTGGCCGCTGTCGGGCGTGAGCGTCACGGTCAACCGCGACGACAGCCAGGAGCGCCACGGGACCTATCGCCTGGACGTGGCCATGGCCTTTCACGGCATCGAGGACGCCGAGCAACAGAAGCGGCTCGAGGAGATCAGCGACAAGTGCCCGATCCACCGGCTGATGACCACCTCCACCGTGGAGGTCTCGACCCGCCTCGCCGACCAGCGCACCGCTACCCGCGCCGACGCCTGACCCCGCGCCCGGCGTCGTCTTCTTCCCGGGCGCCGTGAGGGCGTCCGGCTCGCCATCGGAGCCGCCATGAGCAAGCCCTTTCGTCTGCAGTCCAAGTTCCAGCCGGCCGGCGACCAACCCGCGGCCATCGAGGGCCTGATCGGTGGGCTCGACTCGGGGCTGGCCCACCAGACGCTGTTGGGCGTGACGGGCTCGGGCAAGACCTTCAGCATGGCCAACGTGGTCGAGCGTCTGCAGCGCCCGACCATCGTGATGGCGCCCAACAAGACCCTGGCCGCGCAGCTCTATGGCGAGTTCAAGTCGTTCTTCCCCGACAACGCCGTCGAGTACTTCGTCTCCTACTACGATTATTACCAGCCCGAGGCCTACGTGCCGTCGTCGGACACCTTCATCGAGAAGGATGCTTCGATCAACGACCACATCGAGCAGATGCGCCTCTCGGCCACCAAGGCGCTGCTGGAGCGCCGCGATGCGATCATCGTGGTCTCGGTATCGGCGATCTACGGCCTGGGCGATCCCGACCAGTACCTGAAGATGCGCCTGCACGTTACCCGTGGCGAGCAGATCGACCAGCGTGCCCTCCTGCGCCGCCTGGCGGAGCTGCAGTACACCCGCAACGACATGGACTTCAAGCGCGGCACCTATCGGGTGCGCGGTGACGTGATCGACATCTTCCCGGCCGACGCCGAGGACGAGGCGGTGCGCGTCGAGCTCTTCGACGACGAGATCGACACCATCAGCCTGTTCGATCCGCTCACCGGCGAGGTACGGGGCAAGGTGCCGCGCATGACCATCTATCCCAAGTCGCACTATGTGACGCCGCGGGAGACCATCCTCGGCGCCATCGACGAGATCAAGGCCGAGCTTTCCACGCGCCTCGACCAGCTGCGCAAGCAGGACAAGCTGGTCGAGGCCCAGCGCCTGGAGCAGCGCACCCTCTATGACATCGAGATGATGCTGGAGCTGGGTTACTGCAACGGCATCGAGAACTACTCGCGCTACCTCTCCGGGCGCGACCCCGGCGCGCCGCCGCCGACCTTCTTCGACTACCTGCCGGCCGATGCGCTGCTGTTCATCGACGAGTCCCACGTCAGCGTTCCCCAGGTGGGCGGCATGTACAAGGGCGACCGCTCGCGCAAGGAGACCCTGGTGGAGTACGGCTTCCGCCTGCCCTCGGCGCTCGATAACCGCCCGATGAAGTTCGAGGAGTGGGAGCGCATCTGCCCGCAGACGATCTTCGTCTCCGCCACGCCCGGCCCCTACGAGGCCGAGCACGCCGGTCAGGTGGTCGAGCAGGTGGTGCGGCCGACCGGACTGCTCGACCCGGAGATCGAGGTGCGCGCGGCCACCACCCAGGTCGATGACCTGCTCTCCGAGATTCGCACGCGTACCGAGGTGGGGGAGCGGGTGCTGGTGACCACGCTGACCAAGCGCATGGCCGAGGATCTCACCGAGTACCTGGACGAGCACGACGTACGGGTGCGCTACCTTCACTCCGACATCGACACCGTGGAACGCGTGGAGATCATCCGCGACCTGCGCCTGGGCAAGTTCGACGTGCTGGTGGGGATCAACCTGCTGCGCGAGGGCCTCGATATTCCCGAGGTCTCGCTGGTGGCGATCCTCGATGCCGACAAGGAAGGCTTCCTGCGCAACGAGCGCTCGCTGATTCAGACCATGGGTCGCGCCGCGCGTAACGCCCACGGCAAGGCGATCCTCTACGGCGACCGGGTCACCGACTCCATGCGTCGCGCCATGGAAGAGACCGACAGGCGTCGCGACAAGCAGATCGCCCATAACGAGGCCCACGGGATCACCCCGACCACCGTCACGCGTTCGGTCGCCGATATCATGGAGGCCGCCCAGGCTCCCGGCAAGAAAGGCAAGGGGCGCCGCGGCGAACGCAAGGTCGCCGAGCGCGAGGCGGTCTACGATCCCGCCGAGCTGTCGCCCCAGGAGCTGCTCAAGGAGGTCTCCCGGGTCGAGGACGGCATGCACGAGGCGGCGCAGAACCTGGAGTTCGAGGAGGCCGCTCGCCTGCGCGATCGCCTGCACGCGCTCAAGGAGCGTCAGCTGATGCTGGGTTCCGCCTGATATGTTCGAGGTTTTCCCGGCCCCCAACGCCTCTCGCTCACCCTTATCGAGGTTTCCGCATGCCTGAAGGGCCCGAGATCCGTCGCGCCGCCGACCGCGTGCATCGCCAGATTGCCGGTCGGCGTCTCGATGACGCCTGGTTCGCCTTTCCCGAGTTGGCGGGGCAGGCCGCCTCACTGATCGGACGTGAGGTAGACGCCGTGGACAGCTGGGGCAAGGCGCTTCTGACCCGTTTCAACGACGGCCGCGTGCTCTATTCCCACAACCAGCTCTACGGAGTCTGGAAGCTGCATGATGCCGAACGCGAGCCGGACACCGGCCGCTCGCTGCGGGTGCGCCTGGTCGCCGAGGGCAGGGCGGCCAGCCTCTACAGCGCCTCGGACGTCTCGCTGTGGGATGCCGAGCGGCTCGACGAGCACCCGTTTCTGTCGCGCCTCGGCCCGGACGTCCTGACCCACGGGGTGACGGTGGAGCAGGCCATGACGCGTCTTCTCGAGCCGCGCTTTCGCCGCCGGGGCCTGGGCGGGCTGCTGCTCGATCAGGGGTTGTTCGCCGGCATCGGCAACTACCTGCGCTCCGAGATCCTGTTCTTCGCCGGCCTCCATCATCGCGTGAAGCCCCAAGCCCTCGAGGAGGAGAGGCTGGCACGCCTGGCGCAGTGCATCCTCTCGGTCACGCGCCAGGCCTACGACGAGGCCGGGGTGACCAATCGTGAGGAGTGGGCGTCTGCCGATCGTGCCCGAGGCGCCTCCCGACGCCGCTGGCGCTTCGCCGTCTTCGAGCGCGAGGGGTTGGCGTGCCACGCCTGCGGGGCCGCGATCGAACGTACCTCGGTGAGCTCACGACGCATCTATTTCTGCCCCAGCTGTCAACCTGAGCCTTCCCGCTAATAAGATTTATACCGTTATCTATCATTGCTACTAAACAGCAGCTCCGACCATTGGCGAGAATGTCGACAGCCTCGAGGGTAGGGTATAATGCCCGCCGTTCAGGCCCACCGAGGCGCCATCTCACAGCGCAGGTAGGCATGCCGACAACGCCAAGGAGCTCCTTGCCCATGACCGTGATTCGCCAGGACGATCTGATCCAGAGCGTCGCCGATGCCCTGCAGTACATCTCCTATTACCATCCGAAGGACTTCATCGACGCCATGGCCGCGGCCTACGAGCGGGAGGAGAACCCGGCAGCCAAGGACGCGATCGCGCAGATCCTGATCAACTCGCGGATGTGTGCCTTCGGCAAGCGCCCGATCTGCCAGGACACCGGCATCGTCACGGTCTTCGTGCATGTCGGCATGAACGTCCGCTTCGAGGCCGACATGAGCCTCGACGACATGATCAACGAGGGCGTGCGTCGCGCCTATCAGCTGCCGGATAACGTGCTGCGCGCCTCGGTGCTGGCCGACCCCGACGGCAAGCGCGCCAACACCAAGGACAACACCCCCGCGGTGATCCACCACAAGCTGGTGCCCGGCGACACCGTGGAGGTACACGTGGCGGCCAAGGGCGGCGGCAGCGAGGCCAAGTCCAAGTTCGCCATGCTCAACCCGTCGGACAGCGTGGTCGACTGGGTGATGGAGCAGCTGCCCAAGATGGGCGCCGGCTGGTGTCCGCCCGGCATGCTGGGCATCGGCATCGGCGGCACCGCCGAGAAGGCCATGGAGATCGCCAAGGAGGCGCTGCTCGATCCCATCGACATCCAGGACCTGCAGGCGCGCGGCCCGTCAAACCGCGCCGAGGAGCTGCGCCTGGAGCTGTTCGACAAGGTCAACAGGAGCGGCATCGGCGCCCAGGGGCTGGGCGGGCTGACCACGGTGCTCGACATCAAGGTCAAGGACTATCCGACCCACGCCGCCAACAAGCCGGTGGCGATCATCCCCAACTGCGCCGCCACCCGCCACGCGCACTTCACCCTGGACGGCTCCGGCCCCGCGGCACTGCCTACACCGAAGCTCGAGGACTGGCCGGAGATCACCCGCGAGGCGGGCGACAACGTCAAACGCGTCGACCTCGACAGCGTGACGCCGGAGGAGGTCAAGACCTGGCGGCCTGGCGACACACTGCTGCTCAACGGCAAGCTGCTCACCGGCCGCGACGCCGCCCACAAGCGCATGGTCGACATGATCGGCAAGGGCGAGCCGCTGCCCGTCGACATGCGGGGCCGCTTCATCTACTACGTCGGCCCGGTGGATCCGGTGCGCGACGAGGTGGTCGGGCCGGCCGGGCCGACCACCTCCACGCGGATGGACAAGTTCACCCGTACCATGCTCGAGGAGACTGGCCTGCTGGGCATGGTCGGCAAGGCCGAGCGCGGCGAGGCGGCCATCGAGGCGATCCGCGACAACCAGGCGGTCTACCTGATGGCGGTGGGCGGCTCCGCCTACCTGGTCGCCCAGGCGATCAAGCAGGCCCGTGTGGTGGGCTTCGAGGACCTCGGCATGGAAGCGATCTATGAGTTCGAGGTCGAGGATATGCCGGTGACCGTGGCAGTCGACAGCGCCGGTACGTCCGTGCACCAGACCGGCCCGGCGAAGTGGAAGGAGATCATCGCCGAGCGCGCCTGATTCTCACGCGAACGCTTACGACGGCCCCGCCATCTGGTGGGGCCGTCGTCGTTAGGGGTATGCTGGGCGGGTAGGCAACAGGACATTGTGTTTTCGGACGGCCACGCCGTCGTCCCACGGAACGGGGACCCGACCATGACCTCCTGGCTGATTGGCCTGGCGATCTTCCTGATATACGTGCTGGGCATACTCTCGGCGGTGCTGGCCCTGATGTCGGCGCGCACTTCTCAGGGCGCCATCGCCTGGATCATCTCGCTTTTAACCATGCCCTACCTGGCGGTGCCGGCCTACTGGATCTTCGGCCGCCCGCGATTCTATGGCTACGTGCTGGCCCGGGGCGAGCGCGACAGCGTGCTGCGCCGCCAGCTGCACCGTTACCGGGATCGTTTCGAACCCTACCTGTCATCTGCCAGCAATGCCGACATACGCGCGGTGGAGCAGCTCGCCCTGATGCCGCTCACCCGGGGCAACCGAGCCGAGCTGCTGGTCGACGGCGAGGCCACCTTCGAGAGCCTGTTTGCCGGCATCGAAGCCGCCGAGGAGTACATCCTCATTCAGTTCTTCATCGTGCGCGATGACGCCCTGGGGCTCGAGCTCAAGCAGCGCCTGCAGCGCGCCGCCGAGAGGGGAGTGCGGGTGTGCTTCCTGTTTGACGAGATCGGCTCCCACAGCCTTCCCGAGCGCTACCTCCGCGATCTGCGCATGGCCGGCGTGGAGGTAAGCGCCTTTCGCTCCTCGCGGGGCCTGAAACATCGCTTCCAGCTCAACTTCCGCAATCACCGCAAGGTACTGGTGGTGGACGGCCGCGAGGGCTGGACCGGCGGCTTCAACGTCGGTACGGAGTACCTGGGCGAGAACCCGCGCCTCGGCCACTGGCGCGACACCCACCTGAAACTCAGCGGCCCCAGCGTGCTGGGGCTGCAGGAGGCCTTCTGGGAGGACTGGCACTGGGCCACCGGCGAGATGATCTCGCTGACCTGGACCCCCGTGCCCTTTGCAGGCGACCGCCAGGACGAGGGCCTGGCGGAGAGCCAGAGCGTGGTGATCGTGCCCTCGGGGCCGGCGGATCAGCTGGAGACGGCGAGCCTGCTGGTGCAGCACGCGATCCACAGCGCCCATGAGCGGCTGTGGGTGACGAGCCCCTACTTCGTGCCCGACCAGGGCGTGCAGGACGCGCTGCGCTTGGCGGCGATGCGCGGGGTGGATGTGAGGATCATGATGCCCGAGCGGCCCGACCACCTGCTGGTCTTCCTCTCGGCCTTCTCCTTCCTGCCCGACATGCTGCGCGCCGGGGTCAAGGTCTTCCGCTACCAGCCGGGCTTCCTGCATCAGAAGGTCATGCTGATCGACGACGTCGCCGCCAGCGTGGGCACGGTGAATCTCGACAACCGCTCGTTTCGGCTCAACTTCGAGATCACCGCCGTGGTGCCTGACCGGCGCTTCGCCGCCGAGGTGCGCCAGATGCTCGAGCGCGACTTCGGCGACTGCCGTCGCGTCACGCTCGAGGAGCTCACGCGTCGCCCGCTGTGGCGAAAGCTGCTCTCTCGGGCCGCCTACCTGCTCTCGCCGATCCAGTGATGCGGCTTGGGTCGCGCTCCCGGCTGGGGTACATTAGCGGGCTTCAAACGCTCCCCGTCGGGGGGCAGGCATCACGATATCCTGGGGAGTCCTGGTGAACCTCGAGACCAAATGGCTGGAAGACTTCGTCGCCCTGGCCAGCACGCGCAGCTTCTCGGGCTCGGCCCGTCAGCGCCACGTCACCCAGCCGGCCTTCAGCCGGCGCATTCGCTCCCTGGAGCAGGCCGTGGGCGTGACTCTGGTCGACCGCTCCACCACGCCGGTGGACCTCACCCCGGAAGGGCAGCTGTTCCTGGTCACCGCCCGCAACATCGTCGAGCAGCTCAACGAGAGCCTCGGCCACCTGCGCGGCCTGGCCATGGCCAATGAGGCGCTGGACATCGTCGCCGCCCACTCGCTGGCCCTGAGCTTCTATCCGCAGTGGATCTCCCGCCTGCAGCAGGGCCTCGGTGAGCTGCCGACACGGCTGGTCGCCATGAACGTGGGCGATGCTATCCACGTGCTGCGTGAGGGCAACTGCGACCTGATGCTGGCCTACTACGACCCCTACGCCAGCATGCAGCTGGATGCCGAGGTCTTTCCCTCCTTCTCCATCGGCCAGGTGAAGATGCTGCCCGTCTGCCTGCCCGACGAGCAGGGCAAGCCGCGCTTCACCCTCGAAGGCCAGGAATCGATTCCCTACCTGGCCTATACCCAGGGCGCCTTTCTCGGGCGCAGCGTGCGCATGCTGCTCAAGAACGACCCGGTGCGCATGCGACTGCGCACCGTCTACGAGACTGCCATGGCCGAGGGCCTGAAGGGCATGGTGATGCAGGGCATGGGCATGGCCTGGATTCCCGACTTCTGCATTCGCCAGGAGCTCAAGGACGGCCGCCTGGTGCGCGCCGGTGGCGAACAGTGGGACGTGCCGTTGGAGATTCGTCTCTACCGCTGCTCGCTGGTGCACAAGCCAGGCGTCGAGAAGCTGTGGCGGCAGATGATGAAGTTGCCGCGGGATTTCCTGCAGGCCTGAAAAAGGCAGGATTTCCTACTGCGCTCTATAGCTCGGCGTCCCCACCTACTCTTCGCTCGTCACGGAAATTCCAGCCTTTTTAGAAGCTCGGGGCTTCGGGGTCTGCCCCCCATGGTTCTGCTGCACTGCCGTGATCACGGCCCGCCGAAGTCGGCGGGCAGGCCCAGGAAGTCCTGGATGATGAAGAAGTGATCCTCGAACAGGCTCTCGGGATCGAGGTCGGCCAGCGGCACCCAGCGGGCATGGTCGCCGCCCTTGACCGGCTTGAGTTGGGGCAGCTGCTGCTCGGGGCGCAGCGCGAAGTAGAAGGCCTCGGCCAGGGTCCGGCCGCGCCAGCTGCGGTGGGGCTCGTCGAAGAGCCGCTGGCCGCGTAGCGAGCCCTTGAGTACCGCCTCCGGCACCTTCAATCGCACCCGCTCGCGAAGCTCCCTCAGGCAGGCGTCCATCAGCCGCTCATGGGGGCTGATGAAGCCGCCGGGCAGCGCATAGAGCCCCTTGCCCGGGGCGGCGGTGCGCCTCACCAACAGCACATGGCCGGACTGCACCACCACGGCATTGACGGTGACGAAGATGGGCGGGTAGGGGGCCTGGGCCCAGGCCTGGCGATACTGATCCAGCAGGTGCTGCTCCTCGACCAGCTGGCCGTAGGTCGCTTCCTCGAGGAAGGTGCGGATCCGCGCCACCACGCCGGGGGGCAGGTCGTGGGCCGCGTGGGTGCTCAGGTAGTCCTCCGCCGACGCCGCCGAGCGGAACAGCCGGTCGCGAATGCGGCTCGCCGAGATGCCCTCCACCAGCGGCACGCTCACCGACTCCCACTGGGGAAACAGCGCCAGGTAGTAGCTGGACTGGCCGCGACTGGCGCCGATCAGGCCGATGCGCGGCAGTCGCGCGTGCTCGGGGCTTGCGATGTCGCGCACCTTGCGCTGTACGTCGCGCACCCAGACGTCGTTGTTGTAGAGGGCGTCGAGCAGCGGCACGACCTTCAGGCGAGCATTCTCCTCCTCCTCGAAGGCGCTGCGCAGCATGCGCAGCCGCTCCTCGTAGCGCCAGGGATTGCGCAGCGAGCGCGCCTGCCAGGCGGAACCCACCAGCACGATGACCTGACGCGCCTGGCGCAGCGCCTCTCGAATCACCGCCAGGTGTCCCAGGTGAGGCGGCTGGAAGCGGCCGATGAACACCAGACAGTCGAATTCGGTAGCGCTGTCGTCCGGTCGTGCGGTCATGAAGGCTCCTGGCGGAAGAGGAGGAAGGCGTGAGCCGGGGCCATTATGGTCAGCCCCGCGTATCGCTGCAATCGCCGCGAGCCTCGGCGAGGCGGTGTCCATTCGGTTATGCTGAAACAAACGACACAGGCACGAGGAACGCAGTGATAAAGCCAAACGTGACGAGCATACGCCAGGCGGTGCAGTTCTGGTGGAACGTGGTGCAGGGCGCCGTGAGGCTCTGGCTGGAGCGCAACGCCTTCAGCTACGCCGGGTCGCTGGCCTTCTACACGCTCTTTTCCCTGGCCCCCACGATGATCATCGCGGTCACGGTGATCGGCGTGGTGCTCGGCGAGGAGGCCGCCCAGGGCCAGATCGTCGCCCAGCTGCAGAGCACCATGGGCCACGACGCCGCCGCCGCCATCGAGCAGGCGGTCGCCCAGTCGAGGATTCAGGAATCCGGCCTGCTGCCGACGCTGCTCGGCGTCGGGGCGCTGCTGGTCGGTGCGACCACCGTCTTCGCCCAGATGCAGTTCTCGCTCAACACCCTGTGGGGCGTCACCGCTCGCCCCAGCGGCAACAGCGCGCTCAAGTTCATCCAGAATCGTCTGCTGTCGCTGGCCGTGGTGCTGGCCATCGGCTTCATTCTGCTGGTCTCGCTGGTACTCGGCGTAGTGGTGCGCGCCGTGCTCCAGGCGGGGGACGACCTCTTGCCCTATGTGGGCATGCTGACCAGCGCCGCCGAGTTCCTGGTGTCGCTGGCGGTGATCGCCGCGCTCTTCGCTACCATCTTCAAGGTGTTGCCGGACGTGGTGCTGCGCTGGCAGGACGTGCTGGTCGGCGCCGTGGTCACCGCGGCGCTGTTCGCCATCGGCCGCTGGGGCATCGCCATCTACCTGGCCTATACGGCCACGGCCTCCACCTACGGCGCGGCGGGCTCGGTGGTAATGATCCTGCTGTGGGTCTACTACAGCTCGCTGATCCTCCTGTTCGGAGCCGCCTTCACCAAGTGCCACCTGCTGGCCCGAGGGCAGAACGTGGTGCCGCGCAATTCCGCGGTGCTGGTGCGCCATGAGCTGCTCGAACGACACGAGCTCGGCGAGCCCGAGGGCGCCGATACGAGCGCTGGTCAAGAGCCCTGACGAAGAGTATCGATAAAGCGCACCAAGACGGACGAACAGGAGACAAAAGCAGAAGGCCGGCAATCGCCGGCCTTCTGCGCTAGGCCACGTGCTGGCCCCGTCCTGGTGCGTTCCTCGAGCCTCAGTCGGCGGGGCGGAAGCGCTCCCGGGCCAGGTCGTCGGCGACGATGGCCGGACTCTGTCCCTCGCGCTCGGCCCGCGCGAAGATCTCGGCGAGGGTGGTGCCGATGCCCTCGATATGGGCCATGACGGCCTCGCGCGCATAGTCGTCGCGCCGTTGCCAGGCGATCTCGATCACTCCGCCGGCGTTGGCCACGTAGTCCGGGGTGTAGAGAATCCCGCGGGCCTGCAGGCGCTTTGCCATCTCGGGGGTAGCGAGCTGGTTGTTGGCGGCGCCGCAGACCACCGTCGCCCGCAAGCGCTCGACCACCTCGGCGGAGAGAGCGGCGCCCAGGGCGCAGGGGGCGAAGACATCGACCTCGGCATCGGCGATCGCCTCCGGCGCCACGGTCTCGGCGCCGAGCTCCTCGGCGAGATGGGCAAGAGCCGCCGTATCGACGTCGGTCAGCACCAGCCGAGCCCCCGCCGCGTGCAGGTGGCGAGCCAGGTGGGCGCCGACGTGACCGACGCCCTGCACGGCGACGCGCAGGCCGCTCAGGTCGTCACGCCCCAGGCGATGACGCACGGCGCTTTTCAGCGCACTGAACACGCCCCAGGCCGTGAAGGGCGAGGGATCACCGGAGGCCTGCCCATGGCGGGGCAGGCCACCCACATGCTCAGTGGCCTCGGCGATCAGGCGCATGTCGTCCTCGCCGGATCCCGAGTCCTCGGCGGTGATGTAGGCGCCGTTCAGGGAGTCGACCAGGCGACCCATGGCGCGCAGCAGCTCAGGCGTCTTGTGCCGGCGGGGATCGGCGATGATCACCGCCTTGCCGCCGCCCAGCGGCAGATCGGCCAGCGCCGACTTGTAGGTCATGCCGCGGGAGAGTCGCAGCACATCGGTGAGGGCCTCGGCGTCGCTTTCGTAGGGGAAGATACGCAGTCCGCCCAGGGCGGGGCCGCGGGTGGTGTCGTGGATGGCGATGATGGCGCGCAGGCCGCTCGCCTCGTCGCTGCCGAAGACGATCTGCTGGTGATGATCGAATTCGGGGTGGTCGAAGACCGGCATGACGTGTCTCCCTCGTGAGGATGATTGTTGTGGTGATGTCTGCCCGGGTAGGGCGATCCTCGGCCGCGGTCGGCTTGTGGCCGTGAGGCGTCCGGGGATACCGCTAAGCCTAGGGCATCGGCCTTCGTACGGGAAGTGGTCAGGCGCGTGGGCGAGCCGGCTACGAGACGGTAACGGTGGGGGGTGGCGAGGGGGGAATGCGGGGAAGAGCGCAGAGGACTGGCCGCGACGACGGCCGGGCTGGTAGAAAGGAGGAAATTCCCATCGCAATCATCAGGAGACGGCCATGGACACGTGCTGCGCGAAGGCGCTGGTGACCGGCAAGGTGCAGGGGGTGTGGTATCGCCGGGCGACCCAGGAGCAGGCTCTCAAGGCCGGCATTACCGGCCATGCGCTCAACTTGCCGGATGGACGAGTGGAAGTGCTGATGTGCGGCGAGCGCGAGGCGGTCAAGCGCCTCGCCGAGTGGCTGTGGAAGGGCCCGGACGGGGCGCGGGTCACCCACGTGGAATTCGAGGTGATCGAGACGCACGTCCCGGACGACTTCCGCACCGGCTAGGCCGGCCATTCCCTCACGACCATAACGGGCGAGCGGGCCCGGTGGAGCAGAACTAGGCGCCCCGGCGGCCGCCGGGGCGCGGCGCTCAGGCCAGGGTGTCGGCGATCCAGTCGCTGACAGCCGCGCCGTCGACACCCAGGCAGACCTCCACCAGCGGCGTGCGCGACCAGCGTGCCTCGATGAAGCCGCGCCCCGCGGGGGCGAAGATGGTCTGGCCCTCGGCATCGCCGTCGGTGGCCACGGTCAGATGGCCACGCGCCGTGGTGAAGAGCTCCGGGCGCAGCAGCCAGGCCAGGGCGCAGCTGTCGTGGGGGCAGCAGCCGTCGATGCCCAGCGCCTCGCGGTAGAAGTCCCGGTAGAAGGCGAAGCTTCCCGCCAGCACCTTGCCGAGTTCCCCCTGGCCCGCCTCGATGCGACTCATGTGGGCGTCGGTCAGCACGCAGCGGTGGGTGACGTCCAGGCCGACCAGCGTCAGCGGCCAGCCGGCGGTCAGCACCCGGGCCGCGGCGTCCGGGTCGTTGAACATGTTGGCCTCGGCCACCGGGCTGACGTTGCCGCCCTCGCGGATCGAGCCCCCCATGATCACCACGTGCTTCACCTTGTCGATGATGTCCGGGTCGAGCTGCAGGGCGGCGGCCAGGTTGCCCACCGGACCGACGGCGACCAGCGTGACCTCGCCGGGCCGAGCCATCACGGTGTCGACGATGAACTGCGCGGCGCTCACGCCCTCGGCCCGCCCCGTGACCGGTGGCAGGGCGATGTCGCCCAGGCCGTTGGCGCCGTGGATGTGAGCCGGCGGCGGATGGCGATCCTTGACCATCGGCCCCGCCGCCCCCTGGGCGACGGGGATCTCCCGCCCGGCAAGCTCCGCCAGCAGCAGGGCATTGTGAGTCGCCGTCTCCACATCGACGTTGCCGTAGGTGGTGGTCATGCCCAGCAGCTCGATCTCGGGATGGCGCAGGGCGATGGCGATGGCCTGGGCGTCGTCGACGCCCGGGTCGGTATCGAAGATGATCGGATGCGTCACGGTGGGGCTCCTTTCCTTTAAGACATCAGCGGCATTGGCGGCGGGGCGGACGGATCAGCGTGCCACGCAGCCGTCGCTCAGGGCGCGCTCGACCGCATCGCGCTGGGGAATGCTCTCGGTGGCCCCCTCGACCTGGACGCCCAGGGCGGCGGCCGTGGCGGCAAGCCGCAGGCAGTCGGTGACGGTCTGTCCCTCCTGCAGGGCCGTCATGTAGTAGCCGATGAAGGTATCGCCAGCCGCGGTGGTGTCCCGCGGCGCCACCGGCAGCGCCGGCTGGAAGTGGCGTTCACCGCCGCCCTGGAACCAGGCGCCGTCACCGCCCAGGGTCAGCACGGTATCGGTGTCCGGCAGGCGGCGCGCCAGGCCCTCCAGCAGCGCCTCGGGGGCGGCATCCTCGTCGACGCCGGCGAGCCAGGCGGCCTCGCCGCGGTTGACGAACAGCAGCGTGCACCCCGACAGGGGAAGCGACAGCACCTCGGCTCCCATGGGCGCGGGGTTGAAGGCGACCTTGAGCCCACGCTCGGCGGCGTGTTCCAGCACCTCGGGCAGGGCGTTGGTCTCGTTCTGGGCCAGCAGCCAGTCGCCGGGGCGCGTGGCGTCGAGGCGCGTCTCGAGGTCGGCGACATCGAAGCCGTGGTTGGCGCCGGGAAACAGGATGATGGCGTTCTCGCCCTGATCGTCGACTTGGATGACGGCATGGCCGCTGGGCGCGTCGACCAGCGCGATGCCGGCGACCTCCACGCCGGCCTCGCCGAGCAGCGAACGGGCCCAGGCATCGCGGTGATTGAGGCGGCCCCAGTGGCTGACTCGGCCGCCGGCGCGGGCCATGGCCAGCGACTGGTTGGCGCCCTTGCCACCGAGGCCGACGCGGTAGTCACGGCTGGCCAGGGTCTCGCCGGGTCTCACCAGATGGGATACGCGATAGAAGTGATCGAGGTTGATGGACCCGAAATTGTGCAGCATGTCGTCCTCTTGCAATCAGTCAGTCGGCCAGCCAGTGGCGCAGGTTGTCGGCGGTCAGGGCCACGATGCGCTGGCGAGCCTCGGGGGTGATCCAGGCATTGTGGGGGGTGACGATCAGGTTGAGCGGCTCGTTCAGGGCGTCGAGCAGCGGATGACCGTCGCGGGGCGGCTCCGTCGGCAGCACGTCGACCGCCAGCCCGCCGAGGCGATGGTCGCGCAGCGCCGCCAGTGCCGCCGCTTCGTCGATGATGCCGCCCCGGGCGCAGTTGATCAGCAGTGCGCCGGGCTTCAGGGTCGCCAGCAGGTCGGCGTCGACCAGGTGACGGGTGGCCTCGGTGAGCGGACAGTGCAGGCTGATCGCGTCCGCCACGGGGGCCAGCTCGACAAGGCTCTGCCGGCTGTCGTGAGCCTCGTTGCCGGGACGGGCCGCGAAGTCGACGTGCATGCCGAAGGCCTGGGCGAGGCGCGCCACCTTGGAGCCCAGCTCCCCCTGGCCGACGATCACCAGCCGCTTGCCCTCCAGTTGCAGGGTGGTGTGATCCATCAGGCAGAAGAAGGGGCTCTCGCCCCACTGGCCCTCGGCCACGTCCCGCTGATAGCGGGGCAGGCGGGTGGCCAGGGCGAGCATCAGCATCAGGGTGTGCTGGGCCACGCTGGCGGTGCCGTAGGCGGTGACGTTGCGCACGGCGATGCCCAGGCGTTCGGCGGCGGCCATGTCGATATTGTTGGTGCCGGTGGCCAGCACGCAGATCAGCTTTAGCTCGGGCAGCGCCGCCAGGGCGTCGCCGTCGAGCACCACCTTGTTGACGATGGCCACCTCGGCGCCGGCCAGCCGCTCGACGACCTGCTCGCGGGCGCTGTATTCATGCACATCCAGGGCGTCGAGATGCGCTCGGATCGGGGTCAGGTCGATGCCTGGCCCGAGGCTTGCGGCGTCGAGAATGACGGCTTTCATAGGGAGGTCCTTGTCGAGTCGGCCGCATCGGAGGTTGAATCATGCCGGGGCTGGGCCTGGCAGGCGGCGGCAGGCTATAATACCCGGCTTTCGAGGCAGGCTTGGATTATCCGCGGGCCGGCCCTATATCGTACCGCACCCGCGCGCCCCGGCGAATGCCCGGCACGCGCTTGCCCATGGGACATGACAGATTTCGGGAGTGAGCAAACCATGCCCATCTACGAATACGAGTGCAAGGCCTGCGGCCACCGCCTGGAGAAGCTGCAGAAGATCAGCGCCGCGCCGCTGACGGACTGCCCGTCCTGCGAGGCAGCCGAGCTCAACCGCCTGATCTCCGCGGCGGGGTTCCGTCTGGCCGGCGGCGGCTGGTATGAGACCGATTTCAAGACCGGCAGCAAGAAAAACCTGGCCGGCGGCAGCGAGGGCGCGAAGACCGCCGCGACATCCGGCAAGGACGGAACGCTCGCCTGAGCCGTCCACGCTGCCTTTTCACCACTTCACGCAACGGAACAGGATACGACATGCGCAGCCATTATTGCGGCCAGCTCAACGAGACCCTGGTGGACCAGACGGTCACCCTGTGCGGCTGGGTTCATCGCCGCCGTGACCACGGGGGCGTCATCTTCCTCGACATGCGCGATCGCGACGGCATCGCCCAGGTCGTGGTGGACCCCGATACCGCCGAGGCCTTCGCCAATGCCGACCGCGCCCGCAGCGAGTACGTGCTGCGCATCCAGGGCCGGATCCGGCTGCGCCCGGAAGGCACCCAGAATCCCAACATGCCCACCGGGCTGATCGAAGTGCTGGCCAAGGAGGTCGAGGTCCTCAACACCGCCGCCACGCCGCCGTTCCAGCTCGACGAGCATGGCAAGGTGGGGGAGGAGGTGCGCCTCAAGCATCGCTACATCGACCTGCGCCGCCCGGAGATGATCGACAAGCTGCGCCTGCGCTCGCGCATCTCCCACAACGTGCGCGCCTTCCTCGAGGGGCAGGGCTTTCTCGACATCGAGACCCCGATCCTGACCCGCGCCACCCCCGAGGGCGCCCGCGACTACCTGGTGCCGAGCCGTACCCATCCGGGCAGCTTCTTCGCCCTGCCGCAGTCGCCGCAGCTGTTCAAGCAGCTGCTGATGGTGTCCGGGTTCGATCGCTACTACCAGATCGCCAAGTGCTTCCGCGACGAGGACCTGCGCGCCGACCGCCAGCCGGAGTTCACCCAGATCGATATCGAGGCCTCCTTCGTCGAAGAGGAGGACATCATGGGGATCACCGAGACGATGGTCCGCCAGCTCTTCAAGGAAGTGCTCGAGGTCGAACTGCCCGAGTTCCCGCGCATGCCCTATGCCGAGGCCATGAGTCGCTTCGGCTCCGACAAGCCGGACCTGCGCATCCCGCTCGAGCTCACCGACGTCGACGACCTGATGAAGGACGTTGACTTCAAGGTCTTCTCCGGCCCGGCCAACGCCGATGACGGCCGCGTGGCCGCGCTGAAGGTGAGCGGTGGCGCCAAGCTGTCGCGCAAGGAGATCGACGAGTACACCAAGTTCGTCGGCATCTACGGCGCCCGCGGCCTGGCCTGGATCAAGGTCAACGAGCGTGCCAAGGGCCTCGAGGGCCTGCAGTCGCCGATCGTCAAGTTCATGGAAGGCGTGGTCGAGACCCTGCTCGATCGCGTCGGCGCCGAGGATGGCGACATCATCTTCTTCGGCGCGGACAAGGCGCGCATCGTCAACGAGGCCCTGGGCGCGCTGCGCGTTCGCCTCGGCGAGGACCTGGACCTCTACACCGCCGAGTGGTCGCCGCTGTGGGTGGTCGACTTCCCGATGTTCGAGGAGGACGGCAACGCACGCCTGCAGGCGCTGCACCATCCGTTCACCGCGCCGTCCTGCGACGTCGAGACCCTCAAGTCCCATCCGGCCGGGGCTCTCTCGCGCGCCTACGACATGGTGCTCAACGGCACCGAGCTCGGCGGCGGCTCGATCCGTATCCACGATCAGGCGATGCAGCAGACCGTGCTCGAGGTGCTGGGCATCGATCAGGAGGAGGCCCGCGAGAAGTTCGGCTTCCTGCTCGACGCCCTGCAGTACGGCGCACCGCCCCACGGCGGCCTGGCCTTCGGCCTCGATCGCCTGGTGATGCTGATGAGCGGCGCCAAGACCATCCGTGAGGTGATCGCCTTCCCGAAGACCCAGAGCGCGTCCTGTCTGCTGACCGAGGCGCCGGGCGAGGTGAGCGGCGACCAGCTCAAGGAGCTCAACATCCGCCTGCGCCAGAAGGCCAAGGCCGAGGGCGCCGGCGAGTAAGCCTCGTCGTCCCCTCCAGCACCATCCCACCGGCGCCCCAGGGCGCCGGTGGCGTATCGATACCTGACCTTAAAAAGGGAGTCGCGGTTTTATCCGATACGAGAGGCGCCGGGGATAGGGCGAAGAGGAGGTCCTGGTATGGATTGACCTGTCAAGGGCTCGGTTGTCTCTTCAGTGCATGCGGTTGTCCTCAATGCCTACGGGTCAGGAAGCGAGGGGCTATCAGCGACGGTGGATCTCTCTGGTATTCGTGGGTTGGGTACCGACCTGTCATCACTTCGTCGCGGAGCTACCCTGCTCTACGCTCGAGGGTCACCCTGCCCCGGAGGGCGGGAGCCTCATAGGACCGCCAGGGGTTCTCCTACCGGCCCGACGCTCCCTGACCCGCAGGCACTGGGACACTGCCGTCATGTCGTGGCCCGGCTGCCGTGTGGCTTGCCCATTGCCTCGCAGG
>NZ_FPAQ01000067.1 GCF_900116405.1 Halomonas saccharevitans | reverse complement strand
TTGTGCAGCAGGGGGGGGCAATTGACGCAGCTCGGCGACCTCCTGGCGAAGGGCGACAAGTTCACTGTGCATGGCGTGCAACGCCTGCAACATCGCCTGTTGCATGTCTTCCTGGTGAGGAGTTGCAGATGGTTGCATTTCGTCTGGAAGATGCTCGGGCTCGCCGTAGCACCGAATCAGCTCTGCCATCTCCAGGACGCGGGTTCCATCCCCTCGGAACCCGCACGACAGGCGGCCCGCCTCGATATGCCGATGTATCGTAGAACGATGTTTGCCGTACAGCTTGGCCGCCTTCGGGATAGTCAGTTGCATGGATGCCTAGTTGGTTGCATGTCTGCCGTTGCAGACATCCTAGCCTGACTTTCAGAGAGGCGTGAAAAATCACGCCTCAACAGCGTTTTTAATTTTTGCGCTCCTCGAGGATTCTCAGTGCGGCGTCTTCGTGAGACTCACCCGGCCTAGCGTGCGTTTCGATAACCGCCATAGGAATCCCGTAGATCGACCCTGAGGCGCTGGGAGCCTTTCCCCCTGCCTTCCCCTTGGTCTTGCCTTTGCGCGGCTTCTGGGGGGCTTTCTGGGCTTTCTCGCCGAAGGTAAATGCCAGGTGGGATACGCGGCGACCGGTCTTGCGCTGATCCCACTTCACCCATAGAGGGCTGTGCTCATTGATCTGTGCCACGGCGGGCTCTATCACGCGGCGTTTGAAATCCTTGAGTGCTGGGTATTTGTCGCCGAGCTGGAAAGAGTCACGTAGCCATTCGATCGCTACCTCTCGTTTACCTGCATCCCTCCATTGGCATAGCAGCTCATACAGCCGTATAGCGTGGGAACTGGTCATCTTGGCCACATCGGACAGGGCGTAGCGAGTGAACCGCTCCGAGAGTTGCGTGAGGTATGGCAGCATGTCTTTAGTGAAGCGCAGTTCTATGTGTCCCTCTGACTCGATATAGGCGATGGATTGCACCCAGCCCGTGACTAGTGTTCTAGGCCGCTGCCCATCTCCGTTGGGAAATTCTCGCAGCCACACCTCTCGACGTTTCAAGCGAAGGGCGGCATCCGCTACTTCCTTGTAGGTGGAATGGGAGTCAGTTCCCACCAGTGCGGCATAGTCGGCCACGCTGACGCGATACATCACTTCATCGGTAAGCGTCTGGTCCCTGCGCACCTGGGAGATGCAGCACAGCATGATGCGTTGTTCAGCGGGGGTTAGACGGTAGGATGCCTCGACCAGAGCGTTGCTTTTATAGACTTGGGGCTGATTCATCCTTGGAGCTCCAACTCGAGGAGGGTGTTACGCCCTTCTATTTTAGGGACATTATAATAGTGTCCCTTTTTACCCTGAATCCGTCCCCTCAACAACCCTGAATCCGTCCCCTTTTGACCCTGAATCCGTCCCCTTTTGGCCCTGAATCCGTCCCCTTTTGGCCCTAAAAACCTTTTCATTTCAAAGCCTTATAACCCCTAAAAGGGGAAAAGTAGAAAAGTACAGAAAAGAGCGCGTATGCGCTCGCCTACCCTCCGGGCTCGTTCCTCGCCCTCCGCCCCGCCTACGGCGGCCTTGGTGGCCTGCGGCCACACAAGGCCTCGACAAGTCGAGGGATCGGCGCGATCGAGGCGCTACGCGCCTGCGCGCCTCAGATCAGGCTTGGCCGCTAAAGCACGCCGCCTCACGACACGCATCACCCATAGTGCGGGTACGAAGGCGCCTTCGGCGCGGTTGGGCAGAAAGGGGTAGGGGGCGGGGTGACACTCAGTGGCGGGAGAGGTGACGGCGTGCTTTGTGGGATGAGCGCTGTTGGGCTTGATGGCCACTACGCAGGATCTGCACGAAGGTGAAGCCGCAGACCGCCGTCATGAGCACGGCGAATGCCAGGATAAGCCAGCTGAAGGGGGTCATGGGTTTCTCCTCGGGTGGTGGGGGCACGATTGCCCTTATCCTAGCAGCCGACGTCCCTGGGTAGGGAGAACGAGAATGCCCCTCCGAAGAGGGGCGTTGAATACCTCCTGAATGAATCGCACGGCCGGTCCTGCGCGGTGCGATGGTCGGTTAATGAACACCAGGTGCCACCCTGGTCAAACGCTCATCCGGTCTTGGCGGTGCCACCCGCCGTGCCGGTTGTCATCGATGTTGCCGTCTTGCCTGCTGCGAGGGAGGAGTGCCCCTCCCACACTCGCTGGCGTCTTTCGTGTGCCCTGGTTGCCCAGGATCTCGCTGTGGGCTTCGGCCATACCGCCCGTCAGCTCGAACACTACTCAACGCCGCTCCCACCCCTAGCCTCACCGGTGCCATCCGGTTCCTCGGCCGTAGGGTTTCCCACGTTAGTCACGCCCTACTGCGTGCCATACCGCCACTGGACTCCGTCATCAGGATGTCTGGTGCTGCGCACCTCGCCGGCGTTGCCGGTTTTCCCAGGCCCAAGATTCCAAAACGGCTCCGGTACTCCCTGATCACTTCCTCGCCCATGGCCAGCTCCCGAGGAGCATGGCTGCATGACACTCCGAACAGCACCCTCGCGGGGCGCCGTTACCTGCTTGAGCTATTCGTCGACCCACCCCGCTTGCGCGAGATGGTGCCGCCAGACCGGTCCTTTCGGCTGTCTGGCCCGCTGAGGTTTCCCCCAGCGCCGCGCCCACAGGTTCGGCATGCGTTCGACGGTCACCCGCCGCCCGCCGGTGGGACTCTCACCCACTTTCGATGCGTGACAGGGCCCTTCCGGTTACCCGGCTGCCCGTGTCCGTGTCGCCCAATCCCGGTGCCCTGGATTGGGTCGAACGAGGCATTTCAGCCTCGAGCGCCCGTTGCCTCGCAGCGAGCGGAATTACCCGCACTGCGCGACGGCGAGTTGGTCACGGTTGGCACCCGTGACCAGCAGCAAACAAGGGGGTGGCAGCCCCTCGCTGAGGGGCTGGCACACCCCGTGGTTTGGCACTCGTCGAGAGGTAGGGGCCGAGGTGACACTTGATGGCGGTGCGCCCTTGGAATCTTTTACATGCGGAGTCTCCGCACCGAAAATCTGGTTATTCAGGACCATGGTGTCACCGCCGGCCCTACCTCTCTGTGTCAGCTCACCGGGAGGTCACATGGGATCGATGCGTTACAAGGCCGCTGCCATGCAGCGGGTGCAGGATCTGGTGCGTCGCGGCTACGTCCGCTGGATCTCAGGCGTCGTGCCGCGGGAGAAGATCGCTCGCCTCGAGGCCAAGTTTGCGTCCCGCTATGCCACCGCCGCGGACAAGAACGAGCGGCGCCGCCGACGCCGCCATGGTGCCGGTAATGGGTTCCTGGTGGTCTACCTGCCGCCGCGTCAGCCTCATGCCGTGTGGTGGCTGCTGGTCGATGACGCGCATCCGGCCCGGTTCTACGAGGATCTTCAGGATGCCCGCGATAAGCGGATCACCATGCCCAATCCCTACTGGTGTTCGGAGCTCTGGCAGGCCGACTATGAGCTGGTCCGGCTCGACAATATCTGGACTTGGCGGCTGGTGAAGGCGCGGCGCGAAGAGTGGCAGAAGCGCCTGCGCGACGCGGTGAAGCGGTCCGATCGCGAGACCCGCAACCGACAGCTCCGGCAAGCCATTCATAGCTTGCGCAAGATGCCCGGGTTTCGTGGGGTCCGGGATGATGTACAAGCCCTGATTCGAGACATGAAGGGCGACTGGTCGCGGATTCGGCGCAAGGGCGAAGCGCTGCCGGCGGTCCCGAAGCGGCCGCCCTATGTGCGCCGGATCAAGCATGAATAGGTGGGGATGCTGCACAGGAAGCGTTGCCGGCCAGCCTGTTTGACGGTGGGGATGTTGCACAGCTGGCCTCGAGATCGGCCCCGGTGACCGGTGGGAATGCTGCACCGATGGCCCTCGAGGCTGCCGAGGGGACCGGTGGGGATGCTGCATAGTTGGTCCTCGAGGTCGCCCGGATGACCGGTGGGGATGTTGCACAGATCGGGCCTCGAGGAGAGGCCGGAGCGGCGGTGGTGCTGTACGACGGTATGAAAGGAGAGGGTGATATGTCAGGTGCTCAGAAGGACGAAAACGTTGTCTGGCGGGCGGCGCTTGAGCTGTTTGAGGGGGATCGGGCCGCAGCAGAGCGCTGGTTGCATCGGGAGGCCAAGGGATTGGGAGGCAAGCGCCCTGTCGATGTCATGGAGGAAGATCCTCAGCAGGTACTGGATCTGATCGGGAGACTGGAGCACGGCGTTGGGAACTGATCGATTCTCTAGTTCCGGTGGGGATGCTGCACCGTTGGTTACGCTGTCCGCTGGCGGCGTTTCCGGACCCGTCCCTGGAGGCGTTGCCAATCATCCGGCTGAACCCAGCGCTCGGCCCAGGCCAGCAGTAGCTCAGCGCGTCGTGTATCGCTGTAGTCATGAGGGTACTGGGTAAGGTCGCTGGCGATTGCCAGTAGATCGGCCTGGCCGTGTCGAGCCTGCCAGCTGTGCCCAGGTCCCGTGTGGTTCAACACGTCGGCGCTACGCTTCAGGTCTAGGGCGGTTGAAGTCGAATCGAAGGCTGCATCCAGCAGAACGCCCAGCCACAGCGAGGCTTCCTCCGGCACAATCACGCGCTTCCGCCCCATCAGAGCTCGTCCTCGTTGATGAGATCGAACACGCGCCGCTTGGCGTGGGTGAGGTTGTTCCTCTCGAGCACGTACCACAGGAATTCACCGGTTCCGGGGCCGGTTTCCATTCCTACGGCGCCGCGGTCGCGCTCGTAGCGATAGAGCCAGCGGCTCGGTGCTTTCCACTCGATGACGTTACCGTCTCGACTCTTGAACGACTGCTCGAGGTCGCTGATGCGGCGTAGGGCCATGAGGCGCTCCTGGTAGGTTTGGGCTACCCACCAGGATAGGATAAAAGCGTGAACTTGTCCCGCTTATTGGATCAAGATAAGGCGCGAAATGTTGAAAATTATGCTCATAACATAATGCTTACAGCCAAGCTGTTATCTTCGGTTTTTACATCGATATCTTTAACACTGAAAGATCCAGAACAAATATCCTCATGGAAGATAGGCCAAATTCCATCAGTGCAAAAGATAATAGTGTCACCATTATAAATTGCCTCTCTTTTTTTTATAATACCCTTTCTTCTCTGAGGAGTCATAGAATCAGTCAGCTTATGTCTAAGAGGGTGATGTGCAACTAGCTTAGCCACGTCTCCGAAACACTTTCTTTTAGACAGGTTTTGCCAAGCCAGAGAGTCATCAGATGTGATTAACCTTTCGTTAATATAAGCTCTGCAGTCTCCAATAGAACAAACCTCTATTTCATTTTTTGAAACTTTTGCAATGAGGATAGACATCCATGCCCTCTCTGGAATGGTGTCTTTCAAAACATCTGATAGTTCCGATTTTTGGTGGGGGTTGATTAACTTTAAGCAAATTTCTTGAAGGTAATGATTTATATCTTCTTCAGAAGAATCTCCGTAACCGTCAGCCAAGATAAAGAATGAATATTTTCCTATGGATAAGCAGGTGAAAAGATCCAGATTTTCAGGCCTCTCTCCTTGAGATCGGAAATATTGTAAATCCATTTAAGCCATCTCCCATGGAAGAGATTTGTAGTAATCTCTGACGAATTCATAAGCAATTGAAAATCCTGGGAGATCTCCTTCTATCTCGTCGGCAAGCAAAGGGTAGTCTCTGGCTGATCTATCCATAACATCTTGATCATCAAGTCCATTTTGGTTTAGGAGATGATCAATCTCCTTTCCTGATGATTTTTGTATCAATGTCTCTAAGACTAAGATCTTTTCTTCGTGGCTATGATCAGCATAGCTCCTCAGGAGGTGATGTAAGTCGTATATATCCTGCCTTCTATTTCTGTTCCTTGCGGCTTGCTGTAATATGGATCTAATTTTTTCAGCTATCAGCGAAATCAAAGCGTAGGCTTTTATCTTTTCTCCATCTTCTTTGTCGACTTCTAAATCCTCAGTTTCTCCTGTTACTTCATTAAAGCTATAGTCGATAGAAACCTTTTGAGGAGATTGTAGGCTTTCTAGTCTACGAATTTTGGAAGCGTCTGTCTTTTTAGCGTAACCTATACTTATCTTTAAAGAAGGGAAGGTAGCGTCGGGCCTTTTTTTAGGTTGTATTTTTATGCTTTGGACAATGCACCTTATTTCTTCTACAAGAGATACCTGGGCCTCTAAAAGTCGTTCGTTAAGATTTTCCTCGAACTCCTCAATATTTAGCGAGCCAAGCTTTTCAGAAGTTGAGAAATCAATATCAGTTGTGTAACGACCACTTTTGTATTTTATTCCTAAGAGGATCCCCCCTTTCATTACCATGTTTTCAGATAGTTCTTCATCTAGTGATATGGCTTTCAGTATTATCCTGACCGCCCGCCTAAATTCGTTTTCCCCTGATGATGGATCATCAACCCATTCATCAATCGATTGTCCCATATTCTTCAAGCTCCTCAATGTTTATCGATAAATTCCAGTCAGGGCTATAAACTTTGCTGAATTCTTCACCTGGAAATAAAACCCTAGAAGATCCTCGCTCATTTCCTTTTTCTTTTTTCCACTCCTCTATTGTTTTAGACTTCACTCCCATTACGGTCTCTAAAAGAAACCCGACCCTGGCTTTATCTATAGCTCCACCATATTGATCCACATACTTTATGATTTTGTTCTTGAAAACCTTCCCATATTCCATATAGACATCTACTACATGGGTTGATCCCCCACACCACTGGGGCTTCTTCAGCATACATGTGAAAAGTTCGCCTATCTCTTGAACTCTTATGCCACTCTCCCCCTCACGTGGTTCTCGATAATTTTTTGTTGTAGATACGTGAACTTGTTTCCCGAAATACTTCCCTGATATAGGGAATGCAGGTATCAAGTCTTTGGCATAGCTATGAAGACCAGTTCTATCTAAGGTTTCTGCTAAGTATCTCTTTCTCCATTCTTCTTTACTGCACGTTGTATAGTAAACAACTTTAGGAAGTCTGTCTGTTATGCTATACCACTGCATAGCAGTGATATATGAAATATATCCGTATGGAAATATAGAGCAAAGAGCCTCTTCTGTGCTAGATGGAGGTTTTGCCGTAATTATGTAGAATCGTGATTCTCTATGGAAAAAAGATTTTTCCCCCTCTGGATTTATGACTCCCGATCTCTCTATTTTTTCTATGTAATTGGTTATTTGTGCTGAGGAAGGGAACTTGTTTTGTATATTTGATATTTTCTCCCCTTTGTATTCTCTTTCCTTATAAAGGATTAGTATTCTTTCGTGAAGCATTCTCTTATGTATTGCTGAGTTTGGGTAGTCGTTCAGCAACCAGTCGGCTAGTGCATCAGCTACCGAAATGGGCATCGTCCTCTCTCCTGCTATATACGTCCTAAGGACGTATATAGCAGGAGAGATAAAGCTTGTCAAGTTTTTTGCTGATTCTTAAGGGTTTTTCCTTGACAACTAACTGATACACGATACAATGTGTCCTTAGGACACATTGTATCGTGAATTACATGAATTTTAAAAACCACTAATCCCCCATGTGCTTATGTTGCCGACAGGAAGGAAAGGCATGAGACCATGCCGTTTCTCCCCTGCGTTGACTTGTCTTGAAGCGACTGCGACTGTCTGGCTTTCAATTAGAACCCGGACAGTTACCGCGACCAGGAGCGCTCCCGCCCGTGCCCGACAGGCCCCGACACCCCACCCCAACAGCCTCGCCAGCCACTGAAACCCGGACAGTACGCAGTCGCGCCGCCAACGACGCGGCGCGTGGCCGGCTGCACTTGACCCGTGACGAGGTGCAGCGGCTGATGCGCGGCGCGATTCGGCACAATCGCCACGGCCGGCGCGACGCGCTGATGCTGCGCCTGGCCTTCGAGCACGGGCTGCGGGTCTCGGAGCTGGTGGGGCTGCGCTGGTCGGCCGTCGACCTGGTGCATCACGAGCTGCGCGTCAGCCGTGCCAAGGGCAGCTGGGACGGCACGCATCCGCTCCAGGGCGACACCGTGCGAGCGCTCAAGCGCTATCAGCGCGACAGCGGCCGTGCATCGGGACTGGTGTTCGTCAGCGAGCGGGGGGCGCCGGTCAGCGCCGATGGCTTCCGACGCATGCTGCACCGGCTGAGTCAGCGGGTGCTGGGCGTGACCTGGCACCCCCATGCGCTGCGCCATGCCTGCGGTGTGCACCTGATCAACCAGGGCGTTGATCTGCGCACGGTGCAGCAGTACCTGGGCCACGCCAACATCCAGAACACCGTGGCCTACACCGCCCTCACCGGGCGGCCGTTCGAGCGGCTGACGTTCTAGGCGTCGGAGCCCTTCGGGTTGTTGCTGCGCTCCCTCAGCGACTGGACAAGTGAACGGAAGCCATGAGGGTCTTCGTCTTTGGGCTCAGTGGCGGGTGTCGTATCGGGAGGTGGTGTCGCGG
>NZ_FPAQ01000078.1 GCF_900116405.1 Halomonas saccharevitans | reverse complement strand
GGGCTCAATCGTGCTTCGTGAACCGCCGTGGTACGGAACCGTATGCCCGGTGGTGTGGGAGGGCTCCGGGGGCGACCCCGGACCCTACCCGATGCTCTACCCTTACAGGTAGAGCCCAAATTCTTGCTGATTTAGTCCCAGCTCAGCGCGCCGCCCACCTGGTACTCGGTGACGCGGGTCTCGAAGAAGTTCTTCTCCTTGCGCAGGTCGATGATCTCGCTCATCCACGGGAAGGGGTTCTTCGCGCCGGGGAACTGCTCCTTCAAGCCGATCTGGGCCAGGCGACGGTTGCAGATGAAGTGAAGGTAAAACCCTAAAATTTTACAATTAAGTTGAAGAAAAAGAAGACTTTTATGTTGGAACATTTTGGCTGATCTCTCAGGCCGAACCATAACCGAAACCCCGAAACACAGTTTGGTACTACTGATCATCATCTATGTAAGGTAGGCAAGGTAGTCCGCGACCGAAGGACCGGTAAAAATCCGAACGTGGTACAAAAAATTCAGCTGATACGAGGGCCTATTAGGCGTATAAAGGTGGACGAGCGTCAGGTACGTCGGGTCCGTCAGGTGCCATCACACTAAGCCGCTTCCGCTGTAATGATTTTGATGATCTTATTCTAATAATATAGATATATGTAATCATGGACTTGTTTCAGATATATTTAAGTGTATAAACTGTGTGATGTTGTTACATTTTAAAAATTTACAAGGATCAAGGCATTGAGCCATACATTGGTCATATAAATTATTTATGGATCATTGCATCCCGGTCTTGTTGCCACATCACTCCAATATTTATCTATAGAAAAAAATACATGTAATGCCGTATTTTCTATAGAAAAATATACTCGCGATTGCGCCAATCAAGCTGCGCGACTTTCTGGGTTGCTATCTAGAGATGCCCTGTGACACCTGACGGACCCGACGTAACCGACGCCCATGAAATCTACGAGAAGAGAAAAAAGCCCTTGATTCAGCCCTTAAGGGCTTATCAAGGGCGTTTATGCTGCTGACTACTGGTCTACTACCTTACCTGCCGTGAAGGTAAGATCTCCGATAAAATCACCAACCGCTGAGCTAGCTCCTTCAAGCGTCTCCATCGAAAGGTGAGAGTAGCGCTGAGTCATCTTGGGAGTGGTGTGACCCAGAAGTCTTTGTACCTCATACAGGGAGCGACCCTTGTTGACCAGCATGGAGGCATACTGGTGACGACAATCATGTAGCCTGAAGTCTGGTAGACCTGCTGCTACCCGCATACGTTGCCAGACGGCTGTAATATGCCGTATTGGCTGACCGGTGACCTGACTAATGAAAACATACTCATGACCACTAGAAAGGGAATGTGCTTCCTCTAGCACCTGCAAAGCGGCTGTATTTAGCGGCATGACCCTAGACTTCTTGCTTTTGGCATTAGCGGCAGGAATCTTCCAGGTTTTCTTCACTAGATCAATATCTTCCCACTTGGCTTTCAGTGCTTCATTACGACGAGCGCCGGTTGCCAGCAATAGCAGAATAACCAAGGATACAGGCCTATTTGTATGGGTCTGTAGCATATTTAGTAGCTTGGACATCTCCTCGTCCGTCAGGTAGTGCTCCCGCGAGTTATCGGCATTGTATAGCTCGATCATCTTAGCTGGGTTGGTGTCTATGACTTCCCACTTGATAGCAAGATTGAAAATGTAGCGGATAATGACCACCTGCCGGTCACAGGTGGAAGGAGCCATGCCTTTTTCCGGTAGGGTCGTATGGAAAGTCACGAGCTGGGTGCGGGAGATTTCATCAAGCGGGATGCTACCGAAGACGGGGATGATATGATTCCTCAGAAACGAATCGTCAGTTGCCCAAGAGCGTTTATGTACCTTGATATAAGGAAGATACTGATCACGAACAAAGTCGGAGAATGTCGGGATGTTGCGCTTGCGCTTGAGGTCTGCGCGAGGATCTCCGCCAAGGAGCGTATCGGCACGCGTCTGTTGGGCCTTCTTCCGCGCTTTGGTTAAAGAGAGCTCGGTCGTCTTGGCAATCTTGATATGCCGCATTTTACCTCGCGCATCCTTGTAGCGCTGGTAGTACGTGCCCACACGAGGGTTGCTGGCACGGACCTCAACATAGAAGCCGGGCAGCTGAGAATCACAGTACTCGACCTTTCGTTTCCCTGGGGGGCAGTCAAGGTTCTTGATGGCGGAGGGGGTGAGTTTGATAGTTGGCATAAACCCGGCTTATTCATGAGGGCGTCCTGAAAACGAAGATGGCGAGTGGTTTTCTCTTGTAGAATCAAGATGTTCCTGCCAGAACACGATTCAAGA
>NZ_FPAQ01000034.1 GCF_900116405.1 Halomonas saccharevitans | reverse complement strand
CTACTGAAACCTCGTCGGGGCGCGGTCCAGACCATCACGCTGGACAATGGCTCCGAATTCGCCGAGCACCAAGCCGTGTCCAAGGCAGTGACAGCAGCGACATACTTCTGTGATCCCTACTGCTCCGGGCAGCGTGGGACCAACGAGAACACCAATGGCCTGATACGGCAGTACTTTCCCAAGGGAACGGACTTCCGCCAGGTCACCGATGCCGAGCTTCGCAGGGTGCTCAGGAAGCTGAATGACCGCCCTCGAAAACGGCTCGGCTATCGGACACCGGCACAGGTATTCCTGGGGGAATACTCAGGAGCCCTGGATACCGCAGGTGCTGCACTTATTGCTTGAATTCAGGATGTAGAGCGAGAAGCCACTCAGCGAGAGGTCGTGTCCCGGCAGCGTCGACGCCTCATCGAAGGCCACCCGGAAGGGTAATTCGAGGCGCAGATGCCGGCGCTCATCCCGAGTCTCGTGGATGGGAGGCGAGGCGGTGGCAGAGGATGAGGTATCGGTCATGAAAAAACTTCCTTGAGGCGACGCGGGAGCCTCAGCTCCGGCGCTGGGACGGCGCGGCCATCAGCTCCAGCGTCACGTTGTGCAGCGTAATCGAGATCTCGCCGAGTTGCAGGGTACAGGAGGCGTCGAGGGCGCAGTCGATGCGATCGCCCTGCACCTCTAGCGGGTGGGTGGCGCGGATCAGGCGCGCAATCTCCGGCTCCAAGACCAGGGTGGTGCCATTGCCCGTCAGGCGCTGCGCCTGGCGGTCCGGCAAGGCACTCGCGGCCTTTGCCAGGCCGCTGCCGACATAGAGACGGCCCGACGGCAGAGAGACGCTGCTCTCGGAGGGCGCGGCGGACAGCACGGACACCAGCCAGCGCTCGTCGAGCGCCTGCCGGAGAGCCGTGGAACGCTGCAGCTCATGGGCGAACATCTGCACGGTGAGGCGATCCGGCGGCACCAGTACGTGCACGCCATAGCTGATCACCAGCAGCAGACAGGCCCCGACGACGCCGTGAATGACGTTGGCCAGGCGTCGCTGGCGGCGCACCGCGACGGGGTCTTCGGGTTCACCGGACGAAATGCCCTGACGCGACCACGACTGACGATTGAGCCGGAAACTGACATAGGTCTTGATCAGCGCCCCGATCAGCTGGTTGTAGTACAGCAGCGGAATCCACAGCAGGCTGAACCGCCCGCTCTGCAGGCCAAGCACCAGAGCCGTCACGCTGCGGGTAAACAGGATCCAGAGCAGATAGGTGAGCAGAAACGACGGCCGCATGAACAGCGCCAGCATGATCGCGATGGTGGGGCCCATGAGGGTCGTCCACATGGAGAGCCGCTGGTCCACCAGGCACCACCAGGTGAAGAATCCCATCTTCGCTGGCCCCAGCCGGATGGCACGGCCGTTAGTCCGCAGCATGTTGCCGAACCAGCGCTGCATGAGATCGCGCGTGGAGGCAAAGAAGCGCCGCCTGTCCGGCAGCTCCTCGAAGCCGGTCACGAACACATCCGGCAGATAGCGCATGGCATAGCCGCGCTGCAGCAGCCAGAACCAGGTCGACTTGTCGTCCCCCGAGAGAAACTTGAAGCGGCCCAGCCGCCAGTGATCGAGGCTGTCGTTCTCCACCAGCTCGATGAAGCCCGGCTGGGTGGTCGCCTCGGCGCGAAAGACGCTGAAGCGCCCGGTCAGCACCAGCAGACGGCGCGACAGGGAGAGCGAGCTCATCATCAGGTGGCGCTGCGCGTAGCGCAGGGCGTACCAGGCGCGGGTCACGTCCCCGCCACGAACGGTGGCCTGGTTATTGGTCGTCAGGGCACCAAGCCCGGGGTCGGCCGCGAAGAAGGAAACGGACCGCGACAGGGTGCCGGGCTCGAGATAGACATCGCCGTCCATCAGCACCACCAGCGCGCGCGAGGAGGGCATGCAGCGCGAAATGGCGCGCAGCGCATCGCCCATCGCGGACCGCTTGCCGTCGCCCTTCTGGAACAGGTAGCGCAGCTCGATGCCGGCCGGCGAACCGCAGGCCTCCAGGGCGTGCTCGATGGCCTCAACATCGCTGCGATCCGACAGCGAGGCTAAGATAGTGGTGGGCACGCCCAGCGCCACGGCCTCCTGAAACATCGCGCGATACACCGCGAAATTGATCGCCGGATCGAGTCTGAAGGAAGTGCATAGGATATAGAGTTCGTCGGGCCGCTCGGTCAGCGCGGCCGCATCGGCGTGACGACGCAGCCGCGGAAACGTGCGCGCGTTGTACCAGATGGCCCGCGCCAGATGGAGGCCCCACCAGCTGTATCGCCACAGGCCGATCAGGCCGATGGCGAAGAAGAACGACCGGGACGAGGGAGAGAACAGGTCCTCCGGCAAGGCGTCGGCCAGCAGCAGCAGCAGGGCGACCCCCACCATCAGGGCGGTCAGCTCGGTGGCCCAGTGCGTCACCCGACGCCGAGCAGTGGTCACGATAATAGTCTTCCTGAACAATAAAACATGGATGTAAATTCTGCCTGTTAGCGGCACGCCGTATCCGATGCGAGGCATGAAGGCGTCGCACCGGCAAAAGGAAAATGGGTCATCTACTGGGCGTATTAATAATAATTCTAAATTAGATTAATCTCAATTTTAAGGCGTGGCCATTCACCCTGGGCGACTGCAGTGCCCGGCTCAGTATCGCACGACGGGCCCTGCAGGACGTCACGAATTCATGCGATACTGCGCCTTTTACGTCGCCGTCCAGGCGTCGTTCCACCGTCAGAGACCCCCGCTCATGGCCCAAGGTACGCTCTTCATCGTTTCCGCTCCCTCCGGCGCCGGCAAGACCAGCCTGGTGCGCGAACTGATCGAAAGCCTCGATGGCATCCAGGTCTCGGTCTCGCACACCACCCGCGAGCGCCGCGAGGGCGAGGTCGACGGCGTCAACTACCACTTCGTGGAGGTGGCGAGCTTCGAGGCGATGGTTGAGCAGGGCGACTTCTTCGAGTACGCCCGGGTGTTCGACAACTACTACGGCACCTCGCGCAGCGCCGTGCAGGCGATGCTCGCCGCCGGCCAGGACGTGATCCTGGAGATTGACTGGCAGGGCGCCCGCCAGGTACGAGCGCAGCTGCCCGACGCGGTCTCGGTGTTCATCCTGCCGCCCTCACGGGAGGAGCTGGAGCGCCGCCTCGCCGGCCGCGGTACCGATGAGCACGCCATCATCGCCCGGCGCATGCGCGACGCGGTGGACGAGATGACCCACCACGACGAGTACGACTACCTGGTGATCAACGACGACTTCACCACGGCCCTGCGCGAACTGCAGTCGCTGGTGATCGCGCGACGCCTGACCCTCGAGCGGGTCAGCGAGCATCACGCCCCGCTGCTGGCGGCCCTGCTGGACTGAGTCCCCGCTTCGTCGCGGCGCCTCCGGGCCCTGACCGAGGCGCTTGTCAGGGCAACCGGGCGTCGAGTAATCTATCCGGTCTACCTGTCGGTGGATGTCCCGGGGCGTTTCTACGCCGCCCGGGCATTGCCCGTCGGTACCTTATTCTTACATTGCAGGAAGGCATCCATGGCACGTGTCACCGTCGAAGACTGTCTCGAAAACGTCGAAAATCGCTTCAAGCTGGTGATGATCTCCACTCACCGTGCCCGCCAGCTGGCGCGGGGCTCTCGCGACGCCCTGCTGCCCTGGGAAAACGACAAGCCCACCGTGATGGCGCTGCGCGAGATCGCCGCCGGCAAGGTCGACTCCAGCGTGCTTGACGAGCCCGTCGAGGCGGCACCGGTGCGCGTGCGCCCCGAGTTCGAGCCGGGCAGCCACCCCGAGGAGTGATCCTGCCGCTCCGACGCAGGAGCGCTTCCCCTCTGTCCGCAGAGCCATCACGCAGCATTCAGGGCGCGCCGCATGTTCACCATCGATGACCTGGCCGATCGACTCGGCGGCTATCTTCCCAAGGACGAGATCCAGCAGGTCAGGCGTGCCTTCTACTATGCCGAGCAGGCCCACGACGGCCAGCGCCGTCGCTCCGGCGAGCCCTATGTGACCCACCCCCTGGCGGTCGCCAACATCCTCGCCAACATGCACATGGACCATCAGAGCCTGATGGCCGCCATGCTCCACGACGTGATCGAGGACACCGGCGTCGCCAAGAAGGCCCTGGCCCGACAGTTCGGCGACCCAGTGGCCGAGCTGGTCGACGGCGTCTCCAAGCTGACCCAGATCACCTTCGAGGACAAGGCGGTCGCCCAGGCCGAGAACTTCCAGAAGATGGTGCTGGCGATGTCGCGCGACATCCGGGTGATCATCGTCAAGCTCGCCGACCGGCTGCACAACATGCGCACCCTGGGCGCCCTGCGTCCCGAGAAGAAGCGCCGCATCGCCCGCGAGACGCTGGAGATCTACGCCCGCATCGCCAGCCGGCTGGGCATCAACACCATCCGCATCGAGCTCGAGGACCTCTCCTTCCAGGCCCTCTACCCGATGCGTGCCGAGCGCATCAAGCGCGCCGTCTCCAGCGCCCGGGGCCATCGCCGCTCGACGATCCGCCAGCTCCAGAGCAACCTGCAGCAGAGCCTTGACGACGAGGGCCTGACCGGCACGGTGATCGGCCGCCAGAAGCACCTGCTGTCGATCTATCGCAAGATGCGCGATCAGCGGAAGTCCTTCGCCGAGATCATGGACGTCTTCGGGTTTCGCATCATCACCGAGGACGTCGACAGCTGCTATCGCATTCTCGGCGTGGTGCACAACCTCTACAAGCCGGTGCCGGGGCGCTTCAAGGACTACATCGCCATCCCCAAGGCCAACGGCTACCAGAGCCTGCACACCACCCTGTTCGGGCGCGGCGGCATGCCCATCGAGGTGCAGATCCGTACCCGCGAGATGGAGGCCCTGGCCAACAACGGCGTCGCCGCCCACTGGCTCTACAAGGCCGGCCAGACCGACCACCCCATCGCCCAGGGCAGCCATGCCCGGGCACGCGCCTGGGTCAAGGGGCTGCTGGAGATGCAGCGCCACGCCGGGGACTCGCTGGAGTTCATCGAGCACGTCAAGAACGACCTCTTCCCCGACGATATCTACGTGTTCACGCCCAAGGGCGACATCATGGAGCTGCCCCAGGGCGCCACGGTGATCGACTTCGCCTACAGCGTGCACACCGCCATCGGTAACAGCTGCATCGCCTGTCGCATCGACCGCCACCTGGCCCCGCTATCCACCCGACTCGAGAGCGGCCAGACCCTGGAGATCATCACCGCCCCCGGCGCGCGGCCCAACCTGGCCTGGCTCAATTTCGTGATCACCGCCAAGGCGCGCTCGGCGATCCGCCACGCCCTCAAGCACCAGCAGCAGACCGAGGCGGTCCAGCTAGGCCGCCGCCTGCTCAACAAGGCCCTGGCCCGATTCGAGACCAGCCTGGAGGAGCTGCCCGAGGGCGTGCTCGACCGCCTGCTCGAGGAGCACGCGCTGAAGCACGAGGCGCCGCTGCTGGAGTCCATCGGGCTCGGCACCCGCGTCGCCCACGTGGTGGCCCGCCGGCTGGTCGGCCTGCTGCAGGACGAACCCGGCGAGTCGGGCGCGCCCGCAGGGCAGACGCCGCTCCCCCATCAGCCGATCCAGATCAGCGGGGCGGAGGGCATGGTGATCAAGTTCGCGCGCTGCTGCCGACCGCTGCCCGGCGACCCGGTGCTCGGGCATCTCTCGGTGGGCAAGGGCATCGTCGTGCACCGCGCCGAGTGCCGCAACCTGGGCGACCTGCGCGATGATCCCGACAAGCTGTTCGCCCTGGAGTGGTCCGCTGACATCGACGAGGACTTCCCCGCGGCCCTGCGCCTGGAGATGGAGAGCCGCCGCGGCCTGGTGGCAGAGCTCGCCGCCCTGATCACCGACGCCGGCGCCAACATCGAGAGCATCGACATCGAGGAGCGCGACGCGCGGCTGTCGATCGTCAACCTGATCCTGTCGGTCCGCAACCGCGTGCACCTGGCGCGCATCATCAAGCGCCTGCGCAACCTGTCTCACGTGGGACGCATCACCCGACTCGGCAACTGATCCAACGACGCCCCACCCGTCGCCGTCGGCGGCGGGTGGGGCGTTGATGTTATCGACACGCAGAACACCAACAACGTCACGAGGAGCACCATCATGAGCAACAAGGCCGTGATCAACACCGACCAGGCACCCGCCGCCATCGGCCCCTACTCCCAGGCCATCAAGGCCGGCAACACCGTCTACATCTCCGGCCAGATCCCCCTGGACCCGACCAGCATGGAGATCGTCTCCGACGACTTCGAGGCCCAGGCGCGCCAGGTCTTCGCCAATCTCAAGGCCGTCTGCGAGGAGGCCGCCGGCACCCTGCAGGACGTGGTCAAGGTCAACCTCTACCTGGTCGACCTGGGTCAGTTCGCGGTGGTCAATCAGGTGATGGAGGAGTTCTTCAAGGCGCCCTTCCCGGCGCGTGCCGCGGTGGGCGTGAAGGCGCTGCCGAAGGGCGCGCTGGTCGAGGCGGAGGCCGTGCTGGTCATCGGCGACTGATCCCTATCGCCTGATCCTCCGGCATGCGCCTCTTCCTGGCCCTGATGCCGCCGCCGGCCCTGCGCCGGCGGCTCGGCGAACTCGCCGAGCGGGCCCATGCCCGCTGTGGAGGGCGGCGCGTGCCCGATGACAGCCTGCACCTGACCCTGGCCTTCCTCGGCGAGGTCAGCGAGGAAAGGGCCGAGGAGCTCTCGACCTGGGTAGAAGGACTGGACGTGCCCGAAGGTAAGTGTCGCCTGGACGCCTGGGGCGCCTTTCGCCGCCCGGGCATCCTCTGGGTGGGAAGCCAGATGCCCGACAGGGCGCTGGTGAATCTCCAGGCGTCTCTGTGGCGGGACCTCGAGCCGCAGGGCTTCACGGGCCGACCGTCGCGCTTCATCCCTCACGTGACGCTGCTGCGTCGGGCCCGTCGACTGGAGACCGCGGGGCTTTGCTCGCCGGACCTGAGCTGGCCCTACCGGCGGGTCGCGCTGCTGCGCTCCTTCACCGATCAGGACGGCGCCCGCTACCAGACCCTCGCCCGCTCGCCGCTCTCCTGAAATGGCGTCCTGAACCCGCCGTCCTGATCGGGCCGCCGGCCCATCACGCCTTCTCGGACAGGAAGCCTCCCGCCCTCAGCACCTGGGCATAGCCCTCGCGAAAGCTCGGATAGCGGAAGCGATAGCCACTCTCGAGCAGGCGCGCGTTGTCGCAGCGCTTGCTGGCGCGGCGGCGCAGGGGAGACTGGATATTCTCGGTGGCCTCGACCTTGAGCTGCCTGGCGATCCAGGCCATCACCTCGTTGAGCGGCGCCGGTTCGCAGTCGCTGCCGAGATAGAGCGGCTCGAGCGGGGTGCCGGCGAGCGACAGGCCGATCAGGTGCGCAAGCGCTCCGGCGCAGTCGTCGCGGTGGATGCGGTTGGAGTACATCACGGGACTCGCCGGCGCGATGCGCCCCTCGCCGACCTGGCGAATCAGGCGGTCGCGACCGGGACCGTAGATCCCCGAGAAGCGCACCACGGTGCCGGGCAGGTCGTGGTCGATCAGCGCCCGCTCGGCCTCGCACATCAGGGTGCCGGAGAAACCGGACGGCGCGGCGGGGCTTTCCTCGTCGACCAGCTCGCCGTCGCGCTGTGCATAGACGCTGGTCGAGGAGACGAAGAACACGCGCTGCGGCGGCCGGTCACGGCCGGCGAACTCCTGGAGCACGGCCTTCAGGCCGTCGGGGTAGGCGGCGCGATAGGCTTCCTCCTCGAAACGATCGGCGCTGACCACGTAGACCAAGGTGTCGGCGTCGGGCAGCCCCGGAAGGGTGGCCGGGTCGGCGAGGTCGACCGCCACGGCCTCGAGGCCGCTGCCCTCAAGCGCCTGGGGATGGCGGCGCGCCCCGACCACGCGGTGTCCGGCCTCGAGCAGCTCGTGCCCCAGCGCCTTGCCGATGTCGCCGCAACCGAGAATCAGTGTCGTCGTCTTCTTCACCTTTGCCCCACCCCCTGATAAAAAGTCCCTATTGGCATTATTGTGTCCCATCCTATCGGGCATGATCGCCTTCGACCGTCACCCGCTTTAGAAGAGGATGCCTGCCGGCACCACATGACTCTAACAGAACTCCGCTATATCGTGACACTGGCTCAGGAGCGCCACTTTGGACGCGCCGCGGAGCGCTGCTTCGTCTCCCAGCCGACCCTGTCGGTGGCCGTCAAGAAGCTCGAGGAGGAGCTCGGCGTGGCGCTGTTCGAGCGCTCGAAATCCACCGTGCAGGTCACCCCTATGGGGGAGCGGATCGTCGAGCAGGCCCAGCGCGTGCTGGAACAGAGCAGCGTGATCAAGGAGCTGGCCACCGCCGGCCGCGACCAGCTGGCGAGCCCGCTGCGCATCGGCGCCATCTACACCATCGGCCCCTACCTCTTCCCGTACCTGATCCCGGAGCTCTCCCAACAGGCCCCCCAGATGCCGCTCTACATCGAGGAGGGCTTCACCGGCAACCTGCGCCGCAAGCTCAGAAGCGGTGAACTGGACGCCATCATCATCGCGCTGCCCTTCACCGAGACCGACGTGGTTACCAAGCCGCTCTACGAGGAGGCCTTCGAGGTGTTGCTGCCGGCCGACCACCGCTGGGCCGAGCGCGAGAGCATCGACAAGGAGGACCTGCTGGAGGAGCGCCTGCTGCTGCTCGGCGAGGGACACTGCTTCCGCGACCAGATCCTCGAGGCCTGTCCGGCCATCAGCCACCAGCTCGCGAGCCCCTCCAACACCCTCACCGCCGAGGGAGGGTCGCTGGAGACCATCCGCCACATGGTGGCCTCGAAGCTCGGCATCACCGTGCTGCCGCGCTCGGCCATCGGCACCGGACACTACGAGCGCGGCATGCTGGTAAGCCGGCCCTTCAGCGCCCCGGCACCCTCGCGCACCGTGGCCATCGCCTGGCGCGCCAGCTTCCCGCGGCCCCGGGCCATCGATGCCGTCACCGACGCCATCGCGCACTGCCGGCAGGCCGAGCTCGACCCGGCATGAGCGGCCTCGATGCCCCCGTCACGGACCTCAAGGGGGTCGGCGAGGCGCTGGCCGGGAAGCTCGCCCGGCTCGGCATCGAGCGCGTCGCCGACCTGCTGTTCCACCTGCCGCTGCGCTATCAGGACCGCACCCGGATCACCCCCATCGCCACCCTGAGTGCCGGGCACGAGGCGGTGGTGGAGGGCGAGGTAGTGGCCGGCGAGGTGGTACACGGGCGGCGGCGCAGCCTGCTGGTGCGCCTGCGCGACGGCTCCGGCATCCTCAGCCTGCGCTTCTTCCACTTCTCCCCCGCCCAGCAGCAGCAGTTCCAGGCCGGCGCCCGGGTGCGCGCCTTCGGCGAGGCCCGCGCCGGCGCCACCGGGCTCGAGCTCTACCATCCGGAGTATCGCCTGCTGAGCGGCGGCGACGCCCCGGTGGAGGATCATCTGACGCCCATCTATCCGGCTACCGAGGGGCTGCACCAGACCCGGCTGCGGGCGCTGATCGATCAGGCCCTGGCGCGCCTGGACGCCGACCCCGACGCCCTGCCGGACGGCATCCCCGAGCCACTGCGCCAGCGCTTCGGCCTGCCCGGGCTGCACCACTGCCTGGATACCCTGCACCGCCCGCCGCCGGAGGCCGACCCGGAACAGCTGGCCGGCGGCCATCATCCGGCGCGTCGACGCCTGGCCCTGGAGGAGCTGCTCGCCCATCGGCTCAGCCTGCAGGAGGTGCGCCAGCGCATCCAGGAGGACGGTGCCCCGGCCCTTCACGGCGGGCGTGGCCTGCAGGCGCGTTTCCTGACCCAGCTGCCCTTCTCGCTGACCGGCGCCCAGCGCCGGGTGCTCGACGAGCTCGCCGCCGACCTGGCGCGCCAGGTGCCGATGCTGCGGCTGGTGCAGGGCGACGTCGGCTCCGGCAAGACGGTGGTCGCCGCCATGGCGGCGCTCTCGGCCATCGCCGCCGACTGCCAGGCGGCGATGATGGCCCCCACCGAGATACTGGCCGAGCAGCACTATCGCACCTTCAGCGCTTGGTTCGAGCCGCTGGGCATCGAGGTGGCCTGGCTCTCGGGCAAGCTCAAGGGCAAGGCGCGCCTGGACGCCAAGGCGGCGATCAGCGATGGCCGGGCGCGCATGGTGGTGGGCACCCACGCGCTCTTCCAGGGTGACGTGCACTTCCAGCGCCTGGGGCTCGCCATCATCGACGAGCAGCACCGATTCGGCGTCCATCAGCGCCTGGCGCTGCGCGAGAAGGGCGAGGCCGGCGGCCTCACGCCCCACCAGCTGGTGATGACCGCCACGCCGATCCCGCGCACCCTGGCGATGAGCGCCTACGCCGACCTGGACGTCTCGGTGATCGACGAGCTGCCCCCCGGTCGCACCCTGGTGAAGACGGTGGTGATGCCCGACGAGCGCCGCCCCGAGGTGATGGCGCGCATCCGCCACGCCTGCGCCGAGGGGCGCCAGGCCTACTGGGTCTGCACGCTGATCGAGGAGTCCGAGGCGCTGCAATGCCAGGCCGCCGAGGCGACCCGGGACGAGCTCACCGAGACCCTGCCGGGGCTCTCCATCGGCCTGGTCCACGGTCGCATGAAGCCCGCCGACAAGGCCGCGGTGATGGCGGCCTTCAAGGCAGGCGAGCTGGACCTGCTGGTCGCCACCACGGTGATCGAGGTAGGGGTCGACGTGCCCAACGCCAGCCTGATGATCATCGAGAACCCCGAGCGGCTGGGGCTCTCGCAGCTGCACCAGCTACGCGGCCGGGTCGGGCGCGGGGCCGTGGAGAGCTTCTGCGTGCTCCTCTACCATCCGCCGCTATCGGCCCACTCCCGGGAGCGGCTTTCCGTGATGCGCGAGACCACCGACGGTTTTCGCATCGCCGAGAAGGACCTGGAGATCCGCGGGCCCGGCGAGGTGCTCGGTACCCGCCAGACGGGGCTCGCGCACATGAAGGTTGCCGACCTGGAGCGCGACGCCGACCTGCTGGAGCGCATCGCCCCCCTGGCAGAGGCCCTGCTGGCGAGCCACCCCGAGGCCAGCCAGCCGCTGATTCGTCGCTGGCTCGGCGAGCAGGCGGGTCGTTACGGACAGGTGTGATGGCGGTCAAGCGGTCAAGCGGTCAAGCGGTCAAGCGGTCAAGCAGGATATGTCGTCGGAGCAAGCTAGAAGGGGTGCCTTTGTAGCTCGGCGCCTGTGGCTGAGCGCTTAGAGGTGCTTGAGCAGGCGCTGCAGCTTCTTGAGGTCGCCGGAGTCGCCGACCAGGCGCACGGTGCCTTCCATCATGCCGTCGAGGAAGGCCTGCTGGGTCGGCTTCTTGAGGACCCTGAGCGCCGTGGCTTCGTCCGCGAAGCGCAGCTCGAGATCGAGATCCACCGGTAGGCCCCGGCCCGCGCGAATGCCGCCGGGTGACATGCGGTAGTGCCGGGCGATGGACAGATCCTCGGTGGCGATGCCCCAATCAAGGCCGTGCATCTCGCCGAGCAGCTCGCGAAACCGCGGCTTGCGGCGCAGGGCGCGCTTGAGCATCAGCCCGAGCAGCCACAGCATCAATTGCAGCTTCATATCGGCTCCGGATCCGGAGGGAGGGGGAATCACGCGGCCCGCGTTTTTGCGGGCCGCAGCGCCTTATTTGCCGACGGCGTCCTTGAGGCCCTTGCCTGGCTTGAAGGCGACGGTCTTGCTGGCCGGGATGGTCAGCGGCTTGCCGGTCTGGGGGTTCTTGCCGGTGCGCGCGGCACGCTCGCGCACGGTAAAGGTGCCGAAGCCGATCAGCGAGACATCCTGTCCCTGAGAGACGCTCCCGGTGATCTCGTCGAGAATGACGTTGAGCACCTGGCTGGCCTTGTCCTTGGATAGATCAGCACGCTCGGCAATCGCCGCGGCGAGTTCTGGCTTGCGCATACAGCCCTCCTGATATTGGCATCGAAATGCCGGCGTTCGTCGCCGACTGGATGATTATTTCATACGACCCGTCAGCGCATCACGCGCCCGCCCTCCATCGTGCTCATGACGATGGCGCCGCGACTCGATGACCGCGCGAGGCCCGGTGGTTGACGAGCCTAGCCTAGCAACGGCGGCGCGGCTCGCGCCAGTTCGACTTTCCGACGCACGCAGCGCCCTGTCAACGCAAAGCCGATCAGCCGTCCCGCCTCGTCCTCGGCCAGCGCCGTCAGGTCGCGGCCCTCTCCCTCGAGGCGCCAGCGCGCCGGCGCGCGGGCGGGGGGCAGCGCCACCACCGGCAGCAGCGGCGTCTTGACCAGCACCGGCCAGGGGCCGTAGGCCACCGAGGTGGGCGTGCCGGTCAGGGTCCGCGCCAGGGCCTTGGCGCTGGCCAGCAGCGGCTGGACGTACATGGCATTGACCCCGTCGACGCAGGCCACGTCGCCCAGGGCGTGGATGCCGGACGCCGAGGTCGCCAGCCGGCGGTCGGTGTGGATGCCGCTCTGGCTGACCGCGAGCCCGGCCGACTCGGCGAGCGCGGTGCGCGGCCTGAGTCCGGTGGCCACCAGCACCAGGTCGGCCGAGAGTGACGCGCCGTCGTCGAGCTCCACTGCGACCCCATCGCCCTCGGCCTCGAGCCGGACCAGGGTGCGCCCGGTGTGAAGGGCCATGCCGGCCTCGCGGAAGGCCTCGCCCAGGGCGTGGCCCAGCGTCTCGGGGATCAGCCGCGGCAAGGGGGCCGGTTCCGGCGCCACCAGCTCCACCGCGTGTCCGCCCGCGGCGAGGTCGTTGGCGAACTCGCATCCCACCAGGCCGATACCGATGACCGCCACCCTAGCCGGCCGACCGAGCGCCGCCAGGGCCACATGGAAGGCGCGGTAGTCGTCCAGGTCGTTGACGCTGAAGACGCGTTCGTCGACGGCCTCGGGCAGCGTGAAGGGCCACGCCGGCGCCGCGCCGGTGGCCAGCACCAGCTCGCTCCAGGGCAGGGTCTCGGCGCCGATCGTCAGCGTCCGGGCCGTGGCGTCGATCGCCTCGACCCGGGTATGGGTGCGCACCACGGCGCCGAGCTCGTCGGCCACCTCGAGAGCCGAGCGCGCCGCCAGGCGCGACGGCGGGAGGCGCTTGGCGAAGCCGGTGGAGAGCAACGGCTTGGAGTAGTCGTCGCCGCTGTCGGCGGTGATCAGGGTCATCGGTCGCGCGGGGTCGAGCTGGCGCAGCTGACGCAGCAGTCCGAGACCCGCCATGCCGGAGCCGATGATGGTCAGGGGGGCGGTCATGGAACTCCTCGAGTCGGGGGCCGGGGCGGCCCGTCGCGGGAAAGCGTGTCGGCTCGACATGGTACACTAGCCGCCCTCGAAATCGACGCGGAGAGACACGGTGAGCAACGGCCCGGGAAGCGATCCACGCTGGCGCCCCCTGGCGGCGGCACGCCCCGCCATGAGCCCCGACTGGTGGCGCTGGGTCGCCTCACGCGACTCGCTCACCGCCCGGCTGGTCGCCGCCGGGGGCCAGCGCGACTTCCGGGTGCGCCTGCTGGACCAGCGCCTCGGCCGCCCCCATCGCGACGAGGCCCTGGCCCTGGGGCTGCCCCACACGCGTCTGGCCTGGCTGCGCGAGGTGGCGCTGTGCCTGGACGAGCGTCCCTGGGTCATGGCCCGCTCGGTGGTGCCCCTGGACGGGCTGCACGGCCAGCGCCTCGAGGGCCTGGGCGAGCGCTCACTGGGCAGCTGGCTGTTCCGACAGCCCGACCTGGTCCGCGGTCCCCTGGAGGTCGCCGACCATCCGGCGTCCTTTCCCGCCGCCCGCGGCCCCTGGGCGCGCCGCTCGGTATTTCGCCACCGGCGCTTCGCCGTGCTGGTCCAGGAGTATTTCCTTGACAGCATGATGGATGACCTCGGGCTCCCTTCACGCTAGGCTCTGCCGGCACGCCTATATAAGCGAGAGACCCAGATGGATCGATCCCTGATGCGCCCCAGGGGCCTGGCGCGACTGCCCGACTTCCTGCACCTGACCCGGCTGGACCGCCCTATCGGCACCTGGCTGCTGATGTGGCCCACCCTCTGGGCACTGTGGATCGCCGCCGAGGGGCTCCCCGGACGCCGGGTACTGCTGATCTTCATCGTCGGGGTCTACCTGATGCGCGCCGCCGGCTGCGTGGTCAACGACTACGCCGACCGCCACCTCGACGGCCACGTCAAGCGCACCAAGAACCGCCCCCTGGCCACCGGCCGCATCGCCGAGGGAGAGGCCCAGGGGCTCTTCGCGATCCTGGTGATGTCGGCCTTCGTGCTGGTCTGCTTCACCAACCTCTTCACGGTGATGCTCTCGGTGGTGGGCGTGGCCCTGGCCGCCATCTACCCCTTCATGAAGCGCTACACCCACCTGCCCCAGGCCTTTCTCGGCGCGGCCTTCTCCTGGGCGATCCCCATGGCCTTCGGGGCGGTGCTCGGCACGGTGCCGCCGGTCGCCTGGCTGCTGTTCGCCGCCAACGTGGCCTGGACGGTGGCCTACGACACCGAGTACGCCATGGTCGACCGCGACGACGATCTGAAGATCGGCATCAAGTCCACCGCGGTGCTCTTCGGCCGCGCCGACCGGCTGATGATCGGCCTGCTGCAGGGCCTGACCCTGGCGCTGCTGGCCTGGGCCGGGGCCCTGCTCGCACTAGGGGGCTTCTTCTGGCTGGGACTCGCCGCCATGGCGGCGACCTTCGTGCACCAGCAGCGGCTGATCCGCGAACGCGATCGCGACCGCTGCTTCCAGGCCTTTCTCAACAACCACTGGTCGGGCCTGGTGGCCTTCGCCGGCATCGCGCTCTCGCTGTGGCCGGCGGGACCTGGCGGATAAGCAGGGCGGCTGAGCCGGCGACAGGCCGTACCTGTCACGCTATTGTCATCATGACGTGTTGTCATCGTCATCGACCTGACATTGACCATGAGGCTTCGGGATGAGCGCCAAGACCGTACTGATCGTCGACGATGAGGCGCCGATCCGCGAGATGATCGCGGTGGCGCTGGAGATGGCCGATTATCGCGTCCTCGAGGCGGACAGTGCCCAGGCGGCCCATGCCATGGTGGTCGACCACCAGCCCGACCTGGTGCTGCTCGACTGGATGATGCCCGGCATCAGCGGCATCGAGCTGGCCCGCCGCCTCAAGCGTGAGGAGGCCACCGCCGAGCTGCCGATCATCCTCCTCACCGCCAAGGGTGAGGAGGATAACAAGATCCAGGGTCTCGAGGCCGGGGCCGACGACTACATCACCAAGCCCTTCTCGCCGCGGGAACTGGTGGCACGCCTCAAGGCGGTGCTGCGCCGCGCCACCCCCCAGGGCGTCGAGGACGCGGTGGAGATCGACGGCCTGCTCCTCGATCCGGTCAGCCATCGAGTCAGCGTCGACGGCCAGTCGCTTGAGATGGGCCCCACCGAGTACCGACTGCTGCAGTTCTTCATGACGCATCAGGAGCGCGCCTACACCCGCGGCCAGCTGCTCGATCAGGTCTGGGGCGGCAACGTCTATGTCGAGGAGCGCACCGTGGACGTGCACATCCGCCGCCTGCGCAAGGCGCTGGGCGAGCCCTACCACCAGCTGATCCAGACCGTGCGTGGCACCGGCTACCGGTTCTCCGCCAAGGGCTGACGTGGGTCGCCTCTGGAGACACGAATGCTGGCGCCTGGCGGCCCTGGTCGCCGCCGGCGCCCTGCTCGGCTGGCCCTTCGCCGCCATCCCGACCGGCATCGCCGCCGGCCTCGCGCTCTGCCTGGCCTTCCACCTGCGCCAGCTCCACGCCCTCCACCAGTGGCTGACCCATCGCCCCCAGGAGGAGCCGCCCGCCGCCAGCGGCCTGTGGGGCGAGCTGTTTGACCGCCTCTATCGCTACCAGAAGAGCCAGCGAATCACCCAGCAGCGCCTGCGCGCGACCCTGCAGCGCATCCAGGAGTCGTCGGAGGCGATGCGCGACAGCGTGGTGATGCTCGACCGTCACGGCGACCTGGAGTGGTGGAACAGCGCCGCCGAACAGATGCTCGGCTTCCAGCCCCAGCAGGACCGCGGCCAGCACATCACCAACCTGCTGCGCGACCCGCGCTTCGTCGACTACTTCCACGGCCGCGACTACCGTGAGCCGCTGACCCTGGCCTCGCCCATCGACGAGGCGACCATCCTGCAGTTCCAGATCACCCTCTACGGCGACGACGAGCGCCTGGTGATGGCCCGCGACATCACCCGCCTGCACCGCCTGGAGCAGATGCGCCGCGACTTCGTGGCCAATGTCTCCCATGAGCTGAGAACGCCCTTGACGGTGCTTGCCGGCTACCTGGAGACCTACACCGACATGGCCGAGGCGCTGCCGTCCCGCCTGGGCCGCGGCCTCGCGTCGATGCAGGCCCAGACCGAGCGCATGCAGAACCTGGTCGATGACCTGCTGCTGCTGTCGCGCCTGGAGATCGATCGGGGCGGCCGCCACGATGGCCCGCTCGACATGGCGACGCTGCTCGAGGCGGTGCGCCGGGACGCCGAGGCGCTCTCCGGCGGTCGCCACGCCATCTCGGTGGAGGACACGGCGGCCGGCTCGCTAATCGGCAACGAGAAGGAGATTCGCAGCGCGCTCTCCAACCTGGCCTTCAATGCCGTGCGCTACTCAGGCGACGGCTGTCACATCGTGCTGCGCTGGCGGGCCCAGGGAGACGGCGCCTGCCTGGAGGTGCAGGACGACGGCGAGGGCATCGATCCGGTGCACCTGCCGCGCCTCACCGAGCGCTTCTATCGCGTCGACAAGGGCAGAAGCACCGCCACCGGCGGCACCGGCCTGGGGCTCGCCATCGTCAAGCACGTGCTGCTGCGCCACGACGCCCGCCTGGAGATCGACTCCCGCCCCGGCCGCGGCGCCACCTTCCGCTGCGTCTTCCCCATCACCCGGCTGGTCGATGGCCGGACACCGACGGCCTCGCAGGCGGCTGACGTGTCCTGACTTGATGCAGGTCATCTCCAACGGTCTCTCTTCGCCCCAGGACTCAAGTCAGGCCTCAGGGCGCCGTAAGCCGTAGGGAGTTCGCCCCGGACGGCTTCCTCAGGGAGGTGGCAGTCCCTGACCCTTGGAGTGACGCGTCCATGATCGCCCTGCTACATCGCCTTCCCGTCTCGCGGAAATTCTGGCTGGTTCTGGCCTTGCCCCTGCTGGCGCTGGCCTGGTTCGCCACCGGCGGTGCCCTCGAACGCCAGCACCTAGCCACCAACATGGACAATCTCGTCCAACTGACGCGACTCTCAGGCAAGGCCGGCCAGCTGGTCCATGCCCTGCAGCTCGAACGTGGCTTGTCCGCGGGCTATCTGGGCAGCAACGGGCGGCGGTTTGGCGAGCGCCTGACGGAGCAGCTCCCGACGACCGATGCCCGCTACGCGGACTTTGTGGGGGTCCTCGACGCGCTGGCCCCAGCGACCCTCGATCAGCAGCTTGCCGAGGGCACCATCGAGATCCGCCGTCGCATGGCCGAGACCACGGCGCTGCGCCAGCGGGTCGATGCCCTAGATGTGTCAAGCGATGAGGTCGTGGGGCACTATACCGCCCTGAACCACTCATTGATGGACATGGTGGGTCGCCTGAGCCATGTCGCCGACTCCGCAGCAATCACCCGCCAGCTGGGCGGCTACTTCAACCTGCTGCAGGCCAAAGACCTGGCCGGTATCGAGCGCGCCCTGCTGGCCGGCGCCTTTGCCGCCAACACCATGTCGGAGGTCCGATACCGTCGCCTGCTCGCCATGTTCGGCCAAGAGGCCGCCTTTCTCCAGGGCTTTCGTGCCCAGGCCGACGCCGCGCTAGGCAAGCGCCTCGACCAGGAGCTCAGCGGACCGACGATCAGCCGACTCGAGGCACTTCGCAGGCTCGCCATGGAGCGAGGGACCGAGGGCGGCTATGACGTCGATCCCCAGCAGTGGTTCGACCAGCAGACCCGCAAGATCGAAGGGCTCAAGGCCGTGGAGGAAGCGGTGTCGCAGCAGATCCTGGACGGTGCCATCGACCGCCGTGATACCGCGCGACGCGAGCTCTGGCAATACCTGGCGATCGCGCTGCTCGCCTCGGCACTAGCCATCGCACTGTCAAGCCTGATCGTGCACAGCATCCTGGGGCCGCTGAACCGCAACCTGGAAGCCATCCGGCAGCGTGGCAGCGACCTTACCCGGCGCCTGACGGTGCCCGGCAGCGACGAGCTCTCGTCGCTCTATCTGGCCTTCAATGACTCCTCGGACGAAACCGAACGGCTGGTTGGCAACATTCGTCGCGGCGCCCAGTCCGTGGAAGTGGCCAGCGGCGAGATCGCCATGGGTAACCAGGACCTGGCACAGCGCACCGAGCAGCAGTCGGCCTCGCTGGTCGAGACCGCCTCCAGCATGGAGCAGATCACCGCCACGGTGCGTCATACCGCCGAGACCGCCCGCCAGGCCGAGGCCATGACCGACCGGGTCGCCGACGAGGCCGGCGAGTCGAGCCGGGTCGCCAGCCAGGCCCGAGAGGCCATGCAGCAGATCCATGCGGCCAATCAGCAGGTGACCCACATCGTCGGCGCCATCGATGGCATCGCCTTCCAGACCAACCTGCTGGCCCTGAATGCCTCAGTGGAAGCGGCACGCGCCGGCGAGCACGGTCGTGGCTTCGCCGTGGTGGCAAGCGAAGTTCGTCAGCTGGCCAGCCGCAGCGCCGAGGAAGCCGAACGGATCCGACGACTGATCGACAACAACGTGGCACGCATCGATACCGGGGAGGCCTTGGTCAAGACCACCAGCGATACGCTGGACAGCATCGCCCGGCAGGTGCGCGATCTCGATGCCCTGGTTCGGGACATGTCGGCGGCCACCGATGAGCAGTCGACCGGCATCGAGCAGATCAACCGGGCCATGGCCCAGCTGGAGGAGGTCACCCAGCAGAATGCCGCCCTGGTGGAGCAAGTCGCCGCCGCCAGCCGCTCCCTGGATGATCAGACCGGTGAGATGAATACCCTCATCGGACGCTTCCGGATCCGCGGGGTGGACCAGACGATCTCATCAGGCGTGCACAATAATGCGGAGGCGAGCGCCGGGCGACGCCTCGCCGAGCCGGCGTGACGCCGCCCCCGGGGGATCAGCGCGCCTGAGACGGGGTGACGGTCTCCAGGCCGCGATAGTGGCGATCCCACATCAGCACCGCGGCGGCCACGGCGCCGGGCAGCAGGAAGAGGTTGGCCAGCGGCAGCCAGGTGATCAGGGTCACCCAGCCGCCGTAGGTCAGGGTCGGCCAGCGGCGCGCGCCCAGGCGCTGGCGCATGTCGCGGAAGCTGACCCTGTTGTTGTCCATCGGGTAGTCGAGGTAGGTGATCGCCATGATCCAGGCCGTGAAGGCCGCCCACAGCAGCGGCGCGATCAGATTGAGCACCGGGATCCAGCTCAGCACGAAGAGCAGCGCCATGCGCGGCAGGATGTAGGCCAGCTTGACCAGCTCGCGACCCATGGCGTCCACGGCGGTCTTCGTAAGCCCCCGGTCATCCAGCGGCGGCCGCCCGGTCACCTCGACCTCCACCCGCGCCGCCAGGAAGCCGTAGAAGGGCGCGGCGATCAAGTGGGTCACCAGGGTGAAGGTGAAGAAGACGATCAGCGTAAGGCTCACCACGAACAGCGGCCAGATCAGCCACGATAGCCAGGAGAGCCACTCGGGCACCATGGCCATCCAGCCGTCGAGCCAGCCACCGAAGTTGCCCACCACATAGCCGAGCATGGCGCCGTAGACCAGCAGGTTGACGAGTATCGGCAGGAACACGTAGCGGCGCAAGCCGCGAGAGTAGACCAGGCGGGTGCCGCGGGTCAGCGCGGTCAGGGCATTGAGCATCCGGACAGTCCTCATCAGCACGTGAAGGCCGCCACCCGAGGGGCGGCGGCCTGCGCATTGAGGGTCAAGCCAGGGACGAGGTCAAGAGTCGCGCTCGAAGATGTCCTTATCGAGATCCTCGGGGTCGGTATGGCGAATGTCGAGCCCCTTGACCAGGTAGACGACGTACTCGGCCAGATTATTGGCGTGGTCGCCGATGCGCTCCAGGGCGCGCAGGATCCACATCACGCTGAGCACCGGCGAGATCGAGCGGGCGTCCTCCATCATGAAGGTCATCAGCGAGCGCATGGCGCTGCCGTACTCGTTATCGACCTCGTCGTCCTCGTGGACCAGCTTCAGCGCCAGCTCGGTGTCGAGGCGCGCGAAGGAGGTCAGGGCATCGCGCACCATGCGGCGCACGTGCTCGCTGATCATGCGCACCTCGACGAAGCCGCGGTTGCCGCTGTCGGACTCGATCAGGTCGATGGCGTTGCGCGCGATCTTGCTCGCCTCGTCGCCGATGCGCTCCAGGTCGGAGGCGGCACGGATCACCGCCAGCACCAGGCGCAGGTCCGAGGCGGTGGGCTGGCGCCGCGCCAGCACCTGGGTGCACTCCTCGTCGATCTTGATCTGCATGTCGTTGACGGCGCGATCGTTGTCGACCACCCGCTGTCCAAGCTCCGAGTCGTGGTCGAGCAGGGCGCCCACGGCGTCCTGGACCTGCTTCTCGACCAGGCCGCCCATGGCCATCAGGTGCGTCTTGAGCTCGTCGAGCTCCTGGTTGAACTGCCGCGAGATATGCTGGCTGTGGATATCGCTGGTAATGTCCATGGGATCTCTCCTTGGGGCCGGCCGTCAGGCCATGCGCCCGGTGATGTAGTTCTCGGTGCGCGCCAGGCGCGGATTGGTGAACAGGGTATCGGTGGGCGCGTACTCGACCAGCTCCCCGTGCTGCAGGAAGGCGGTGTAGTCGGAGACCCGCGCCGCCTGCTGCATGTTGTGGGTGACCAGCACCAGGGTCAGGTGAGACTTCAGATTGCGGATCAGCTCCTCGATCTTCAGCGTCGAGATCGGGTCGAGCGCCGAGGCCGGCTCGTCGAGCAGCAGCACCTCGGGGCCTACCGCCAGGGTGCGGGCGATCACCAGGCGCTGCTGCTGGCCGCCAGAGAGCGACCAGGCCGAGGCGCGCAGCCGATCCTTCACCTCGTCCCACAGCGCCGCCGAGCGCAGCGCCCACTCGATGATGTCGTCGCGCTTGCGCTTGCTCAGGCCGCCCTGCAGGCGCAGCCCGAAGGCCACGTTGTCGTGGATCGACATCGGGAAGGGATTGGGCGACTGGAACACCATGCCCACCCGCCGCCGCAGCTCCGCCACCGACACCTCGGGGGCGTGGATGTCCTCCCCCTCGAGCAGTACCTCCCCCTCGCGCACCACCTCGTCGTTGAGGTCGTGGAGACGATTGAGCACCCGCAGCAGGGTCGACTTGCCGCAGCCCGAGGGTCCGATGAAGGCGGTGACGCGATGCCGCGGCACCCTCAGCGTGAGGTCGTTGAGCGCCGGCTTGTCGCCATAGGCGAGACTCAGCCCCCGGATGGCCAGGCTGCTGGCCTCGGGGGGAAAGTCGATGATCGCCGCCGAGTCGGGCGACGAGCGCTGTTCCTTCACGAGTGGCATCGAGACTCCCGGGTGGCGCCGCGCTTGAGGGCTCATCGACGCGTGAGCGCCCCGTGACGCGTACTGAGATGATGACGCAGAAATATTGCGGTCAGGTTAAGCACCAGGATCACCAGCACCAGCAGCAGCGCCGTGGCATAGACCAGCGGCATCGCGGCCTGGACATCGCCACCGTGGAAGGCGGCGTCGAAGATGTGATAGCCCAGGTGCATGAACTTCCTTTCAAGATGCAGGAAGGGAAAGTCGCCGTCCACCGGCACCTGGGGCGCCAGCTTGGCGACGCCCACCAGCATCAGCGGCGCGACCTCGCCGGCGGCCCGGGCCACGGCCAGGATCACCCCGGTGAGCATGGCCGGGGCGGCCATCGGCAGCACCACCTGGGAGAGCATCTCCAGCCGGGTCGCGCCCAGTGCCAGGGCGCCCTCGCGCTGCTGGTCGGGAATCCGCGCCAGCCCCTCCTCGGTGGCCACGATCACCACCGGCAGGGTCAGCAGCGCCAGGGTCAGGGAGGCCCACAGCAGCCCGCCGGTACCGAAGGTCGGCGAGGGCAGGGACGCCTCGAAGAACCAGCGGTCCAGGCGACCGCCGATCCCGTAGACGAAGACCCCGAGGCCGAAGACGCCGTAGACGATGGAGGGCACGCCGGCGAGGTTGCGCACGGCGATGCGCACCAGCCGGGTCAGCCGCCCCTGGTGGGCCACCTCGTTGAGGTAGATCGCCGCCAGCACGCCGAAAGGCGTCACCAGGATCGACATCAGCATGACCATCAGCACGGTGCCGAAGATCGCCGGCCAGACGCCGCCGGCGGTGTTGGCCGCCCGCGGCCCCTCGGAGAGGAAGCGCCAGACGCCCTCGCCCCAGGCGGCGAGCCTGTCGAGCGTCGACATGGCGTTGGGGCGACGCGCGCCGAGCACCTGCTCAAGCGGGACCGACAGCGAATCGCCGTCGGCGGTGTCGAGGATCAGGCGCCCTCCCGCCATGGCCGCCTGCAGCTCGCGCAGGCGGCCATGGGCCGCTGTGAGCTCGCCGTCCGCCAAGCCCTCGTCCCCGCGTCGCGCGGCGAGGGGCAGGATCACCTCTTCGCGCAGGCGGTCGCGGGCGTCGCGCAGCGCGGTCAGCTCGTCGAGGCGCGCCTCCAGCGCCGCCCAGGCGGCCTCCCCCTCGATCCGCTCGCCACTGGCGGCCTGAAACGCCGCCAGCCGGCCGATCGCCTGGCCCCAGCGGCGGCGCTCCAGCACCACCAGATCCACGGGATGGCTCACCGCCTCGATGGCCGCAACCCTCACCCAGGCCCAGCGATCGCCATCCAGGTCGCGGTTGCCGGTGCGATAGAGCCGCTCGACGCCGTCGCCCCGTGCAAGCGGCACCTCGCGGATCCGTTCGCCGGCGAGCTGCCGGCCATCCTCGAGCACCACCAGCTCGACGGGCGACGGCCAGAAGTGTCCCAGGCCGCGCACGGTCAAGAGCGCCAGCAGCGCCAGCAGCGCCAGCAGCGAGAGCGCCACGCTGCCCGCACAGAGCCAGGCGCCGGCGCCTTCACCGCGGGGCAGGCGCAGTCGGCGAGATGACGCTTCCCTCATGATCCGGCCCTCATGAACCGCCTCCCAACCGCTGATAGCGGCGGCGCAGGCGCGTGCGCACCAGCTCGGCCAGGGTATTGACCAGGAAGGTGAAGACGAAAAGTGCCAGGGCCGCCAACAGCAGCAGCTGATAGTGCATGCCCCCAGGGCCGGCCTCCGGCAGCTCGATGGCGATGGTCGCCGCCAGGGAGCGCAGGCCGTCCAGCGGGTTCAGGGTCATCAGGGCGGCATTGCCGCTGGCCATCAGCACGATCATGGTCTCGCCGACGGCCCGCCCGGCGCCGATCATCACCGCCGAGAAGATGCCCGGCGAGGCCGCGGGCAGCACCACCCTCCAGAGAGTCTGCCAGCGGGTCGCCCCCAGCGCCTGGGCGCCCTCCGCCAAGCTCGCCGGCACTCCCGAGAGGGCGTCCTCGGCCAGCGCGTAGACGCTGGGCATCACGGCGAAGCCCATCGCCGCGCCGACGATCAGGGCATTGCGCACGGCGATATCGAGCCCCAGGCGCAGCTCCAGGAAGCGGCGCAGGTCGCCGTCGAACGCGACGGCCTCGAGCCAGGGAGCGAGCCACACGGACGCGGCCAGCACCAGCGCCAGCCAGGGCACCAGCCACAGGCCGGCCCAGCCCAGCGGCAGGGCCTCGCGCCAGGGCGCGGGGAGCCACGAGCGCAGCCCGCCGGCCAGCAGCAGCCCCGGCACCAGCAGCACCAGGCAGGCGACGACCTCGGCCAGATGACGCTCGACCCAGGGCGCCAGCACTAGGCCGGCGACGAAGCCGACGACCACGCCCGGCAGCGCTTCCATCAGCTCCAGCGTGGGCTTCAGGCGGCTGCGCAGGCGCCGGGACATGAAGAGCGACGAGTGGGCCGCCGCCCCCAGCGCCAGGGGCACGGCGATCGCGAGCGCCCAGGCGGCCGCCTCCAGGGTCCCCCAGGCCAGCGGCGCGAGGCTGATCCGCGGCGTCTCGCCCGGCGCCAGGCTGGCCGTGGGCGCCCAGCGATGGCGGATGGCCTCATCGGCGGCCTCGCCGGCATCCTCTCCGACACCCCAGAGCGCCTCGGGACTGATCGCACTCGAATCCCCCGTCGGCCAGAATAGCGGCACCACCTCCACCGCCAGGAAGATCCCGATGGCCAGCAGCGCGGCGATCACGCCGATGCCACCGGCGGTGATCAGCGCGGTGGCTAGGCGATCACGCCCCTGACGCAGGCGGCGTCGCACGGCAGTCGGCGGGGGGGAGTCGAGCATGACCGGACCTGAAGAAGACGAGGGCTAACGAAAGAGTACGACACGGTGATGACAAGGGGATGACAGCGTCAACCGCCAACCTCTAGCGCCAGCGCGCGGCGCTGCCGCCGTCGCTGCGCCTCGGGCAGGGCGACGAAGCCGAGTTCCTCGACGATGGCCTGGCCTTCTGGCGAGAGCACCAGGTCGATGAAGGCGCGTTCAGGGGCCGGCAGCGCCTCGCCGGGCGGCAGGTTGAGGTAGAGGTAGAGATCGCGCGACAGGGCATAGTCACCGCGACGCACCGCCTCGGGATCGGGGGCGCGAAGCGTTCCGTCATCATCGCGATAAGCCATGGCCCGGACGCCCGGTGTCAGGTGATTGAGGCCGGCATAGCCGATGGCTCGCGGATCCTCGGCCACCGCCGCCACCACCGCGGCCGAGCCGGGGTGCTCGTTGACCGCCGGACGGAAGAAGCCGTCGCAGAGCGCCACCCGCCGAAATAGCGCCTGGGTGCCAGAGGCCGCGTTGCGGCCGTGGAGGCGGATGCGCCCCTCGGGCCAATCGAGCCCCAGCGCCTGCCAGTCGCGGATCGCCCCCGGCGCCCCGCAGCGCTGCGTGTCGGAGAAGACGGCATCCAGCTCGCGGCGCCCCAGGCCCGCGAGGGGATTGTGACGGTGCACCACCACCACCAGGGCGTCGCGGGCCACCGTGAGCTCCCGCGGCGGATAACCGTGGCGCGCGACGAAGGCGCGGTGCTCGACGTCGCTCATGGGGCGAGACATCGGCCCCAGCCGGGTGGTCCCGGCCACCAGCGCCGGTGGCGCGCTGGCCGAGCCGCTGGCCTGCAGCTGCAGGCGAATGCCGGGGTGGCGGCGTGCCAGTGCCTCTCCCCAGCGCAGCATCAGCCCCGCCATGGTATCGGAGCCCATCGTGCCCAGGGTCCCGGCGATCTCCTCGACCTGGCCACGCTCCCCGAGCCGCACCGGCGTCTCGGCCCGATCCCGATCCTGGATCTGGGCCTGGGCCTGGGCCTGAATCATCATCACGCCACACGCGATCAGCAGCAGCCAGGGGATCAGACGGCGGGACAGGACGACGGGCATGACGGCTCCTCGAAGCGCGAAGGTGAAGGTAAGGCTGCAGGGAGATCGCGGCCGGCGGCAGGATGTCGCGCCGCCACGGTGGTGAAGCCGGGTCCTCGGCGTATACCATGGAGCACCGATGAACACCGCCACCCCATCGATGCCCCCCACAACAACAATGCGAGTCGAAACGCCCGCCATGACAGACATCGACGATACCCCCGCCCCGCAGGGTCAGCTGACCCTCAAGCTGCTGGCCAGCCGCCAGGATACCAATCTGCACGGCGACATTCCCGGCGGCTGGCTGGTCGCCCGCATGGACGAGGCCGCTGAGGTGGCCGCCGGCCGCGAGGCCCTGGGCCGCACGGCCAACGTGGCCATCGAGGCCATGGACTTCCTCTGCCCGGTACGGGTGGGCTCCATGGTGAACATCTTCACCCGGGTCAGCGAGATCGGCCACAGCTCGATCAAGATCGACGTGGAGGTGTGGATTCGCGCGCCCCACGAGCGCGATCCCCAGGAGCTGCACAAGGTCACCGAGGCGCGCTTCGTGATGGTCGCTCTGGACGAGAACGGGCGTATCCGCGGCGTGCGCCAAGAAGCCTGATTCACCTCTCGCGGATCGACCCTCGTCGTCCCTCGGTGCAGGCCGGAGGCGCCAGCTGGGCGCCTACGGCCGTGCGCCTGGCCTGGGTGCTGCGACCGCTCGAGCGCAGCGTCAGGCGCCGACCTTCTCGCGGGTCTTCAGGTAGGCAAACTCGCCCACGTCGGTGAAGCGACGCACCTTCCGTTGGAAGGCGGTGTAGGAGTCGTAGACCCGGCGCGACGCCTCGTCCTTATCCACCTGCTCCTCGAGAACCTGCCGAGCGGCGTCGTGGAGCGCCACCAGCACCTCCTCGGGGAAGGTACGCAGCTCGACGCCGTGCTCGTCGACCAGGGTCTCGAGGGCCTCGGCGTTGCGCACCGCGAACTCGCTGCTCATCGCCAGGTTGGAGGCCATGGCCGCCTCGCTGACCACGGCCTTCAGGTCATCGGGCAGGGCGTTCCAGGCATCCAGGTTGACCATCCCCTCGAGCACGGCGCTGGGCTCGTTCCAGGCCGAGGTGTAGTAGTACTGAGCCACCTGGTGCAGGCCGAAGGCCAGGTCGTTGTAGGGACCGACCCAGTCGGCCGCGTCCAGCACGCCGGTCTGCAGGGAGGTGAATATCTCGGACCCGGGGGTGTTCACGGTGGTCACGCCGATGCGGTTCATCGCCTCACCGGCCAGCCCCGGCAGCCGCAGCTTGAGGCCCTGCATGTCGGCAAGCGTATTGATCTCCTTCTTGAACCAGCCGGCCATCTGGGTGCCGGTGTTGCCCACCGGAAAGGGCTTGAGGTTGTGCTTGGCGTACTCCTCGTCCCAGAGTTCATGACCGCCGCCGTGGTAGAGCCAGGCATTGGTCTCGGTGGTGGTCATGCCGAAGGGCACGGCGGTGAAGAACTGGGCGGCCAGGGTCTTGCCGCGCCAGTAGTAGGAGGCGGAGTGACCCAGTTCGGCGGTGCCCTGCCCCACCGCGTCGAATACCTCCAGGGCCGGGACCAGTTCGCCGGCGCCGTGCACGCGAATCTTCATGCGGCCCCCGGACATCCGCTCGATGCGCTCGGCGAAGTCGTTCGCCCCGGTCCCCAGCGCCGGGAAGTTCTTCGGCCAGGAGGTCACCATGTCCCAGGTGATGATCTCCTGGGCGCTGGCCGTGGAGATAAAGGAGGCGGTGGCGCCGGCGGCGGCACCGACGCCCACGGTCTTGAGAAACTGACGGCGTTGCATGGCGAGCATGACTCCAGGTGTGATTATTCTTCCCGCAGTGGCTGCGGGCTAAAGACGTGTCCGCCCAAGAGTATGCGTCACGGCTGAATTAGCCGGCAAGCACCGCGCACAGCGGTCCGGGACGCATCACAGCGGCGTCAGCTTGGCGAAGCCCAATACCAGCCACTTGTCGCCCTCGCCCTCGAAGCTGACCTGTACCCGGGCGCGCTCGCCCTCCCCCTCGGCATTGAGGATCACCCCTTCGCCGAAGACCGGATGGCTGACCCGCTGGCCCAGCGACAGGGACGGCAGGTCGGCGCCGCCGTCGACGCTCTCCTGGCGCGGCCCGGGGCGCGAGGCGGTGACCGGCCGCGAGATCTGGCCGCGCAGGCGCACCTCCTCCAGATACTCCTCGGGCAGCTCGCGCAGGAAGCGCGACGGCCGCTGGAAGGTCTCCTTGCCGTGCAGCCGACGCAGCTCCGCGTGGGTCAGGTAGAGCTTGCGCATGGCGCGGGTCAGGCCCACGTAGCAGAGCCGACGCTCCTCCTCCAGGCGTCCTGGCTCCTCCATGGACATCTTGTGGGGGAAGAGCCCCTCCTCGACCCCGGCGATGAACACCACCGGGAACTCCAGGCCCTTGGCCGAGTGCAGCGTCATCAGCTGCACGCAGTCCTCGAACTCGTCGGCCTCGTGGTCACCGGCGTTGAGCGCCGCCTCGGAGAGGAAGGCCTCCAGCGCCGCACCGCCCTCGCCGGCCTCGGGCGGCTCAAAGCTCTCGCCCTGAGTGAAGGCCTTGGCGGCGGTGACCAGCTCCTCGAGGTTCTCGACCCGCGCCTGGCCCTTCTCGCCCTTCTCGCTGCGGTGGTGCTCGATCAGCCCGGAGGTCGTGATGACGTGATCGATGATCTCATGGAGCGCCAGGCCGGCGGTGTCATTATCGAGCCGCTCGATCAGCTCACTGAAGGCGCGCACGGCCGTGGCGGCACGGCCCTTGAGCGAGGCGTCGAGCAGGGCATCGTGCAGCGCCTGCCACAGCGAGACCTCGGTCTGCCGCGCCCGGGTGCGCAGCACCTCCACGGTACGCGTGCCGATGCCCCGGGCCGGCACGTTGATCACCCGCTCGAGCGAGGCGTCGTCGTCGCGGTTGAGCAGCAGGCGCAGGTAGGCCAGGGCGTTCTTGATCTCGAGCCGCTCGTAGAAACGCTGGCCGCCGTAGATGCGGTAGGGCACCCCTTGGCGGATCAGCGTCTCCTCCAGTACACGCGACTGGGCGTTGGAGCGGTAGAGGATCGCCATCTCACGGCGATTGACGCCCTCGTCGACCTTCTCGCGGAGGGTATCGACGATGAAGCGCGCCTCGTCGAGGTCGTTGAAACCCGCGTATACCGAGATCGGCTCGCCGCGGTCGCCGGCCGTCCACAGCTCCTTGCCCATGCGCTCGCTGTTGTGGCTGATCAGGGCGTTGGCGGCGTCGAGGATGGCGCTGGTGGAGCGGTAGTTCTGCTCCAGGCGCACGGTCTTGGTGCCGGGGAACTCCTGCTCGAAGCGGCGGATGTTCTCGATGCGCGCCCCGCGCCAGCCGTAGATCGACTGGTCGTCATCGCCGACCACGGTCATCGGGGTCGACATGCCGCTCAGCAGCTTGAGCCAGGCGTACTGCAGGGTGTTGGTGTCCTGGAACTCGTCGACCAGCACGTGGCCGAAGCGCTCACGGTAATGGGCCAGCAGCGCGGGATTGTCGCGCAACAGCTCCAGGCTCCGCAGCAGCAGCTCGCCGAAGTCGACCAGGCCGCCGCGCTCGCAGGTGAGCTGGTAGCGCTCATAGAGCTCGACCATCTGCGCCATGTAGGCATCGCCGTGGGCATCGACCTGATGGGGACGCAGCCCCTCCTCCTTGCAGCCGGAGATGAACGACTGCACCTGGCGGGGCGGGAAGCGCTCGTCGTCGACGCGGTGGTCCTTGAGCAGCCGCTTGACCAGCCGCAGCTGATCATCGCTGTCGATGATCTGGAAGTGCTGGGGCAGGCGTGCGTCCTGCCAGTGGGTCCGCAGCAGGCGGTGGGCAATGGAGTGGAAGGTGCCGACCCAGACGTTGCGCAGCGAGATGCCGAGCAGCGCCTCCAGGCGGGTGCGCATCTCGCGCGCCGCCTTGTTGGTGAAGGTCACGGCGAGCAGCGCATAGGGCGAGAGCCCCTCGGCCTGCATCAGCCAGGCGATGCGGTGAACCAGCACCCGGGTCTTGCCGGAGCCGGCCCCGGCCAGCACCAGCATGTTGCCCTGGGGAGCACTGACGGCCTCGCGCTGGGCCGGGTTCATGTGGTCGAGAATCGCCGTGACGTCGTCCATAGCGCAGGGAAAGCCGGGTCAAAAAATGGAGAGCCAGCTTAGCATATCGGGGGTCGACTCAGGACTTGCCATCCTGCTCGGGGAAGCGCAGTGGATTGAGGCTCTTCTTCACCTCGCGAAGCTGCTCGGCGAGCTTGGGGCCCCGCGTCTTGGCCACGCCCACCGCCAGCACGTCGACCAGCACCAGGTGGGCGATGCGCGAACTCATGGGGGTATAGATCTCGGTGTCCTCGTGGACGTCGATGTAGAGCGGCAGGGTGACCTCCTCGGCGAGCGGCGAGCCGCTGGGGCAGAGCCCGATCACCGTCGCGCCGGCCTCGCGCGCCAGGCGCACGCTGGCCACCAGCGCCCGGGTGCGGCCGGTCTGGGAGATGGCCACCACCACATCGCCCTCCTTGAGGGTCACCGCCGACATGTTCTGCATGTGCGGGTCGGTGTAGGCGGCGGTGGAGATCTGCAGGCGGAAGAACTTGTGCTGGGCATCGGCGGCCACGGCCCCCGAGGCGCCGAAGCCGTAGAACTCCACCCGGTTGGCCATGGCCAGGGCGTTGATGGCCTGGCTCAGCGCCTCGTTGTCGAGCCGGTCGCGCACCGACAGCAGGGTGCCCACGGTAGAGTCGAAGATGCTGTGGGAAAACTCCACCACCGAGTCGCTGTCGTTCATCGAGAACTGGGCGAACTGGCTGCCGGAGGCCAGCATCTGCGCCAGCTGCAGCTTGAAATCCTGGAAGCCGTTGCAGCCCAGGGCGCGACAGAAGCGCACCACGGTGGGCTCGCTGACCTTGGCCTCGGTGGCCAGGTCGACGATGCGCATGTGGATCACTTCCTCTGGGTTGCGCAGCACGAAGCGCGCGACCTTCTGCTCGGAGCGGCGAAAGTGCTCCATGCGACGTCTCATCTCATCGAACAGGGCACGACTCACGCGGGGACTCCTTGCTGGCGAGCCGCCTCACGGCGAGGGCGAGGCGGCAAGAAGATGGGCAGATTCATGATCACAGTATGCCCCAAGCCGAGGGGCGATGCGCACCCCGTCGGGCACGAAGGCTCGGCGAGAGGCGCGACGCGAAGCGTTGACGGCGCGTTGTGCATTTTGCTCATGAGCCGTCACCATTTTGTCAAGTGAGATATAGTAAGACTATGCAGTGTCGCGAATCTTTTAGGAGAGTCGATCATGCGTAATGTCGAACGGTTATCCTCCCTCAAGAGTGAACTCCTCGACATCTTCATGGGCATGGAGGTCGTCGAGCACGAGCAGCGATCGCGCTCCGCCGCCCAACGTAACCTGCGCGCCCGCCGCGGCATCGAGCTGCATAACGAATTCAAGCGCCTGTCCCAGGAGATCGCCCCGCTCCCCGACGAGGCGTCGGCGGAAGACGAGATGCACTGACCGCCAAGCGCGGTGCCTCTCCCCTCACGCAACGAGCCCCGCGGGGCGGGGCTCGTTGGAGACGCGACGCGCCGGCGAAAGCCGGCGAGCCATGCTCAGAGGCTGGAGACGAACACCGCGATCACGCACAGCGGCGCGACGTACTTCACCAGGATATTCCAGGCGCTGAAGTCATAGACGTCCAGTCCCAGCTCCTCGCGAACCTGTTCCTTGTCCAGCACCCAGGCGACGAAGACGATCGCCATCAGGCCGGTCAGCGGCAGCAGGAACTTGCTGGTCACCGTGTCGAGCAGATCGAAGATGTTCAGGCCGAAGATCAGCACATCCCCCCAGACGTTGAACGCCAGCAGTGCCGCAATGCCCAGTGCCCAGGTCGCCGCCCCGGCTACCAGGGTGGAGGCGATGCGCGACAGCGGAGTGCGCTCCTCGACGAACTCCACCGCCGGCTCGAGCAGCGAGATCGCCGAGGTCAGGGCCGCGAAGGTGAGCAGCAGGAAGAACATCAGGCTAAGGATGACGCCGCCGCCCATGTTGCCGAAGGCCAGCGGCAGGGTGACGAAGATCAGGCCCGGGCCTGAGCTGAGATCCAGGCCGTTGGCGAAGACGATGGGGAAGATCGCCAGGCCGGAGACCAGCGCCACCACGGTATCGAGGATGATCACGGTCCGCGCGGTCTTGAGCAGGTTGATCTCCTCGTTCAGGTAGGAGCCATAGGCCATCATGATGCCCATGCCCAGCGACAGCGTGAAGAAGGCCTGACCCATGGCCGCCAGGATCACGCCGCCGTCCACCTTCGAGAAGTCCGGGTTGAACATGAAGTTCAGGGTCTGACCGAAGTGGCCGGTGGTCATGCCGTAACCCACCAGCACCACCAGCAGCACGCCCAGCGCCGGCATCAGGCTGCGCACGGCGCCCTCGAGGCCCTTGGTCACGCCGCGGGCGACGATACCGATCACCAGCAGCATGAACACCGAGTGACCCACCAGCAGCAGGCCGGGGCTCGCCAGCATGCCGCTGAACAGCGCGCTGATGCCGTCGGCGTCCTGACCGCTGAAGGCCCCGGTCACCGAGCTCAGGGTGTAGTAGAGCGACCAGCCGCCGATCACGCTATAGAAGGAGAGGATCAAAAAGGCACCGAGGATGCCGCTGATGCCGACGATCATCCAGCCGCGAGAGGCTCCGGACGCTTTGGCCAGGTCGGCCATGGCGTTGGCCGGATTGTTCTGCCCCCGGCGACCCACCAGCCATTCGGCCACCAAGATCGGCAGCCCGACCAGGCCGATACAGAGCAGATAGATGAGCACGAAGGCGCCACCGCCGCTGTCGCCCACCATGTAGGGAAACTTCCAGATATTCCCCAGGCCGACCGCGGAGCCGGTGGCCGCGAGAATGAAGGTCAGTCGAGAAGACCAGTGTGCGTGTTGCTTGGTAGACATAAATCACCCTGATGGTACGTGTCGTCATCGATCGATCGGATGCAATGACGGCGTTGTGGTTGTAGTCGCCACGTCCACGCCACTCCGGATCACGAAGTGGCGCTTTCAAGGGCATTACGGATGCCAGACAGGATCGCTGCCGGTACAACTTCCGCGAGGCCTCTGCGAGGCGCATCGCGGACACCTCCTGATGGATCACGGCGAGGAATCACACGGGATACGTATGAAACCCCACAAGATCCGATGGCAAGTGACGATCGACCCGTAAAAGTATCCGATCATACGCTTGTTGACTAGTCACCCGGGCAAAACCGCCGGCGCCTTTCGTCGCTGGGCAGGACAGGTCAAAACAGCGAGGCCTGGGCCTCTCCGGCGAAGGCCTCCAGGGAAGGGAGCGCCACACGTTCGGCGATCCGCGCATGCAGGCGTCGCGCGAGCTCAGGCGCCTGGCGGTTATCCGGCGTGTGCACAAGCAGGAAAGGGGTTTTCCCCTGTTTTATCCACAGGCAGAGGCGCTCGATCCAGGGGGTAACCGTGTGCTCGTTGATGGCGTCGTCAAGGTGGCCGATGAAGCGCACCAGCGGGAAGTCTCCCGTGGAAAGCACGTGTAACGGGAGTCGCGGCTTCTCGGCCTGAGCCCGAGCCAGGCCGGCATGCGCCTCGGGAGGCGTGGCGAAGAGCGCTCGAACGTCGAGCATCACCCGATCGACGCCGTGAGTTATCAACAATCGGTTGAGGGCCGTCTCGGCCTCCCCCTTGTGGAAGAATTCCCGGTGGCGAACCTCGACGGCGCAGGGCAGCCCCGCCGGCCAGCGTTTCAGCAGCGCCTCGAGCCGGGGCAGCGCTTCGGGGCCGACGTCCCGGGGCAGCTGCACCATGGTCGGCCCGAGCCGATCGTGCAGAGGCGCGAGCGCCGCGAAGAAGCCATCGAGGTCGGCCTCGATGCCCTCCAGGCGCTTCTCGTGGGTCAGGCTCGCCGGCAGCTTGAAGCAGAAACGGAACGACGGCGGCGCCTGGCGCGCCCAGGCGTCCACCGTCGAGGCCCGCGGCGCCCCGCTGTAGAAGGTGGTGTTGCCCTCCACGGTGGAAAATACCCGGGCATAGTCACCGAGCCAGTCATCGCTGCCGCCGTGGGGCGGATAGAGGCCGCCGCGCCAATCGGGGTTGGCCCACATGGGCAGGCCCAGGAACTGTGGGATGAAAATAAAATATCATCCTAAAATCCTCCCAATCATTCAATGGTAGCGATACCACCACCTATCCAGCAGTAGGAAGCCCTACTTTCACGAAAAGTAGCAAGGGGAAGTAGCGCTTCATCCACTCATGGAGACTGTAAGATGGGCGGCCACCCACGTGACGGGGTGGCCTGTTCCGTTACCTAATTGACGGCTTCGAGCTTAAATTCTTCGGGGTATCGCTGGCTTTTCATAGGACCTCTTTGGACCTCCTTGGTGTCTTCAGTATCAGGCTTGGATATGTCTACGAAACCCGGGGCGATTCACGGAGCCGATTCGCGGCTTGTTGCCGCCATCATCAACCAGGGCTCAACGGCTCAGGCTCCAGCAGGAAAACCAGCGCATTAGCCGGTACGCTTGGGGTAGCGCCTCTTCGTCACTAGGCGACCGGGCAGCACTGAGCCAGGGCTGCCGGCCTGTCCTGGCCGCCAGGGACGGGGCAGACAGAGCAGACGTGGGACCACCCACGCGATGACCAGGGGATGGAGGGGAGCCGTGCAACAGCCGGAGGAGCAGGCCAGGAGCCGGATCGATCAGCTGCTGAGGGATGCAGGCTGGATGATCCAGGACAGAAGCGACTTCGACCGACAGGCGGCGCTCGGAGTGGCCGTGCGGGAGTTCCACCTGCCCGCCGGCTACTGCGACTACCTGCTGTTCATCGACGGCAAGGCGGCTGGGGTCATCGAGGCCAAGAAGGCCGGGGTGACGCTCAGCGGTGTTGCCGAGCAATCGGCCAAGTACGTGGCTCAGCTGCCCGAACACCTGGCCCGCTGGGAGCAGCGGCTCGTCTACCACTACGAGAGCACCGGCGACGAGACCTTCTTCTGCAACCTGCGAGACCCCAAGCCGCGTTCTCGCCGTGTGTTCGCCTTTCACCGCCCGGAAACGCTGCATGAGTGGCTACGCCAGTCGGAGACCCTGCGTGCCCGGCTGCGCCAGATGCCGCCCCTAGAGACCCAGGGGCTGCGTGACTGTCAGATCGAGGCCATCGAGGGCCTGGAGAAGTCGCTGGCGGAAGACCGCCTGCGAGCGCTGATCCAGCTGGCCACAGGCTCGGGAAAGACCTTCACCGCCTGCAGCTTTTCTTACCGTCTGATCCGCCATGCGGGTGCCAGGCGCATCCTGTTCCTGGTGGAACGCAACAACCTTGGCGACCAGACCCTCAAGGAGTTCCAGAACTTCCAACCGGTGGGCGCTGCCAACCGCTTCAACGACACTTACATCGTTCAGCACCTGCACGGGCATCACATCGACCCCGATGCCAAGGTGGTGATCACCACCATCCAGCGCCTCTACGCCATGCTGCGCGGCAATCCGCTGGATGAAGCCGACGAGGAGGCCTCGGCCTTCGAGCAGTGGGAGGGCGAGCAGGGGGAACCGCTGCCCCTCGGCTACAACCCCGAGATCCCCATCGAGACCTTCGACTTCATCATCACCGACGAGTGTCACCGCTCCATCTACGGCCTGTGGCGCCAGGTGCTGGAGTACTTCGATGCCTCGCTCATCGGCCTGACGGCGACCCCCTCCAAGCACACCCTGGGTTTCTTCAACCAGAACCTGGTGGCCGAGTATCCCTACGAGCGCTCGGTGGTCGATGGAGTCAACGTCGGCTACGAGATCTACCGCATCCGCACCCGGGTGACCGAGGAGGGGGGCAAGGTGGAGCCCGGCGACGTGGGCTACCAGGTGCCGGTGCGTGACCGGCGCACGCGGCAGATGCGCTACGAGACCCTGGACGAGGAGTTCGAGTACACCGGCAAGGAACTCGATCGCTCGGTAGTGAACCCCAACCAGATCCGTACCGTGCTGCAGACCTACCGTGAGCGCGTGTTCACCGAGCTGTTCCCGGAACGCACGGGGGAGTGGCTGCCCAAGACGCTGATCTTCGCCAAGGACGACAACCACGCCGAGGAAATTGTGCATGCGGTGCGGGAAGTATTCGGCGAGGGAAACGATTTCGCCAAGAAGATCACCTACCGCAACAACGGCGAGGACCCCAAGGCGCTGATCAAGGCGTTTCGGGTCGACCCCATGCCCCGGGTTGCCGTCACCGTGGACATGGTCGCCACCGGCACCGACATCAAGCCGGTGTAGGTGCTGATATTCATGCGCGACGTGAAGTCCGAGGGCTACTACGAGCAGATGAAGGGGCGCGGCGTGCGCACCATCCCCGACGCCGACCTCAAGGCGGTGACACCGGATGCGGAGACCAAGACCCGCTTCATCCTGATTGACGCTGTCGGGGTAACGGAATCGAAGAAGAACGCCAGCCAGCCTCTGGAGCGCAAGCGGTCGCTGAGCTTCGATGCGCTGCTGGAACAGGTCGCCATGGGCCGGCGCGATGAGGATGCCATGTCCTCCCTGGCGGCTCGCCTGGCGGCCCTGGATCGCAAGCTGACCGATGAGGACCGCACCCGCCTGGCCGAGGCCAGCGGTGGCCAGGCGCCTCGTCAGCTCGCGAACCGGCTGCTCGATGCCATCGACCCGGACAACCAGCAGGCCGTCATCACCGAGCGGCATGGCCCTGCCCCCACGCCTGAGCAGGAGCAGGCCGTGGTACAGGAGCGGCTGGATGAGGCCTGCCGGCCCTTCGACAAGCCGGCGCTGCGCACCCTCCTCAAGGAGATCAAGCAGAAGCGCGATATCGTCATCGACGAGGTGACCACCGATGCCCTGGTGCACGCCGACTTCGACCACCAGCGGGCCGAGCAGACCATCAGCAGCTTCAAGGCCTTCATCGAGGAGCACCGCGACGAGCTGACCGCCCTGCAGATTCTCTACAACCAGCCGCTAGGCCAGCAGCGGCTCACCTATGCCGCCATCCGCGAGCTGGTCAACGCCATGCTGGAGAAGCCGCCTCACCTGGCGGTGGCCAACGTTTGGCAGGCCTACAAGCGCCTGGAGGCCTCTCAGGTTCGTGGTGCTCCGGTGGATGAGCAGCTCACCGAGGTGGTCAGTCTGGTGCGCTACGCCCTGGGGCAGACTGACACCCTGGAGCCCATCGATGCCGTGGTGGAGCGCCGCTTCAACCTCTGGCTCGGCCGCGAGAAGAAGGCCGGGCGCGAGTACAACGCCGAACAGGAGGCGTGGCTGCGGTGAAGTGGACCCCATCCTTCGGACCACCTGACAGGTCATCTAAGCTCGGATCGGGTCATTATCAGCGTCAGGCCGCCTTGTTCAGTGGTTGAG